>CANMUM010000024.1 GCA_947501025.1 uncultured Paracoccaceae bacterium | reverse complement strand
CAACAACAATCTCTAAATCAATCATCACCGTGTCGGTAGACGCCTTCTAGGGAAACTCAAACAATCCCGCAACCCCTTTTTTAAATAAAAAGAGAAAAAATTAACATTTCTATGCGCAATGGCGAAAATATGGCCCCGGAGGCGTTTTAAAGGCCCTTGAATTCGGCATTTCTTAAAAAATAAATGAAGAATGAGAATCATTTGCGTGATTTTGCTCGCCAAAAGCCAGGCAAGATTCTTATTCATCGAATATTGATTCCAGTTGGGCACCGAACTGCCGTATATATATAATGTATAAGAAACCTCCATTAGACTAAGATTCGTCCTTTTAGCGATTCGCCCTTTTGGCCGAATCGGAATCCTACTCGAAATATTTTAATTCGACATGCGCGGGTATCAACGCATGGCCGCACTCAAAAAATGTGTCTAAAGAGCAATTTGTCAACGATAAGCCAATATGCTATCAAGAATTTCTAGATTTGATGGGGAAAATCACTATGAACAAAAAATTGATCATGCTGAGCACAATGACAATCGGGCTGGCAGCATGTGCTCCATCATTACCAGTACCTGAAGAATCCATAAATGTTACACGGGTTTCAGGATTCCAAACGGCAGGTATCTTGGCAAACCAAGAGATTGTTGTGCATACATATCTCAAGGGCGATGGCACACGAGAAGAAGTTGCAGCACAATGTGACCTTGTCGGGCGTGGATATACGACAGAATTCTCAACTCCTGTGACCGTTGTCATACCATCATATGGCCAAGCCTCTCCTGCGATCAACATCACATGCACGCTAGGTGAAGACACATCAAGCACAACTTTATCAGCCTATAATATTTCGCGTGCAGAACGTGATGAGGCATTGCGCCGTACAGGCAGCAGCCAAGGCCTCATCGGAGTTGTCATGGCTCAAGCTGTTACTGCCGCAACGAGCCAAGACAGAGAGTTTGACATTTGGGGCTACCCTGATCATGCGTATATAAACTTTACGGAATAGATTACGTTCAATAATAGATCACAAATAATAAATTGCGCCCCTCAAGGCGAAATTAACAAACGAGTTAAAATACGAAAGCAAGATTCATGAACAAGGCATCAGGTATATTATTGGCTTTTCTCATGGCATGTGGCGGCAATGGCCCCCTTACCATCAGCACGCGCCCGCTCGAGGTTGAGAAAACTGCCGAGTTCAGCGGCATAGGTCTTATTGGCTATCAGCCCCTCACCTTTCGCGCCGAGCACAAAAATGGTGAGGAAATCCGTGGTGCGCTTTGTGAATTGACAGGCTCTGGCTTTAATCTCACTTTTTTGACCCCTGCGATTATCATGGTTCCCAATTTTGGTGAGCGCAATCAAAACCTCGCTACATATTGCCGTTTTGAAAGCCAAACCGTCACCCAAATCCAAACCAGCAAAAAACGTACGGGGATTAGTCTTTCAGGTATCGCAACTGGTGTGGGCGGCATTGCTGCGGGTGCTGTTGGTGAGCTTCTCGTTGGAACAGTTACCGATGCCATTGCCACAAAACCAACCTCAGATTATGGCTATACGGATACGACGATCATATTTGATGAAAAAGAAGAATAGCTGTGCAACGAAATTTTCTCGCCAAAGCTACAAATCACCATTCCACCACAGTTGGCATACAGCTTGTTTAGGGCTTAAAAGTGCTACAAAGACCCCTGGACAATAAGCCAAGCATACCTCAAATGGGTCATGTTTCAACCCTGTTAACATTTTTGAATATCTCAAAACGATACATGCCGATTACCGCCCAATTACCGTGCGATTACGGTATTTGCTTTCTAGCTTGTTAACCATTCCAAATTGGCAATTATTTATTCCATTATCATAGGAGCGCAATCGTCTTCTGGTTTTGTTTCATCAAGCACCCATTCCATATTTGGGCAAACCAAAACCTCTATCCCAGCAAGCCCTTTTGGCAAGCTCCCCTCAATCGTCCAACTATCCGTAAAATCAGCCAGTGGAATATCTTTTGCTCCACTGAAATCCGCATCTGCAATAAACGCACCATTAAAGCGCGCATCTGTGAGTGAGGCATTTTCAAAGCTTGTATGAAGCAATGATGCGCCTTCAAATTTGGCATAATTCAATGTCGCATTTGAGAAATCTGCATTCACCAAATATGTCCCCGAAAAATTTACACTATCAAGACTTGCGCCAACAAGTTGAAGTCCCTCAGCATAAATTTGGCGCTCACAAGTCAGCTCTATTTGATCCCATTCTCCGCCCATTCTCGCGCAAGAAATATCGATACCATCAAGCGGAATATCTTGAGAGGCCAAATACTCCAATGCCTCTGCCTTCCCAGAATTTCCAGGTGCTTGCGTTGTGACAATGGCCCATGCGCGTGCATTGCGTTCTTGGCGACGATTATCCGATTCCATCATCCATGCCACAACGCCAAAACAAGTCGCGCAAATCGCAATCACCTCTGCACATATAAAGAGTTTACGCCCAAATCCTGTTTGCTTAAATGCTGATCTCATATTCAAAAATCCTATTTTCTTCATTTTCACGACTTGCCATTAAAATTCAAGTACCCATACAGATCAATATCGAATTCGGCGTTGAATAAGCCCGACAATTTATATACTCTGCATCCAAATTAATCCCATTCACGACCAATTTACGTTAGGAATTCCCAATGGCCTCATATCAATATGTTTACCACATGGACGGCGTGTCCAAAACTTACCCAGGCGGCAAAAAATGCTTTGAAAATGTACGTCTCTCATTCTTGCCTGGTGTGAAAATCGGTGTCGTTGGTGTCAACGGTTCTGGTAAATCGACTTTGATGAAAATCATGGCAGGTCTTGATAAAGACTTTGTTGGAGAAGCATGGGCCGCCGAAGGTGCGACTGTTGGCTATCTACCACAAGAGCCGCATCTTGATGAGGCGCTCACCGTGCGCGAAAATGTCATGCTCGGCGTGGCTTCCAAGAAAGCCAAACTTGACCGCTATAACGAAGTTGCAATGAATTATTCAGATGAAACTGCTGACGAAATGTCACAGCTTCAAGATGAAATTGACGCCGAAAATCTTTGGGATCTTGATAGCCAAATTGATGTGGCTATGGAAGCATTGCGCTGCCCGCCTGACGATTCTGGCGTGAAGGATTTATCTGGCGGTGAACGCCGTCGTGTGGCTCTTTGTAAATTGCTTTTAGAAGCGCCCGATATGCTTCTTCTCGATGAGCCGACCAACCACCTTGATGCCGAAACAATTGCATGGCTTCAACAACATTTGATGGATTACAAAGGCACAATCTTGATCGTAACCCATGACCGTTATTTCCTCGATGATATCACATCTTGGATATTGGAGCTTGACCGTGGTGCAGGCATCCCTTGGGAGGGCAATTACTCAAGCTGGCTTGAACAAAAAGCCAAACGCCTTGAGCAAGAGGCTCGTGAAGATAAGACACGCCAAAAGACGCTTTCACGTGAGCTTGAATGGATGCGCCAATCTCCAAAAGCACGTCAAGCAAAGTCAAAAGCACGTATCAATTCATATAATGAAATGGCTGGAAAATCTGAGCGTGAAAAACTGTCCAACGCTCAAATCGTTATCCCCAATGGCCCGCGTCTGGGTGATAAGGTTATCGAGGTTGCAGGCCTTTCCAAAGCCTATGGCGATAAGCTCCTCATTGAAAATCTAGACTTTGCATTGCCCCCTGGTGGAATCGTTGGTGTGATCGGCCCGAACGGCGCGGGTAAATCTACACTTTTCCGTATGCTAACAGGTCAAGAGCAGCCTGATGAAGGCACTGTTGAATATGGCGACACGGTCGACCTTTCCTATGTTGATCAGTCCCGTGATAGCCTCAATGACGATAATAATGTGTGGGAAGAAATTTCAGACGGCCTTGATATTGTGAAGCTTGGTGACGCGGAAATGAACTCGCGCGCTTATTGTTCCACATTCAATTTCAAAGGTGCTGATCAGCAAAAGAAAATCGGCTTGCTTTCTGGTGGTGAACGCAATCGTGTGCATATGGCGAAGCTTCTCAAAGAAGCGGGCAATGTGCTTCTTCTCGATGAGCCAACCAACGATCTTGATGTCGAAACTCTCCGCGCACTTGAAGATGCGCTTGTGGATTTCGCGGGCTGTGCGGTTGTCATTTCGCATGATCGTTTCTTCCTTGACCGTTTATGTACGCATATCTTGGCATTTGAAGGCGAAGCTCATGTCGAATGGTTCGAGGGCAATTTTGATGCCTATGAAGAAGACAAAAAACGCCGCCTTGGCGCTGATGCATTGGAGCCAAAACGTCTAAAGCATAAGAAGTTTACAAGGTAGTTATGTACCTAAAAATATTCATCATATGCTTCTTTGTTATCTTGATTTGCGCTGGCCCTTATACGCATCATGCAAACATACTAAACACACGCTCTGCAGTCTCCAACGTAGACGAGGGTTTCCGTGGACTAACAATTTATGGAAACCCTTTCAAAAACGGAAAAGATTTAGAAAACACTTATGAAGAAGAGTGGTATTGTCAAGGAAGCGAATTTGAACGTGCCACAACAACAATCTATGGTCCAATATTATTGCAAATTACAGAAAGTTTTAAAATCCCTATACGTACATCAAAACTAGAAATTGTTTGCTCGCGAATTGACTGAAACCTTTTTTCTCGCTGATTGAGAAGCTTATCATTGAAGGCTTGATATAGTTATTATTCTATAATTTATTCACTCTCGCATCGATATTTATTCCTACATGCTGCTATCAATGTAAATTGAAACAACTTCCTACATCCTGAGCTAACGCTTAGATGTTTCCAACCTTATACATAGCTTTTGCGAAACAAGGGGACATATAGACATATTCGGCATATAAATGAACTCAATTCTTAAACACATCTTCTCTTTGCTCATGCATCCCCTTGCGCCAAGCCCTCGCGCATACTACATAACCAAGATGACAGATAAGACCAACAAACCCCATGAAGACGGTGATGTCGCTACGCTAACTAAGCCCAAACTTCAACGTCCGCCGATGTATAAAGTGATTTTGATCAATGATGATTTCACTCCTATGGATTTTGTGGTGGAAGTCTTGCGTCGTTTCTTTGGTATTGATGAAACAGCCGCCGTCTCAATCATGTTGACAGTCCACACAAAAGGTGCGGCTGTTGTGGGCTTGTTCAGTTTCCAAATCGCGGAGACGAAGGTTATGCAGGTCATGAGCTTTGCACGCGAACATGGTCACCCCCTTCAATGTACAATGGAAAAGGACGACTAATGTTCGACCCGCGTTTTTTAATACCCTTCAATCAAGAACTGCTTGAGCCTGTTGAGAATATTGCCGTGTTCAACGCATCGCGCGATAACGGGCTGGAAGAGCTTGGTCGCAACATCATTATTGAGCAAGACAATGCTGCTGATTTTGCAATGCTGCATGCGCGCGATATGAATGTGGTTGCACGAATTGAAGGCAATGAGGTCGCTGATGGTTTTGACCGCGCTCTTGTTTTTATTACCAAACATTCAGGCAGCAATAAGGCGATGATTGGCCGTGCATTTGCAATGGTCAAAGAAGGCGGCGACATTTTGGTTGAAGGCGCTAAAAACGAAGGTGTAGACAGTCTCATTCGTGGATTAAAGGCCATTGGCATTACACCAAATGTGGAAGCCAAGTCACATGGCAAAATTGCTTGGTTCACGCGCAATGCTGCAACTGTGGGCGCGATTGAAGAATGGGAAAAAGCTGACCTGCCGCGCCAAAACGCTGATGGATATCATGTTCGCCCAGGTATTTTCTCAGCTGATGGGATTGATCGCGGCACTGCATTTCTTCTCGGCAATTTGAACATGCCGATCAAAGGCATGGTTGCAGATTTTGGTAGTGGTTATGGTGTCATATCCAAGGAAATTTTGGCTCGTCACGATACAATTGTGAGCATGGACATGTATGAAATTTCATCACTCGCAACCAATTGCGCCAAGCAAAATGTGACTGATCCGCGCGCGCATTTGCATTGGTTAAGTGTGGATAAAGCCGCGAAGGCACATTTCGATGTGATCATCTCAAACCCACCATTCCATCTTGGTCGCAAAGGCGATCCAGAAATTGGCATGGCGTTTATTGATGCCGCCGCGAAATCTCTTCGTGCGAAAGGAGCATTTTACATGGTCGCGAACAAGCACTTGCCCTATGAGCATCGCCTTCGCGCACGTTTTGGCAATGTTGACATCATAGCCGAAAGCCCAGCATTCAAATTATTCAAAGCCTCAAGACCCGACAGCAAAGGCCTTTGAGGCCTTACTGAATATCTTTAAAAGCTTCTTGCATATTTTCGATTGCGCGCAATATATTTGCCCGCGGGGTCGCTACATTGAAACGCACAAAACCCTTGCCCGCATCACCAAATGTATCGCCGTGATTAGCCGCAATTTTTGCTTGACCGTGAATGCGTTGATGCAAGTCATCATCAGGCAATCCAAGGTCACGGAAATCGACCCATGACAAATATGTCGATTGTAATTTCATAGGTTTGACACCCGGAATTTTTGCGAGCCCTTCTGCAAGCAATCTTGCGTTTTCTTCAATATAGGGAACCGCCTCATCAACCCATTCCTCCCCAGATTCAAATGCAGCCGTGCAAGCGATCATACCAAACAGATTCGCGCCAATCCCCCATGCCGTTTGAACAGCTGAAAGTTTGCTAAACAATTTTGAGTTTTGCGCAATCAATGTCCCCGTCATCGCCCCCGCGATATTAAAGGTTTTCGTTGCCGAGACCAAATACACAACCCGATCACTGGCTTGCGGCACAGCACTCCCAAACACATAATGCTTATGACCAGAAAAAACCAAATCCATATGAATTTCATCGCTCACAATCAAAAGATCATTTTTCTTTGCAAATTCATAAACTGCACGCAGCTCTTCACGCGTCCAAACGCGGCCGCCGGGATTATGCGGCGAGCAGAGGATGATCATTTTTTCATGACCCTTAAGATTAGCTTGAAGCGCACCCAGATCCATTTCATATAAACCATCATTGTTCACAAGCGGACTCTCAACCAGATCGCGACCCATAGCTCGGATCGTTCGAGAAAATGCGTGATAAACAGGAGTAAAAATAATCACACCATCGTTCTTTTCAGTGAGTGCTTCTAAGCACATTGAAACGCCTTGAACGAGACCATGGGCTTGGATCATATGGCGCGGATCGGCCTCAAAACCATGCCGAGTTTGCAGCCATTTTGAAAGCGCTGTTGTATAGGCTTTATCATCGGCAAAATAACCAAATACACCATGGTCAATACGCGCCTGGAGCGCATCACTCACGGCTTGCGGCGGGCGGAAATCCATATCCGCCACCCACATTGAGATGCCTTCATTTGGGTCAACGCCATAAAGTGGCTTGGTCATATCCCATTTCGCACTATGAGTACCGACGCGGTTGATCATCTCATCAAAATTCATGTTCTCTCCTCATATTACAATCAAAATGCAAAATTCTAAACATATTAGCAAGCGAAAGATTGTTCCGCAACATTGCGCACTTCTTGCCAAATCCTATGAGCAAAGTTATGAAGCATTATGAGCATATTTGACATCCTTATTCATCCCGATCCACGCCTCAAAAAAACGACGGCGCATATGAGCGCACCTATTGAAGGCCTGCAAAAGATAATCGACCAAATGTTCGAGACAATGTATGACGCACCGGGCATTGGGCTTGCGGCTCCACAGGTTGGTATAATGGAGCGCTTATTCGTGATGGATGCTGTTCGCGAAGGCAACCCTGATCCGATTGTCATGATCAATCCTGAAATCACTTGGGGGTCGGATGCAAAAAATGTTTATGAAGAAGGCTGCCTATCAATCCCCGGAATTTACGAGGAGGTGGAGCGCCCTGAAATCGTAAGAATAAAATATTTGGATCGTGATTTTAAAGAACATGAAACCGAATTTGATGGGCTTTATGCGACTTGCGCGCAGCACGAACTTGATCATCTGGATGGCAAATTATTTATTGATTACCTCAGCCCATTAAAGCGCCAAATGATCACAAAGAAAATGAAGAAATTTAAGCGCGAAGAAGCGGCCTTGAAAACAAGAGAAACATAGATGCGTATTGTATTTATGGGCAGCCCTGATTTCTCAGTGCCTACACTTTCAAGCCTCATTGCAAGCGGCCATGAGATTGTCGCCGTGTATTCACAGCCCCCACGTGCGGCAGGTCGTGGCAAAAAAGAGCGCCCTACCCCCGTCCATGCACTTGCTGAACGCGCGGGTTTGAACGTGCGAACACCACTTAATTTCAAGGACCCAAAAGATATTGCCGCGTTTGATGCACTCAACGCCGATATTGCGATTGTGATTGCATATGGTCTTATTTTGCCCCAAGCATTGCTGGATGCGCCACGTCTTGGCTGTGTGAATTTGCACGCATCACTATTGCCACGTTGGCGCGGTGCTGCTCCCATTCACCGTGCGATTATGGCGGGTGATTTTGAGACGGGCGTATGTTTAATGCAAATGGAAGCGGGTCTTGATACAGGGCCAGTGCTCGCAAAAACATCAACGCAAATTTCAGAGCAAATAACCACTGGTGAGCTGCACAATACTCTCGCCGACATATCAGCCAAACTCCTGATTGATAATCTGGATCAAATTGAATCTCTCACACCAGTAGCACAATCATCAACGGGTATTTTATATGCTGAGAAAATTTCAAAATCTGAAAGTGAAATTGATTGGAATAAATCCGCGATTGAGGTCAAGAACCATATCCACGGCCTCTCTCCATTTCCAGGTGCATGGTCAACATATCGTGGTGAACGGATCAAGTTTCATGAAGTTGAACTTCTTAATGACCAAGCCGAGGCTGGATGCGTTTTTGACGCAAATTTTTCAATTTCATGTGGTTCCGGAGCCATCCGCCCGATCACATTACAACGCGAAGGCAAACGCGCAATGGCTTCACAAGAAGTGCTGCGCGGTTTAGAATTTAACATAGGCGACCAATTGGGAGAGACAAAATGAAAATAGCGACATGGAATATTAACTCAGTGCGCCTGCGCGCGGAACTTGTCGCCGAATTTTTGCATGAAGCAACGCCCGATGTTTTATGTTTACAAGAAACCAAATCGCCCGTTGAGAAATTGCCTTTAGAATTTTTTGCAGAGCAGGGTTACGCCCATCAAGTATCGCGTGGTTTCAAAGGTTATAATGGTGTGATGATATTGTCCAAACGCCCTATTGTCGAAGAAATCGCATTTGATATGTGTGGACGAAATGATGCTCGTCATATTGGTGCAAAATTTGAAAATGGTGTTGTTATCCATAACTTTTATGTGCCCGCAGGTGGTGATGAAGCTGATCGCGAGATCAATGAGAAATTCGGGCATAAACTTGATTTCTTAGAAGAAATGCGTGCATATTTCTCGGCGAACAAACCTGAAAAAGCTATTCTTGTTGGCGACCTCAATATCGCGCCTCTTGAAGACGATGTCTGGTCCCATAAGCAGCTTTTGAAAGTTGTGTCCCATACGCCCATCGAAGTTGAGACATTGGCAAAAGTTCAAGACGCAGGTGACTGGGTAGATGCCGTTCGCACAACTCATCCCGAAGGAAAACTTTACAGCTGGTGGTCTTATCGCGGCAAGGAGTGGGAAAAATCAAATCGCGGACGTCGTCTCGATCACATCTGGTGCACACCAAATCTCACATCACATATTCAGTCAGTTGAGCACTTCAAAGCATATCGTGGAAAAATCAAACCATCAGACCATGTGCCTGTAATGATTGATTTGCAATGATCGGTTACCAAGACGGTGACATCACAATAATTACGCTTCTCAACCCAGAGCGGGAAAATGCCCTATCGCATGATGATTTTGATGCATTCTCCAATATCATCGATCATATTGAACGCGAAAAACCACGTGTCGTGATCATCACAGGCATTGGCAATAGTTTTTGTGCGGGGGTTGAATTTGCGTCTTTGCAGATTGGTGATTGGTCAACAAATAACCCTCTCAATAAACTATGTGGACGAATAGCAGGACTTCATATGCCTGTGATTGCGGCCTTAAATGGCCATTTTGTTGGAGGGGGTGCAGAGCTCGCATTTTCGGCTGATTTCCGAATTTCACTACCATCTGCGAAATGTAAAATTCCCGCTGCGGCTATCGGCGTGCACTATGAGCCATCAGGTATTTCGCGCGTGATCGATGTCGTGGGACAACAAATTGCCAAAAGACTATTCTTAGGACTAGAAACATTCACGGGTGATGCGCTCTTAGAAACTGGTTGCGTGGATATGCTTTCAGAGGAGCCATTGAAATTAGCAACCGAACGCGCTGAAAAAATTGTGCAACTAGCACCACTTGCACTGAGCGGTATGAAGCAATCAATTGCATCATGCACTCCCGATGATCAAGCAGCACGCACACGCATTGCCAGATGTTTTGCCTCAAAGGATTTCGCTGAATCTATGGCCGCGATCAACGAGAAACGTGCCCCAAGCTTTGAAGGAAAATGATCTATTCTACGGGTAATGTGATATTTTGATCCGGGAAGATAAGGTCTGGGTTTCTGATTTTATCAGCATTAAGATTGTAAATATCCGTGTAACGATTTCCATCACCAAAACGCAGCTCGGCAATCCGCCACAATGTATCACCGCGTGTAATTTTCTGAACCACTTCAATCGCAGCACGCTCAATCGGCACGTCAAATGATTGTCCATCATCACTAGATAGCCCCAAAATATGCTTACCAACTTCGATCCCTGCAAGCTTCATGCTCCAATTGCCATCATCATCCACATCAGTAGTGCCCATGGGTTTACCATTAACCGTTATATTAAGAGTCGTTTTTGGCGTTGAGCTTCCAGAGATGACGGGATCATCTCCATCGCCATAAACCATGCCCGCAAAGGTAAGCTCATCACGATTATCGACTTCAACCTTGATAATATTTCCTTCAAGTTTTGCCAGTTCTGGATCTGCACCTACTCGTGGCAATATGGCTATTGAGTTTTCTGCCGAAATATTTTCGCCTTCGCCATTTGTTTCAACAACGTCAATATGCGCACCGTTTTCAGGAACTTCATAATCGAATACGACTGCATAGGTCCCATCAGCACCAACAGCTGTTCGCGCCAACTCATCATGACCATCCATAATAATAATCTCTTCGCCTGGCTGGCCCGTTCCTGCAATGGTCGCAACTTCACCGTCGATTCGAACCACTTCTGCAACTGGAGGCTCAGCTATTTTTGGCAATTCAGGCACAACCTCAACAAGAGGTGCAACGACCACCTCGACAGGGGGCACCACCTCAGGTTCACGCATTTGCTGAACGGCAACCGCGCTAACGCCTCCAACAACAACCATCGAAAAGATCCATTGTTGGACTGGACTACCGGGAATGCTTGCTACCAATTGATTAGCTCCTAAAATTCATTGTTGCCCAATACCATGCTTTTGGTGTTTTAGGCAAGCATACAGGCATCCTAGCATCTCTGCCTCAAATCTTTCCTTGTTTTTGATCATTACAAACGCTACCAATATACGGCTATAAATAAGGAATCCCTATGCGTATTGAAGAAGAAATAAAGCTCGATTACTCCGATGTTTTGCTACGCCCAAAACGCAGCACAATGACAAGCCGTAAAGATGTTAATCTTGAGCGCAGCTTTTCTTTCTATCATAGTCCAAAAAAATGGCGCGGAATCCCGGTTATGACCGCCAATATGGCGACTTGTGGGACATTTGAAATGGCAGCCTATCTTGCGCCCTTCAAAATCATTACAACCTTACATAAATACTATTCCATTGAGCAATATGAAGAGTTTTTCAAAAACTTTGATGCGCCCGATTATATCGCCTACACACTGGGCATTCGTGATGAAGATTTCGCGCATCTCGCACAAATGAAAGAGCGCAATTTGCTCGATAAATTCTCGTTTATTTGTATCGATGTTCCCAATGGCTATCTTGAGCGCTTCTTGGAAAAGATCCGTGAACTCCGCGCGCTTTGCCCAGAGCATATTATCATCGCAGGAAATGTTGTCACCAATGAGATGACCGAAGAAATTATCCTAAATGGCGCCGATATTGTAAAAGTTGGCATCGGCCCTGGTTCAGCTTGTACGACGCGCCGCATGACTGGCGTTGGATACCCTCAGCTCTCCGCAGTTATTGAATGTGCAGATGCCGCTCATGGAATAAATAATGAAGGTGGCAACGGGCTTGTGATTGCTGATGGCGGCCAACAGTTCCCCTCATGCGTTGCGAAAGCATTTTGTGGCGGCGCCGACTTCAATATGATGGGTTCGCTCTTTTCTGGTTATGATCAATCCGCAGGAAATTTGGTTGAGAAGAACGGCAAAAAATATAAAGAATATTTCGGATCATCATCAAACAAAGCCATGGAAGAGTTTTATGGCAAAAAAGATAAGCACCGTGCATCAGAGGGTCGTGAAGTTTTGATGCCTTATAAGGGTGATCTTGAAAATTTCTTGCAAGATCTATTTGGAGCGCTCCGCTCAACAGGCACATATATCGGCGCATCTAAAATCAAGGAGTTTTCGCGCCGCGCGACTTTCTTGCGTGTCAACCGTCAGCTTACGACATATTTAGAACAGTTTGATACAGGCAACTAACAACCTCAAATATCGGTGTATTATATTTGGCAATCAAAGGCAGGTATAGAATATGAAATGGGTTTTTTCTATGTTGTTGATTCTAATTGGAGTACTCATATATGTTGGTATTGTACATAGGGTAGGAAATTCTCGCCAAAATATACCCATCGATAAAATTCGACCTGATAAAGTTGAAGAATTTCAATCGAAGGTCAACTTACTCCTTGAAATGCGCAAAAAATTAGCCCTACCCGCTATTCCCGTGGAAGTTAGCGACAAAGAATCCGACCAATTGTTTGAAAGTAGATTGGGGGGAATGCCAGCTTGGCCAAAAAATTTACCCAAACCAAACGCCAAAGGTAGGTTTCCGTTAGCATTTTTAGCACAGATCAATCTCAGTGATATGCCTAAGCTTGAGAGTTTTCCAGATCACGGGCTTCTCCAGTTTTATTTTGCAGCTGATGATTTGTATGGATTAGAATTGTCAGGAAAATCACAAACTGAATCAGATATAAAAGTTATTTGGCACGAAAACCTTGACGATATGACGATGTGGAACATGTTTCCAGACGGTATCAATGGTGACGGTTTGCCAGAGGTATTTACGCCTTTTGAATATGATAATTGGTGGGAGGTTGGTTATAAATTGAAATTTGGGAAAGCCACTCAAATGAGCCCAACATTCAACGATTACCGAATATATGAGCACTACTGGGCCATTGAGGAATACTTTATTGATACGATTGATTTTTATGAATACACAGATCAATGGCGTAAAGATGAGCCTCATGGTATCGTTATAGGCGGTCATCCGTTTTTCGTTCAGTCTGATCCACGAGAATATATAAGCCTTGATCTGCAAGACTATACGCATGGGCTAGTCGCATTTGATTCTGGCAAGCATCTCATGTGGGGCGATGTGGGGACAGGTTCGTTCATCATTAGGCCAGAAGATTTAGCTCAACGTAATTTTGAGACTATTCTATATAATTACGATTCTTACTAACCTATAATCCTGAAGCATTTAGAAAACTAACTGAGCCTATGAGACTTTTTCCAAAGATCAAAGCAATAGATCGCGCAGCCCAAAAGCACAATTGGCAGCGCGATTTTATGCCAATAACTCAGTGGCTCATCCAAGAAAAACACAGCATTAAACGCCTGCAAAATCGGGCTTAAAAACGCGAGCATGCCGACAGCAAAAAAGCTGATATTCTTTGTTGCAAATGACATCAAAATAAGTGCGATTGCCGTTATAACACCCACCAAGACGAGCAACCCGATCTGAGTTATGGAGAGTTCAAATTCTGCGCCAAAGCTGCCAAAACATAAAAGCCAGATGACTATAAGGGGCAATAATAAGATATTCTCAACGGCAACTGAAATAACAGCGCCAGTTGATAAATAAGACTTAACAAGCCCGTAAGTGGAAAAGGATACTGAAAGAAATATCCCGATCCATGGCACATGACCAAGGCCGTATGTGAGCACAGCAACCGAAATCAAGGCAAGACAAATGGCAATCCATTGTGCAGGGCGCAAAGCTTGTTTCTTGATGAGCGTGCCAAATGCGATCGTCACAAGAGGGAATAAAAAATACCCCAAGCTTGCTTCGAGAGCTTTACCAATTGTAACGGCATAAACGAACCCAAGCCAATTCATTGCAATCATTAATGCTGCAATAAATATCAACAGGGTTTCTCGCTTATTTTTCAGCACGGCAAAAGGTTCACGCAACCGCCCCTTAATGCCGAGCCAAATAAGAATGCTCACCAGCCCAAAGATCACCCGATAGGATACAATATCAACGGGCGGCATGGATTTGAGTTGTGCAAATATGAGCGAGAACGAACCCCAACTCGTCGCAGCGAGAACCATTGCGATTGTACCGCGTTGCGTATTCGTGATCATATCGAACTCCTTGGAAGATAAATATGATCTTGGCTAAATTGATGATATTGTCCAGAAGAATTTTGATAAACAAGCGAAATTCTAGCCTGTTTGAATATCAAGACCCAAAGCACCCGCAACAGTGAAAATATCCTTATCACCACGTCCGCACATGTTCATAATGATGATCTCATCTTTTTTCATAGTCGGAGCCAGTTTTCTAACATATGCTAAGGCATGAGCAGGCTCAAGGGCCGGAATGATCCCTTCAGTTCGACATGAGAATTGGAATGCATCGAGTGCCTCCGCATCGGTCACCGACACATATTCTGCGCGACCAATATCATGAAGCCATGAATGCTCTGGCCCAATACCTGGATAATCTAAGCCCGCCGAAATGGAATGTCCTTCGATAATCTGTCCATCTTCATCTTGAAGCAGATAAGTGCGATTTCCATGCAATACCCCAGGGCGGCCGCCTGTGAGCGACGCCGCATGTTCCATTTTCTCATCAACACCGTGACCGCCCGCTTCAACACCATAAATTTTCACGCTTTCATCATCTAAAAATGGATGGAACAGCCCAATTGCATTCGAGCCGCCACCAATCGCAGCAACGAGCGCATCAGGCAGCCTACCTTCTTGGCGCATGATCTGTTCCTTGGCTTCACGGCCAATAATGCTTTGAAAATCGCGTACCATTGCTGGATAAGGATGTGGGCCTGCCGCCGTTCCGATGCAGTAAAATGTCTCTTTGACATTGGTCACCCAATCACGCATCGCTTCGTTCATCGCATCTTTTAAGGTGCCGCGCCCTGCTGTTACAGGAACGATCTCTGCACCGAGAAGCTTCATACGGAATACATTGGGGGCTTGACGAGAGACATCTGTCGCACCCATGAATACAATACATTTCAAACCAAATTTCGCACAAACAGTCGCCGTCGCAACGCCATGTTGACCTGCGCCTGTTTCAGCGATCACACGTGTTTTTCCCATACGGCGTGCGAGCAAAATTTGACCCAGCACATTGTTGATTTTATGTGCGCCTGTGTGATTCAGCTCATCGCGCTTAAAATAGACTTTCGCTCCACCAAGCTCTTCTGTGAGACGCGGCGCAAAATACATCGGGCTTGGACGGCCGACATAATGCTCCCAAAGGTCATCCATTTCATCCCAAAAGCTCTCATCAAGTTTCGCGCGTTCATATTCAGCGTCAAGCTCTAAGATGAGGGGCATCAAAGTTTCTGAAACAAACCGTCCGCCAAAAATTCCAAAACGACCATCGTGATCAGGGGCGGTACGAAAGCTATTGGGTGTCGTCATTTTAGTTTCCTTGCAGCAGTAATGAATTCGTTAATTAGCTTCTTATCCTTGATACCTTTAGCGCTTTCAACCCCTGAGGAAACATCAACTTGCAAAGCCCCGGAAAGTTCGACCGCTTGAGCCAGGTTTTCTGCATTTAGTCCTCCCGCTAGCATCCACGGCTTCTTAATCTCTGCTTTTTCAAGAATCGTCCAGTCAAATGCTATACCATTTCCACCGGGCAAGTCGGCATCTTTGGGCGGCTTAGTATCAAACAAGAATTGATCCGCAGCACTATAGCTTTCAAGATCGTCTAAATCGGAGGCTTGAGACACCCCAAACACTTTCATGATCGGCAAGCCATAGCGTTTGCGAATTTCAGCCACGCGCAATGGCGATTCTTCACCATGAAGCTGTATCATATCAAGGGGAACATTCGCCAAAACATCATCCAAAAAAGCATCGCTTGGATCTACAAAGAGGCCAACCTTCATAATACCAAGAGGCACATCAACGGCAAGTTCACGTGCTTGCGCATTGGTTACAAAACGTGGCGATTTTTCAAAAAATACAAAGCCAATATAACGCGCACCAGCCTTTGCAGCGTCCGCAATATGCTCAGACGTCTTTAGGCCACAAATTTTGACACTGATCATTCTAAAATAGCGAGGACGTCATCATCATGCTTACCAGCTTCTTTTTTCAAAGACTCTAGTTCCGCAGTTGTTTTTTTCAGCTCTTTTTGCGCGCGTGATGCTTTGCGACGGATACGTGCTTCGCGCACATATTCAAAGATATAGCCAAGTACAAGGCCAACCAAAAGCGCACCAAGCGTCACTATGAATAATGGCACAGTCACTGAAATCTCATTTATACCAGGTATAAAATCGGGTACGAGAACAAAATCCACTGGATCATTATTGTTAAATGCCAAAAGAATAAAGAATATGCTTACAAATGCATAAAGTGCGTAACGGATATATTTCATATTTATCTCTTTGCTTTTCCTGCGAGTTCTTCTCGCAATTGCTTACCAACCTTAAATGCTGGTACAAATTTAGGAGGAACTTCTACGGATTCCCCTGTACGCGGATTTCGTCCAGTATATCCACCACGCTCCTTCACGGAAAACGCGCCAAAACCGCGCAACTCAACGCGATTGCCTTGCTCTAGCGCCTCAATGATTTCTTCAAATATTGTGCCAACCATTCTCTCAACATCATCTGTGCTTAGATGTGGGTTTTTTTCCGCAATATTTGCAACGAGTTCTGATCTTGTCATTGTTCATAGACTCCTATTCCATCAATGATTAGAAAATATTCTTATATTTATCAACCAGTTTCTCTGTATTTATTGATTCAACCTTGATATTTATGCATTTTCTACACCAAGTTTGTACAATTTCGAATATATTGTTTTGAAGTCTTGTTTTTTATCGCGTAAAGGCCAACATATACATTTAACGCTACAAGGAGCGCATATGTCCATTCCACAATCAGGCGGCGGCGAAATTGAAAGTTATGATCAGCTCGTTGAGTATTTCGAGAAGGGCAATAAGCCCAAATCAGATTGGCGCATCGGTACTGAGCATGAGAAATTTGGATATTTCCGCGAAACTCAAAAACCCATTGGCTATGAAAATGGCATAAAACCGATTCTCAATGCTCTCGCCGATAAGTTCGGATGGGAACGCGTTCTTGAAGACGGCAAAATTATCGGTTGTGTGAAAGACGGCGCAAATGTATCGCTTGAACCCGGTGGGCAGCTTGAGCTTTCAGGCGCGCCTGTTGAAAGCATTTTTGAAACTTGCGATGAAGTTGGCGATCACCTTAAGCAAGTTCGCTCAATCGCCGAACCAATGGGCATTGATTTCATCGGCCTTGGTACAGCGCCTATCTGGTCCCATGAGGACATGCCTGTGATGCCCAAAGGTCGTTACCGCCTGATGACCGATTATATGGATAAGGTCGGCACAATGGGCAAGGTCATGATGTATCGCACCACAACTGTTCAAGTGAACATCGATTTCTCATCTGAAGCCGATATGGTAAAAAAACTGCGCGTTTCTCTCGCTCTTCAACCCATCGCCAATGCACTTTTTGCTAACTCACCTTTCTTTGAAGGCAAGCCAAATGGCTGGCAAAGTTGGCGTGGAAATGTTTGGAATAATCTCGATCCCGCACGCACAGGCATGCTGCCTTTCGTATTTGAGGATGGAATGGGATTTTCGCGTTATGCTGACTTTGCGCTCGATGTGCCGATGTATTTTGTCTATCGCGATGGAAAATATATCGACGCACGCGGCATGAGCTTTCGTGATTTCCTAAAGGGCGAGCTGCCTGCGCTTCCTGGTGAAAAGCCACAAATCTCCGATTGGGCAGACCATCTGACAACTTGCTTCCCAGAAGCTCGCATTAAAAAATTCATGGAAATGCGTGGAGCAGATGGTGGGCCTTGGTCAAAACTTTGCGCCCTTCCCGCTTTTTGGGTGGGTATTCTATATGATGATCAGGCACTTGATGCGGCCTATCAGCTTATTGATGGGTGGAGCGCAGAAATGCGTCAGAAATTGCGCATGGATGCAGCCAAATATGGACTACGCGCCAATGTGAATGGGCAGTCATTAAGCATGTTCGCAAAACAAATTTTGGATATTTCAGCTGGCGGACTTTCATCACGCGGCTATGCTTCACAAAATGGTAAACATGCCGATGAAAGCTTTTTCCTCAACCCACTTCGTGAAATTCTTGACAATGGCCAGTCGCAATCTGATGAGCTTCTTGCCAAGTTTAATGGCGCGTGGGCAGGTGATTTATCAAAAATTTATGCCGAATATCGGTATTAATATTGTCGCAATTCTCTACGCTTTATATCATCTCCCAATGCACGTCCTCTTAAGTGCAACAAGAGCGCGCCACACGAGGAAGAATAAAAACGATGTACGCAATAGTCAATATTATCTTGCCAATGAAATAATTCAGAATGGCTCGCATTATAAATCGCTTTAAATTTCTTTTCTAAATTAGATTGTTTACTCCCCTCTTTAATGTCTTCAAAGGTTTCAGCTATGTTCCAATTATGAGCGAAATAATTGCGAATAGTTGCTATGTTTTTACACATATTCATCTCAGATTTTGAAATCAAACCAAGCGAAAATGAAATTTTAACGCGTGACATAAAACTATGAAGCGGGCCATCAGCTTTCATTAAAAGGTCTTCTGAAACTTTATCCTTAACTAAATAATTAGTAAGTAGTTCGTATAACGCGTCCTCAATGCAGGCAGCCCAAATGAGCACAATCGCCCTAGTCGATGCGCTAGCCACCTCTTGGTTAGCCAAATCAATAATTGATTGTAATTTTGGATCGTGAATAGCTTTTGCAGGCTTATAAGCAGCAGTATTTCTAGATTTAAATTCCGCAACTTCTCCAAAATCACCATTTTTTGCCTTATTAAACAGATAGCGCCCATGTATCTCATTATCAGTTGGGCTTGCAGTAAAAGGTACTTCCACTTTCATATCTGCAAATTTCACGACGAGATCAATCATCGTTTTATTTTCATCTGCCCAAACGGGTTCGCGCGCATCTTCAACAATAATTTCCATAATAGCTGACTTCCTAAACCAAAAACTCCACAAGCTTTTCTAGCATCGTATCACAGGCCTTGAGTTGGTCGCGGGCGATAAATTCATCGGGCTTATGTGCTTGTGAAATTGACCCAGGGCCGCAAAGCACTGCGCTCATACCAATAGACTGAAAAAGCCCAGCTTCCGTTCCAAATGCCACGAGATCAGCTTGATTCGCACCTGTGAGCTTCATCACGACACGTTTCGCCTCGTTATCTTCCATAGGCTCAAGCCCGACAACATCACCAATGCTTTCAACAGATATTGACGCGCTGGAATGTACCGCTTGCATCGCAGGCAAAAGGACATCATCAATATAGGCCTGCATTTCACCTTTCACAAAATCGCCATCAGCCTTGTGAACTGGGCGCATCTCCCATTCAACTTCGGCATGCCCCACAATCACATTATGAGCCATGCCGCCTTCGATCTTGCCGATATTAATTGTTGTCCAAGGTGGCTCAAAGCGGCTCCAATCGGGCGCCCGCAATTTGAGAGCTTCGCGCAGTTCTAAAAGTTTAGATACATATTTTACGGCATATTCGGCAGCATTCACACCAACATCTGGCGCAGAACCATGGCCCTCAAGCCCCTTGAATGTTGCGGTATATTCGCAAACAGCTTTATGCCCTTCTATCACCCTCATCTCGGTTGGCTCACCGATGATCGCCATTGCGGGTTTCTTTTCCGAATCTCGAATAGCTTGGACCAAATGAGCCGCACCAATACAGCCCGTTTCCTCGTCATAAGTGAATGCAAAATGAACAGGACGTTTAAGTTCGCGCGCTGCATATTTTGGGGCTACAGCCAAACAAGCCGCTAAAAAACCCTTCATATCACAGGTGCCCCGCCCATATAGCTTGTCATTATCTATGCGCATTTCAAATGGATCACTCGACCAGATTTGCTGAGCCACGGGAACCACATCACTATGCCCCGAAAGGACAATGCCTCCATCGATATCGGGTCCCAGCGTGGCCCATAGATTTGCCTTTTTGCCAGTCTCATCATGCATGATCTTAACCCGCGCGCCTATGTCCTCGAGCATATCCGCCATGAAGGTAATCATATCCAGATTGCTATCAGATGAGATTGTTGGAAATGCGATTAATTTTTCGAGTATCTCTTCGGTCGGGCTCAAATGGGGCATTCACATTTTCCTTACGCAATTTATACCAGACTAGTTGTCTTTTGCATCAGGATCAAATGGTAATGGTGCAATATTGATGCCTTCCTTAATCAAATCAAGCGCTTCGCTTGGTTCTGTGCGTCCATAAATTGGCTTTTCCTCTTTATCACCATAATGAATAGCGCGCGCCTCGTTTGCAAATTGCCATCCAACATTTTTTGCACCTTTGAGACTTTCTTTTGCAGCCTTCACAGCCGTTTCAAACTCTGGAGAATGACCCGCTCGATTTTTAGCTGGAACATTTGGTGCCATAAGTTCTTTTTGAATTTGCGAGCTTTCGCAAATAGTGCAGCTCAACAAATTAGCCGCCTCCAAACGATCATAATCAGAAACCGATTTAAACCAGCTTTCAAAGTAATGATTATTCGAACATTTCAAACTATATTTGATCATGGTATTTATTTCACATTGCTGACATAATAATGACACATATATCATATAAGTATATGTTTACTAAAATAAAGAAAATGTGCAATCGTGAAAAAAATCTGGTCACACCCAAAATTCAAACCCTTGATATTTGGGGGAACAGCAACAGCGCTCCTTGGTATATTTGGTGCGCCATGGCTGATTATTTGGCTTATCTTTATTCTGATGATCTTGTCCACGCATTCCGAGAAGTCAACGCCCATAGTGACACCACAAATCCCCGCATATCTTGCTCCTGATGTTCTGGAGAACTACATTCGCTCGGCTCCAAGAGCCACATTACTGCTGGATCAAAATGGCCGCATCGTCATGATTAATGATGCACTTTTTGAACTCTTTCCAAATGTAGAGGTGGATCAAGCATTTGCACAGGCATTTCGGACGCCAGCTCTAATAGATGCCGTTGCACAAGCGACTTCTGGTCATGAAACTGCGCCGCTTATCTACAAATCGACCCGATATTTAAATAAAGTATTTGAAGCACGGTTCTCACTCCTATCCGCTCCTTTTGATGAGATATTAAATGCGAGCACAATGATCGAGTTCCACGATATCACGAAAACTGCGCATAACGAAGCGGTTCGGCGAGATTTCATTGCAAATGCCAGCCATGAATTGCGCACGCCATTGACAACCATACAAGGAGGGATTGAAACACTTACTGAGAATAAAAATGATAGCCAAGCAGCAGATCGTTTCTTGCCAATTATGAAATCTCAGGCCGATCGCATGCTCCGTCTCATTGATGATCTCATGTCATTAAGCAAAATCGAGGATCAACGCCCCATCGATAAAGACGCGCAATTTGATCTTGCCCACATAATCAAACAGACAATCGCTATCTACAACACCAAAAATCCAAAGGCCGTCATAAAAAATATCTTTGGTGATGGCATCCAAATCGTGCGCGGTGATGAAGATCAAATTACACAAGTGCTCATAAATCTTATCGAAAATGCGATCAAACATGGTGGAGCAGATGAGGTTCAAATCTTGCGCGCACCAGAAAGCGCAAAAAAAACAGGCCAGATTGGCGTTACCATTAAAGATAATGGTAAAGGCATAGACGCAAAACATATCCCACGATTAAGTGAACGGTTTTACCGAGCTGGTGCTGCCCAGAAAACAGGAACAGGTCTTGGGCTCGCAATTGTAAAGCATATATTGATTCGCCATGGCGGTTCTTTGGAGGTCGATTCGAAGATAGATAAAGGTTCACGTTTTACATTTTGGATAAATATCAAATAATATCAATATATTACATTGTCACATTATTGAATCATTAATGGATTATAAACCATTCAAGATGTTTCAGTCTAAAAAATGCTAAAGGAGAGCTTTATGAAATTGACTAAGATTGCCTTATTTTTATCAACTGTTGCGATTGCAGGGGCTGCCTCTGCACGCGATCAAATTCAGATCGCAGGCTCATCAACAGTTTTGCCCTATTCAGCTATCGTTGCTGAGGTATTTGGCGAAAACTCAGATTTCCCAACGCCTGTTGTTGAATCAGGTGGATCATCGGCGGGTTTGAAAAAATTCTGCGAAGGTGTCGGCGAAAATACAATCGACATTGCAAACTCTTCACGCAAAATCAAATCTTCAGAAGTTGAGGTTTGTGCGGAGGCTGGCGTAACGGATATTATCGAAGTTCGTATCGGTTATGACGGCATTGTCTTCGCATCAGATATTGATGGTCATGCTTTTGAATTCACAACCCAAGATTGGCACAAAGCTCTTGCTGCGGAAGTCTTGGTCGACGGGGCGCTTGTTGAAAATCCCTATACAAACTGGAATGAAATCAATCCAGATTTCCCTGACCAGCCGATAGCCGCGTTTATCCCAGGCACAAAGCACGGAACACGTGAAGTTTTTGAAGAGAAAGTTCTTCTTGTTGGCTGTGAAGCTGACGGCACTATGGCTGCGCTAATAGAAGCTGCAACGGGCGATGATGATGCCAAACATGATGCTGCTGAAGCCGCTTGTATGAAGGTTCGCACAGATGGGGTTTCTGTGGATATCGATGGTGATTATACTGAAACGCTTGCCTCAATCACTTCCGACAAAAATGGAATTGGTGTGTTTGGTCTCGCATTTTACGAAAACAACACGGATAAACTGCAAGTTGCACCAATGGAAGGTGTAATCCCTTCAACGGAAACAATTTCAACGGGTGATTATGCTGTTTCGCGTCCACTTTATTTTTACATCAAAAAACAACATATCGGCAGCATCCCTGGCCTTAAAGAATTTGCTCAATTCTTTATGGCTGCAGAAGTCGCAGGACCTGATGGCCCACTTGCAGCATACGGTCTTGTATCTGATCCAGAAATTGAAGCTACACAAGCTGCAATTGCTGATGAAGTGACTATGTAAGCTCAAACAAATATGTTAACAAAAAAGCAGAATTTCGAATCTGCTTTTACCATCGGGGAACCCTATGACCACAACAATACTTTGGCTCGCTCTTGTGACATTAACGATTGGCGGCTATTTTGGCGGTCGCGCAAGAGCCATTGCTTCAGTCTCTGGCAATGAAAAGCTTCTTCACTCCCGTCCAAATTATTATGGTTGGAATGTCATTGTATTCACATTGATCCCTGCTTTACTTGTCTATTTTGTATTTTCAGTTATCAACTTAAGTTTGCCTGAAGGTAGCAATATACTCGGCATAGGCGCAATTATTGCGCTTCTCGCTGGCATTGTGGGGTTCATTTTCGCTATCAAGCAAACCAATCGTAAATATCGCGCGCGCAATACGGTTGAAACAGCTATACGTTACTTATTGATTGCTGCGGCTTCCATAGCGATATTCACAACCATCGGAATTTTCCTGTCCTTAATTTCAGAATCAATTCGATTCTTCTCTATTTATTCTCCGATTGAATTCTTCTTTGGGACAGAATGGGCGCCAAATTTCTCTGGTGACAGCAAACTTGGCTTCTTACCCTTGCTTTGGGGAACGATCTCAATATCGATCGTTGCGCTCCTTGTTGCTGTGCCTATTGGGCTTTTTGCTGCGATTTACTTATCCGAATATGCTGGCCCAAAACTACGGTCATTTGCTAAACCCTTAATCGAATTACTCGCGGGCATTCCGACCATTGTTTACGGTCTATTCGCTCTCACAACATTTGGACCATTGCTTTATACGTTTTTCGGTGATGGTGGTTTTCTAGGCGTAAACTGGATGCAAGGTGCTCGCTCGGTTGCAACAGCAGGAATCGTTATGGGCATTATGCTTATTCCTTTCGTTTCATCTCTATCTGATGACATCATCAATGCCGTCCCGCAATCTCTTCGCGATGGATCATATGGGCTGGGAGCCACGCAATCTGAAACCGTGAAAAAAGTTATCCTACCTGCAGCTTTACCTGGGATTGTTGGGGCTATTTTGCTAGCCGCATCGCGCGCTATCGGTGAAACTATGATCGTCGTGATGGGCGCCGGTGCTCTGGCCCAGATCTCACTCAATCCTTTTGAAGCGGCAACTACGATTACTGCACGCATTGTCGCTCAGCTCACAGGTGACGGGAACTTCGAGTCACCCGAAACGCTGGTCGCATTTGCCCTAGGACTGACCTTATTTCTCTTAACCCTTAGCTTGAATGTTTACGCGCTCTACATCGTGCGCAAATATCGGGAGCAATACGATTGACCCATTCATCATTATTCGCATCTGACAAGCGTACAGCAAGCCGCAATCGCGCTGAAAAACGATTCCGAGCATATGGGATTATTGCGATCTCTGTTGGCCTTGCCATGCTTGCAGTTTTGATTTTCACAATCATTCGCAGTGGCTCTTCCGCTTTCCAGCAAAGCTTTGTCAGCTTTGAAGTTATGATCTCTCAAGAAGAGGTGGATAATGCCGAAAAGGCATTACTGAAGACAGGCGTATATCAAAAAATTATCACTGCCAATTTTGAAAAAGCGGTCACGAATGCTGGAATTGTTACCGAACTTTCGCCAAAAGATCAGGGCAAAATCCTTTCAAAACGCGTGGCCAGTCAGCTTAGAGAATTTGTTCTTAGCGATAATTTTAAAGCGGATGAGCCAATAGCTTTTCAGTTTTTGGCAAACTCATCAATTGATGGATATCTCAAAGGCCGCGTTTCGCGCGAAGGCCTTGAAAACAATAAGAACGTGTCGGTTGAGCAACTCAATTTCTCTGATAAGCTTGTTGAAGCTGGACTGTTAAAAAAGAGCTTCAACATCGAATTCATCACAGGCTCAGATGCCTCTGAAAATAGTCCCGAAGCAGCAGGATTTGGCTCTGCAATTTTGGGTTCTTTTGCAATGATGATTGTCGTTGTTGCTCTGTCACTTCCCATCGGTGTGGCGGCTTCCATTTATCTCGAAGAATTCGCACCAAAGAACCGCTTAACGGATATCATCGAAGTGAATATTTCAAACCTCGCCGCCGTGCCCTCCATCGTTTACGGTATTTTAGGTCTCGCATTATTCCTCAATTATCTTGGGCCAATTTCGGCAAATGACTGGATACGTAACAACTCACCATTTGTTGGCGGCCTTGTGCTTGCCCTTATGACTTTACCACGCATCGTTATCCCAACACGAGCAGCTCTGAAAGCTGTTCCACCGTCAATTCGCGATGCAGCCTTGGGCATAGGTGCGTCAAAAATGCAGACGGTTTTCCATCACGTCTTGCCGCTTGCAATGCCTGGAATTCTTACAGGCACCATCATCGGCCTTGCTCAAGCTCTCGGTGAGAGCGCCCCTTTATTGCTCATTGGGCTTGTTGGATTTATTGGCGGCGAAATTCCTGCTAATGTCGATCAATTTTTTGGTGGCCCGAACACGGTTATGCCCGCTCAAATTTATCAATGGGCATCTCGAGCTGATCCAGCGTTTTATGAACGCGCATGGGGCGGGATTATCATTCTTCTCGTCTTCCTTATCAGCATGAATGCGATTGCGATTGTGCTGCGTAGACGTTTCGAGAGACGGTGGTAAATAATGAAAAATATTCAGAATTTGAACGAGGATAAATTAATGCAAAACATCAAAATTCAGGCATCGAATGTCCATGTCTATTATGGCGACAATCATGCGATTAAGGATGTCAGCGTTGATATCCAAGACAATACAGTCACCTCATTTATTGGTCCTTCTGGCTGTGGCAAGTCTACATTTTTGCGTTGTCTGAACCGTATGAATGATACCATCGATATTTGTCGTGTCGAAGGCAACATCGATCTTGATGGTGAAAATATTTATGACCGCCGCGTTGACCCTGTTCAACTCCGCGCAAAAGTGGGCATGGTGTTCCAAAAACCAAACCCCTTCCCAAAATCAATCTACGACAATGTCGCTTATGGGCCGCGAATTCACGGAACGGCTGCGGGCAGAGCTGAACTGGATGAAATCGTCGAAAAGTCACTGCGCAAAGCTGCAATTTGGGATGAAGTTAAAGATCGCCTTAATGCAGCTGGCACAGGTCTTTCTGGAGGTCAGCAGCAACGATTATGTATCGCCCGTGCGATCGCGACCTCTCCAGAAGTTCTCTTAATGGATGAGCCCTGCTCAGCACTTGACCCAATCGCGACAGCGCAGGTCGAAGAGCTTATCCATGAATTGCGTGAAAGTTTTTCCGTTGTTATCGTGACACATTCCATGCAACAGGCTGCGCGCGTTTCACAGAAGACAGCATTTTTTCACTTGGGTAATGTGATTGAATTTGGCGACACGACGCAAATTTTCAACAATCCCAAAAACAAGAAAACACAAGACTATATTACTGGTCGGATCGGTTAGGAGAAAATAAATGGGTGAACATATTGTATCAGCTTTCGATGACGATCTCGTCTCGATCCAAGCAAAAATTTCTGAAATGGGCGGTCTCGTTGAAGAAGGTCTAAAGATGGCACTGCAAGCGGTCAATGACCGTGATCCAGAGATGGCTGAAAAAGTTGTTGAGCTTGATCGAAAAATCGATGATCTCGATATCGAAATCGAACAAATGGCAACAACAGTTATCGCGCTCCGCCAGCCAATGGCGCTTGATCTGCGTGTGCTTTTGTCAGCACTGAAAATTTCAACAACATTAGAGCGCATAGGTGATCTGAATAAAAATATTGCCCGCCGTGCATCACATCTGGCGTCAGCAAAAAAAGTCAAACTCACTCGCTCAATTGTCGCAATGGGTGAAGCTACACTTAAGCAACTGACACAAATTCTTGACGCGCATTCTGAGCGTGATTCCGACCTTGCCGTTGAAATTTGGAATGATGATATTCAAATTGATGAGATGTATAATACGATTTTCCGCGAACTCGTAACATATATGTCTGGCGATCCACGCATGATCGGACTTGGTTCACAATTATTGTTTATCGCAAAAAATCTCGAGCGTATTGGTGACCATACAACACATATCTCCGAAATGATTTACTACATTGTGAATGGTGAATATTTGGGCGATGACCGTCCAAAAGGCGAACCACTTGGCCTTGATTTATTCATGGACGATTAAAAATGTCCGCTCGCATTCAAGTTGTGGAAGACGACGAGACCATCGCCGAACTTTTGACATACAATCTTGAGCGCGAGGGCTATACGGTTCTGCATGCTGATAATGGCGCGGATGCGATGATTGATATTCGCACACAAAAACCAGATTTGGTCATATTGGATTGGATGCTTCCTGATATGAGTGGCATTGATATCACGCGACAAATGCGATTTGATCCAGATCTCAAAACCATACCCATTATCATGCTGACAGCCCGCGTCGATGAAGATGATCGTGTGCGTGGTTTGGAAATAGGCGCTGATGACTATGTCACGAAACCGTTCTCCATGCGCGAACTTCAAAGTCGCATTAAAAGCCAACTTCGACAGTTAGGTGCAAATAATGTTCGGCAGTTTGGCGACATCACAATTGATATTGAAAAAATGCGTATCATGCGCGGCAAGCGAAGCATCCATCTCGGTCCAAAAGAATTTGATGTCCTCAAAATGCTGAGTGCTCGTCCTGGTTATGTATATTCACGCGAAACAATCTTAAACCAAATTTGGGGCATGAGTGATGATGTGGAGATCCGTACCGTGGATGTTGTGATTGGCAGACTTCGCCGCGCCATGAAACGTGGCAGCGAATCTGATCCCATTCGCACTGTGCGTGGCTCTGGTTACTCTTGGAATGAAGCGGTGTGATAAATGAAAATATTTACAAAAATTTCTGATCTCAGAACGTGGACAAATGAGCAAAAAATGAGCCGTAAAAGCTCTGGCTTTGTTCCAACAATGGGCGCATTGCATGAAGGCCATCTCACATTAATGCGGCAAGCACGCTCGGAAAATGACATCGTGATCGTGAGTATATTTGTAAATCCTACACAGTTTAATGATGCAGTAGATCTTGAAAAATACCCTCGGACATTTGAGCGGGATTGTGAGCTTCTTAAAAACGCCCAGATCGATGCGCTATTCGCGCCCGATGCCGATGAAATCTATCCTACACCGATGGACACGATTATTGATGTTCCCCTTTTATCAAAAGGTTTGATCGGGAAACTACGCCCTGGACATTTTCAAGGCATGGCAAGTGTTGTCACAAAACTGCTCAATATTGCTCAAGCCGATCGCGCCTATTTTGGTGAAAAGGATTATCAACAACTCGCGATCATTAAGCGGATGGTTTTCGATCTCAATATCCCTTCCGAAATTATCGGTGTTCCCATTGTGAGAGAGGCAGATGGACTTGCGATGTCATCGCGCAATATGAGACTTTCCTCCAAAGAACGAGCCGCAGCGCCTATCATTTATAAAACTATGGAGCGCGCGCTTAATAAGCATACATTAGGTGAAACATCCGTCAATGCACTCATCGAGTTTATAACAGATGAGATATCAGCCGAGCCACTCGCGACGATCAAATCCATAGATATTGTGGATGCGGAAAATCTACAGCCCATGACAATTATCAATCGTCCAGCGGCTCTTTTGCTCAATGTCCAATTTGGCGACGTCATACTCATTGATCAATCGATCATATAATAACCATACCGATCTATATGAATTGACACGGCTCATCAGTGCCTTAATATGTGCCCAACTTAAATCTGGAGCACAAAATGAGCGTAGACCCACAAATTAGCCGTATGACGGCACCTGGAATCATAGCGCGTAAAGGTGGTGAACCGATCGTATGCTTAACATCATATCACTCGCACACAGCCGCGCTAGTCGATCCATTTTGTGATCTTTTGCTTGTCGGTGATAGCCTTGGTATGGTGATGTATGGAATGCAATCTACAATCGGTGTCACACTTGAGCAAATGAAGCTTCATGGTGCAGCTGTGGTTCGTGGCTCAAAAAAATCTTTAGTTGTCGTTGATATGCCCTTTGGTACATTTGAGGAAAGCCCCCAAGTTGCATACCGCAATGCAAGCTATCTCATGCGAGAAACAGGCTGTGGTGCAATCAAGCTCGAAGGTGGCGCGCCTATGGGCGAAACCATCCGCTTCCTCACCGATCGCGGAATCCCTGTGGTCGCGCATATTGGCCTTATGCCTCAACAGCTCAACACACTTGGTGGATTCAAGTCTCAAGGTCGTAAGGAAGGTGATCGCGAGCGCTTAATAAACGATGCCAAAGCTGTTCAAGAATCAGGTGCATTTGCCGTTGTTCTTGAAGGCATATTAGAACCTATTGCAGCTGAAATCACACAGATCCTTGATATTCCGACAATTGGCATCGGTGCTTCTTCGCAATGCGACGGGCAAATATTGGTGATGGAAGATATGCTCGGGCTTAACCCGTGGGTGCCAAAATTTGTGAAGAAATTTGGCGCGCTTGGTGATCATATCGCAAGGGCGGCAGAAGAATATGCAAAGGAAGTGAAATCCCGAACTTTCCCTGCTGAAGAACATGTCTACCGCGCAAAGAAAAAATAATCATAGTTTACATCCAAACATAAAAGCGGCGCCTTACCCAATCTCTTGAATAATAGCGCCGCTCAAATATTTATTATATTTTGCGAGACGTCTTAGCCCAAACGCGATGCCACATTTTCCCAGTTCACGAGGTTATCAAGGAAATTCGTGAGATATGCTGGGCGTTTATTGCGGTAATCAATATAGTAGCTATGCTCCCAGACATCACAGCCTAAAAGTGCTGTTTGTCCAAAGCAAAGCGGGTTCACGCCGTTTTCTGTTTTGGTCACTTTCAGTGATCCATCCTTGTCTTTCACAAGCCAAGCCCAGCCTGAACCAAATTGGCCAGCGCCTGCAGCCGAGAAATCAGCTTTAAATTTATCAACAGAACCAAAGCTTTCAATAATGGCTTTTTCAAGCTCACTTGGCATCGCACCAGAATTCGGCCCCATCATTTCCCAAAACTGGTTATGATTCCAAAGCTGTGAAATATTGTTAAAAATACCGTTTTGCGCAACGGATTTCGCGTCATATGTGCCGACAATGATCTCTTCTAGAGATTTATTTTCCCATTCAGTACCCGCGATAGCTGCATTGCCGTTTGTGACATAAGCATTATGGTGTAGGTCGTGGTGAAATTCCATTGTTTCGGCTGACATGCCTTTTGAGGCAAGAGCGTCATGTGCATATGGTAGGTCTGGAAGTTGAAAAGCCATTGGTAATTCCTCTTTTTTGATTGGGGATATTCTATGCCAATTTCAAAAAAGCACAACCGCGTTTTTAGAAAAACAAATGATAGGGCATACCAATTGCACCACTGGAAAAAATTGCGGCAAGCGCGACATTTCTAAACAGCTTTTCCTTATTGGGAACAAACATCTTTTTACCAAACCATCCCCCTAAAATATATGCTGGAAGCAATAATGCAACGAGAGCAAGATTCGTCCATTCAAATTTACCTGTTAAGATAATCATCAATAACATTATGAGATCAAAAATAAACAATATGACTGTCGTTGAAGCGCGCACATCCTTTGCAAGAAGACCTGCATTTATAAAATAAAATACAATAAAAGCACCCGGAACGCCGCTTGCCCCTCCAACCACGCCACATAAAACTCCAAGAATGGCGAGACTATAGGAATTGATGGGAATATTTGGTTTCCATTGCACTGTCCTTGCCCCTTAAACCTGTGCCACTAATTTAGTAAAGCTCTGTTATTTGAAGGATAATTTAATGGCACGAAAG
>CANMUM010000023.1 GCA_947501025.1 uncultured Paracoccaceae bacterium | reverse complement strand
CTTTGCCGCTTTCTTCCCAAGATTCTTTCAACATCACCATTTGACGATGATCTTGCTGGTCACGATTGCTCAGCGGCATTATTGGGCAGAAGGCCTTCGTTAAGGGGGCCATAACTATTAACGACTGTCCCATTTGTAGCTACATTATTTTGAGTTATTTGAATGCCTTGGTTATTATCCGCAACTGTTATATTTGTAGTTGTTGTTGTTGCTCCACGTCTTATGAGAAGAGCCCCTCCAACCCCGATTTCAATTACACCTAGCAACAAATCTGCATTGTTCATAATGGCTTGTGCCTCTTCAGGGCTATAGCCTGATTCAATCAAAGCATTTGTAATCGGAGTACGTGCAGGATCATCATATTTCATCCCTGCGATACCAGCTGCAACTTTATCAGCTCCAAGCACTGTATTGCCAATTCCTGCGCCTGCTAAAATTACGCAGGTAACTCCAATGGTAACCGCACAAGATTCAGCAGCAACAATTGTAGTTACAGCTCCGCCGACATATTGAACTCCACCAACCACAACTTTTAATACACCATCATGTGTGGAGACATCATCCATCAATTCAGCAATCGCGGCATCGCTATCAAAATTTGGATTTAGAGTTCCATTATCAAGGCTGATTCCACCAAATGCATCAACAATTACTGCATCTAAATCACCTCCAAACGAGGTATCACCATCAATGGCACTCGCATGAACATTAAAATCATAGAACCCCATATGTGATATAGAGCGCGACATTACATTAATATATTCAACTTGTGATCTACCGTTATCAACCCAATCAAGATATTGGCGGGCTTCTTCAACATAAATAGCACAATCTGATTTACGGCTAGGATCACTGCATGCATTGAACATTTCAACTGTATTGCCAGCAGACGCAATCTTAAGATCTTGAATTTCTGAACGAATTCTTTCACAAGCTTCACTGCTTATTGGATTTGAACAGTCCTCTTTTGCATATTCATCGAACAACTGCTCAGCGCGAGCTCTTTGCCCATGATTGAGGTAATTATTCTCAGTCAGGCTTGTGTTGAGGCCAGAGTTGATGCCGAATTGGGACTGATCGCCGCCAGATGTGATGGCTGCCAAAAATCGTGCCGTTTATCTCAATGTTATCAGTATGATATAGAGAGAACTGTGGTGGATTGAGCGCGGCGAATACAGCCATATAACACGCCAAAAATATCGCCGTGAGGTTCACGAACAGCTCTTTGGGATTGGCAAATTGACGCGCTTGGATCATGAATTGAGGTTAGCTTGGACGCCCGATTTGGGCAAGAGAATTGTGTGTTTTTTTGCTCAATCCATAGATTGCCGAACCATTAATTTAACCTCTCAAAGGTTAAGATTAACCAAATATTCATGTACCGTAATCGCATGGTAATCGGTAGGTAAAAAGTTTATTTGGCGGATTTTCTCTTAAATACAACTCTTTCATGATCTCGGTTTTTTACAAACAAAAGTTCTTTACTGTAAACTATATTAGTTCGTATTTTTGTTTTTGCTTCATTCGATATTTGATCATGAACATCCATCAAAAAAACAGACATTTGATCTGAGATCTCAAATGCCTCCTCCTCATCTTCATCAGATTTTTCTGCAAACACAAACTCTACAAGCCAACCCTCATTATTCCACTTAAGCGAAACCATTCTGAAATTATGGGATACGGCTCCAATCATTGACTGGTTGAGCATTAAGACGTGCAAGTTCCATTCAATTAACGTAGGTTCATACATCACTTTGGCGTCCAATTTGGATTGGTTGGTACAATACTAGGGCTAGCAGTTCCCTTAATAATAAATACGTTAGTTGCTTGATCAACATATCCTGCTCCTGGGCTATTATTACCAGTTACGCCAGTGTATTGAACCACTGGAAACCCTTGGTCATTTTTTCCTAATATTTGAACATTGTTAGAATGATAGGCATCCAGAACTTCTTGTGCGTCAGCTTTGCTGGCCATTGTTCCACCCCCTCTATACTCAGGCCGACCTTCAATGTGACGGTTCTGCTTTTGACTTACTTGAGCTTGAATTTCAGGGAAGTCTGTTTTACTTAGCCTCCCTTTATCGCCCCCAAGGCTACCAAGGACAACCGCAGCTAAAGCCGCATCTTCAGAACTCATTCCTGTAAAATCTTCAATCCCTAAAGCAAGCATTTGATGACCAGCAATTGCATTGGCATCAATTTGCTGGATTTCAAGAAATGCTGCGTAAGTCGCATTTGCGCCTCTATTAAGGCTTCTTAAATACGCACGATCATCATCGGTGAATGTTGCAGCATCTTCCATCAAATCAAGCACACAGTCATAATCTGGACAATCAGAAATGGCATTATTCCGATCTTCCGACAACTTATTATATTCAAGCAAAACTCCTTGGATACAATCTTCATCACCAACGCATGATGTAATGTCCAATTTAAGGTTAGCAACATCCCCATGATTAAGATAATTATTCTCAGTCAGGCTTGTGTTAAGGCCAGAGTTGATGCCGAATTGGGACTGATCGCCGCCAGATGTGATGGCTGCAAAGATCGGGTTAAATATTTGTGATGCCTCTCTGATCTCATCATCTGATGCACCATTCGCGCCCATATAGCCCGTTGTGATGTCCGAAAATGTTGCAGAGATCGCGCCGTTTATCTCAATGTTATCAGTATGATATGTGGAAAACCGTGGCGGATTGAGCGCGGCGAATATCGCCATATAACACGCCAAGAATATCGCCGTGAGGTTCACGAACAGCTCTTTGGGATTGGCAAATTGACGCGCTTGGATCATGGCTAAACTATAGAACAGGTTTAGAGGTTTGTGAAGTTTGGGGGTTTTGGCGGCCGAGTTATATAATTGAAATATTTTATGTAGTATAGCCAAAAGCAATCTGAACATTATCTTTTAGACTATCTTTTATTTTTAACCACATGTCATCAAATCCTAGTATTTGACTTCCATCTAGACATATAGCTACAATCTCACCCTCTAAACTCAGTTCAATCTTATTGAAATCGTCCCTCTTTCTTTCTGCAAGTGATCGCATTTTTCGTAATTTGATTCTTTGAGAGTTTAATTCAAGAATAATAACGGCCGAGCCGCCATCTCTTAGTAAATCATTATAAAGAAGTGATGCTCCTGAAATATCTCTCATAAATTGGCTTGGAAACGTGTTCATCTTTCTACTCCGTAATAAAACCAGTACAGGCCGCCCAATTGCATTGCCCCATGTTTGGTTGCAACAAATCTGAAAGTGGAGTCGGGGAATCAACTGTAATTGATCCTGGATTCAGCCATGAGATTCAATCAAAAACCCATCTTTATTTTATCTAAAATCGGCTTAATCGACTTATCAGCGAGTTCGACTTCGCGAAGGATACGAGTAATTTCAACATCATCCCGTAGCTCGATAGCTTTATCAAACGCATCCATCAAACCACTAACGTAGAGACGTTCATTTACTGTCATACCTGTATATTTTTTATCCACCGTTTTACCTTACTGATTTAGTACTGAAAAATCTGTTATTTCAACGTTCTCAGGCTTTATTATTAGTTCTTCAACACCCCCATCGTTTCCGTCCAATGGCAACGCTGGCCTTGTCAGAATAACGTCGTTCGTATTAGCTTGTCCCGTCAACAAAAAATCAGCCGAGTTATTACTACCACTTGGGCCACCAGAGGGTAAACCTGCCTCATTCCTAAAATTGTCAACAGATCTTGGATCTACGGTTGTCCAAGAGGCACCTTGCGCACGTGCATCATCTCCGAAAACTCTATATACTTGAATTTCATTTCCATCAACGCGCGCATACATTTTTCCACCTCGCATCACAACATCATTGACCACCCCAAGGCCTACAACTTCAAGCGCTAAGTCCAGCGAGGTAGACGGTAATGCAAAATCAGCTATACCGTGCAATAAGAGATAAGTTCTGATATCGTGGCGGCGGCTCGACGGACACATTTGAGTATCACCGTATTCATTGCTGCCACATGAAACAAACTCAATGGGGTCATTTGTATCATTTAAACCTTCAAATTCTGTGAGCAATTCTCCTTGATGCTGCAAGCGATCAGCTTCACCAAAAAGGGCGTTTCCAACAGTTGGGATCATCGAATTATTATGATGAATTTGATCATCAAGCTCAGAAAGAGTCGAGCCTGCGTCAGAAACGATATCAATATTATTTTCATATGCAGCAAGGATACTTTGATCAAGACCATCAGCGCCTTCTCCCCTCAGGCTATCGTGATAATATTGACCAATCGCAACATCGTACTGACTTCTCCAACCACTATCAAAGAACGAATCATTTACCCAACCCACATAATCGCTCATTGCTGCCATATGATCCTGGCACTCAGATGAGCTCATACTTGCATTGCAGGAATTTTGTAGTGCGAGAGTATTCGCTTCTGATAGCAACTTAAGATTTGCGACTTCAGCATGTTTAGCATCACAATCTGCTGCGGGAAATTCACCTTGGCAGTTTTCAATTATATAATCATGCAACTGCTCAGCGCGAGCTCTTTGCCCATGATTAAGATAATTATTCTCAGTCAGGCTTGTGTTGAGGCCAGAGTTGATGCCGAATTGGGACTGATCGCCGCCAGATGTGATGGCTGCAAAGATCGGGTTAAATATTTGTGATGCCTCTCTGATCTCATCATCTGATGCACCATTCGCGCCCATATAGCCCGTTGTGAGATCCGAAAATGTTGCAGAGATCGCGCCGTTTATCTCAATGTTATCAGTATGATATGTGGAAAACTGTGGCGGATTGAACGCGGAGAATATCGCCATATAACACGCCAAAAATATCGCCGTGAGGTTCAGGAACAGCTCTTTGGGATTGGCAAATTGGCAAGTGTAGATCATGGCTAAACTATAGAACAGGTTTAGAGGTTTGTGAAGTTTGGGGTTTCCGCCGCACCATAGAACCGCCTAAAAGATTCCACTCATCCAAGTTTGAATTGTGTGATTTTTCCGACAGCTAATACTCTAAACCCATTCTTCAATATAATTTGCTGATTAGTATCAAAAATTTCTACTAATTCAAATACGCTTGAAAGCTTTGCACGCCACAATCCTCCCTCCAGCATCTCGATTTCCGTACAAGTCACATCATATAGAACTTTTGGTGCTAAACATTGCATAGAAACTATTTCACACCGCATCCCTTGCCAAGGCTCCCGCCTATGTCCACCAATAGTATCGCTAATCCATACGAAGTCCACGTTGGTAAAGAATTGGCTCATTCAATTTCCCTCGGGTTTTGCAACTCACACAATCTATCTCCTGGTACGCAAAAGCCTGCTCCAGTTCCATCAATATTTGGATGCTGATAGCTGTCGTCATAAACTTCTCTAGGCACATCAACCTCTATCACGGTTTCTAGGTCATCATGCATATCGACTTGTTGTCTTGCTCCGTCTTCCGTTTCAGAAAACCACTTATCCTCCATTGAACGCCCTTCTGGTTCTGCTCTGATACTTCCCGTCTCATTGATGTCATCCAGTTCTTTTTCAGATACTCCTCTATATCCCGTGACAGTATCACCTGTCCCATTTGTTGCATTTATTGAATCAATATTTCTTGTAATTGTTGTTACGGTATCGCCCTGACGTACGATAAATTTAAAGATGCCGCCAACCGCAGGAACAACGGTAACCGCAGCACCACCACAATCTAGGTTCAAACCAACTCCAGTGTTCACGCAATTGGCAATCTCAATACCATCACCAAGATAAGGCACTTCACCCAGTAATATCATAGGCAATGTTTCCAGCAACGCTTCACCAGCCGAGTATGAAGAAATCAACTGTATTTGGTCACCATATGCCGAGGCAACTTGCAGAAATTCGCCATAAGTCCCATCCGCAGGGATCTGACCATTCTGATAGAACGGAACGTAACTTTGGTGAGCCTGTGTGAGTAATTGTAACTGCATCAAGCAGGCATTGCTTGTAGGTGCCTCCCCGCAGGCCGTTTCCAGAGCTTGATCCCGTGCGAGATCAATCATGTTAAGCGATACAAGTTCCGCCTGTAATCCCGCACAAGCCCCCCCTAAATCACGTTCTCCTTGACAACTCTCACCATCCAGAAGATCCAAGAGTTCTGCTCGACGCGCAGCCTCCCCATGATTAAGATAATTATTCTCAGTCAGCGAGCTGTTGAGGCCAGAGTTGATGCCGAATTGGGACTGATCGCCGCCAGATGTGATGGCTGCAAAGATCGGGTTAAATATTTGTGAGGCCTCTCTGATCTCATCATCTGATGCACCATTCGCGCCCATATAGCCCGTTGTGAGATCCGAAAATGTTGCAGAGATCGCGCCGTTCGCGCATTCGCCGCCGCTCACAGTTGAGAACGCACAGCCCGCGCCTGCATGCATGAGTGTGCCGATAAGAGAGTTCTCCGCGCCACGAATTTCACCAATGCCGAATTGTGTAACGGCAAGAGCCTGATTCAATGCAAAGCCTTGAAGCCCGTTCGAGAGGTTATCACCAAGACTGGTGCCGTAAATGGCGGAGTTGAGAGCCGCATCTGTTACAGTTGTCGTGACGCCAACCGCAAGTTTGTAATCAGATAAGAGGCCGTTGGTCGCGCCGATAGGGCTTTCTTGCGAAAGCTGAAGACCTTCGGAACCAAATGCATCGCCAATTTGAGTCGAGACAACCGATGATGCATACGAAAAAGCGGCGTTTTGTACCAGCTCACCCATATCGAGATCACCCGTTATGACGCCCGCCCCGACATCCTTAAATACCGATCCGACAACCGCCGCTTGCCAACCCGCAAGACCAAGGCCACCTGTGAACGCAGATGCTGCAAGTTGAAGCGCAAGATCACCAAGCACCCCCATTTCGACAGTTTGCTCATAATAGTCTATATTTGTGAGATCGACGGATGTGCCGATAATGGTGTTCTCGTTGGCGGCAAGCGCATCGAGATATTCATATCCTGTGCCATTTATCTCAATGTTATCAGTATGATATAGAGAGAACTGTGGTGGATTGATCGCGGCGAATATCGCCATATAACACGCCAAAAATATCGCCGTGAGGTTCACGAACAGCTCTTTGGGATTGGCAAATTGACGCGCTTGGATCATGGTTTGAGGTTAACTTGAGCGCCCGATTTGAGCAAGAGAATTGTTCAATATTTGCTCAATCCATAGATTGCCAAACCATTAATTTAACCTCTCAAAGGTTAAAATTAACAAAATATTCATGTACCGTAATCGCACGGTATTAGGTAGGTAATCGGGCGGTATTATTGCGCGTTAAGGTTTGGGTAAAAGGAACAAAAAAAACACCGCCAAAAGATAATCTTTGGCGGTGCGTTGAAATGCTTGAATAGGTTTTTATTGCTCATTCGCAAAAGCTAGGGAAAAATCAGAAATCGGTCAAGCTAGCCTGACAATGCCAGCCAGCTAAATACAAGGGATAAAGGATATAGTTAAGGATACAGTAACCATGTGACCTCGACATCGCGGAGGATTGCAATTCTTTCGTGATATCGAATACTACAACTTTCTGGTGTTAATATTTTTTTTGCATGGCTGGCTAAATCAACCCCAGAATTCAATCGTTCTTCAACATGTTGCCGAAATTTCATCGGTGGATCAACTCGATAGTTGTCGATTAGGTAATGTGTCAATCCACTCCAACAATATTTTCCATCTTCACCGTTGTCCCAAGTCACTTCAATTTTCTCGTTTAATGGATCAAATGGATAACTCATCCAATCACCATCTTTTCTACGAAAAATTTCCATATAAGCGCTAATACGTTTTGCTTCCTCATTAGACAGCACACCGACGTGATCATCAAGTTCATCAAATTCGTCAATGACAATACTTGGAATAGGCGCTGATTTATAACGAATGTTTAAACTTGATATTGATTTCATAACCATGACTGTTTCTCCTATTCTGGATAGAACGTATTAAAACCTGCTATAGGTGTAACACCCTCTTCAACGACCCATTCCGTTCCCCCCTCTGGAATTTGTGTTCTTACATTCGGCGCGGTCACAGGCTGACCAGTGTTGACATTATACTTATAATGAATCGTATATTTGTAAGTACAAGCTGTCCAAAGATTGAACAGATATGCCAGGACAACCAGCTAAAATCCATGCGTTAAAATAATCTGGAAAAGCTGTATGTACGTGCCTCCCATCACTAACCGTTTCTCCAACTGCTTCAACGCCATATTTTGATACGAATTCCAGATGCTTCATTGCCATACCTCTAAGCCGTAATGAAAACGAATCTAATGAATCAAAATCCCTCATGTTCGAAAACTCATTTTTTCCCTGCAAAGTAAGGAGTAAATCTTTGGCAAAGCCATTTTTGATAATCAAGTCCAATTTCTCATTTATTTCTAGCATATCAATTATATCCGAATACAAACGATGGATTGTAGCCCGAAGTGACTTCCACACTTGTAAAACCTAACTCAGACATAGCTTTTCCAAGCGGGGTTGACCATGCTGCATCCACTGATGATGAGCCCGATTGAATCGCAGTATCATAAACAGACTTATTGGTAAGGCCAAATTGACCAGAAACAGTCGAAACATTATTTGAGCCAACTGTTTCAATGGCATTGGAAATCATTTCCGTGCCAATATTTTGACCTGGAACATCCGTTGAATAGAAATTAATCTTCAAGTTTCCATCTGAATAAGACCCAGCCAATTGAGCATTCATATATTGCTCGGGGCTTCCACTTATTTCAAGCTCAATAATATCTGAATTTGGATAAGTTTTTGTATCAACTGAATATTCAGTATCAGTGGATTTAAAAGGTTTAAATCCTCCCTTTGTTGCATTACAACACTCTGGTGCGATTTCTGGTGATGCGAAGATTTTCTCTAAGTAGCTCAGTGGGTTATTGGCAAAAACTCTAGAATCGGAAGTTTCAAAAAGCTGATACCCCCCCGACATGGGGTTTTCAAAACCTGAGTTGGAAGTCGTGACTGTCTGCGCCCAGAAGAGCGACATCAGCGCAAAAAGCGCGGCCATACAGAAGTTTTGAAGACGATGTGTCATGATCCGAGCATAGAACAGCTTTGGCGATTTGTGAAGTTTTGCTTTTTAGCGACTAAAAGAAGAAGCCTATTCGAAGCGTCCAGTGGCTTCCAGCAAACGACTTCCATGTATAACGGCCAAGATTGTTACTTGATCACCTTCTATTTCATAGATCATCCGATATGAGTATACAAAGATTTCGCGAAGATTTTCATCGCTTTGATCTGGCAAAACACGGCCACGCTCAGGGAACTTATCAAGACTACGCGAACTCTCAATAATCTTTAACGCTACCTTTGAAGCCTGATATGATGAGTCCTTGGCAATATACGTTTCGATCTGCTCAACATCAGACCAAGCCTTCGCCGACCAGCCTACTCGATAATCCATTTTTGCAACCGCTTCTCAATTTCTGCTTGTGGGATTGCGCCGTCATTCTTGACACTATCACGCCCTTTTTGAACCTGCTCAAGCACATAGAGATGATATTGCACATCTTCGACGGTGCTATCTTTTGGCAAGCGATCAAGCATATTTTGGACGTCTTCAATTGCGATTTGCATGTGGATTCCTTTGTCTTGAAGCTATTCTAACACATCTTGGTTAGGATTTTCTATATCTTTTATTCTGGCTGGGTGTGTTAATGTATGAACTTGCTTGAGTTGCCTTATGGAGACTTGGGTGTAGATTTGGGTTGTGTCGAGCTTGGCGTGGCCGAGAAGCTGTTGAATGTAGCGTATATCTGCGCCGTTTTCTAGCATGAGTGTGGCGCAGCTATGGCGGAACATATGACATGATCCTGATTTTCCGATATCGGCGGCCTTGATGTAGTTTCTGACCAATTGCGTCATACGGTTGGCTGTAAAGGCTTCGCCTAGGCTTGTCAGAAACAGGCTTGGATCACGCCCTGCCCCTTCAAACTCGGAGCGCATATCATAAAGGTACTTTTCGCACCAAGCTAATGCACGATCCCCAATCGGCACCATGCGATCGATCTTGCCCTTGCCCTCGCGGATAAACACCGTACCGCGCTCCGCATCGATGTCATCCCAACGAAGGCCGATCACCTCCATACGCCGCATACCCGTCGAGTAAAGCACCTCCAAAATGGCACGATCACGAATGCCTATTGAGGTTGTGGTATCAATGCCGTTCATTATCGCCTCGACTTCTGATTGCGTCAGCACCGCACGCGGCAAGCGCTTATCGAGCTTTGGTAATTCAAGATCACTCGCAGGATTGGATAGCAGGTAATTGTTTTTCACAAGCCATGAGAACAAGGCACGAATGGGAATGATCCTGCCATGTTGTGAGCGCACAGATAAAGGCTGACCGTTTGTCTTGCGATGATGGAACAAGTGACGTTGATAAGCTTCTAATATCGGCTTCGTAATCTCTTGTGGATATTTCAATCCACGATCATCTGCCCAGATGATGAAGTAACGCAAATAAGTTTCGCGATTGCCAATCGTTCTTGGGCTAAAATGCTTCTCCCTTTGATATTCCAAAAACCTGCGCATCCAGTTGTAAAGCGTGCTTAGATCGCTTGGATCGCCAATCGGAGCGTGGGGTTTATGCTGCCCCTTCTTAGGCATGATTCTTTATCACTCTCGCTAATTCGCTACGCTCATGACTCCGTGGGGGTGCGCCAAGAGGCGTGACGGCCAGAAGGCCCTGCCTCATTTCAATCGGTAAATTTATCCCGCCACTAAAAAAGAAAGTCCTTTTTGCAAGCAATGTTTTTTCTTTAGATGCAAATAGCCTGATCGCAAAACAACCAACCCTCCATGTGGATAAGGCAAAACCCAATGAAGACACCGCCGAGCGTTGACAAGTCGAAGAGCAACTAAAAAGAGTAGCAACTCTTTTATATAATATAGACAATAAAGGCATTACGATAAGATGACGCATAATTTATTCCAACATGTACTTCTCAAAATCCCGACCACTTGAGATATTTCAAGTTCAAGACATTGATTTTATTGACCACAAAGTGGTCATAAACCTTGTGACCAGTTCATGACCACTTCACTCAATTGCTGACCGCTTTGACCAGTTTGGATGTATTATTAATTTTCGGAGGGTCTGAACCGACCTCTTTAATTGAAGGGATTTGTGGCAGTTTCAAACCAATATCAGAAGGCAACACGCCATCAAAAGCCAATTCATACTCGAAGATCATACCGCCACGACCCGTCGCCCTGTGCAAAATAAGATATTCCATTTCAACCAAACGGCTCAAATGGATTTTCAGCATCGTATCCGTCCAGCCAATCTCAGCACGCACATCCTTACGCTTAAAACGTACATTACGCGGCAATATCTCCATCTCTTCGGCCGTTGATGCCACCCAATCTTGCAACTGGATAAGTAGCTTTCTCGTCTGTGGCGGCAACTCATCGAGACTGCGCCCAAGCACCACGCTCGCAAGCTTATTGGCAAGCGCAATATCGCTGGGGATTACCTCCACATATTCAATTAACTTGCCATGATGTTCAACACGTTTCACCTCACGGGCATATTGGTGAAGCAAAGCTATAGAGCTTATTAACCCTAGATATTTCATATGATCGCGGCGGGTTCTGGTTTGACCATCGGCAAAAGATAACTCACCCGCATAAGGGTTCACCACCTTTAAAGGACGCAATAACGTTTGCGCCGTGCGGTGAAGCGTCAAGACCTCGCTTCTGTCCATATCAGCAAGCAGACCCTCAAGCGTTTGGCGTTGCCTTTGTAAATCATGGATCGCCTTCGTTTGAGCACGGGTTTCATTTACGGTGAGAACCATGCAACGATTGAGTAATTCTTCATCAATATCAATCGCGGTCGTTGTTAAAAACAACATCACAGGCCCCTCAACCTTATATTCCTTTGTCACTAATTGACCCGTCGTATCATCCTTGCCTGTTGAAGCAATCGTGATCACGCCCTCTGATTGCAAAAGTTTAAGTGCATAAGACGCATTTGAAGCGCCCTCTTCTTCGGCAATCGCCAATATCTTATGCTTTAGATTGGTCTCACCCATATAGAAAAGACTTTGGCCAGTAAGAGCCGAGTATTGCACACGTTCCTCCTCAGGAATGAGCGTTAAAACCGCGTCCATCAATGATGATTTACCAGCAGCCGAGCTTGACTGGATGATCACAGCCAAAGGCCTTTCAAGCTTCCTTGATGTCGCCGCCAAATACCCCGTCAGCACATTAATGTCCTCACCAACCACACCCAAATGACCAAAGTCTTGGAGAACGCGCTCAACCAAGTCAGGCGATTTCAAAAAAGACAATGCCTTCTCTTTTTGCTCCCCATCCATTTGATCTTCAGGCGGTTTAACCTCCAAAACCTTTTTAATCTGCTCTGCTTGCAATTCCTCAAGTTTGAGAAGGATCAAGCCCAGATCACGCTTCACCCGCTCCTCAGATTGACCCAACTCAATACTGGCTTGATGGATAAAGCTAGATCGTTGCCGCGCTTGATAAAGATCAAGGCTATCGACATGGAAGAGATCATCAATACGCGCCATAAGGTTCACCTTGAGTGCCCCATAGCTCAAGTTTTTCTCTAAGCCCCGCACCCGATAAACCCTATCATCAATGCCAATATGAAGCTGACCCTCTTCGCGCTCCACAACCAAAGCCGACTGCGGGCGCTTACTGTTATCAGCGGCTAAGGACAAAATAGGCTTGCTTGTGTTTATTGGTGCGTCTTCGGCTTGCCCATGAACGCCTACGCTGGATGTAGCCACCTCATCACTGCAAGCCTCGCGCACCAATTCCGAACTCCGCAAAAGACCATCAAGTGCCTTACCCGCTGGCTGAACCTTTAAACAATATTCATTCGTATCCATGCCCTTTGGGAACATCACCCGCCGAACCTCAATGCCGCGATCCGCAAACCAATCCGCATATTTTTCAGTCGCCTTATCTCCAGCCGCATCATTGTCAAAAGCGAGAAAGACTCGCTTTTGTTTGGCACTCAACTTATCCCTACTCGCTCCGCTCCGTTCGGGTTGAGCTTTCGCATCAATACGATAAGCCCAATTCTCAAAAGCCGCTTTAAGATCATCGCTAAAACCAGACGTGCCATAAATACTCGTCACGTTCTTAAAGCCATTCACCCAAAAGCTCATCGCATCCAACAAAGATTCGCAAAGGATCACTTCATCACAGAAGCTAAAAATCTGGCTATTCCACACACCCTTATGTGGCCCCGCCAAATAACCATGCTTCATTTCATTCTTACCGATCTTATGATCAGGGCGGATTTTACGGCCATACATTTCAACAACCAAAGCCTCACCATCAATAATCGGCACAACCAAGCACCCACCAAAATGCTCAAAACTCGTCGCGCGGTAAATACCTGCCGATTTTAAAGTTTGACGGATCATCTTACCCGCCTTCGCATTCTTAGACGGCAAACGATAACCAAGCGTTCTGTTACAGTATCCAAGCTTAAATTCTCTGATCAATTCATTTGAACCTAAGCCCCGCTTTTCCAAATAAGCCAAAGCATCAGGATTATCCAAAAGACATTGATGATAATAATCAACCACCTCACGAAGCGCTACTTGTGCAGATACATCCATCGGCATCAATGGCTCAATGCTGGGGATTGTAATTGTTCTCAGGAACAGGCCCAGCGGATCCAGAGCGCAAAACCTCAATCGCATAAGGAAAGCTGATATTCCTGCGCTTCATCACCCAATCAATTATCGTACCACCACAACCACAGCCAAAGCAATTCCATAAATTCTTAGAAGGTGTAATCACGCAACTTGCTGTATCTTCATCATGGAACGGACAAAGCACAACATAATCCTTCCCCCGCTTGCGTGTATCCAATCCCTCAGATTTTACCCATTCAAGCAAGCTCACCTCAGATTTGATACGTTCAATCTCCGATTCGGATATTCTAGGCATAATATTTTCCTGTACTCTTGGGGCTGTTAAAATCTGTCAAGTATGTTATTATATATAATATTCGCACATTATAAAGTACTTTGTCAAATCATCAAAAAAACAGGGATTATATCTATGAGTACACATAAATTAGAAAAAGCTTTACTCATGCCATTAGACAAAAATCTACTTCAAATCAGAAAAAGCCGTGGTCTAACACAAGATCAAATGGCAACCCTCACAGGTATTCACGTTAACTCAATCAAGTCTTATGAGGCTGGAAAATCACAACCCTCAGCTCAAGCGCTCAAAACAATCGCGCTCGCCTTATCCGTATCTACAGATGAGTTGATATTTGATGATTATGAACGAAGCCCCGATCAAAGCTTAAAACTAGCTTTTGAAGCGGTTGCCACTATGAACGCTGAGGATAGGCAGACCATTCTTTCACTTATCGAAGGCATGATCCTTAAACATCAAGCCAAGACGCTGTTCTCTAACAAGCAAGCTTCATAAAGAAACGGGTTAGAACGGATCATAACTTGGCCCTTTGTATTCGTTCTTGCTTTCGCGTTCTTGTTCCAATCGCTTTTCTTCGGCCTCACGTTCAAGCTGTGCCTTTCGTTCGACTTCAACCCGCGCCTGTTCTTCACGGCGTTTGATATCTTCCTCAAGCTCACGCTGGCGCGTGGCTTTTCTTTCGGCTTCTCTACCACCAGAAGACAAAGACGCACGGCGCAAACCATCAAGTGCAGCATCCAAACGATCCGCACTGGTTTCACGAGAGGTTTCATTTTCATCCCTATTCACGCCACCTGATTGATCTGTTCCTTGACCGATATCACGATCACGCCCCTGTATTTTATGAGCCCCGCTCGCATTCATAGCCGTAGCCATCGATGGCTCTGGGCCTCTCAGGCGCATCAAAAGCCCATCCAAACGATCAACCGAATGCTCAAGCATATCCTTAAAATCATGCAATAATTCACCCGCACGCTCTTTAGCCTTATGAATCATTTCATATGAATGACGCAAAAGATCAGCCGCAACACTCATCGGGTCTTTTTGTGCACGTTGATAATCTTCACGCTTAAGATAAATGCGCGGCTCTCGGTTCAATGCTTCAGCCTCAACCGTATGGCGTGACGCTCGCTCATAATCCCCCACCTCAAGCGCAGACGCACTTTCATCAAGTTGATTGATCCGTTGCTCTTCCAAACTTCGATGATCAACACGCTCCACAACATCAGCCGCCTCAAGCGCATCATTCACATGCTCAGACCAAGCGCTTCGCCAAACGCCAAGTAATTCCTTGCCATTCCAACCACGGTTCTTACCTTCAAAACCATCAGCACTAACAGCACGCATACTCAAAAGAATATGTGCATGATCATTACGGGCATCACCTTTAACTCCAGGCGCATGGATAGCTACATCCGCAATCATGCCCTCTTCAACAAATTGATCGCGTACAAAAGAACGCACCAATTCGATATGTGCATCCCCACCAAGTTCATGCGGCAATGCCAATTGCACCTCACGGGCAAGTTGGGCGTCCTTACGTTTCTCAACAAGCTCAACCGCATTCCACAAAACCTCACGATCCCCAAATCGCTCAGGCGCAAAAGCTGGCATCATGATCTCTGAATGCACAACACCATGACGCTTCGAATAATCATAATCCTTGCCGTCACGCTTATTATGTAATTTCTCACCAGCACGATATGCAGCTGCCGCAACACTACAGCGCCCTGAGGAACGAGACAAAACACTTGCGCTTAATCGGTAAATGGCCATGTGTTTAGTCTCTCCTATCGGTGGCGCTTCATTTTTCATTGCCCTTTAGAGGCTTTGAAGAATGTGTGGGTTTTCAAAGGGTGCGCGCCTTTGATCGGGGTTTGGGGCGATGCCCCTTATTGCGCAAAAGCGCGAAGGGAAGCCCTCGGCTGGGGGTAAAGCCCCCGATAGAGGCCACACATTGATTTATCAATGTATAAGTGGACATTTAATATAAATCAACCGTTGATACAGGCACAAACATCTCCTATACAGGTAAACATGACAAAACGGACAATCGAACAACAGATCAACGAAGCCAATAACCGCCTCTCTCGTCTTAAGGCACGGCAAAAGAAGCTTGAAGCACGGCAACAGATGATCTTAGGAACGGCTATCCTATCAGTCGGGAAAGACAGTGCAGATAATGCACAATCCGTTCTCGCCCTGCTCAACAAGGCAAAACTCAGTGACGCGCAAGCCCGTGACATAGCCCCCGTCATGGATCAGCTAAGAATGACGGCCAAAGGAAAGGACGCAAATGAGCAACGATAAACTTGATAAAATCACCGATGTGCTGGCAGCCCTTGTTGATGAGAATACAATCCTCCGCAAGCAAATGGGCGATATTCTTGCTCAGCGCAAAGACTACGCCGCCGATATCCGCGACCTCAAATCATCCATCGACACAACACGACGAGCTCTCGACCCAGAAGTCCTAGGTGAACATGTCTCAAACAACATGAACGAGATCATGGGCGACACAACGCAAATATTTATGGAAGGTGTCAACGATCAACTCGATATCGCAAAAGCAATAGCGCCCATACCAGACCACCTCACCAAACAAATCGAAAGTCTAAGCAAAAAAGAAGATCAGTTAGAACGCATCGCAAAGGACATCGAAAAAAATACTGAACGACGCAGCAAATGGGACTTTAGGGCCCTACTCGGAGCAATGGTGGTAACTGGGCTGCTGGCTGGAACAGCCGCATATTACATCGCAAAGGACAAATTGAAGAACACCATTTTCAACACCGCAATACAAACGATCCAAGCCGATAAAGACGCATCATCATGCAACCGCGCGCAAGGAACAATCTTCAAAAGCAACGACACACATTACTGCGGAATCAAAATGGAAAAGTATCAGGGGGAAGAATAAATGAGAAAGACATTAAACGAGACCAGTAAATTCCTGAGCTATGTACTTCGCCATAAACCCGACGCGATTGGGCTTTATCTTGATCCAGAAGGTTGGGCAAATATAGATGAGCTGATTGGTAAAGCGGATATTCCGCTCACACTCGAACTCATACAAAATGTTGTCGAGACAAGTGACAAAAAACGCTTTGCTATCTCAGATGACAATCAGTCAATTCGAGCCAATCAAGGACATTCAATTGATGTTAATCTTGGGCTTGAGGCAATTGAGCCACCCGAGTTTCTCTATCATGGTACAGCAACCCGATTTCTCGACAGCATCAAAGAGCAAGGACTACTGCCAAAGAACAGGCAATATGTCCATCTATCCGCAGATCAAGCAACCGCGGCCACAGTTGGACAACGCCACGGCAAGCCCGTCATCCTTACAATCCCCGCCCTCAAAATGCACGACCAAGGACACAAGTTCTTTAAAGCAGAAAATGGGGTGTGGTTGACGGATGTCGTTAAACCAAATTGGTTTCATTAACTTCAAACGATTTTGCTACTATATGAAAAACGACATTCTCCCACTCTAGGTAAAAGAAAAAATGTCGCCGATTGGGTTTGTAGTTCGAATTTTGATAAAGTGCTTCGATTTCAAGTAGCAACCCCGTTTCAGAAAGCTCGTATATACGACTAGAGCTAAATTTAAAATCTGGAGCTATCTGATCAGGACAAAAGCCTGGCACTGGACCAATATACTGGTAAGAGCTACTTTCAAAAACTAGCTTAATATTCTTAGTTTTCTCATCGTAAGGTATATTTACCGTCAAATTTCCTTTGTTGTATTCATATGAAACACCGTCTTCACCGTGTGGAAGCAATAGATTACTAAAGTCAAACAATACATTAGTCATTTCGATTTACCAATCGCTTGGAAGAATTGGTTGCCCAGCATTGTTATTAATCTGGTTCTGTACAGCTTGATCAAACGTTTGTGTGCCATATTGAATTTGCCCAGTTTGATTAACCCCATTCCATTGGTTTTGTGGAACTCCGGCATTAGTTAAGGCTGTAGAAGTTCTGGTATTTGCAATAACAGGCTGGCCATTTATCATGACATAGTCAACTTGGATATCCGCAGGATTAATCTTGCCAGTGTTAATGGCATTAGTCAGATCTTGAACGGTCTCAATAGGCTCACCTGCAAGTTCAGAGTATTTTGCTTGGCCTTCAGAGCTAAAAGGTTTTGTTGGCTTAGCCTTTACTTGTGCAAAAGTTCCATCTGAAAGTGACCCAGCTCCCGTATTTGTTGCAGCAACATCATCAGCGACTTTTGCGACGCCTAACACATCCATAGTTTCATCAAATACATGCTTAACATCGTCAGCATCCACTCCACCAGTAGACTGCTCTGCAAAACTTTGCAAAGCTTGACATGAATACCCATCTTTTTGCACGAAGCATCCATACGCATCTACACTTTGCCCAGCAGCACCAACGTAAGCCAAAGCCTTAAGGCATGCAGGAGACGCTGTACAAGCGGCAGATGTTGAAGTCGACATCTCGGCCAATATAGGAAGAGCAGATACAGAAATTGCTGTACTTCCCCCCACTAAAACTGATGTAGCAAAACCTTGGGCTCCAGCAGTAAAAGAATCAAGCAAACCAGAAGACATGCTATGCTGGTAAAACCCATTCATACATTCAAGGTTGCTCATGCCAGAACAATTTGCATTCTCAAACTCAGGAAAATCTAGCGCCCACACACCATCAAACCCGGGAAGTCCAATTACTGGCATCGTCGCTCCGCCAATTGCGGCATATTGTTTGTCATAATACTGCAAATGCTCAAGTGGATTTACGGCCTCATTATCAATTGTATCTAAAAGTGCGTATAATTCGCCATTTGCGGCCATAATTTCATCAAGATAGCCACGCATACAATCAACGTTGTCCCCACAATCTCGTAGCATATCTGCACTATTGCTTGCTGAAAGCTCTGCATATTTCAACGTTACAATCGCAACACAATCTGAATTATCTCCACAATTTTCTACTTCTTGAGCGAATTCACGAACTTCATCCTTATTCAGATAATTATTCGTGACATCAAGATTAGTCGCGCCAACGGTTGTGTTGAGGTTGTTGATGTCGCCGCCCGAGGCAAAGGCGCCAAGGACAATCGCGACGTTCTCTGCGCCCTCTTGGAGATCGCTTGGGTTCATGCCCGCCAATTCCTCAGCTGAGAATTGCGCCTTGTATATCTCGGCGCCAACAGAGCCAAGCGCCGCCGCCGCACAAGAATTGTCATCTGCAACAGCACCTGCGCAGTTAACCGCCATTTTAAGCGCGAGCTTCTCAAGCGAGAAATCTTCATGGGTCGTCAGGCCGTCGATCTCAGATACAGCGTCAATACCAGCTGCGGTCAATTCTGAAATTACGGCAGTTGCGTCGATATGTTCATAACCCGCGCCTTTTTCAAATAACGAGCTTTGGAATGCGAACTGCTGCACCCAGAAGAGCGACATAAGCGCAAATCGTACGGCCTCAACTAACAATGAATGACACGTAAAGTTGTTCACCTGTTAAATTTCCTAAGTAAGTACGTGCTTTAGAGATACTTTCATCCACATCGTTACCTTCAAAGTACCAGTTTTCATAGGTTGGATTAAAGCTATCTTCATCTAAACGCTTATAAATATCACCTCCCAGAATGCACAACCCTAACTCACTAAATATCAGCAGTGCGACTTCGCTGCTTTCTAGTGGTAAAACAGCTTCATTGATGCCAAATCCGCATAGACTTTGACCACGGCGTGCGTAAAATTCTAAAAGTTTTGAATATGTCATATTTTCTAATCTGGCCTAAAAAGTCTGTGATTGATGGTTCCATTTGGCTCACGAATATATTCAAACACCCCAGAGCGCCCATTAATTTCTCCTGGGAACTCTAATTTGAAACGCGTGATCCCATCCCCACCAACTATTTCCGTTACAGTGCCACTACCAGATAAGTTGTCAATCGAAGAAGGAAATCCATGAAAATCACCAGACGCCATTTGAGCTTCTACTTTTGCGGAGTATGTAGTTCCCTCAAAGAAGGAACTTGCATCAGGTACACTATTTGTTGCATTATCCACATTCCTAACAACCGTTTCGCCTGTTTCAGTATTCTTTATGATAATTTTTGATGCCCCAATACCTGGCACAACAGCAATAGCAAAAGCTCCGCATTCAAAACTTGTTAGAGATCCTGAGCCCATACACTGAGCAAGATCCGCTAGGTCACCAATCAAAGGAACTTCTCCAATCACTGCTTCAGCAATCATGCGAGCACTCTGCCCCAAACTTGTTTTATACGCATCACGGCAAGCGTTGCCATCTACACCGCTACATTGCTCAGCAAGGTACTTATCATATGGAGTATCATATCCTACAAAGCTCTCCATATAGTTGTTCTCAACATCAATACTTGAAGAATTCACTGTTAAATTGAGATTATTCATATCGCCACCTGATGCAAGCGCACCAAATATAATTGCCGTACGTTCTACACCGTCGGCAATTTCGGAAGCTGTCATGAAGCTTGTATCGGTATTTGCAAGATAAACCTCTGTGGCCAATGTGCCAATTGCGCCAGATGCACAGCTTCCATCTTGGAGACTTGAATTAAGGCAGTTTAAAGTTGCTTTGGCAATAAAATTTTGTACCGTAAACTGATCATGTCCAAACGTATTTGCCGAGCTATTAATACCTAATGCTGTTAACTCATTAAGCGCAGCACTTGTCATCGCATCGAGGAATCCATCGGCGAAATCTGTGCCGTAGATGGCAGAGGATGCACCCGATGAGACGACACCGTCAATGGCGGCATCGACGAACCATTGTTCTGACAAATAGCTATTGCCAAAAACGCCTGTGCCAGAAAGTGTGCCTGCTGGAACCATATCTTTGAGATACCCGCCCACGCCTTGGAATCCTGTGACATTTCCAGCTGCATCAGTTGCAGCGAACTCACCCATCCCTGCCGTTACAAACGTCATTGCTGCGGCTTTGACGAACTCTTCGGGGTCGAACTCGCCTGAGATGACGCCTTGAGCGAGTTGGTTGACCAAGAATGTCTGCCATGTCCCCATGCCTTGGGTCGCGAGCATGAGCGCTGCTTGGGTCAGAACGCCCATAGAACGCTGCTGCTCATAATAGTCTATATTTGTGAGATCGACGGATGTGCCGATAATGGTGTTCTCGTTGGCGGCAAGCGCATCGAGATATTCATAACCTGTGCCGCTTGAGGCGATAGAAGCGACTTGTGTAGTCGTGCTATCTGCATAGGGATCATCGCTCGAGCCGCTGCTATCTTCAGAGCTTTCTTCATCTGATGAGAAGAATTGCGAGATCGTAGCTGCACCACTTGCACCACCCGCATGTGTCGCACCAGCCATAAACTCACCCGTGAAGTTTCCATCCTCATCAAACACAGGATCACGCCCACCGATAACCGCATTGTCGAGCGTTGCTGCGCCATTGGTTCCCGCAACCGTGATCTTGGGCATTGATGCGGTTTGAGATTGGTTGTTCGTTGTAGTGTCTGTTATCGTGAAGCCGTTATTGCTGTTCACATGCGAGGCGCTATATTCGGTATCAATCGTGCCTTGGAAATAAACACTGCCCTCAGCAACTGGATTAAAGTCACCGCCTGTATCAATCGTGCCGCCTTGAATGAGAATGTCACCATTTGATGAAGTGAGATTTACATCTGAAAGCGCCGCCACATCCACGCCATCATATTGTGAGCTTAATGAGCTTGTTTGGCTTTCATATGAGAAAAGACCGCCAAGCGTAGATGACTCCTGCTCATGCGATTCAGCGTGAATATTCTCAACCTCATAAAGCAGCACATCGCCATAGCCCGAAGTCACGTTTAGTGAACCAGCTAGAGCCGCATCTTCATTATTGAGGACTTCGCCATCTGCGCCGATTGTATTAAAGTCTGTGCCATATGCGGTGACATCGCCAGCACCATAAACAGAGATCGAACTACCTGTAAGCGATGCGGTTTTGTTATTGAGATCAAATACTTGGTCGCGACCAGAACTGCTGGATAGTAAACCATCAGCAGAATACGCGCTGTCACGTTCATAGGTATCTTGAACCGCAGCAAATGTAATTGAGCCGTTATATGCAGCAATCCCTATATGACCGTCAGCGGTGATATCAGTACCTTCAAAGATAATATTATCGCCGTCTTCACCGCCTGCTATTCCTGTCGAAACTATGCTTAGGCTTCCACCAATATCCAATGTGGTAACTTGGTTTGTTGTTGCGTCAAGGTTCGAGTAGCCCCCTTTGAACTCTTTATGGACATCAGTTTCCAATTCAAGTGCTGCGAATGTGATATCTCCCCCTGCTTCAATATACCCATTGCCACCAGCAATGATATCCGTGCCAGTCATTGTGATGTCGTTAACCGCAATCATGCTTAAATCGCCCGTAGCATTAATACCCGCAGTATTGTTCGCCACATCAGCCCCATTATCATCATCCCCAAAACGTGTTTTCTGCGTTTCAATTATGATATTTGTAGCGTCAAGCAGAATGCTCTCACCAGATATATTACCGCTCAAATTAGAGATATCACCGCCTGCCGTCAGCACAACAGAAGGAATAAGCAATTGCCCCAAATCATCGCGCAAATCAGCACCGCCAATCAGATCACCACCATTATTGATGATATCTTCTGAGGCGTTGATAATAAGTTGTTCGCCCGCTTGCACGGTGCCGCCATTATTAGTGAACGTACCAACATCCAGATCAATCCCGCCGCCTGCAGTCACTTGCGCGCTACCAAGACTTGCATATTGCGCGCCGCCATCCGCGAGATATACCCTCGGCACAAGCACCTCTTGCCCACCAATATAAGTCGTCTCAAGCCAAACGATATCACTTGTAAGAGCTGCTTGTTGCGAAGGCGTCAATGCAACCCCTGGACGCAATTCCAAATTCTCCGCCTGATCAATCGCATTTTGATACATCGCATCAATCTGCTCTTTTTCTGACAAGCCTGGCTGCAGAATGCGCGCACCCGTCATATCAAAAATCTGATCACGGATATAAGTCGTTTCAACCATCGCATCACCAAGACGCGTTTGGTTGGCATCTGCATCAAAACCAATTTGGTCTAAAAAGTAATCCGAACTCGCAAAAGCAGACTGATCAATAAACTCATAACGCGTCTCAACCAAATAGCCATTCGGCGCATCAGGATCAATCGTATAAAGATTAGCATTGTTAACCGCAGACAATGCTGGATCCTCACTCGGGTCAAGATCACCAGTGAGACGGGTATATGAACCAACCTGACCGAAACTCGCGACCAAAACCCCAGGTATGTTCGTTTGAGCAAGTGTAGGCGCAGTTTCGCCTGAACTGGAGAAGCTCACGTTTTCAGAAACACCGTTTGTCAATTCACCAACATAACCCGTAATACTACCGCCAGCCTCAATAGTGCCGCTTGCTATTTCTAACCCCGTTTCGTCAACTGTAACAGATTCTATAGTACCCCAAATTCCTCGGGTTTCTGAAGCATCATTTTGCGCATCTGGATCCGCATAAATTATACTTTCAACGGGCTCATTTCCATTCCAGCACTGATACCCAGTTAAACCGCACCTATCCCATTCATGATAATAATATGTTTCATAGTTATAAACCTGATCACCATATGATGCGCCAACATTCGAAATACTATCCAAATCAAAAGATATATTGCCACTTGCGCTGGTTAAGCTGTAATCGTTTATAAAATCAGAACCCGTAATACTTAGATTTCCTGCTGATATAATACTATTGCTTTCACCTTCTTCGATCAAATCAGTACGCACAAGAACACTGTATTCAAGCCCTGCAATAAGCAATTGAGCAGGACCGCCCAAGCAACCAAAACAACCCAATCCATCTAACGAAATAGGATCGATGATTGTTTCGCTATTTATGACTGTATCATAGTCATCAACAAAATAGGCGTCGCTGACAGTTGGTGCTACACCACTATTCTCAATCTCTTCTGCATAGAGATATATATCACCATTGAATGTTTCGATGAGGCCTTTTTGCTGGTTGATAAGCGCTGTTGCTTGGTCTTCATTCTCACCATCAAAATCCTGGCCTGCAATCAGCATATTATTGTTGGCAAGGATCGCACCGCCATTGTTATCGATGGTGCCGGCGACCTTCAGGCTCATCCAATCACCACCAGAATAAAGAACGCCCGTATTGTCAAGATCACCCGATGTGCTCAGATTCAAGTTGCCGTCAACCGCGTAAATCGCACCACCATTATTGAATGATGCAGATGCAATGCTCACATCCCCAATCGCGCCAAACTCATCGCCATCAACCGTATTAAAGTAAGCAATCTCGCCTAAATTACCATCGGCATCAATACCCGCAATATTGAGATAGCCAAGCGAAGACAGACTGCCCCAATTGCTGTTATCAAGACCCGCGCTCGTATAAAGGCTTACGCCCTCCTCACCAAAAATTGTGCCACCATCATTATCAAAACCTGTGGTCGCAGTGACTTGTGCAATGCCAGTCGTCGCGTTGATCCTTCCCGTATTGGCAAGATTATCAGCCTCAATAGAAGCCACCTTCGCGCCCTGAATCTGACCGCTATTCGTGAGATTGGTACTTGCTGTGACATCTAACTCATCAGTGGCAATGATATCACCCGCATTGTCGATAACACTATTGCTCTCAAGAGTAAGCGTCCCAGCTTCAATCGTTGCACCTGCTTGGTTATTGATCGCATTGGCCGTAAGCCACACCGAATTCGCACCGTCAATCATACCCGCATTGTTTGCCGTGCCAGCAACGCTTAGCACAATCACACCAAGGCTTGAACTCTCATCGCTGCCTGCGCTTAACAAATCGCCATCATTCGTGAGATCGCCACCAATATTTGCTAGCAAATAATTGTTGATAGTTAAACTGCCGCCAACTTCGTTCGTAACGTCGCCGCCGATTTCATTATTGGCAATGTCCGTCACATCGCTTGTAATTTGTCCAAATATATTCGCAGTGACATCGCCAGAATTGGTAAAATCTCCACCAAGATCAAGGCTCACTACATTCGCGTTAACGTTACCGCTTTGCGTGAAGCTATCTGTCGATACCACATCAACAATATTCGCGGTTAGGTCGTCTGTATTGTTGACATTACTACCACCAATGCTAAGCGTACCAGCCGTTTCAAGCGCTCCACTATTATCCACATCACCATTTGTGGCCGTGAGCGTTAATGTATCGCCATAAGCGATCATATCAGCAGAGTTCGTGATTGATGTGCCATCAACTGCAATATCGACCGACTGAAACAGGCCTCCATTGATTGTAATGCTCTCGCCTTGACCCTCAATATGAATTGCATTGCTTGCGAGTGCATTCAGGCCCGTTCCGTCACTTGAACCGCCATTAATCGTTGTTGCTGTAATGTCGAGATCATTTGTGGCCTGAACCGTTGCGCCCTCAGCTGTAAGTGTCTGCACATCAATGCCAACATCACGGCTTGCTACAAAACGCGACGGATCAATAGAATCACTACCAATCGTCACAGCATTCGCAGCCACATTAATATCTTGAGAAGCAACAACTTGCGTATCTGCAAGATTTGCATCGCCACTCAATGTGATCACCACATCCGCAGCCTCTACCGTGCCCTCCGCAGTTTCAACACCCGCTGCAATAATATTGCCACCATCTGTGTTCAAATTTGTAGCGTTGATGTCTACGTTTTCTGTAGCCAATACATCGGTGTCCGCGCCAAGATTAATGTCACTGCCCACGCTCAATGCAACCGCACCATTCGCCGCAGATATGGATACATCCGCCCCCGCATCGATGCTCTCGCTTACATTGGCAACCAACTCTCCATCATTCGCAATCACGCTTGAGCTTTCGCCAAGCTCAAAATTGCCACCCGCAGTGATCAGCAAACCACTATCAGCAACCAATGCAGCATTAGCCGCAACAATCGCATCACGCGCGGCCTCAATCTCAATCCGCTCTTGAGACTTCACATATGTGGTGACCGTAACCGTCTCAGCTTTGGCTGTGACATTGCCAGATGCAACAGCCTCGCCCAAAACAAGCTGACCATCAGCCGTAATTACCATCTCACCCGCATTCGCAGCCATTTTGGGGGGAGCTTTTACACCAGAACCTTTTTCCGTCGAGATGATTTTGATGCTATCGGCATACATCCCACCAAGAACCGTACTATCAATAGATACACTCGGTGCATCCGATCCATCACCATCATTCGTGCTCACAGCACCTGTGGCATAAATTATGTTGTTTTGACCTGCAACGATATTAACCTGCTGGCCATGTATAGCGCCATCAATTTGAACAGTGCGCGACAGAATATCAAACTGAGAAACACCCGTCGCGTCCACACCAAGCTCGCCAATCGCAACCGCGCCACGCGTAATATCAAAACCCTTAAACTCACCATCTTCCGTAAACGGCGTGCCCGTTGTCAATGTCGCATGATCGGTGTTGATAAACCCACAACCATCACATGTAATCCCATAAGGATTGGCAATGATCACATCAGCTTGAGAACCCGCAACCTCCATATAACCCAAAAGCTCAGACGGATTATTATAAATCACCTCATTAAGAATCACAGAAGCCGCGCCGTTTTCTAAGTTCGCATTGCCAGAGATAACGCCGCCAAGCTCGCTCTGACCAAAATTCTCTGTCACGTTATTAAAAATAACGCCCTCTGTACCTACATTAAATTCTTCATAGATATTATGAGACACTCCTTGAGAATTAGCACTCTCAATATCAACAATCGGAACGCCATTCGCGCTGTCATAAACATTGGTATTGCCAGAAATCGGCGTAGTCGAAATACCTTGAGCAGAAACCGGCTGAACCAGCATAGGCTGAACAGCAAGAACAAATGACGAGAACGCCGCCGTGACTTGCTTCAATATCAATTTTCTATTTATACCCATTATCCTGCCTATATCCCACTCAATCTCTTAAAACCATTAAAATGTTTTGCAACATCCTAACAACAATCGCTCATATCACATTCAGTAAACAGTGCAAAATCACTTTTTTGAAACTATGATTTACTAACATACACATAAAGCCGCAGCCCAAAAAGGATACGGAAATTTATATCTACTCGTCGTCATCGATCTCTATCGTAGAAAAGGTCGCAGCGTATCCGCCATCATCGCCAACAGACACACCGTTATACTCGGTGGCATTGCCATCTCCCCCATCATAAAAACCTGAGCTCAATACGCCACTTTCACCATTATAAGTGGTTGTCCCTGCAACTTCTGAACCACTGATCGTACCAGCTATTATCAAGCCGTCAGGCCCTGTACCAACAATCGTTCCAGCATCCATGTTTGCTGAAACCGCCACTGCACCAATTGTAGTACTCCCCGAAGTTATAAGGCTTCCTTGCCCTGCAAATGTGACTGTTCCCGAGGTTGTTGGATGAGCAATTGTAGCCGTACCATTATTACCATAAAAAGCATCGTCAGAGTTAATCGCCGCTAAACCCAGATAACCAGAGTTTGTACCCACAGATCCAGCCAACCTACCTGTTTTTCCATCAACGGTTACTTGGTTGAAAAATACAGGATAACTACTGTTCTGTGACGTTCCTTCAATCGTGGCTCCATCAGCTATTAATGTATAAGTACTTCCACTATTGGAAGCTACGCCCAATACTGGATCTGTCGATGTAATTTCATCATCAGTATCAGTATTTCCCGAAGAAGAGCTACTACTTCCCCCACAAGCGATTAGCGATAATGCTGCAACTGTCATAATCAATTCATTTTTCATATTCATCTCCTTGTTTATATTGAGTGCTTTACATTTTCATTTAAAAATCATTTTGCGGCTTGGATTTATCCTTGAAGTATCCCTACTCCTATAATTCTTTACCCTTAAAATTCTGTGGAGAGCGCCATCATCCATTCTCCAGAAGGCTCATACTCATCGAGATCACTCAGGCATCCAGCACAAAGCAAGCGACCATAACTCACATCAAATGTGAACTGGTCGCCCGCGTCAAGGCGCAAACCAAGCGCTCCACCCGTGGCCTGCCAAAAATCAACATCAATATCGGACTGATCAAATACACGCCCATGATCAAGACCCACATAAATCTCTGGTGTGCCCAAATATTTATTGTTAAATTTTGATACAGCAAAACTCACCTCTTGGCGTAAAAATATGCCCGATGATCCAGTCGCAACAGCACTCATAACGCCGCGAACCGTCGACACACCACCAATAGAGAACTGCTGAGCTCCATAAAGACGGTCGTCGCTATACTGGCCACTAAACGTAGCCTCATATCCAATCGTTCCATGCTCTTTCTGCCATTCACGCTCCCAGCTTCCACTGAACGTTGCGCGCGTAAACTGGGCATTAGGTTGATCTTCTGGCTGCGTATCATAATCTTCTGCACCCCACGCCTTAATGCCCTTTTCAATACCGATAGTGCCCGAAAAATTGCCACCCCATATCGGTTGTTCATGAGAAAGCTCAAGCTTAGCCGTTGAGATCACTCGGCTTGAGCTTTCGATCAACGTATCCAAAATATAATTACGATTTTCTGAACGGTTTAAAGACAACTCCAAATACGTCTTCTTAGTTTGATCACGGAACATCAAGCGCTTAAAGCCTAGGCTATAACTTTCTGACCAACCATCAACAGGAATGGGATCAAAGGTTCCATCAATCTCTTGGTAATACTCTGACCAAGAATAAGAAAAGCTGTTTTCCCATTTACCAAAAGGCAAAATCACAGAAGCCGCGATCGATTCCGAACCAAAACCATCATAACCAAAACTCAACGGATTTGGCGACATTGATTTAGTGTAACTCAATGACCACTGATCATTGATTCCGAGCAGGTGATCATAGCGAACCCCAACAGTTGTAGAATAATCCCCCATCGGCTCTTGGCTATAGTTATTGGTTGAATAGTTCACCGCCCAAGGCTTTTCACTGACAGCCTTAATGTTCAATATCGACGCACCAACTTCTTCGCCCGCCTCAAGCTCCATCTCAGCCGTATAGCTATCCATTGAACGAATGACATCAAGCCCCTGTTCGATAGTGCGAAGTTGCGCCACCTCCCCCTCAAGATTCGGATAAACAACACGCTGCCATTTGCGATTTTCTTCGCCGTTAAAATTAACCTTCTCAATTCGACCTTCAACAACAGCAATCTCGAGCGATCCATCAGCCAAATTCTGCTCAGGCAAATAAGCGCGTGACGTCAAAAAACCGCCATCAATATAAGCCTCAGTTACCGTTTCCATGATCTCGTTGAACTGCCCAATACCAAGACACCTGCCTTCAAACGACGCAACCCATGAGTCAACAATACTCGCCTCAAAGAGCTGGACATTCAAAATATCAACCTGATCAACTTGAATACAAGAAAGCGTCTCTTGAGCAATTGCCAATTGAGGTGAAGATAAGACCGAAACACAAATAGACGCTGATCCCACTAAACATGGCCTCACTAAAAACGCAAATAGCTTGCGCTCCAAAGAGTTCACTCCCATTATCACTTGGCTATACCGCAATCAGATTATTCTGCTGCCGCAATCTTTGCTTCCGTCCAAGCCTTCGCCATTGCTTGGCCCTCAGATATCTGATCAGTTGTCATATCTTGCTCAAGCGTATCACGGAACGCACGCGCCTCAGGATGACCACGCACCACTGCTAAATTCGCATATGAATACGCCTTTGAAAGCTCCGGCGTCTCAAGTCCTGCATAATATTTTCCTAGCTCAAAAAGACCCATTGCATTGCCAAGCTCAGCCGTTTGCTCAAAATAACCACGCGCCTTTTCAGGGTCAGCAGCGACATCTTCACCTTGAACATAAATTTGGCCCATAAGGTTAAGCGCAGCGATATTGCCTTGTGCGCCCGCTTTTTCCCAATATTCTACAGCCTTATTCACGTCTTTCGGGACGCCTTGTCCAAGTTGGTAGGCAAGCCCGCAATTGAACTCACCATTGGCATCACCAGCATCGGCAGCTTGACAGAACAAGCGTGTGCTTTCCACATAATCGCGAAGCAGAACAGTACCCTCTTGATACATCACACCAAGGCGGTTCATCGCAAGAATTGAGCCCTTCTCAACGCCCGCCGCATAGAGATTGGCAGCGCGCATCGGGTCAGCTTCCGTACCCGCACCTACCTCAAACAAACGACCAAGATAAAATGCTCCATCACCTTCACCAGCTTCATATGAAGCCTGGAACTCGGCAGCAGCTCCGGCAACATCACCCGCATCAAGCATCGCAAGACCTTCAGTGGTCCCAGCAAGTGCAGCGCTCGTTGTGAGTGATAAAATCACTGTTGCTAAAAAAGCCTTCGGCAACACAAAGCTGTTGTTAAATTTATTCATGTGGAGCATCCCTATTCCTGTATATGTAAAAGCAATTCTCGTTCAAGTTCAAAGTTGAACGGCGTTCAAAGGTTGATTAATCTACATGAACCAATTATGCAAGATTAACAAAGTTATTAGAACACAGAATTAGGGATTTGCATATGTACAGCATAACAAATGTGACAAAAGCAACACAATCAACTATTGCACGAACCCAGATAGCCAAAACGATAGTCTTTGCAGGAGCCGCACTCACAATAACAGCATGTACAAGCTATGACGACACTCCAACAGCCGAAGAAGCCGCAAACATCGCCGCTGCTGCAGCTTATCAATCCGAAACAGGTGATTTAAGCTTCGCAGAAGATGGAACTCTATCCTATAAAGGCGAAGTGCTCACAACAACAAACACTCAAAACGGCCAAAACGTATACGCAGATATAACCGTAGATGGTCAAGACTACACACTCATTAACGCCAACACAGGTACAGGCACCGCACTCTATGCATTGAGCTCAGATAACCAATTCTCCGATATTGGCAACTCAATCCCGAAATACACAAGCCCAGAAGAACTCACATCAACAAGTTTCGCAGGCAAATATACAGAGCGTACAATCAATTCAACAGGCGAAATAGGTAGCGAATATTCAGGAGCAATTCTTCTTGAGCTTGATCAAGCATCAGGCACCCTTAGCACAATCACAGGCCCTGATATTACATACACTTGGGATAGCACATCGCAAAGTTTCCAAGGGACAGGTGAAACCTCAGGCCAAACCAACGCCTACACAGACAATACCCTCCTCGGCGTATATGCAACCGAAGGAGCAGAAACCGGCTCAACAGATTACGGTACGTTCTATGGCATAGGGGAATAAAAAGCTCGCTTTTTTAGATGCGTACAGTCATAAGGTAAATAATGGGCTACTTTGCCTTAATTCCCTTTTGTTGAGAATTGTTCCCTTAAACCCCACTTATGCGATGGCTCACCTCATGTGAGCAAAGAACGCATAGATGATAGCTTTAAAAGCTCAGTGTGTCCCATTTTTAGCCCGCGCCAAGTCTAACTTTTGAATTCGGGACTGCCCTCTCTCGCCTTTGAAGCAAGCGTTGCAACTGGCCCACTTGATCGATAATGTGTTGTTTTTATCCCTTAACCCTTAGCCATAATTTTTGTAAAGCTCTTTTATTCTTAGGATAGG
>CANMUM010000022.1 GCA_947501025.1 uncultured Paracoccaceae bacterium | reverse complement strand
AAAGTCGCGCCTTCCTTGCTGAGATACGCCTCAAGCGCCGTGTCAAAATCCGCACGGGTCTCGCACCAAACCGCACCGCGTGCAATAACGTCACGGCCTGCCGCATCCTTATAATGGATGTGACCGAGATAGGCCGAAAGCTTCTGGTTTTTAGCTGTGCTCTTTGTTGTTGATTTTGTGTTCATACCCATATTCCCTAATGAAGCCTTAGGTCTTTTCAACCAATGATGTCAAGTTACATCGCGAAATGGGACAGAGTTCGGCTCGACTGTCATTTGAGTGCCAAGGCTTGTGATATAACCACACAGACGCTTTTCCGATGGTTCGGGGCGCGTTCTGATTATTTAGCAAAGTTCAACAAGGAGAATGAGTAAATGCTCATCCTCGATCAAAGAAACCGAAATGCTCGCGGTGCTATCTGTATTTCACCGTGCCTGCTCCAAAGCGCTGATTGATACGGTCGACGCTTGCGGCGAGTTGCTCGTGTTGAAATACCGTACATTAGACAAAGAGAGCTACAAAAATGCGTAGATCGGATAAAGCTCTGGTTGGGGTTTGGGCGATTTGTGGGAAACTTTGGGCTGTTCGGAAATCCCTAACTACTCGATTCATCAAAAGACCCTTATAAATAAGGTGGTGCGGGTGGAGGGACTTGAACCCCCACGCCTCGCGGCGCTAGAATTTAAATCTAAATCTAAAGATAACTCAATGTCTTCAGTGACTAAGCAGAAAAGTTTCGCAGGACATATGTCGAACGAAACAAGAAAGGGCGAAACGGCCATTTTGCGGCTTAGGCAAAGAAAAACCGCCGAAAGGGCTGCAACCCATAACGACGGCATATTTCAATATTCTGTATATCAATCATATCACAACTTAACACTTCGATCAATAATGATCGGAGGCGCGTTATGAGCCGATCATCCATACACTTTGAGCCGACATCAAGATATTTTCAAAAATATCTCACGCAACTTACAAGCTACCTAGTTCATGAAAAAGGTGTTCGCCCGTGTCGAGCGCATTCAATCTGTGCATTCATAACTGTATTGGAGCAAAACCGTAGAAATTTTAAAAAATCGGGAAAGGCTGCATTTCAATCTGGTGGACTAACAAACATGCAGATTGCAAATGCTCTAGGATATACGACTACGAGTGAGATTAAAAAAATTAGAGCGCAGGCTGAAAAGCTAAAGCTGATTGAAGTGAAGCGTAGAATAATTGATTTTCGTCTCAATGATAAGAATTTATATATTCTTCTTGATTTTTAAAAGTGGTTTTTAAAAGCCTACCCAGAAATTGAAAAACCTATCGGAGGGGCAAAAGAACTTAAAAATGATCAAAGATCATTATTTAATAAGAAGAAGGAAACTTGTTTTCCAAGTGGGACAATACAGAGTTCTGGAGAAAACTAGCACAGAAGGCTGTACCAAGTTCAAGAGACTTTCCATGCCTTAATAAAGTATCCGTAGCTTTCAGGACGTTTCTTTTGAAAATTAACGTAGCTCGTGATGACGAAAATATTATTAAAATATGGATCACTTTCGTACGCAGATATGTTGAAAATGGTAAACTGAACGCGCAGGGAAAATTTCGCAAGAAGTCTAAAAAAACAAGCCAAACGTCCAAAGCAATCATCCGCTCAAGATTAAAAATGAAGCAAGAAATTGATAGGAACCTTGGCTGGATCATTTCCAAGCACGCTTTATACAATACAATATAGCGTGCGCAAATCTATACGCTATTGAGCAAATGCCTAGTGATTAAAGAACAACTTATCTCAGCTGGAATAACATCATGGTAAAGGGCGAGAAAACGTTTGCTGCGGATAGCTCATTTACCAAAGCAAGGCGACCCGTGTCAGACACGGAGCCATGCGAGGGGATAGGTTACACCTCCCCTTCGAACCCCAACCAAGCGGTGAAACCGCTATCATCGAATGAACTAACGGAACGATTGATATTCCGTTGTTCCATTGATGATAAGACGCGTATTGATGCGCTAGCGCAAAGCTCAGCCCAAACCCTATCGGAAATTTTGCGTGAGGCATTGGACTTAGCTAAAGCTCGGCGATTGCGCCCCATTTCCAAAGCTGACCCTGCGCTGCTTCGCAAAGTCGCTGGCATTGGAAACAATCTCAATCAGATCGCTCGACACCTAAATCGCGAAGTTGCGGGCGGCAATATCCGAGCTATTGATGGTGTGGCATTGTCCGCGCAGTTTATTGTGATTGAACGTTTGCTTGTCCACAAAATTGATGAGGACTCGCAATGATGCTTACCGTAAATTCATACTTCTTGAGGCAAAGGCTCTATTCTATTGAACCAATTGGTGGGATGGCCGCTCAAGAAGTTTTTGTTATTGTGCAGGAACTTGAAGCCAAGCAGATCATTGAGAAAACCAGAAACTATGCTATTTTTAATGCGATCTTTATCCCACAAGAACTTGTTCACATCCTCTTCCAGCCCGTGAAGAAATATGTCTATAATTTCTTCAATCTTCGGGTTTGGCTTATCAATCTCAGTATTTTCAAAAACACGAGAAAGAACAGCAAACAAAAAATAATATCGATTTCTGCTGATCATGAGCGCATCAAAATCGTATTTAGCTATAGGAATGTCAAACTCAGCCACACTCCAACGAATGGAGACTGGCAATTCCAAATAGTAGGATTCATCAATTTTGAAAATCGATGGCTCGTATGGCTTGCCTTTGAAAACCCAGCCTTTAGACATTTTGTAAACTCACTAATTTTTCGGTTAGCAACATGCTGATCAAATTCTTTGCTAAAGGTCAAGGCTGCGGCGCTGGGCCAGTTGATTATCTTCTCGCTGAAGAGGTTCTTGATTATGATGAGAACCGTAATGTGAAGCGGGACGCGGATGGTCATGCAATGCTCAAAATTCGCGATCCATTGCCTGAGGTGGTTGCTGGAAATCCTGAAATCACAAAGCAGCTCATTGATAGCTCGACAAGCAAATGGAGCTACCGCGCGGGCGTGATTGCGTTTGCTGGTGATGATAATCCGAGCGAGGAGCAACTACGCGAGGTCATGAATGAACTCGAGCGGTTGTCGTTTGCTGGGCTTGAGGGCAATCAGTTTGATGTCCTGTGGGTTAAGCATGTGCATGAGGGCAATGTGGAGCTGCATTTTTGTACGCCGCGCATGGAGTTAACCACGTGTAAGAGCCTCAATATCGCGCCTCCAGGCTATCAAAAGACATTTGATACATTGCGAGGCCATTTGAACAAAGAGCATCATTGGGCTGACCTTATGGATAAATCACATGCACAATTAAAAAGTAGCACCATCGAAAGTGCAGATCGCGTTGAGGCGCGTGAAGACATTCATAAATGGTTAGACGACCAGATACTATTGGGAACAATAACCGATAGCCCAAGTATGATCAAAGCGTTTGAAGAAGTGGGTTTTAAGTTCAGTCGTCAAGGACACGACAAAAAAACTGGAAAGCCATTCTTGTCGGTCAAGGATCCCGAAACAGATCAAAATTACAAACTAAAAGGAGTGATCTTTCATGCAGAATGGAAAGCAGAACAGCTTGAAGCAGCATTTGAAAGTGAATCTGGAACAAGAAACGGTACAAAGCAGCGACTTGAGCGAACAATTGTTCAACGTTCAAAGTACAATTGCTCGCGATATGTCATTATTGAAGGAACTGAGTTCGACGACAACGAGCCATTGCGAAAATCAGATGAAACGCCTTCAGGAGAAGTTATCAAACGAGATAGAGGAGACGAGCAATTCAATACAGGAATGGAGTCTGGATATCATCAAGACATTGAGCGTCACTTGGATGGTGGCAATGATGCTAACGCTGATTATCTCAGTAGTGATGATCAAACTGGCATTGCCACAGGTAATCGAAGCCAAAGTGCCAGTGAATTCTCCCTCGCTGATGGAATTTGGTCTGGAGGGGATGCGCAAGACCCATGGCGTTGGCTACCTTGGCGAAGTGATCGTTTTGCCAAAAAACGTAACCCTAGCACAATGTCCCGTGACGATGCTCGTAGGAACGATTTGCCTAGAAACACAGGAGGAGAAATAGATGACCGAATTTCTAACACCACTAGAGAAAGAATTGCTGGCCTCGGTCGAGAGATTGCATGAGACATTGAAGAATGGAATTTACGAGAAAAAGAGCAACACAGAAGATTTGAACAAGTTATCCAAAGCTTTGAGCGTGCTCGAGAAAACGTTCAGCGAGCACAACAACGGACTGGAGAGCTCATTGCAAGAATTGGAAACGCGCTTGAACGCGTTGGAAGGAAAATTGGGGAGCTTGTAGGGAGGCGGCAAGAAAGTTCGTACGAAACGGATCACTCGATTTCGAATGGTCCATGTATTTAAAGGGAAAGGCGTTAAGATGATGTATTTGTTTCTAGTGTGGGTGGTTTATGAAGTGTATTTTAAGCGATGAAAATTGCCATTTTAATAGCTCCTTACTGATCGTTATTCGGTATCATCAAGCAAATAATAAAGGGTCCTAAACGCAGCAATAGAATCTTTCATGTCAGTTGCGTCTTGCACATTTTGCAACATCGTTTGCATCATTAATCCTGCCTCAACTTGCTCCCCAGACGATTTCAGTGCCTTGATAATTGCTGATTCAACGTAAATTTCTTTACCACTTCCTTCCACAAGTTCCAAATATTTACGCGCCTTTATCAAATCACCATTGGAAGCAAAAGCTGAAGCGATTATTGCATTTTGACTGATGTAGCTTTCATTTGCCTTTGAACGCTCCGTTGGAATTATATATCCTTCAGGGTAAAATTTCCTCTTAGCTTCATCAAGCTCCTCTACTTCATCCGATAAATTCGGGATCAGCCGTTGGAATTCATTTTGAGCCAGAACAGCATATTCTAGATATCCACCCTTGCTAAAGCCGTTCACCATAGCTCCAATTAGTTCTAGCTTTTGTTCGTTACTTGTCGAATTTTCATAGATTTCATTCAACAAGCCATATTCACCCATCAATGCATAGTCGTGATACAGCCCCCAAAATCTGACTGTTCGATCATTAGTTTTTATTGCATCTATTTGAAGTAAATTCTTTGCGCGTAGAGCCGCGTTGAGGTATGGTCTAGCGTGATCAAAATCCTCTTCATCAACGTATGCGCCACCAATTAGTGATAAAGGGTATTCACTTGATTTCAAAACTTCATCACTCAAGTTATCTAATTCAATAGCATATTGTTGTATGAGCTTGTCTGGCTCAGTTAGGTCTTTTTCTTCGCGTGCCATAAACCCTGCAATAAGAATTCGCGCTTCAATTTTAGAATCATCATTATTGATTAACTCTGCAATTTCGAGGGCTTCATCATATTGCCTAAATCCAGCCAACTTAAAAATTAGTGAATGATACCAAAAATCGACCTTCTCCAAATCTGTAATTTTATCAATAATTTTTAGCGCTCTTTCTTTGGTGCTAGATGGAATTTTCAATAAATATTGGTTTTCTGAAGTCAGAAGGATATTAACACCGTCCCGTACAGCGTCCTGATATCGATCTTCAGTCCTAGAAAATTCCTCGTTTAGCGCATCAGCTTCTTTAAACATGTTTAATTGCACATATGTACCAACGATGGCGCTTTGAATTTGATCAGCTTCAAATTTATCTTCATGAGCTTTAACAGCTAGTATAAGATCCCACAAAATCCGTTCACCCTCGTCCGATAAGCCAGCTAAATGATATTGTTGAGCAATATCAGCGAGCACAAATGCACGTTCCATCGGTTTTTCAATCCGTTTTGCGTCATCTTCAGCACAAGTGAGTGTTTGATCGACATCTCCGGGCCATCCGTAAAGCCGCTGTAAGACGGCAATATTATTTAGTTCTCGGAGTTTATTATCACCATTTTTTATAAATTTTTGAGTTAGTAATGCAGCTAGCTGCAAAGTTGAACGCGCATCATCATTCAGCCCAAATTCAAGTTGATCTCGTGCAATCGAAAGTAAATTAGAGGGTTTATTTTTTTTGTATTGTTGGGCTAGGCGAAAATCAAAAGCAAGCTTCACTTTTGCGCTTTCTCCTATTTCTTGAGAAGCTTCAGCAACACGATTTATAGTAAACATCGAAAAATCTTTGCCGTATTTTTCAAAATATTCTGATGCTGTTTCGAAATATCCTAACCTAAGATTTTGTTCAACCATAACCTCATATAATCTTGTTCGATCTGCTTCTAATTCTAATTTTTCCGCATGTTCTATAAGAACGTCGTTTAGACATTTCACTGAAACTTCGGAAGCGCAGCTTTCCTGTGCGATTGCTGAAGTTGTGACGACAAGTGTGAAAATAAATATACATAATGAAACGAAATGACGCATGAAAATCCTAACTATAATATTCTTATAGTTTATGAATTATTGTTGCAAGATCCTAATATTCTTTTACATGTTTGAAAATATGTTGAGAGATGCAACAGTGTATATGAGACCTAATTGAAATTTGTAGGAATCTTTTATCTCTTTGGAAAAAAGATTGAGGAAAATGTAGGAAAGCGGAATAAAATTTGCCCTAACGGATCACTCGGTAACGCAGAGGGTTTGAGCAAGTTATCTAAAGCTTTGAGCGTGCTCGAAAAAACGTTCACCCAGCACAACAGCGGACTGGAGAGCTCATTGCTAGAATTAGAAACACGCTTGAGCACGTTGGAAGGATGGTTCAGGATCTTGTAGGAAAGCAAGTTACGAATAAAACCAATGAAGAATATCTTGGCCCAGTTATCAATAGTGGGCCTTAAGAATTCACTATTTTATACAGTTCTAGGTTGACTCGCGTATCTCTATTCTGACATGGTAATCATATGGTGTGCAACCTCAGGCGGGGAGCAACCTACCTGGCTTTTATAGAGTCGATGATGTTATGTGGGTAAAATTCTACATAATGACAGTGGCTAATCAGCTACTTGGAATAGGCGGGGCAACTCGCTTCCCTTACTCTTAGTTCCCCGCTGAATAATTTAGGTGTTAGTTATGCATAACGAACTAAAAAAAGAAATTAAAAGATTGTGTAAAAAGGCGTTTGATAAGTCAAATTCAATTGTGATCAAAGAAGAAAAACACCGAGAAAAATTCTCAAGAAGAACAGGGCTTACTGCGGGAGTCGCAAAACATAAGAAGAAAATGTTATTACATAAACATTTTGATCCACTACATTGTATGAAGAATGCAAATGGCATAGCATCTGCGATTTGGCACAAAGTACTTGAGCTTAAGTACGATCCAGAGCCAGCAATTTTGTTTGCAATACCTAAAGCTGACGGAAGTAAGCGAGAGATTACAGCCTTTGGAATACCTGATGCCGCATTAGCAAATGTAGTTTTTCGTAGGACACAGAAGAGAAACTCAAAACGGTTTTCACCTCATTCATATGCCTATAGGCCCGACAAAAATGTTTTTGATGCAATATTGGCATTACGTGATTTTGATAGGGACGGTAAATTATTTGTAGTTCAAGTTGATTTCAAAAAATATTTTGATAACATTCCAAGTAATTACTTAAAAAAGAAAATGTCTGATCGGGGAACGGTTAGTATAACTCCGCATGAGAAACACATTTTTGAAAAGTTTCTTCATCACAGGTATTGTGAATCTCGTAGTTACAGCCAAGGTAAATTTCGTCGAAAAGTTAAAGGTACCCCACAAGGCTCTTCTACATCACTAATTTTAGCCAACTTGGCAAACCATGACCTTGATCGCAGGCTTTCAGCTGAGCCAGGAAAGTTTGTTAGATTCGCTGATGATGTTGTAGCGATTTGCGGGAAGTATGAAGAAGCATTAAGTCTAGAAAAATGTTTTGACAGACATTGTGCGGAAAGCGGCCTGATTATAAATCAAGAAAAGTCGCCAGGAATTTCTATTCTCTCAAGCTTTATAAATGAAATTAGAACGACGCACGATTTTACTTATTTGGGTTACGGATTTCGAGAATCAGGGCTATGCATGCCGAAAAAGACAGTTCAAAAGCTTAAACAGAAAATTTCAAGACTAATAAATATATATCTTATCAATTCTCTAAAAATTGGCTTTGATCCAATTAGAGCAAATAGATCTGAAAAATTTGATTGGGATCTTTTTGGGTTAATATGTGAAATAAGAAGAGGTTTTTACGGCGGCCTAAGGGAACAAGAAATTGAAAATTTCATATATGGAAAATCGAAACTTAGTAAAATGCAAGGATTGATGGGATTTTATTGCCTAATCGAAAATGCAGATTCTCTCAGAGAACTTGATGGTTGGACAGTAAACATGGTGCGCAGAGCTTGTGTCGAGAGGAACCGGATTTTGATATCAAAATATTCACTAGAAAGCCCAACTCCTACGAATAAGGAACTTATTTTGGGAACATGGATCGATCCACATAAATGGCGCAAAGGTAGCTCAATGGACGATATTCCAGAAATGGGTTTTCCAAGCTTGATGAGAGGATGGCGTGCAGCGAGGAAGCACTTTTTTACTTTTGGGTTAGAAGGGGTGCAATCTCCAGGGTACAATTCATCATTTGATGTTTCATCTTTATTTGAATCATTGAAATATTAAGTGAAGTACCAAATGGAGATTTTTGTTTGTTTTTGAGTTGCAGGATATTAATACTTTAAGCTATCTGGGAAACGCATTGTTTATAAAAATAAATTAGATGGTTTTTGTAAATTAATCAGTTTTTCAATCGTCATATTTTGCCTCATGTTGCTGCGGTTTCTAGGAAGTCTTGAATTTGTTGTTCCGTCAGTTGTTGGCCTTTTGAAAATTGCTGAAAAAGATAAGTAAAAACCTTAGCTTCTTTGTGTGTTTCAAGAAGTATGCCTTTTGTATCTTCAAAGTTACGGATTGCTGACGAAATTATCATTATGCTTTTCTTTGAATCACCTATTGTTGATGAGCCTTCTCCTGTGGCAAGCCAGTTTATGTCAATTCCAAACGCTTTATTGATGCCGATCATTAGGTTGAGAGTTGCGTCTCTATGCGCCAATTCATAGTTTTTCAACGCAGGTACAGAAACGCTAACCCGTTGAGCAAACTCATCACGTGAGAGACCGTTTGGTTTACGAATAGAATAAATCCTTTCAGCAATAGCACCTTTTTCTTACAACGCAGTCATTTGTATCCCTTTAGTTGCCAAATGTATCCGTTATGGATTGATTCGTTGTCTCACATAATAAAAAGGTACGATATGAAAAGTATTTTGTCACCTCAAAACTTACAGTCACCCCAGGCAGTTGCAAATGATGTTGGTTGGCCTGTCCAACGATTGAGGAAACTCATTTCATCAGGAGAGATTGAATTCATTAGGATGGGTACAAGGCTCTACACAACTAAGGCCGCAGTTGAAGAGTATGTAGTTAGAGTTAGTTTTCAACCAAGTGGAGGCTGTAATGAAAAAAAGAATTAATCAACTATATGCTGGTGCTTCAAGTGCAGCACGGATGCTGGATTTATCAATTAGTGAATTTCTACGGCTTGTTGAACTCGGATTTTTACCAAGCCCAACTTGGATTGAAAAACACAAACGTTGGGCGGTTTCAGAACTATCTAACATTAAAACAGCCGCAAGTTATGAGGAGGCATTTGAATGGTGAAAGATATTGATCTACCATATTTAGAAACCAAAGTTGTTAAGGGTAGGGTATACAATTATTTCAGGAAGGGGTTGGTGCGTATACCGCTCCCAAGAAATAAAAATAGCCGTGAGTTCAATGATAAGTATTGGGAAGCCAGAACTGGCAAGTCGAAGGCTATTGTAAAAACTACCGTAGCTAAAACCATTGAGTTATATAAAAAACTCAAAAAAAGTACAAAGACAAACTATGAACGGCATTTTAAGGATATAATCAAAAAAATGGTGACAAAGATATTCGTTCGCTAAAGCGAAAGGATATTCTGAACGCAAGAAACGCACTTCAAGAGACGTGGTCTCAAGCGAATGAACGCGTCCAGTACTATCAATGTTATGTAAGGCTGCTATTGACGAGGAATGGCGAGAGAGCAATCCAACTATTGGTATTAAAAAGCTGACAGGCGGAGATTATGAGCCATGGCCAGTAGAATTGCAGCTCTTATTTATAGAATATTGCGAAGAGCACGCTCTACGTCTTGAACGATTGCTATTTGAGTTAGCGGTTGGATCTGGGCAAAGACTTGGCGATCTATTAGAAATGACTTGGAAAGATTATGATGGAGAATTTATTCATGTTGTTCAGGAGAAAACCAAAGCAAAACTCTGGGTAGCTTGTCCAGATTTTTTAATTGAATATTTGGATTCTATTCCAGAAGAAGGGACTTATATAATTAGTCAAACCCTCCATAAAGGTTACAAAAAGCGTACTATACAAAGGAGGATCGAAGATATTCGCAAAGAGATTGGGGCTGAAAAATATGTCCCACATGGATGGAGGTACACAGTAGCTATCGAGCTGGCTGAGGCAGGGTGCACCGATAGTGAAATTCAAGCAGTGACTGGGCACAAATCACGAACAGAACGCGAAACTGCGAAACAAATTGCGAAACCGCAAGAAAATCAAAATAATGATGAGGAGAAGTAAATGAAAAAACGTAATGTTTTCAGAATGGTGCGGGTGGAGGGACTTGAACCCCCACGCCTCGCGGCGCTAGAACCTAAATCTTACGCATATTTATTTAAATCAATAACTTAGATAAAAAAATTCCCACAAAAACACCGTGAACAAAGGGAGAATGTGGGAAACTAATTTATTTAAAAGGCTTGCTGATTTAAGGCTGTCAATTGAGAACACAATACCCTGACAGTGCTCTGACCAAATGCCACGACAAGGCCGCTTTCTGACATCGCCTGAAATAGCTCTGTTTTTTCATTAAGGTCTCTCATCTCGATGCCGTCGAGTTCTTTAACTGCGTCTAATATTTTCATTATCTCTTCTCCTGCGCTTGTTTTGATAGTTTTCTTTGGCTTGCTTGGTTGCGGTATTTGATAACCATCTCAAGCGATTTGTGGCCTGTTACGGCTTGGATCTGTGCATCTGTGCAATTGGCTTCTGCAAGCTCCATAGCCGCATTATATCTCCAGCCGTGAATTACATATGCCTTAGCTCCAATTTCTTCTCTGATGCCTTGAATGCGCTGTTGAACAGTTCGCTTTTTAAACCCCTGGCGCAAGTTCTTTGATAGGATAAATTCGCCTTGCTTTGTTGTTTTTTGTAAAAATCGCTGCAATCGGGCAGGGCAATAAACATCTAGGCGCGTTTCTGTCTTTTCTTGAACAACGCTCATGTAGCCGCCATTGAAATGCTCCCATTTCATTGCAAGGCAATCATTAAGGCGCTGGCCGGTACCAACGGCTAATTCATACAATATCCGCTCAATATTTAGATCATTGCGTTCACAGTACCGCTCAAAGGCCTCAAGCTTGTCTTTTGGCCATGGTTCATATTCTCCACCTTTAAGCTTCTCAATACCTTTGGCGGGATTGTGCTTTATCCAATCCAGATCAATCGCTTGCTCCATAAGGTTAGATATGACAGCCACACGCTCATTGGCTTGCGAGTATGATGTTTCCGAGCGTTTGTCGCGCGATGAAATCACATGAGAACGTTTAACTTTACACACATCAACGGCAGCACTTGTTTCGATTAATGAATCCAGATGTCTACTATAGTTTGTCTTGGTACTTGCTTTTAGGCGTTTGAATTTTGGGCTTGCTCGGTAATGTGCTATAAGTGCTTTGAAGTTTGTTTTTACAACCTTCGAGCGACCGCCGCGGATTTTCCAATATTCATCGCTAAATTCTTTAGAATCTGGATTGTTTGGGAGCTTTATACGGATCTCACCATCACCAGAGCGCTTCCTAAAATAGTAATAGGTTCGCCCTTTAACCTTTTTAGCTTGAACATATGGCAGATTGACTTGTTTCATAAAACGACCTCATCATCTAATACTGCGCCAGTCAACACGGCCTCAATATCTGCAACAAGCCATCTCTCATGGGGTCCAATCTTCTTTGGTGGCGGCAAATGCCCCTTTTCAACAAGATCACGGAATTGAAAAGTCTTGAGATCAAGCATCTTCGCAGCGTTCCGTTCATTTGTTGCTAGTGGCTTATTCATTTGCTTAACTCCTGAACCGATACCACGATCTTTCGCATTTTATGCAATGACCGTCTTGTGTAAGAGTAGATGGCTTTTCCCATTTAATGTTATGCCAGCATCCTGTGAGGATAAATTGAAATATTTTAATCATCTATACCTCCTCTGGTGGTGTGGTACTCACAACTACAGGGGGGTGAACTGTACCTAGAATTGCAAGATATACCGTTCCTCCGTTTTTTATGTTTTCAATATCTTGTGGAGTTGGCTCCCATGCACTAACCATATGGTTTCTGCCGTCAACGGTCTCATCGCGAATAGCTAATGTGTAATATTCATCTTGACTCTGGGCTAAAACCCTTGTCGCATTTAACGCTCTAATCGCTCTCATTGAATATCCTCGCTTGCCTCTACATATCGTCCCTCACACCTAGCTATGTATTCCTTCATCATAGCCAGCATGTCGGATTTGTTGCCATTTGAAACGTAGTTTACACGACCTCCATCATAATCCCTGAATTCAGACACCAGAATGACGAATCCATATTTCGGCGTCTTTCGCCCTTGATTTAAAGTTTTATCAGTCGCTTTGGCTAAAGCTTGCATCACATCTTTGCTCATACCATCTCTCCCTCTGGTGGTGTTATGGGTTGCCAGTGGGTATATGCATCAAGCCTACCCCAGCCGTTTTGTGGCGCGTGGTGAATGGCTGAAAGAAGCTTTTCTTCTATCAAATTTCCATCCTCATCAATGATGGCTACAATTATACTCCCATTGTGTTTTTTCGCGTTCTCCATATCTGTGCGCCAAGGGGAAGGGCGAAGCGCGCTCTCGTTGACACGATCAAGAATGCTTAAATATTCCTCAAGCTGCATAGCTAAGGGGTAATTTTGTGTAGAAGCTACAGCTGCTAACAGATTTTCCTTAGCTGTTGCTAATTCTTGTGGAGTTGGGCATGGCTTTAGCTTATCCATTGGTGGCCTCCTGTATGTGTTTTGCTAATGCTTCGAGGGCTGAGCGCATAGCCTTCATCAGATCTTCTTTCTCTCCAATTGTAATCTCATTCCATTCAGGAGTTTCTTCATTAATATCGTACATATTCAAAACAAATGTTTTTAGCGCCACCTCGACCATCTCATCGGTTACTTTGTATCTAGCTGTCATTTTTTCACCTCTATGATTCCCTCTTCAACTAATTTGATGACAGAGCGTGCGAAACCGATGAGAAGTTCCATCCATCCCGTGTTTGGTTCATTTGTGTGGCATTTAAAACATCCGTAATATCCAAGAATATCTGGCACCTTTAAGCCAATTCCTCCAAATCCTGCACATCGTAGTGGTAAATGGCACCAGACGATTGTCTCATCACATATTCCGCATATTGTGCATGTCTCGCCTTTCGCACTCTCAGTGATAGCGCTTGATCGGTTAGGGTCGCTTGCCTTACGTTCGTGCCTCGCTTTTATGCGATCGCTTTTCTTTGGCTTTGGAACTGGTCTAAGTTCATTCATGACGTGCCTCGCTTCTTTTTCTCACGCCATTCAACGCCTTGCTCATCGCCATATGCTTGGATGAAAGTGATTAAGTCAGCCATCTGTTTGACTGTTAACTGGCTTGATCTAAACCCAATTGGAAAGGGATTACCTTGCAGATCAAACTCAAATGAAATTTCATAATCAAGCGATTTCATGAAAACGAGCTTCCAGATATCGGCTTTTTTCTTTTGGCCATTGATAAGGCATTCTCGCGATATATCGGCAAGCATTGCCCACATCTTTGCATTCTGCTCATTGGTGCGTGTTTTTGGTGCTATTGTAACAACACTCCATTGATCAGCCTCATTGATTTGGTTGATCGCATGGCTGCGTTGGGTATCACCTGCAAGAATAATGCGCTGGGTCATTGTGCGGCCTGATCTCCAAAGGGGTTATCTTCATTTGAAACTTGAGGTGGCGTATCAGCTGCCTCACAGGCGGATTTGATCTCCGCCATTATTTCTTTGTTTTTTGATATTGCGCCTCGAACTTTTTTGCCATGCTCTGAACTCCACCACTTAGTAAACTTTTCAGTACCTCCATTCGCTTCTGCTTTGGCTTCGGCGTGAATTTCATCAATTTGTTGCTGTGTCCATGTTGGCTCTTGAGTTGCCCCAATAGCAATTGGTGATACTGTCACGCCTTCCTTAATGCCGCGGCTTACTGCAAGATTAATTGTTTTCTTGGCCTCAATATGGCTAAGTGCATTTACACGGATGCCACCAACTTCCTTGCCTGCCCACTTTACATCAGGCTTGTTGTAGACGGTTAATTGACGCCCCACATAGGCGCGGACATCTTCACCCCAAAAATAGGCAAGCAAGCGGCGCATAGATTTACAAGGCTTATATGGCTTGCCGCTGTCGCCCTCAAAATTCAATATGACTGGTTGGTCTGGGCTTTCAATGATGCGGACAGCAGATAAGGTGATAGTCCGCGCTGCTCCTATTAAATCCTCAGCGTTTAATTGGTCACTTTTTGATGCTGTGGTTCGGGTGATGTCAAATTCTTTTGGGATAATGGTCATGACTTAAACCTCCACTGTTTCTATGTATTCGGTTGGTGTGCAGAATTCTGTCATTGCTGCTACCTCATCATATTCAGCAACGGTTCGCTGAATGAGAATCTCAAATTCAGTTACAGCCTCTTTTATAGCCTCCTGATATTCTGGGATCGGGGTTGTGCGAATTACTGCCATAGGCAAGCCGTTGCTGTAGCTCACAAAATCAATCCAATTGCGTTGTGTGACAAATAATCCAGTTTGGCATTGAATTACATAATCATCAGGAACGCACCGATTGTTCTCAGGGCGGACATTCAGAACCATAGTTTTAATTTGGTGATGCGCGTCACGCGATTTGCACTCGCCAAGACCATCATCGCCAACTAGCCAATCTGGTGAATACCCTATTGTAAAATCTGAGGTTGTTCGGGTGATGAACGCACATTTCTTAGCCTTCTCATATCTCTCCGAATACAATTCAAAGGCTTGCTCCTCCTCAATATGTCCACGTTCCATTTTTGGACTTTGGTAGCCATCTTCTTCAATCCGCCCAGTAATTCTTTCTGCCGCCTTTTTGTAAAGATACACTCGCGCTTTGTCATTTGACGCAAGCTTGAGCGTTGGCGTTAGAATGTTTTTAACTTCGCTTGCAGTTACAATGCCAAGGCGGGCTTTAAGCCATGCACCTGAGTTCTGCTGAAATTCGTTGTGGTATATAATCTCATCCATATTTATTCTCCTCTTGGGCTATTACCCACGTTTTGTTATGTGTCAAAAAGCACCGATAAGATCATCAGGCTATATCCGATAGCGAATAGGCATAGACCACCAATGAAGTCGCCAATCCATTCACGGATTGTGCCGTTTCCGTATTTGTTGAGTGAGCGAAGTAATCTCATTATGCGGCCTCTTTTGTTGGTTTTGCGTTGCGATTACGCTTGCAGGGATAGCGTTTAGCTTTTGAATAATTTCATCTTGCCAATCACGACCATCAACGAACTTCTCATTGTCCAATTCGCTACAGGCAATTATGTGCATTTCATCAAGTGGATAATCCTCAAAGATGTTTTGCTCGTGGGGTGCGTTGAGTGCATAATCTTCTAAGAAGAGTTCGTCATAAGCGTCTGCGACCATTTCAATGAGGTCATAAATGTCAGAACCTTCTGTGTAATTTTCAACGTGCATAATCAATTCTCCCATTTGCTTTTCCAAAGACGCTGCTATCGGTTCAATCAAGATGACAACTTGTCGTTTGGTATGGGATGATAGTAGGTTGGTTTTATCCAACTGTCAAGAATAAATTGGATAAAACCAACTAATATTTTGACGCCCTCATCGTACTATGTTAGAATCAGGGTATGGGAATGCGAAAGACATATCAGGATGCTATTCACGCTTTGGCTGTGTCTAAAGGAAGCGGTTACACGGTTCTTGGTCTATTTCATGATGGTGTTGAGGATGGTTGGCTTCCGCCATTTTTGTGCCAGCTTTGGCCTTAATTAGACGCAATTACGCGCCGACCGAATGAGGTTTACTTTGAATATATTTATAGGGTCGCAGGGAATAAGAAGGCGAGGGCGGTCAAAATTGCCGATCTCAAAAACAATATGTCTCGAAATGGCGGTGCTACACCAAGCTTATTGAAGCGATATGAAAAAGCTTTGAAGATTTTGAATAAAAGAAGCCATAATCAGTGAATTTAGGAGCGCCAAGGATTATCTCACCATTCTAAGTGTGGGCTTCGTAACATCTCTTTCGCTGTAAAATCCATAAAGTCTTTCAAAATCCTTATGGTTTAGGCGGGTTATTTTCTTGATTTCATTTATACTAAATCCAAGTTGCTCGTAGGCTTTAAAAATTGAAGGCAGCACAACTGGTTGCTCTACAGGGAAATCTAAGCTGACAGGTTCGCGAGTTCTCCAACCTTTTGCGCTAATTTGCTGCCACAAATATCTGTATTGGCTCTTAGATAAAAAGCCTGCTGAATTTGCTGCAACTAGTAAACTTTGGATTGAAACCCTCCATTCTTTCTTAAGGGAGGCTAAAAGTTGCAACGTAATTTTTCGTCCTGTAAAAACGCCCTTCATCTCAGACGGGGGCAACAAGAACGCAGAGGCGAACTTATTAGCTTCATTTTCCATATCGGGTGTTGGAAAACTGTGCATAATGATGTGACCGAGTTCATGCGCGAGAGTAAAGCGTAACCTATCTGACGGGTGCGCGTGGTTTAGGAGTATAAGTGGAGGCCTTCCTTGAACAGAAAATGTTACGCCGCTAATACTTGTCCCACCGAATTCTGAAAACGCGACTATAATTCCTGCGGTTTCTAAAATACTGGTCAAATTTTTGACTGGCCCGCTTGCGATCTTCCAATGTGCCCGAAGAAGCGCTGCGACCTTTTCTGGGGTTTCGTATTCTTCCACATCCATTTTAGGTATACGAAGCGTTGGGTTTATATCTACAATCTCTAAAAAGCGCGACAGCCCAATTAACCTAATGTTTAGTTCAGCGGTAACCATGTCGATATTTTTTGCGGTAATTTCAGATTTCTTTCCACGAAACATTGCGTGAACACTCACAGGAGGGCCATAGACCGTATCAGTGAGATTGAAAAACTCCACAGGCATTTCTAGAAAAGCTGATGCTGCCTTAACTGCATCGACATTAATTTCTGCAAGATCATTTTCCATTCGGGAATAAATTGCCTGAGGAACTCCAATTCCTTCCGCAGTTTGTTTTTGTGTGAATCCCCTAAATTGCCGCGCTAAGCGCAACACATCGCCACGAGTAGTCATTATTTTAGCCCTTAGATTCTTCGGAAGTGCGTTTCTTTGGAGAAACTAGACCTGAATTTGATATTTGGTTGAAGTTCGAATCTGGTTCGTTTTGCGGCAATTTGTATACAACTGTATTGCTTTGTTCAATGCCGATTTCATAACACCAAAGTTGCATTTTGTTATCCCGCGCCGCAACATAAATTTTCTCCACCGAGTCCTCACACTCAGATAATTCCCAAGTAATATCAACTGTCGCTGCTTCTGGAGGGAACCCCTCAAGTATAGCTTGGGGACTGCAGAAAGCCATGTTTTGTTGGGTCGGAATATTCATGCCAAGATGCTCAGCATTGCCTTTTTTAAACCTAGCAACGACAACATCTTTAAAAAGAAACTTAACTGTTTGTGACTCTACCTTGGTTTTTGCGCCGTCATCCTCAAGTTCCAAAAAATTAGAAATCGCGTGCTTCGCAACACAATCAAAGATTATGTTTGATCGAGTTCGGGAATAAATAAAGGGAGATAGCCCTTTGTGTTCCATACAAGACTTAACTTCTAACCAATCAGAAAAGCCTGACTGAATAGCGTCGACTATAAAGCTATTAAATGGCTCAAGGGTGGATTTAACATCCGATTCTAAATATTGCATCATACACTCCTCCTTAAATTGAAGTAGAAATGGCATATATTTTTTGTAAAATCAACATAAAATATTCAAATTCTATCAGTAACTCGATTTAAATACCCTTCTTGCAGCAGATTTAGTAATATCTGTATACGAAAACTGATAAACCAAAGAGCGCCCCTAGTGGGGCTTTTCTGTTACCCTAACGGCTAGTTAAGTATATAGAAGCCCAATAATTCTGTTCTTTTATCAACTGTATTTATTGCCGCTCCTTTATCGTTCAAATGATTAAACGGATATATTATCCCCCGTAAAGCAATCCTCCTTGTAAAGGCTTCGTTCACAGATTGTTGTCTTGTCTCTAGTTTCTAGAGATTATATTGGCGGCGAGCCGATTCAGAAAGGACGCAAGCTTTGATTAAAAACGGAAAATATTTTGTAGAACCCCAGCAGCAAGATATGAATATCAAAGAGCTTTTTAAATTTTTAACCTCAGCTGGTGCGGGGCGTAAAGTTGATGGTTCGGGCTTAGCTCAAGGAGTTTGGACGCCTGATGCGCTTGCTCAATATATTTCAGAAATAACTATTGATGAAGCGAGTATTGATTTACGTACTGTTCAACATTGGTTTCAAGACAATAACAAAGGGATTAGCGATGAGAACATTGCAATATTAGCAAAAATATTTGGCTGTGGAGATCTCAAGGCTACTAGCGAGTGGCAAGTAGTTATGCTAAAGGCAAGTAGGCGGTTAAGGGAAGAGAGAAGGGCTATCAGGGATATAAATAACAATTTATTGCATGTGAGTGATAGGAGCTCAAGCAATCTCGCTAGAAAACTTGGAATGTTATTTCATAAAGGCGGGGGCTTTCACCTAGTGGTTTTTACATGGACTGCTTTTGCTGCATATGCTTTGCTGAATATAATTTTGGGTCTGGGACACATTGTATATAGCCCAATCAATGGCTTAGATAAACAAGTAGGTTTTTTGTGGGCGCCTACATGGACGATCCTACCTGCTTTCATCCTTCCAGCTTACATTTTTATTACTAGCCACATGATAACATATTGGGCATATGTTGTACGGGGTGAGCTTTCACCAGAAGGCATAGTGGGTTGGTTTAAGAAGATTTATACTTTTTCAACATTATTTTGGCTAATTTTCGTTGTTTGTTTTGGATTTATTTTTGCATTTCAATGGTGGGGATTATATCTACGTGTTTATTCAGAAGGCGAGTTGGGTAATTTTCAAATAGACAGAAATTTAGTTTCATTGGTGCGTCCTGATTTAATATCTGCGAAAGAATCTCTCATTGGGTCAATGTTTGGTTTTATTACTACCGCGTGGTACGTATTTATTTTCTTAGTTTCACAATTATTTCTAGTAATTATTATTAGCGATTTCGAAGATCTCTCACTTATCAAAAAAAGCCAAAATAAAAATGAGTTTAGAGAAATCATAAATTCGGCGGGGATTAAGATACTAAATGGCGTATTTAGGTGTTCTATATTAGGATTATTATTTGCGCTTTGTGTGAAAGTTCAGGGTGTGTATTTATCCTCGAATGCAGAAAATATTTTCGTTTGGCTGGCTGTAGATTTTCAACATTTTTTAGGCTGGGCAGATTTTGGGAACGAATGGCTAAGAACAAAAACGGCTTCGCAGTTGCACTCTTTTTTTATGCTATTTGTGATTTGTGCGGTCTTTCTTTTTAGTGCGGTTAAAGTCCAGAGTTCTGTATTTAGAATAGATAGAAAAAATATAAATAATTCATCTATTAAGATGAGTTTTGTTATCATTATTTTATCTATAAATTTGCTGACGGCAGGGCAGTATAGTGGCTTTTCGATTATTTTATCTTTTTGCGTAGCTATATCAATTTATGGTCTTTATAATCCACAGTTAGGAAATCTTCATGAATAAGAATGTTTTACTTACCGATGTCGCTGAATGGCCGCAACAAGCATTTGCTAGCTTTGTGCAGACGGATGATAATATTCGTGTTCGTATAGGATCGTGGGTTGGCGATGATGTTAACAATGGGACTATTCTTATCTTGCCTGGGCGGACGGGATATATAGAGCGATACGGTCGTATTGTTAAAGAGTTTCGTAAGCGTGGCTTTGCCAGCGTAGCAATTGATTGGCGTGGTCATGGCCTATCTGATCGATTGACTGAAAACCAGCAGGTATGCCATGTTGATCGTTTTGAGCATTACCAAAGCGACTTGGCGGCAATGATGGAAGAGGCGCGAAAACGTAATATGCCAAAGCCATGGTACTTGGTTGGAAATTCACTTGGTGCCACTATTGGATTGCGGGCTATATCTAATGGATTAAATATCAATGCGTGCGCTTTCGTCTCTCCAATGTGGGGAATCAACATGTCCAAAAGCTTACGACTATTGGCATGGTCTTTAACTTGGGCCTATGTGAAGATTGGCAAGGGCCATGTATTTACACCAAGTTTTGACGAGAAAAATTATGTTGTTAATACGCAATTTGGAAATAACACGCTAACTTCGGATAAAGGCTTTTATAAATATTGGAGTAATCAACTTCAAAAACATCCTGAACTCCAGTTGGGAGGGCCAAGCACTGGTTGGCTATATGAAGGCCTCAAAGAATGTAAGGATTTATCGCAGTTAAGTTCACCAGATATTCCATGTATTGCATTCTACGGCAGTGCAGATAATGATATTGATACAAAATCAATAATAAACAGAATGAATTCTTGGCAACGTGGTAAGATTCAAAGGATTGAAGGCGGGAAGCACGACCTACTATCTGAGGTCAATCATATCCAATATAATGTTATTTCCAATATATGTACGTTTCTCAATGATTATAAATAATAAAGAGCGTTTTAAATTTATAATTTATTAAAAAAATATGCATTATTAACAAGCAGTTAAGAAAAACAATTTCGTTCCATTTCGTTTGGTTTCGTTCCATTTCGTGACCCATAGCTGGTTTTGTGGGATATTTCATCCAATATCGAAAATACTAAAGAGAGAGATTCGGGATGGATGATTTAAAGAAAAACTTAGTTCAAGAAAAAAGCGGGAATACGTTGGAGAGTGATTTTAATAAATTAAACTTGCGCGATAAAATAACTATCCTCAATCGTTGCCGCCAACTAAGGCTTTTATCTGACGATGAATCGCGTCGCGATCTTCGGGAGAAAGTTTAGAGGCATCAGCAGCCAGTGCTTGGTTAATTTGTTCGTGAGTTTGCTTCTTGCAGAATATAAGCTCCTCTACAGGTAGGCCCAACTCAATTGCAATCGATTCCCAAGTTGAAACTTTAGGGCTCTTTGTCTTTCGAGTGATAATATCACGTATAAGAGTTCTGTTGGTGCCGATGCGCAAAGAGAGGGGAGTCCATTCAATTCCCATTTCTGATAGGATGCGCTTGAGATATTCTGCCCGCTCTATATCTTTTTTATCATAATTTTTCATTTGCTTATTATCCGATCTTTCAAGAGATTGATCAAATAGGTTAAAACCAATTGACATATAGTTGGTTATATCCTACTTTGTGTTCATGACATTTATTGACCCATTTAAAAATGAAATTAAGGAGTGGCTTGCTTCCACGGGAGAAACTGCAACGCGGCTTGGCCTCAATGCCGTAAACGATAAGGCTTATATCCATCGCGTTATGCGCTCCGAAATATCACCCACAGCAAAAACTATAGATAAGGTTAGGGCTTATATGTTAGAGAATTCTATTAGTGAGCGTTCATGATGAGTGCTCTCCTTTCTGAATACAGGGATAACACGCAAATTGACCAAGTGTCTTTGGTAAGGTTGCGTAGCATTAAGAAAATTCTTGAACGTGCGCCCTTGAAAATGCGTATGGATTTTTACGCGAGTATTTTAGCTCCCATGCGAGCGGACATTTTTATTCAGGAAAAATACCCAGAGAGTTTTAAGTTTCATCCACAGTTTGAGCAAATTGTGTACACAAGTCCCGCTCAGCAAAATATTGAGCTGGCAGAGCTTTGTGGCGCAAGTGACGAGGCAATCCGATTGGCTAGAAGAGAGGAAGCTCATTCTCGTAGATGTGGGTACGCTTGGCTATTGTTTGTTGAGGTGTTCACTATTTTCAGCATGAACATGGTTCGAACATCTGACGCGCTCAAAGCCCACTACCCAGAGTTTGATCTTCTAGCCGAAGCTGGAATTAGCGGGGTGTCTAGATGACCCTCTCAACGAATACCAACCGCACTGTTTTCCTCCCTATACTGACAAGCGTTACGCGGTTTGGTGATGTTTATTCATGCGCTTGTCATAACTCCCCATGCCTTCGGGCGTGGGCTTTTAACCCGAAAGGATAAGAAAAATGGAACCACTTGAAAACTTGAGCTTTAGTCAAGCTCTAAACGCACTTAAAAATGGAGACCGCGTTCAGCGTGATGGATGGAACGGAAAGGGCATGTATATTGAGCAGCAAACGCCTACCGACACCAGCAAAATGACTCTGCCGTATATCTTTATGAAGACGGCTGACAATGAACTCGTGCCATGGATTGCCTCGCAAGCCGACATGCTCGCAAACGATTGGCAGATTGTTGAGTAATTTATCAACACATAATCCTAGCCTTCGGGCTGGGGCTTTTTGATTGATAGCTGTGTTTCCCATACCCCTAAGCTCGCAGCTATCATTCGAAGCGCCTTATAGGTTCTTCACTACGCTAGATCGTGATTGGTTTAGATTTAACTGCTCAAACTGGGGGCTAATCACTCCCGCATTTTTAGGGGCTTGATATGAATATATGCGCTACATTGGCAGTTATAATAGTTTTCTTAGTATCTTTGTCGGGGATTATCTCGCCATTTACTGGAGATTGGTTTGATGTGGGAATTGCGACTTATTGTATTGCCGTATCAATTTGGATGCTTGTTTTAGAAATTTATCTGGAAAGGCGGAATTGATATGAGAAAGCTATTCAACAGATTTCTCGGCCGCAAAACATGGCAAGAGCTTCAACTTGAGAAGGCCGAAAAACTCAAAAGCCAACATAAGGCCAGTGAGCATATATATGACAAACTTAAATATTGGCGTGCGAATGATTGGTCAAAGCAACTAGACGGCCGCACATTAGCGGATCGCATAGCTGAGAAGCTTGAGAAGCGGGGCGTTGAGCAATGAAAATTGATGATCTTGCAAACCTTAAATTCCAATGTGGATATTGTAAAAACCAGTCAAAATTTACGGCCACAATTTATGTGAATTTTACATCTCGTGGCATTGCTGAATCTTTTCACGGAGTGTGGCCAAAAAACTCAAGTCGAGGCAAGCACCAATACACCTGTGACGGCATTTGCAATGCTTGCGAAAAAGATGGTTTGGGTCATGTTTTTCATATGGGGTGTCAAAAATGAGCATTAATCGTTTTGCAAAAAAGCGTGACGCAAACGAAGCTGCAATCATATCTGCTTATCGCGCTCACGGTCTTTCTGTCGAGACAATCGATACACCATGCGATCTCATAATCGGGTGGGGCGATGTTTCATACCTTCGCGAAGTTAAAAACGGCAAGCAGGGCAGACTAACGCCCTCACAAGTCAAATTCAGAGAAACTTGGAAGGGCAATTATAAAATCATCAATAGCGTAGAGGACGCGATAGCGGATGCTGTGTTTATCAAGGGTGGCCGCTCACGCGCTCAAATAGAAGGGGTGAACATATGAACACTTACACCTTCAGCGCGCTTTCAAGGATGTCATTCAATCGTGTTTGCCAGCCTGCGCCATCTTCTTTTAACTTATCAATGATTGCTGTGTTAAGGCGTAGTGTGACTTGCTTCTTTGTGGGCTTAACCTGCGCTCCACGAACACGCTTCATGCGCGTAAAGTCGGCTTCTGAAAGCGTAGGGCTATCAGGGTCATTATTGGCTACTGAGGTGATCTCAGCATCTTCACTTTCTGAGGGGATATGGATTTTATCTTTCATTGCTAAGCTCCAAAAATTTAAGGGTTTCTCTCTTGTTTGCTTTACGAAGGCTAATAATACGACGGATAGACAATCGGTCCGTGTAAACACATACGTAAACACGCAAATCAATGACACCAAGTGCGATTATACGGGTCTCTCCATAGTCGGCTCTATCATCAAGAAATTCAACGCATTTCGACCAGTCGAATTGAGAAGCAAGGCTAAAAGAAACGCCATGCACCTTAATATTTCGCTGATATTTAGTTTCGTTCCATTCATATTTCATAACTATAATGTAACTACAATAAAGCTAGATGTCAATCAAATTGTAACTACAATAAATACAAGGGAGGTCAACGCATGAGAGCGCTTTGTCACTTATGCAATAAGCCTTGGGGCGTATTCGGCTTTCGCGCCCTAGGCAAGACGCTTTGGACGTGTGGAAACTGCCGTAAAGAGGGCAGTGAGCGCAAGAATAGAAAAGAGGGTAAGCTATGACCCTCGCAATGAAATTAATCCAAAAACAGGAGGTAAGCGCGTGAGTAAAGATTCACCGTGGTTCAAATTATATCCATCGGATTTCATGAATGGTGTGCGGGGGCTAACCCCGCAACAGGTGGGGCTTTATACAATGCTCTTATGTAAGATGTATGAAGAGGCAAGCGATATTGAATACCATCAATTGAAGCTCGCAACATACTGTAATATGCGCCCGACTTCTTTTCAAAAAACATTTGATCAGCTTGTAGAGTTGGGTAAAATTTCAGTTGAAGATGGTATGGTCAAAAACAGTCGCGCCGAAAAAGAAATTTCGGATCGTGCGGACAAGTTGAAAAAGCTATCCAAGGCAGGTTTAAAAAGTTCCGAAAAAAGGCAACAAAAACAAGGGCAGCGGTCAACATATGTTGAACAAATGCTCAACCAAGAAGAAGTAGATACAGATACAGATAATACTACTCTACTAGGCGCGAGAAAAAATGACACAAATTTGGAAAAGGTAGCTCAAGTTATCGGGGTTGATATTTCTCAGATTTCTCAAGGTGATTTGGTTGATAGGTGGATATCTGATCTTGATGTTACGATTGATGAAATTCTTAAGATTGTCTCAGGGATAGCGGATCGGTGCTTAATGCAAGGCAAAGCAACACCGCGCGCAATGAGTTATTATTCACAGCCAATCCAAGAATTTGCAGGGCGCAAGTCTCTGAAACTGTCGCCAACTATTCCAAAGCAAAAAACTACACCTTCACCCAATGGCGGTGTCGCAAATGTCAGCATGGAGAGAATCAAAAAACTAGCGGAGCAAAGATAATGAATATTCAAAAGCTTATAGCGCCAAAATTAGGTAGCGAGATATTTTCTGATGAGCCGATTATGACGGATGCACAAAAAATGCACCGATCTTTAATTATATCCAAGGGTAAGCGTCATTTTGTAAGCATGAAATACTTTGACAATGGCGGCGAGGATGAAACCGATAGTGTTCTGGTAGAGTTTGCAAATCTTCTGGAAGAATACCCCATAGAGGCGGTACGATTTGGTTTTGATGAATACTCAAAAACGCCGCGATTAAGCGAAAGAGGGAACCCGCAAGCGCCAAGCCCATTCGATATTCGCTCACGCATTCAGAAGAAAATTGACGATGCCAAGGCGAAGACAAACAAAGAGCGCCGAATTGATATGGTTGTTCATCATGCGACGGGGGGCAATCTCCCAACATTCATTAGCGATGGAGATCTATTTCTAGCGTTGGCAGTAAACGCAATTGATTTTGAAACGATAGCAAACTGCAAGCGATCCCTGCCAAGTTACACACAAGATCGAGTTCAGGAAATCCGTGAGGAGGCAGGATATACACAAACGCTCCAAATCCAAGCAGCAAAGGAGGTAAGCTGATGAACGTATTATCATTGTTTGATGGAATGAGTTGTGGACAGATTGCTCTTGATCGCATGGGCATAAAGCCAAATAAATATTATGCTAGCGAGATAGACAAATACTCAATCCAGATTGCAAAAAAGAACTATCCTGACACAGAACACCTTGGAGATGTTACTGATTGGCGCGATTGGGATATAGATTGGTCAAGTATTAATCTTGTTATGGGCGGTTCACCTTGCCAGGGATTCAGCTTTGCAGGGAAACAGCTTGCTTTTGACGACCCGCGATCAAAGCTTTTCTTTGTGTTTGTGGATATTCTAAGCCATATCAAGCAAAAAAACCCTAATGTGAAATTCTTGCTTGAAAATGTTCGCATGAAAAAAGAGCATATGGACGTCATAAGCGACTTTATGAATGTTCAGCCGCTGCGGATAAATAGCAATCTTGTTTCTGCGCAAAATCGTGATCGGTATTATTGGACGAATATTAAAACTCTTATGATGCCAGTCGATAAGGGTATTATGCTTAAAGACATTGTGCATGAAGCCGTTGATGATCTGAATTATTTAGATGACGTTAAAATTATAACCCCAAATTTCAATGTAAATCCAAGCAAAAAAGGCATGAATGGTGTTGTTCGAAGCGTAAACAATCCTAAGTCAACAGCGCTCACAACAAACAAAGGCGAAGGACAAAAAATATCGGTCAATCTTGCCGAATATATCGTCCCTTTCGACAAGACTTTGAAAATTCTAGACAAAGAAGTCGAGCGTGGAAAAGTTGGCTATTTCAAAAATGACAGTCAAGGCGCTCGCGTTTACTATATCCATGGTAAGTCAGTGACACTTTGCGGTTCCGATGGCGGCGGCGCTGTGAAGATGGGTCAATACTTATTTGGCTGCATAACACCCGAAATTGTAAAGAAAAATATGAATGGCCAAAGATTTTCTGATGGTCGAAAGTTCTACACCCTTACACAAGGTTTTCATCATGGAGTACTAATCGAGGGGTATATTCGAAAGCTAACGCCAATTGAGTGCGAGAGACTGCAAACCGTTCCAGACAATTACACGGACGGCGTTTCAAATTCGCAGCGCTATAAGATGCTTGGAAATGGTTGGACAGTTGATGTGATCACTCACATTCTTGAAGGCGCAAGAATGGAATTAACCATGTTAATGGCCGCGTGATGGAGATTTTCATGGACAGAATTAAAAACGAATTTCACACCAAGGAGGCAAGCTGATGGCTTCCTACAGTGAAAGCTCGTCCCTGAGCAGCTTATCTATTGTTGCAGACAGGTTTAATCCGCGCTCCTTTGCTTTTGATAAAATTTCAGGTGCAATCATTACATTGGTGCGGACTTTCTTTTCAGCGGTTGGCATAGGTGGTCGACCACGCTTTGCGGTTGCAAAGAAGTTTTCATCAAGCTCTCTAACTTCTCCGTCATCTCCAATATATGGCTTAACTGTCATAGCTTTTCCTTTCACGTTTGTTTGCTTTTCTCAGGCTGATAATTCGAATGTTGTCTCCACGATAACACCAAGCAACAACACAAAGTGTACCATCAATTACCCCAAAGGTAACGAAGCGAGTTTCTGGGTAAACTTGGCGAGTATCCTCAATGGTCAATGCTGTATCCCAATCAAGAAACTCAACGCTTGCAAAATCAAGGCCGCGCGCCTCAAGTGTTTCGTCTCTTTTGTTTTTATCCCATTCATATTTCATATAATTAATATACACACTTTTAATAGTGATGTCAATAAGTATTTTGCAAAGGAGGCAAGCTAATGGCTAAACAGAAGCTAATTCACGGCAATGCATTTGAGCTTTTAAGCTACTTCACTCGGAAAGCAGATTTGATTTTCTCAGATCCGCCATACCTTATTGAAAAGGGGGGCAATACCACAAATGAAATGGGAGGTATGTTTTCTAGGGATGCTGTTTATAAAAATGATGGCAAGCTTTTTGACAGCGTTCCAACATGGGATGAAATTGCACAGCTTTGTTGGGATTTATTAAAAGAAAATGGTGAAGCTGTGATTATGGCTAATGATAAGAATATCAACAAAGCACAAAATGCCTTTGAAGCAGTTGGTTTCCGCCATCATAGACACATAATATGGAATAAAGTTACGGTGACTCCTGCGCGAAATGGTATGAATAAAACTGAGCTTGCTTTGTATATGTTCAAAGGAAAAACCCGTAACTGGAATAATTGCGGAACGGATAACATTTTCACAGTCCCAGAGCAAAGCCCACTAATGCTGACAGCTAAAAACAAGAAGCTTTATGGTCACCCCACTGAAAAGCCAGTTCAATTTATTGAGTCAGTTATGTCTGAAATGATTGATCGGGATAGTTTTGTCATAGACCCATTCATTGGGTCGGGTTCAACAATGGCAGCTTGCAAACGCCTTGGCATAAATAGTGCAGGTTTTGAGATTGATGAAACATATTTTAAGGCCGCTCAAAAGCGCATGGATGATGAAACTGCATCTCCAAGCCTATTCGACATCAACCACACTGGCGCTACCGAATTTCACACCAAGGAGGCAAGCTAATGAGCAAAACAGTACGCGAGAAGATACTAGAGGCACTTGAGGCGCATGATGAGCCAATAACCTCATCAATAGCTACAAACTATATCGGTGCAAACAAATCAACAGTCCCTTCAATAATGACAAGTATGGCCAAGAAGGGGGACATATATCGTTCGACGTATAAAACGAAAAATAAGTCATATTTGTATTCTCTAAAGCCGTTTGAGAAAGAAGCAAAAGCAACGCTTGAAGCTCCAGTTGGTATTCACAAAAGGGTCAACAAGATTTCAATCGTTGCTAACCCCGATTTTGAAACTAACGAGCATGAAATACCAGCTTGGAAGCGCGATATGTTCAAGGATGGCAAGCCAATCCAAGCGGGGCGCTGTCTCCCTATTGATCACATCTCAAATGGTGGCGGACTTCCAGCGGGGTCATGGTAGTGATTGTTCTATCCGAAAGAAATGAACGTAGTTTAGGGTATTTCGTTGTTCATTATATATCTGGGGGTCGCAAAGGAAGGGTTGACTTCAGCGGAACTAAACCTAGTGAGATACCCCCTAAATTTAATGCATGGGCTAAACGTAATGGATATAAGATTGACCGCCCCCCCATATTTCAAACTTACGAGGATTTCTTAGAAAATGGTTATCCAAAACAGGGTATCTTGTCATGAAAATGAAAAAATCAAGAGGTGAAGAATGATGGGTGAACCACGGATAAGAGGCTCATTGGAACGCCACACACCTTCAGGAACGCATAATTCTGATAGCTTAGCAAGTTTCCTTAAAATGATAAGTCAGGCACGGAATAACCAAAATCCATCATTAATTATATTTGCGCCAAGTAAGTTAAGTGATGGGGATCGTAAAGCAGTTGAGGCATTACATAACAACCATACAAAAACGATAAAAAAAGAACTCCAATTTATGAGAGGTGAGATGTGAGCAAAGGCAAGGCAAGAACGGTTTTTCTTAATAGTCGCATGATGGATGGTATGTTATTGTACTCTGCGGGTTTAGACGCAAATTTATGGCGACGCGCCCAAATGGGCATTGCCATGATGCAATTCGACAAAGAAAGGGTGGATAGCTCCGCAAAGGGGGGAAACGCAATGGATCTTGTGTTAGATTTGGACGCAGGATTTAAAAACGCTAAAAAAGCTTTGAAAGCACTGCCATCGCTACCAATTACCAAAGGGCGTAAAGGCTCACCTGCCAAGATAGCTTCACCCATCAAAGTGGCAGAATCTATAGTATTTTCAGATACTATGAAAACACATGAGATATTCGTTGCATCAGTTGGTGGAGGTAGGCCTACCGTAACGAGTATATACAATGATTTTGAGCCATATTGTCGAGTTATTGCTAATGCCATAGCAGACGCATATGGATTACGCTCAGTGTACATACCGCGTCAACAAAGAGGCAATGCGCGCGACCTAATTTATGAAATGGAGAAAGTTTGACAAATATTAGCTTTGAGGGTAAAAAATATACAATCGGTTTTTCCGACTTAAAGTTATACCGCCTGCACACATGATGTGTAGATAGCCCATGTCCTAACGGTTGTGGGTTTTTGTTATTTGAGGAAGACATATCTGACAATGAGAACAGGTCGACCAACTAAATATACTTTGGAGATTGCTAAAGCCATAGCAGAAAAGATTGCCGATGGTCATACACTTAAGGCGATTTGCGTAAGTGAAGATATGCCTGCACGGTCAACTGTTTATCTATGGTTCTCTGAGCATAAAGAATTTTCGGACATGTACGCGCGTGCGACAAGTGAGCGAGCCGACCTTGTATTTGATGAAATCTTCGAAATAGCAGACGATTCTACTAATGATTTTATGGGCGATGGTGCGCTTCATCAGGAAAATATCCAACGATCAAAGTTGCGAATAGATACTCGTAAGTGGGCATTGGCAAAGATGAACCCGCGCAAATATGGCGAAGCAAAAACAATTGATCATCAATCAAGTGATGGGTCTATGACGCCCCAAGAGGGATTAGATGTTTCAAAGTTGTCAGTTGAGGCCCTTAAAGAGATCAAGGGGCTAAAGGACGCACAATCAAATGAAACTGAGTCCGATTGATATATTTAATGTTGAGCGCGAACTATATCAGAGATCCCTTGCCGAATTTGCAAAGGCATCATGGCATGTATTAGAGCCGGCAACTAAATTAGAATGGGGCTGGGCGCTTGACGCGATATGCGAACACCTTGAGGCGGTATCAGATGGGCGAATAAAGCGCTTATTGATGAATGTCCCCCCAGGTTCAATGAAGTCACTGTTAACGGGGGTTATCTGGCCTGCATGGGAGTGGGTTAAACGTCCAGAGATTAGATTTTTATCAACGGCCCACAAGCAAGATTTAGCTGTACGTGACAACATGAAGTGTCGCCGTTTAATCGAGAGCGAGTGGTATCAATCTTTCTGGCCAGTTTCTTTAACAAGCGATCAGAACGCAAAAACAAAATTTGAGAACGCTTCAACGGGCTTTCGTGAAGCAATGGCCTTCACATCCATGACAGGTTCTCGTGGTGACCGGGTTATTATTGATGATCCGCACAGTGTTGATGATGCAAATAGTCAAATAAAGCTAAAGGCAGCAATTACAACATTCAAGGAAGCTTTGCCGTCTCGTGTAAACAATAAGCACTCTGCAATTGTGATCATTATGCAAAGACTTCATGAAAGTGATATTTCTGCGATTGCACTTGAGCAGGGCTATGAGCATCTTTGTATCCCAATGCGGTTTGAAACTGATAGGGCTTGCTCAACAAATATTGGATGGACAGATCCAAGAACTGTTGAGGGTGAGCTTATGTTTCCTCAGCGGTTCCCTGAGGCAGTTGTTGATCGTGATGAGAGGGCAATGGGTTCATATGCGGTCGCAGGGCAGTTCCAGCAACGACCTGTGGCACGTGAAGGTGCCATGTTTAAGCGAGCATGGTTTCAGGTAGTTAAAGCAATACCAAACGGAACGCGGTTCGTGCGCGGTTGGGATCTGGGAGCCACGCAAGGCGCAGGTGATTATACGGCAGGTGTTAAGGTTGGGCGAAAGTCTGATGGCGGCTTTGTTATAGCAGGTTGCACAAGGGAGCAGCTCTCTTCTGGTGGCGTGCGCTCATTGATAGCAAACACAGCAAGCCAAGATGGGCAACAGTGTATTGTTTCAATACCGCAAGACCCTGGGCAAGCTGGCAAAGATCAAGCGCAATCAATCGTTCGGTCACTGGCGGGTTACACTGCCAAATCGTCACCAGAGACTGGTGATAAGGAGACAAGAGCAATGCCGCTCGCTGCACAAGCAGAAGTTGGCAATGTTGAAATTCTAGAAGGCGAATGGAACGAAGAATTCCTCGACGAGTTATGTACGTTCCCGTCCTCAAAATATGATGATCAAGTTGATGCTGCTTCGAGGGCGTTCAATGAGGCTACAAAGCCAGCGCCAACAGCTACCACGGGGCAAGTTACAGGTTTATATTGATGCAAGTTAAAACAAAGCACCCTGAGCTGACCCCTCTTATAGAGGGGCAGTGGACGCAAATGCGCGACACGGTGGCGGGTAACGCAAAGGTGAAGGGCGCAGGCAAGACGTATTTGCCAATGCCAAGTGGC
>CANMUM010000021.1 GCA_947501025.1 uncultured Paracoccaceae bacterium | reverse complement strand
GTCTTACCGTGGTCAACATGGCCAATCGTGCCGATGTTAACGTGAGGTTTATTACGTTCAAACTTCTCTTTTGCCATTTTAATTCTCCTAAATTATGGCGGCTTATGCCGATTATGCGTATTTCTTTTGGATCTCTTCTGAAAGGTTCGCTGGAACCGGATCATAGTGATCGAAAATCATTGTAAAGTTAGCGCGTCCAGAAGACATTGAACGCAAGTTATTGATGTAACCAAACATGCTTTCCAAAGGAACGAATGCGTTGATTGCAATCGCGTTACCGCGAGTGTCTTGGCCTGTTACCATGCCGCGACGTGATGTCAAATCACCAATAATACCACCTGTGTATTCTTCAGGCGTAATCACTTCAACTTTCATGATTGGCTCAAGCAATTTCGCACCCGCTTTGCGCATACCTTCGCGCATACCTGCACGTGCAGCGATCTCAAAAGCGAGAACACTTGAGTCAACATCGTGGAAAGCACCGTCAAGAAGCGTCACTTTAAAGTCAATAACTGGGAAGCCAGCCATTGGACCCGAGTCCATAACACTCAAGATACCTTTTTCAACACCAGGGATGTATTCTTTTGGAATTGCACCACCAACAATTTTGCTTTCAAAGCTATAGCCTTCTCCAACTTCTGTTGGTGTAAGAACCATTTTAACGCGAGCGAATTGACCTGTACCACCAGACTGTTTCTTATGTGTGTAGTCAATTTCAGCTTCATGAGAAATCGTTTCACGGTAAGCCACTTGCGGCTGGCCGATATTCGCTTCAACGCCGAATTCACGCTTCAAACGATCAACAAGAATATCAAGGTGAAGCTCGCCCATCCCTTTCATAATTGTCTGGCCACTTTCGTGATCAACAAAGATTTGGAATGATGGATCTTCAGCCGCCAAACGTTGCAAACCAATAGACATCTTCTCTTGGTCAGCTTTTGTTTTTGGCTCAACAGCGATTTCGATAACTGGCGCTGGGAACGTCATTGTTTCCAAGATCACCGGTTCTTTTTCAGCACATAATGTGTCACCAGTTGTTGTATCTTTGAGGCCTGCAATCGCGATAATATCGCCCGCAAATGCTTCTTGGATCTCATCTTGCTTGTTTGAGTGCATCATAACCATACGGCCGATACGCTCTTTCTTGCCTTTTGTTGAGTTCAAGAAGCTATCGCCCTTGTTCATTGTACCTGAATAGATACGTACAAAAGTCAAAGTTCCCATATATTTGTCGTTCATGATTTTGAACGCTAAACCTGAGAAGGCCATGTTATCATCAGCACGACGCGCAATGTCACGTGTCTCTGTCACATCACCTGGTTTAAAGCCCATATAGTCAACAACATCCAAAGGTGAAGGCAGATAATCAACAACAGCATTAAGAAGTGGCTGAACACCCTTATTCTTAAATGCAGAACCCGCAAGAACTGGAACAAATGACATCGTCAAAGTGCCCGTACGGATCAATTTGCGCAATGTATCCACATCTGGCTCATTACCCTCAAGGTAAGCTTCCATTGCAGCATCATCCATCTCAACAGCAGCTTCAACAAGCTCGCCATGAAGCTTTTCGCATTTTTCTTTCAAAGAATCACGGATCGGCTGGCGCACCCATGACGCGCCCAAATCTTCGCCTTGATAAACCCACTCTTCCATAGTGACCAAATCAACGATGCCCTCAAGCTCTGTTTCAGCACCGATTGGGTATTGGATAGGAACAGCACGCGCGCCTGTGCGATCGATAATCATGCTCACACAATTGTCGAAATCCGCACCGATTTTGTCCATTTTGTTAACGAAAACAATACGTGGAACCTTATAACGGTCAGCTTGACGCCAAACTGTTTCCGTTTGTGGCTCCACACCCGCATTCGCGTCCAAAACACAAACAGCACCATCAAGAACAGCCAATGAACGCTCAACTTCAATCGTGAAGTCAACGTGGCCTGGCGTATCGATGATGTTAAAACGGTGCTTCGGCGTTTCAGCCGTTTTGCCATCTTGTGTGCGCTCCCAGAACGTCGTTGTCGCAGCAGAGGTAATCGTGATTCCACGCTCCTGCTCTTGCTCCATCCAGTCCATAGTTGCGGCACCATCATGCACCTCACCAATGTTGTGTGATTTGCCTGTATAAAACAAAATCCGCTCTGTTGCAGTTGTTTTACCAGCATCAATATGCGCCATAATACCGAAGTTACGGTAGAGTTCTAGGGGGTATTCGCGTGCCATTTTATAATTCCAAATTCCGTTAAATTACCAGCGATAATGTGCGAATGCTTTGTTCGCATCAGCCATCTTGTGCGTATCGTCGCGCTTCTTCACAGCTGCGCCACGTGTATTAAGTGCGTCCAAAATTTCAGCACCCAAACGTTCTTGCATTGTGTTCTCGTTGCGTGCACGTGACGCTGCAATCAACCAGCGAATTGCAAGCGCTTCACGGCGCTCAACACGAACCTCAACAGGAACTTGATAAGTTGCACCACCCACACGGCGCGAACGCACTTCAAGTGATGGCTTAATGTTTTCAATAGCTTCATGGAAAGCTTCAACCGCTGGGCGGCCTGATTTGCTTTCAACACGCTCAAGAGCGCCGTATACAATACCTTCAGCGATAGATTTTTTTCCATCAAGCATAAGGTTGTTCATGAATTTGCTCAAAACCAGATCACCATATTTGGCGTCTGGTAGAATCTCGCGTTTCTCTGCGCGGTGACGACGTGACATATATGTATCTCCTTATTTCGGACGTTTCGTGCCGTATTTCGAACGACGCTGGCGGCGATCTTTAACGCCTTGCGTGTCGAGAACACCGCGAAGAATGTGGTAACGTACACCGGGCAAATCTTTTACACGGCCGCCACGGATAAGAACAACTGAGTGCTCTTGAAGGTTGTGACCTTCACCAGGAATATATGAGATAACCTCAAAACCATTCGTTAGACGAACCTTTGCAACTTTACGCATCGCAGAGTTAGGTTTCTTAGGTGTTGTTGTATAAACACGTGTACACACGCCGCGTTTTTGCGGACATGATTGTAAGTGCATAGACTTTGAGCGCTTAACTTTCGCCTTGCGCGGCTTGCGGATCAACTGTTGTATCGTTGGCATTCGGTTAGTACCCCGTTTGTCCTTTAACATTTTGGCATCCAAGTTCCCTCAAATACCGCTCACTTCACGGGCATGCCCGCATAAACAATAAGCCAGACAAGCGCACTGCAGCTTATCTAGCATATCTTTTCAGAGGATCGGAGCCTATTTACCCGGATCATGATTCTCAATTTCGTGCTTAAATTTAAGCGTCGAGTCGCGGTTTTGACGCCACGATTGCGCGCTTAATATGTGTTACATGCCCTATTGTCAAGCATATTGAGCCTTAAAAATTGGGGGATGTCATTCATTTTTGAGATGATGATGAACACCGTCAATGAAATCACAGAAATTCCATTGACGCGGCAATTCACCAGTGCCACAATCCCTATAAGCAATCACGAGCATAAAATGAATTCTCCAAGCCATATGAGCCTCGCTCTTGCCGTTCTGGGCCGCAAATCAAGGGCTAGCCTGAACGGTGCGATAATCTGGGGATCCCTGACCCCCGATCTCCCCATGTATGTGCTGTATGCTTATGAGAAAATCATTGGCACCCCCGACAAGATTATATTCAACGAAAAATATTATGGCGAGCTTTGGCAATCCGTTGTGAGCTTAGGCAACTCAATTCCAATCTTCGTCATCATCGCATTATTTGCCTATATAAAAGGATATCGAGGATTATTATTCTTTGCCTTGGCTGCACTTTTGCACGTCGCATTGGATTTCCCGCTCCATCGCGAAGATACCCATATGCATTTTTATCCCTTAAGTGATTACAAGTTCATCTCACCAGTCAGCTATTACGAAACGCAACATTATGGGCACTTCTGGTCACCTATTGAGCTCATACTTATTATTGTGTCCACCTATATTGGCCTCAAAGCCCTCATAACGAGATGGGGGCAGCTCACTTTTGGCGTTGTGATGGCAGGTGCCACTTTGCTTCAAGTGACAATGATTTATTACCAATGGACTCAAGCTGGGTTTGAGTAATTACATTTCCATAATTGGAGCAATCTCGATCGTTCCCCCCATAGATGTAATATGAGGACAGTTTGCACAATGTTTGAGAGCCGTTGCCTCATCATCAGCCTGCATCGTCATAATCCCTTTGATTGGATTTGAGCCGCCATCATTTGCAACACCATCTTGAGAGACCGTTTTGGACATGCCCACATACTGACCGCGGTCCAAAGCCGCCTCGCCCATATCATCTAGCCATTTGTTCCATGCCTGCATATGCGCCATACCCGCTTCTTTTGTTTCTGGGTTTTTACCGCCATGAAAAGCGATGAGAAATTTTGTCATCATATCCTCCTAATTGTTGCTCACAATAAAACTATATCTCAATAAATTGCACAACCCCTATGGATAAAAGGTTGTTTTATGAACTCGAGCAAATATCGGATGCGCTCACAACCTTCGCGAATTCTCTATCTAATACAGCAAGCTCCATACGATGCACCAAATCAGCATTAAAATCACCATGAGGCCATGCATAACAGGCATCGCCAACGAGTTCGACGTTAAATCCCATATTTGAAGCCATTCTTGTTGTCGTTGAAACGCAATGTTCGGTTGAAATTCCGCATATGAGAAGATCTGTAGCTTTGAGTTTTTTGAGTTGCTCTTCTAAATCCGTGCCAATAAAAGCGGAATTCACATTTTTTCCAATGACCAGTTCTAAAGGCCAAGGCTCAAATCCCTCTTTGAATTGGTTTCCAGATTTTGATGGATGTAGTGGTGAGCTTTCATCCGCCGAATTATGCTGGATATGGAATATCGGCAAGGCATTTTCGCGCGCATAGGCAAGCACACGCAACGCATTGGCTTCCATGCTCTGATTGTTACGCCTCCCGCCCCAATGATGAGCCTCATCAAAGCCACGTTGGACATCAATCATAAGAAGTACGCGCATAATATTTTCCGATCAAAAGTAAACTTTCATCTCAGTTATACCGATACACATACCAATACCATGGGAAATTATGCTCTCAGCATTTTCTCGCCTGCTCTGTTCCTCGATACCCAAGAATGAACAAATGCTTTCTGGCAAGAGCGGCAGCTTAATAAAAGGCAGGAATTTTTGTGAGATCATGATTCAAATCAACTTTGGGACACTCAATGAAAAAAATCACCTCACTATTTTCGATATTCATGTTTTCTGCCGCACCTGTCCTCGCTGTTGAAGACTGTACAATAGCAAGGACAGCAAACTTTACAAACGAACCAGTCTACCAAATAAACCGCGCGCATAGCGGCCATACCTTTCAACTTAAAAACGAAGTAAACGCATTAATATTTCGTCGCGGCAACAGCGTCCCTGTGTACAATGAGCTCGCAAAAAACGTGACTTACCTCAATAACGGACAAACCATGCGTGTTGAAATGCGCGAAAATTGTGGATGGTCAGATGGCTTTATAATTACAGCTGAAGAAGTTGTAGAAGGCATCAAGCAAACATTTACACAAGGGCCCGAAAGCAGCAATGTCGGTCGAGCATTTATTAAAAACGGCAAAGATATCATCGAAGGCAATGCGCATATAAACGAGCTTGGCGTTCGGGTTATCGATAATTTCACATTTGAAATCGATATAACAGCGAATGGCCAACTTATGGAGAAAATTCTAACACGTCTAAATTTTACTCCATATCCTTTACATTTATCAGCTGACGAACAAGACAAATGGAATGAAGGATATATTCAACGTGTTAGCTCAGGTCCATATTACGCTTCGAAAATAAATGATAAAGAACTGGTCTTGGACAAGAACCCATATTTTTGTGAAGATCTGCTGCCAGAAATTGAAAAAGTTATCTATTATAACAACGGTAATAGCGTCGCTCAAACGGGTTTATTTTTCAGCAAGCAGATCAATATAGCCGAGCGCTTTAACAATCGCACCTTAAAAACATTTGAAGCACGCAGCGAGCTTGCCCCATTCAAAAAACGCGAAACAAGTAGTGAGGTTGTCACTTTTTTACTACAATCATCTCATAGTCAATTAATGGATGAACCAAAGCTTCGTGAGGTTATATTTTTGGCCACTGATCTTGAGCAATTCTCGAAAACTCTTGATCTTGACAAAAACTTCCTAAATCAACCAGGGGCCCTTAGTTATCCCTATCCTGAATATGAAGTGCCTCAAGATCCCTTATTTCAGCTTGATTATAGCGAGAGACTATTGAAGGCAAATGAAATTATGGCATCGTTTGGCTACAATCTAGACAATCCATTAAAGTTAAAAATTGTAGCATTAAACCGCGCTGGGTTTGATCAAGTTGAAACATCTCTCAAAAGTATGTGGAGCCAAGTTGGGATTCATGCAGAATTTGAATATGTTGCCTTGAAAGATTTCTCATGGAAAGGGCTTGAAGAGTGGCCAGGCGGTTATGATTATTTCTTAGTAGGAATGGAATCCGACTTTCCAGACCCATCAGATTTCCTTTCTTGGCTTAACATCCACAGCGCCGATGAAAGAAAAGAAGATTTAGAAAAACGTATTCTAGATACCTTCAAAATTTACGACAATAATATAAGGCTAGAAAAACTACGAGAGCTTGAAGTGGAAATGCGAGAAAGTCGAACAGCATTATCCTTATATGCGGCAACCACTCCATGGATCATTGATGAAACACTTGAATTTGGAGATTATTTTCATCTCTTAGGCATGAATCTAAAATCGACAACTTGCCCATCAGAGTCATAACGCAAAGATATATGTGCAGGGTGCATAAGTCATCTCGCGAATATAGTCTTAAAGTTCAGATTCTAATTCGGCTTTCGATTTCTTTCCACGTTCGGAAGCTGATTTCAGTTGCCCGCACGCCGCCAGAATATCTTCCCCGCGCGGTGTGCGGACAGGGCTTGCATAACCTGCGCGCATAACGATGCTTGCAAAGCGTTCGATTTGCTCAGGCGTTGAGCGTATATAATTAGATCCAGGCCAGCTATTGAATGGGATGAGATTGATTTTTGCAGGGATGCCAGAAATCAATTTCACCAAACGGCGCGCATCTTCATCGCTATCGTTGACATCTTGAATCATGACATATTCGAAGGTTATTCGCTCAGAATTGGAAAGCGTTGGATAATCACGGCAGGCTTGCAATAATGCCTCAATATTCCATTTTTTATTGATCGGCACGAGCATATTGCGCACATCATCGGTCGTTGCGTGAAAGGAAATCGCCAGCAAACACCCAATCTCCAAACCAACCTTTGCAATTGCAGGCACAACACCAGATGTCGAAAGCGTGATTTTACGGCGCGACATGGCAATGCCCGCATCATCCATCGCGATCAACATCGCATCGCGCACATGATCAAAATTATAAAGTGGCTCCCCCATTCCCATCAACACAATATTTGTGATTTTGCGTTGACGGTTTTGATCACCGGCTGATGTTGGCCAATCATCAAGATCATCACGCGCGAGCATAACTTGACCTACAATTTCAGCAACACTTAAATTGCGCACCAGCTTCTGCGTACCTGTATGACAAAAACTACATGTCAACGTACAGCCAATTTGTGATGAAATGCAAAGCGTGCCGCGATCAGCACCTGGGATATACACCATCTCCACTTCATGACCTCCAGTAACACGAAGAAGATATTTACGCGTGCCATCACTGCTAAGTTGTTTGAGCGAAATTTCTGGACGCTCAATGACAAAATTCTCAACCATTGCTTCGCGAAAATCTTTTGAGAGATTGCTCATCTTCGCAAAATCGCTCACCCCTTTCGCATAAATCCATTGCCATAGCTGGCTCACACGCATCTTACGAAGTTTTGCATCTGGCAAAATGACCTCAAGTGCTGCGTTCATATCCACGCGGTTCATCCCGATTAAATTGGGTTTACCTTCAGGCTTTTTTGCAGGCATCGCGATGGGATCGGATTTAATCGGCTGAATAATATCTGGCATTCACACGCCTCACTCTCTTTTGCAAATTTGAGCAACATCGCTCATTAATCGTTTATAGCTATACGCTCTCTAGTAATTCTGCTATTTTTGTCGCAATAACAAAGAAACGTTTAGAATTCTATGCGTAATTCACATCAAGACCCGTAAAAGCAGGCAAAACATGACAAATTTAAGAACAAATCCGCTACATGGTATATTATTTGCCATTTTGGGCTTTGCGATGTTCTCGACCCATGATGCGATCATTAAATCTTTTAATGGTGAGCTCGGCGTTGTGCAGATCATGTTTTTCTCAACAATATTCTCATTTCCATGGGTTTCAACCATGATCATGACAGATGGCCGCCCAGAAAATTTTAAGCCGCACCGCCCATTTATGCTTATTGCGCGCACATTGTTTGGCCTTGGCGCTGGTGGCTTTGCCTTTACCGCATTCATGTTGCTACCATTTGCAGATGTCTACGGGATACTCTTCACAACACCATTATTTATCACAATTTTTTCTGTGCCGTTTCTTGGTGAGAAGGTCGGTAGTTTCCGTGCATTTGCTGTTCTCCTTGGTTTTTGCGGCGTGATCGTTATGCTGCCATTAAGCTTGGGCGAGTTCTCTTTTGGGCATCTTGCGGCTTTCGGGTCTGCGCTATGCAGCTCATTCAATGCAATTGTGACACGCAAAATCGGGCGCTCCGAACGAGATGCGGTTATGATGATGCTCCCTATGGGCATTTCACTGGTCATTTTAGGGTTATTGCTTCAATTCGATTATTCTGCGCCAACATCTATTCAAATTTATAAACTGATGGCAATTGGTGCCCTTGGTTTCTTCGCCCAGCTATTCATCATAATGGCTTACAAACGATCAGATGCCGCTCTGATTGCTCCCATGCAATATTCTCAACTCATTTGGGCAATCTGTTTTGGCAGTCTATTTTTCTCCGAAGACGTATCCACACGCAAATTAATTGGAGCAGCAATCATTATTGCCTCTGGCTTGATCATTCTTTATCGTGAGTTAAAAGGACAAAACTCTACCAACAAACCTGCCTCATCATTCCGCAATTTCCGTCCAGACACCAGCCGAAGCTGGATTAAGAAAAAAGAGAAATAACAAATGTCTATTAATCGTTTTGGTCATCTATTCACATTTACAACTTGGGGCGAAAGCCATGGCCCTGCTCTTGGCGTTGTTGTGGACGGCTGTCCTCCTGAAGTGCCTTTAACCGAAGCTGATATTCAACCCTATTTGGATGCGCGTAAGCCCGGAAAATCTAAGCACGAAACGCAACGTAAAGAAGCTGATGAAGTGGAAATCCTATCTGGCGTTTTTGAAGGCAAAACAACGGGCACACCCATCTCCCTCATGATCCGCAATACAGATCAGCGCTCAAAAGATTATGGAGATATTGCCCAAAAATTTCGTCCGGGTCATGCCGATCTGACATATCATCTCAAATATGGGAATCGCGATTATCGCGGCGGCGGACGTTCTTCTGCGCGTGAAACAGCTGCGCGTGTTGCGGCTGGGGGAGTGGCAATGGCCGTTCTCAAAGCCATATCGCCCGAAATCAAAATCACAGCCTATCTATCCCAAATTGGTTCTGATAAAATTGACATGAACAATTACGACGCTAAACAAATAGGCGAAAATCCGTTCTTCTGCCCTGACCCAAAAGCCGCACAGCGTTGGGAAGCATTGCTTAATGATATTCGTATCAATCAAAATGACAGTATTGGTGCGGTTGTTGAAATTACGGCATCAGCTGTGCCTGCGGGTCTTGGCGCTCCAATTTATGCAAAGCTCGATACAGATATCACAGCCGCCATGATGTCGATCAATGCGGTTAAAGCCGTTGAAATCGGTGAAGGCATGAATGCGGCAACTCTTCGTGGATCTGAAAATGCAGATGAAATGTGGCTTGAAGATGGCGAACTGAAATTTTCAGACAATCATTCTGGTGGTATACTTGGCGGTATTTCGACAGGCCAAGACATCGTGACGCGTTTTGCGGTTAAGCCGACAAGCTCGATCCTCACATCGCGGCGAACAGTTACACAATCAGGCGAAAATACCGACCTTATAACCAAAGGTCGCCATGATCCTTGCGTCGGCATTCGTGCTGTGCCCGTTGCCGAAGCCATGATGGCGCTTGTGCTGGTTGACCATTTACTGCTCCACCGCGGGCAAATCGGCGAAAACCGCAGAACAATCGGCTAGCTATCTGTTAGCTCGTTGATCTCTTCCGGTGTGCCGCTTTCTGGAATTGGCGGATATTCACTTGAATCGTAATTTGGATCTGCCGTGACACATCCTTCACCGCAGATTTGAAATAACATTTCTTGATAGGGATCGATAACCCAGATGCGGCCTGCTGGTGTGCTGACAAAACCATAGATTTCTTCATCAAAGTCAGACTCAATATCGTCATTTGATGGAGCCTCACTCCAATAATCAGGATTATGCTGGCCATGTGTGTGATAGCTTGCGAGCAGGACGATTGAATCTTCTGGATAATCAACCGTACAGCTTGATTCATCACCAGGGACAGCTTTCGTTGCAAAAATATCTGTGCCATCATCAACAATCCATCCGCAATATTCACGTTGTTCTTTAAATGAAATGGCTTGTAAGCTGTCTAAAACTTCAATCGCAACGGCTTCCACTTTTTTGAATTCTGGAGAAATATCGGGTTTTGGCTCATGATCACCCGCGACTGTCTTATAGGCGACACCCCCACAAACGAGCAGTGATAGGCAAAATAGTTGATAAGTCTTCATTCTCAATCTTTCAATTTGCAACGAGTTCCCCCATTGTATGTAAATAACTATGATAAAGTCAAACTGATCAAAGGCCAGCCGAACATGTCGTCATCGCACGAAATATCAACCCTCAAAACCATGCTCATTGATGCATTGGCAATAGCTGGCGATATCAGCTTTGATGGCGATCTTCAGTTTACTGCTCCACCATTTGAAGCCACCACACAAGCTTCCGTTCTTGTTTTGGTTAATGGCTATAATCAGACCATTACACTGACCAAACGCCAAAGCAATATGCGCAAACATGCGGGGCAAATTGCCTTTGCGGGTGGACGGCGTGATAAAAGTGATGCCTCATTATGGCACACGGCCTTACGTGAAGCGAATGAAGAAATTGGGCTACCGATTGAGCATCCCGTCGAAAATCTCGGAACACTGCCTCAGCATATGACGATCACCAAATTTGCGGTCACGCCCTTTATCGCGTTCAATCCAAAACCATTTGAATATATTGCTCAAGAAGCGGAAGTCGCTGAGATTTTTGAATTGCCGTTTTTGGAGCTAAAAATCGACAATTTCCAGACGGAAAGCCACGAAAAAAATGGGCAGAAGCGATCATTTTATGTGCTGCCCTATAAAGACTATTATATCTGGGGCGCGACAGCGCGCATACTTCACAATCTTGCAGGAAGACTTGCCCATGCTCACAACACATAGCCATATACGCGCGATTTTTGATCTTTTTTCACATGCTGGCATTGATGCCTATATCGTTGGCGGTGCGGTGCGTGATCAGCTTCTTGGGGTGCCAATTCATGATGTGGATTTTGCCGTCGATTGTTCTCCCAAAATGACATTACAGCTGGCAATCGATCAAAATGTGAAATTCGTTGAAACGGGTCTTGCCCATGGTACAATCACATTGATTGAGGGCGGGCAAAGTTTTGAGGTCACGAGCTTTCGCAAAGATGTAAAAACGGATGGCCGCCATGCCGAAACGGAATTTGGTGGTACAATTGATGAAGATGCGAAACGGCGCGATTTTACAATCAATGCGCTATACATGAATAGCGAAGGTGTGATCATTGACCCGCTTAGCGGCATTGCGGATATAAAATCTAAAAGACTAGCTTTTGTCGGAGATGCGGGTGCGCGGATCAAAGAAGACTATCTCCGAATCCTACGCTATTTTCGATTTCTTGCGCATTATGACCTTCAAACAGGCACAGAAGAGCTTGACGCGATTAAAGAGCTTGCCGTTGGCTTGAACCGAATTTCAGGAGAACGTGTTGGGCATGAAATGCGCAAATTGCTTTGTGGTGAATTTGCTTATCGTGCAATCAATGCTGCAAAAAATGCTGACGTTCTCGCGCGTATTGCGCCCAGTTTTGATGTGAACAAACTTCGTGCTTGGATAGATTATGAAAGTAATCATAAGCTTCCCGTTGATTGGCGCATACGTTTAGCCGCATCTTCTCATGATATTCCACAAGCCAAATGGCGGCTATCCAATGATGAGGCAAATTTTATCAAACGCCTCCAAAAGGCTTCTGAAACAAAACATGCGCCCGCTGCTCTTGGTCATATTTTGGGTTATGAGCTTGCCCATTGGGCGGTTCTTTTGCGCGCATATCAACAAGACGCACTACCACCCGCAAATCTCGATAATGACATCGCGCGTGGTATGGCAGCTATTTTCCCAATCACAGGTCGCGACCTCAAAAATATCATGCCCGAAGGCCCCGAACTTGGTGCAATATATAAAACGCTCAAACGAAAATGGCTTGCGCAGGACTTTACACTTGATAAAGATATGTTAATCAAATTGGCTCACAAAATTTTAGACGAGGCGCAGCAATGACCCTTACCACATTTTTCTCACTTTGCATGATTCTTACTGCTGGCCAAGTTACGCCTGGGCCTAATAATGCGCTATTATCTGCATCGGGTATGCGTTTTGGTTGGCGCGCGACACAGCCCCATGCATGGGGTATCTTTTTTGGCCATCCTACACTGCAATTTTTTGTGGCACTCGGCCTTGGCAGCACTTACCAAGCCTTCCCAATTGTGGAGCAAGTTCTCACAATCGTTGCGATCATTGTGCTATGTTATTTGGCTTATAAGATTGCAACAGCACCCGTGGATAAATTTGCCGAAAGCAAAAGCCAATCGAAACCTTGGACATTTTGGCAAGCCTTCATATTTCAATATATCAATCCAAAAGCATGGCTCATTGCCATTGGGGTTTCGGGTCAATATGCCTCTGGCGAACACACGTTACTCGCAGCCTCTCTCATTGCCCTTGCCACACTCAGCACGGCGATTATATCCACCCAAGGCTGGACATTATTTGGAGTTGCAATGCGGCAAATTCTTAACACGCCACTTAAACGCCGCATATTTAACATCGCCATGGCGCTCATGCTGGTGGCCTCAATTGTCATGCTCATAGGTCATAAATAATGCGCTGTTATGAATATCCATCTCACCCCAATGAATACCACCAACCTCGCCCAGGGGCTTACGGTATTTTCATGCATAAAGGTCAACTCCTTCTGACATTTCAAGCGGGCATTCACAATCAATGGCAGTTCCCTGGTGGCGGTGTGGATAAGGGCGAGAGCTTTTCACAAGCCCTTATTCGCGAGGCATATGAAGAGACTGGCTGGAAGGTATCGGTTGAGCGCAAAGCGACCATTTATCGGCGTTTCATTTATATGCCAGATTACGATATTTATGCAGAAAAAATCTGCCATATTTATACGGGTCGCGCCATTTTGCGCATGGGTGATCCTATTGAGCAAGAACATTCCGATGCCCTCATCAATCCAAGCTCTGCACTTCAAATGCTCTCAGATCCATCACAAGTCGATGTGCTGTCAAAATTTTTGTAATTTATATCTCTCACAAAAGTGATTTGATCGGAGCGATGGTGGCCTCTATATTGACCCAATGAAAAAGATATATATCCCTCTTGGTGTTTTTGCCTCCCTTGTATTGGTTACTTGTGCGCCGATAAAAGAAGATCAATGTCGTGCTGGGAATTGGTCAGCAATTGGCATTCGTGATGGAGCCAATGGTCGCTCCGAAAATTTTATTGGCAAACTCGCAGAAGAATGTGCAAAATATAATGTTACCGTTGATAGCGCTGCATGGAATGAAGGACGAATTGAGGGCTTGAAATCCTATTGCACAATCGGCAATGCTGAGGCGATTGGTCGCCGAGGCAAGGAAATGAGCCCTGTATGTGGCAATAACAATGTGCTTGCAGCAGCGAATAATCATGGTGAAGAATATTACGAGCTGACCGAGGAGCTGGATGAGCTGCAAGATGAAGAGGACGAGCTTGAAGACATCATCAATAAGAACTTTCAAGGTGAATTGACTTCCGAACAATCAAGATTATTGCGGCGTTATCTGCGCCGTCTTGATAATGTTGAAGACGATATCCGTGATCTAAAGCGTGATATTCGCCGGTTCCCCAGCTACGCCTCAACATTATAGGATTTACTGTTTTTAAACATGCACAAGCTAGAGATGGGCTATGCGCGTTGTCCTCTTTATCATCATTTTGATCGGTTCATCTCCCCTTTGGGCGAAAGAAAATATCTTGCGTGTTGCGGTTCTCAATACCGATTTTTCACGCAAAGGTCCCGGAATATTGATCAAAGACATCATCGAGAAAGATGAGAGCCTTCAGCCAACACTAGATGCCATCGAAAATCTTGATCCCGACATTTTATTATTCACCGACATTGATCAAGATGATCAACAATGGGCAGCAAGTGAATTGGCTCAAATAATGGGGCTTCCCTATTATTACCAAGGCGCAACAAATCGCGGCGTCCAATCTGGGTTTGACATTGATCGTGATGGCTGGATCGATGAGAATGATACAATAGGTTATGGTGAATTTCGGGGTCAGCATGGTATGGCAATCTTCTCCAAATACCCAATCAATCAACAGATCACATTTACCAAGCAGATGTGGTCAGATTTTAACGGCGCGATCCGACCTGAAGGCTATTTCACTGATGACGAATGGGAAGCGCTTCCCCTCTCGAGCTCTGGGATTTGGGACGTAGAAATCAGCGGCATACGCTTGATTGCAGCTTATATGGCAACCCCTGCTTTTGATGGTGATGAAGATCGCAATGGCCTGCGCAATATGGCCGAAAATTTATGGCTCGACCAATATCTCCGCGGTATCGCTATGGAAGATGATAATGGAATTTCCCAAACGCTCAACGCACCATTTATCGCGCTTGGCACATTTAATCTTGATCCAAATGACGGTGATGGGCGCCGTGAAATTATGGCCAATTTATTGCGCAATCCAAAGCTTCGTGATTATGGCCCACAAGGACCACTCGGACTTGCAACTGCTGATTGGCGCGACAAAGGATATGGCGCATTGCGAGCTGATTATATTCTCCCATCATGTGAGTTTCAGCATATCGATGGTGGAATGGAGGCGATAGAGAACAACGCGCATTTCCTCATCTGGCTAGATCTCGAACTTTCCTCCAATTGCAAATAAAGTTGCGCCCCATGCTTTAAAATGATAGTTGTCTCCAAAAAAGGAAAGCTTTGTGAGCAAACGTATCGCAGCCATAACGACCGTGCGCAATGATGCGCTGTTCCTGCCCAAATGGATTGATTATTATGGTGCGGCTTTTGGACATGAAAACCTTTTCGTATTCCTTGATGGCCATGATCAAATTGCACCGAAAAATGCCGAACGCGTTAATATAATCCGTCTTCCCCATATACCGCTCAAACGTGTACCCGCCATGCGCAGACGTGCAAAAATTATGTCACATCTGAGCGCGGGACTGCATCAGAATTTTGATATCGTTATGGCAACAGATGTTGACGAGTTCCTCATCCTTGATCCAAACCATGGCGATGATCTGGCGGCATATCTTTCTCATATCAAAGGGGTCACGACGGTCTCGGGCCTTGGCCTTGATGTCGGACAACATATCGGCAAGGAAGATGCGCTTGATACGAACCAACCATTTCTTAATCAACGCCGTTTCGCGCATTTATCATCCCGATATACCAAGCCCGCAACCTCTTTCAAGCCAATCACATGGGGTTCAGGCATGCACCGTGTAAAGGGGCGCAATTTTCATATTGACCCCAATCTTTATCATTTTCATTTCGGCATGATTGATTATGCTTTATCCACAGGAAAAACGGACGATAAATCCCGCCTTGCAACAGGTTGGAAAGGTCACCTTGAGCGCCGCGAAAAACTCTTCAAAATCATCTCAGAAAGCACACCAATAAAAGGTGATGAATATTTTGAAGAAGCGCGGCGCCTCCAAACCAAACGCCGCCCACTTTATGCGATCAATAAACCTGCAATGATAAAGGGTGACCCTGTTGTCATCATTCCTGAACGTTTCCGCGGGATTGTCTAGAAAACTATTTAATGATCAGCATTGAATGATGCTGGAACATTGGTTCCCCGTGGACATTTCCACATATAAGGTCAATATCTTCAAACTTGACTCACACTGAATTTGCGCATATATGCCACTCAAATCATCGGAAGCTTTAACTCTTCCGGTCTCAATTCATGAGATCGCCACCCAACAGCGTGTTACGCCCTTGGGTGCAATTCTCGCTGGTTAAAACGGGTTTATACCCATTAATATTATGGGGTATCACCCAAAGGATGTTGGTCGATGTTTGAAAGTCTCTCGGAACGCCTCGGTAATGTTTTTGAAGGCCTAACGCGCGCAGGTGCTTTGTCTGAAGAAGATGTCACAGCCGCACTTCGTGAGGTTCGCGTGGCTCTCATTGAGGCGGATGTTGCCTTACCCGTCGTTCGTGAATTTACAGCCAAGATCAAGGAAAAAGCGACGGGCGCAGCGGTAACAAAATCGATCGCACCAGGGCAAATGGTTGTGAAATTCGTAAATGACGAATTGGTTTCGATCCTTGGCGGTGATAGCGAAGAGCGCTCCACATTGCGCATCGATAGCCCGCCCGCATCTATCCTTATGGTCGGGCTGCAAGGTTCTGGTAAAACAACAACAACCGCGAAAATCGCCAAGCGCCTTAAAGAAAAGCAAGGCAAGCGCATTTTGCTCGCCTCTCTTGATACGCGCCGCCCAGCTGCGATGGAACAACTTCAAGTTCTCGCAAACCAAGTCGGCGTTGACTTCCTTCCGATTGTGATGGGGCAAAGCGCTGTTGAGATCGCCAAGCGTGCGAAGCAACAGGCCACTTTGGGTGGATATGATGTTTATATTCTCGATACAGCTGGCCGTCTTCATATAGATGATGACTTGATGGCCGAAGCCATTGCCGTGCGCGATGAGGCCAAGCCAAATGAAACGCTTCTGGTTGTCGATGGTTTGACAGGGCAAGACGCGGTTAATGTTGCTGAGCAATTTGATGGTCAAGTGAATATTTCAGGCGTTGTTCTGACACGTATGGACGGCGATGGTCGTGGCGGCGCGGCGTTAAGCATGCGCGCCATTACAGGCAAGCCGATTAAATTTGTAGGCCTTGGCGAGAAGATGGACGCTCTCGAAGAATTCGACCCAGAACGTGTCGCAGGTCGTATTTTGGGCATGGGCGACATTGTTGCGCTCGTTGAAAAAGCTCAAGAGACATTTGAAGCGGAGCAAGCGGAGCGGATGGCCAAGCGCTTCCAAAAAGGTCTGTTCACAATGAACGACCTGAAATTGCAGCTTGTACAAATGCAAAAAATGGGTGGCATGGACGGAATTATGTCAATGATGCCCGGCATGAACAAAATGCAAAAACAAATGGCGCAATCAGGCGGGCTTGAGGACAAGGTTCTTGAGCGCCAAATCGCAATCATCAATTCTATGACCAAAAAAGAACGTCGCAATCCTAAGCTCCTACAAGCTTCACGCAAGAAGCGTATTGCTGCGGGTTCTGGTCTTGAGGTTTCCGATATCAACAAGCTTATCAAAATGCATATGCAAATGGGCGATGTGATGAAAAAGATGGGCAAAATGGGCAAAGGCGGCATGATGCGCCAAGGGCTTGCATCATTGTTTGGCATTGGTGGCAAAGGCATGACACCGCCTGCGGGCATGGGTGGTGATATGGGCATGCCAAATATGGGGCAAATGCCAACCGAATTGCCAAAAGGTATGAATTTGCCATCTGGCCTATCTGGATTGGGCAAGAAAAAATAATGTTAGCACCGAACCTTCAAACTGAGCGCTTAACACTTCGCATGCCAAGCATTGATGATTTTCAATCCTATAGTGCATTTTGCGCGAGCGAACGCGCTCAATATGAATTTGAAAAGCCGCTTTCGCAAGACGAAGCCTGGGCGCAGTTTGGCAAGGACATCGCATTGTGGTCACTTAAAGGCTATGGCCCTTGGTCAATGGTTACCCAAGCGACAGGAGAATATATCGGCGAGGTTGGTATTTTTCAGCCAATTTCCTATCCACAAGCCGAACTTGGCTGGTCGATTATTGACCAAAAATTTGAAGGCAAGGGATACGCTTATGAAGGGGCTAAAGCTGTGCTTGAGCATGCCCAAAATGTTTGGAAATGGGAAACACTCGTCAATTATATTGATCCAGAAAATCAGCGTTCACGCGCATTGGCTGAGCGTCTGGGCGGTGTCATTGACACGCAATTGCCAATGCCTAAAGGAGATACTGCGGATACATGTGTCACCTATCGCTATGATCTAAGGAAACTATCATGACACAAACACCTGAAGTCTTACGCGAATTGCGCGCGACAATCGATCGCCTTGATGCGATATTGCTTTACACTTTGGCTGAGCGTTTTGCCGCAACGAAGCATGTCGGCCAGCTCAAAGCTGAACATAATTTGCCCCCCGCCGATCCTGCGCGGGAAGCTCAACAAATCGAACGCCTGCGTAAGCTTGCGGTTGATGCGGATCTCGACCCTGAATTCGCAGAGAAATTCCTCACTTTCATTATTGATGAAGTGGTGAAGAATCATAAAAGCTATCAATCTGATAGTCCCTCAAACGCCCTTATAGGAGAATAACAAAATGGCTTTGAAAATTCGTTTGGCCCGTGGTGGCTCTAAAAAGCGTCCATTTTACCGTGTTGTTGCTGCAGATAGCCGCATGCCACGTGATGGTCGCTACCTTGAAAAACTTGGCACATATAACCCATTATTGCCAAAAGATAATGAAGAGCGTGTGAAGCTTGATATGGAGCGTGTTAAGCATTTCCTCGCACTTGGCGCACAACCAACTGACCGTATTGCGCGCATCTTGGAAGCCGCTGGCGTTTTGGACAAAACGACACGCAATAACCCAAATAAAGGTGAGCCAGGAAAAGCTGCTAAAGAGCGCGCTGAAGCCAAAGCTGCTAAAGTTGAAGCTGCACTTGAAGCCGAAAAAGCACCAGCTCCCGTTGAAGAAGCACCTGCTGAGGCGCCTGCAGAAGAGGCAACAGAATAAGATAAAATCTTTGGTTGTTACTGGCCTTTGATAAAGATGAAGCGGTCGTATAGTTCATAGCTTGCGGCCGCTTTATTTTCTTATTCCTAAAAGCCCATCAAGCTTTCATTACAATTTATTTACCTCCAGCTGCTAACATTATTCAATATTAATTGATCTCTTTGAGTTTCACTTTTCATTTCAGTGATGATTGGATAAAAGCAGCCAATAAAATGAGGGTAAAATGTTAGATAAATTGATCTGTGTTGGCGCAATCGGTGGCGGCTTTGGTGTTCAAGGTGATGTGCGTCTGAGAAGCTTCTGTGCAAATCCCCATGATATTGCTAAATATTCGCCGCTCCTTGATGAGAATGGCAAAACATATACATTGGGCAAACTTCGCGCCATGAAAGATGGTTTCACGACCCGCATCAACGAAATCCCAACAAAAGAAGATGCCGATGCCCTTAAAGGAACCCGGCTTTTTGTTTTGCGTAAAAACTTCCCTGAACTTGAAAATGATGAATATTACCAAAGTGATTTGATTGGCTTAATGGTTGTCGATGGTCATGGCGAAAACATCGGCAAGGTAAAGTCCCTACAAAATTATGGTGCAGGCGATATCTTGGAAATTTTTTACAAAGGCAGTACAGCACTGATCCCCTTTACGCGTGCAATCGTTCCAACTGTGGATATATCTGCGGGTAAGCTCATCATTGATCCACCAGAGGGGCTTCTTGATTAATGGCTCGGCGCTTTATCCTTCATGCGGGTTTCCATAAAACCGCAACAACAACTTTGCAGCACTTCTTGAAGGAAAACGGCGAAATTTTATCAGCTCAATACTCGCTTTGGGTCTCGGAATTTATCAAGCCGATTTCAAACAAAGCATCTAAATTCTCCATGCAACGCGATTACGAAATATTGACGGAAATGACTGAGCGGTTGAGTGTTTATTTAGAAGAAGAAGCAAAGTTACACGATCTGGACGTCATCTGTAGCCATGAAGATTTCTCTGGTCAATTACCTGGGCGCAGCAAATCCAATAATAACTATGATGCTATTTTTGAAACGCTTCCTGCACTTTGTGAAACCATAAAAAAATCAGGTTTATTTACTGAAATCATTGTCTATTTTTCAACACGAGATTATACAAAATGGATCGAGAGCTTATATTGGCATCTTATTCAATCCACCAATCTTAGACTTGAACTTAAAACATTCAAAAAACAGCATAGATCATTCCCCGATCTAGAAGATATTGTCACGAATATTCGCAAAATAATGCCTGAACTCACAATTATCTCAGCAAATATTGATGATTATAGCACTGCCGAATTTGGTGCGACTACACCCTTCATTGATCTCATCGATCCCCCTATGAAAATCAGAGAAAACTTACAAAATATTCCACGCCGCCGTGTCCGCTTACCTTTAGAGGCAAGTCTTAAATTGCTTAAACTGAACCAAGATGAAACGCTCAAAAACAAAGTTCGACAAGAACAAAAATTTGCTATAATTGAGCATTATAGCAAATTTTCGAGCGGTTAATGCATCCATTCCATACCCATATCATCACATTATTTCCTGAAGCCTTCCCTGGCGTGCTTGGATTATCACTGACGGGGCGCGCCCTTAAGGATGGTCGCTGGACATTGGGCACAACGCATTTGCGTGATTTTGGTCTTGGGGTTCATAAAAATGTTGACGCGACACCTTTTGGTGGTGGTGCTGGGCTTGTTTTACGGCCTGATGTCCTTGATGAAGCGCTTGAATCCGCCCAAAAAAGTGGTGCCAAAGGGCCTATTATTGCTCTTTCACCACGTGGCAAACCCTTTTCACAAGCCATGGCGCAAGAATGGGCCCAAGGTGATGGCATAACATTAATTTGTGGGCGTTTTGAGGGTTTTGACCAGCGTTTTATTGAAGAACGTGGTGTTATCGAAGTTTCTATTGGGGATTTCGTGATGACGGGTGGTGAAATTGCAGCGCAGGCCTTGATTGATACGACAATTCGCCTTATAGACGGCGTGATTGGGAACAAGGAATCACTTGAAGACGAAAGTTTTTCAGATGGCTTGCTTGAACATCCTCAATTTACCAAACCCGCGGAATGGGACGGTCATAAGATACCAGAGGTTCTTCTCTCTGGACATCACGGTGACATCGCCAAATGGCGAAAGGCTCAATCCATAAAGGTTACACAAGAAAAACGTCCCGATCTCTGGGCGGCCTATGAGGACCGATCAGAAGAAGCAGAGCAATCGGATGTGCAAAAGAGCCCGCCAAAATAGGACGGGACTTAAGGAGACTAAAATGAATCTATTGAGAACGCTCGAAGCTGAGCATATTGCCGAACTTGGCAAAAATATTCCTGATTTTAAAGCTGGCGACACAGTTCGCGTAGGTTTCAAAGTGACCGAGGGTACACGCTCACGTGTTCAGAACTACGAAGGTGTTTGCATTGGCCGTCGCGGTGGAGACACTTTGGACGCAAGCTTTACAGTGCGCAAAATCTCATTCAACGAAGGCGTTGAACGTGTTTTCCCACTTTACTCAACAAATATTGATAGCATTGAAGTTGTGCGCCGCGGCCGTGTCCGTCGTTCTAAACTTTACTATCTTCGTGATCGCCGTGGTAAATCTGCGCGTATCGTTGAAAAAACAAATTACCGCGCTCCTAAAGCTGCGAAATAAGAAAGGGCCTGATTATGAAAGCCGATATCCACCCAGATTATCACATGATCACTGTCAAAATGACAGATGGTTCAACTTATGAAACGCGCTCCACATACGGCAAAGAAGGTGATGTTTTGTCACTTGAGATTGACCCGACTAGCCACCCAGCATGGACTGGTGGTTCATCACGCTTGATGGATGCTGGCGGTCGTGTTTCTAAATTTAAAAAGAAATACGAAGGTTTGGGCTTCTAAGCACCAAATATATATTTCGGATCAGGGCGCTCAAAGGGCGCCCTTTTTTATGGAACCCAATCATTGATGCTGTGCAGCAGCTTGACAATGATTACATTTCATAACTGAGATTCACTCAAATACTTTACCAAACAGAACAATTAACCACAAAATTTATCATCATGATCCAGAGGGCAAAGCCTTGTATGCAGTTCATCTAGCCGTTAATGTCCCCGCATAATTAAGAGCAGGTACAAATGGCGCATATCATCACAATGGGGAATGAAAAAGGTGGCTCTGGCAAGTCCACGACGGGCATGCATATTTTTGCGGCTGCTGCGGCTTCGGGCTATCGTGTTGGTGTTCTTGATCTTGATTTGCGGCAATTGAGTTTTTTCCGCTATCTTGAAAACCGTCAAAAAACGATCGATTCAACAGGTATTGCTCTGCCGATGCCTAAGCAATATGTGTTGAACGAAGCCCATTTTGATAGCAAGGATGAAACGCATAAAGTTGAAGAAGGCTATTTTACCGAAGCCCTCGATGAGCTTGAAAAAGACTGCGACATTATTCTTATTGATTGCCCCGGCTCTAACAGCAACTATGCCCGCATGGCGCATTCTGTTGCCGATACGCTCGTTACACCAATGAATGAAAGCTTTGTCGACTTTGACATGCTCGCGCGCGTTGATCCAGCTTCTGACAAAATCATTGGGCCTTCGCTATATTCAGAGATTGTTTGGGATGCGAGAAATCTGCGCCATCGTGCAGGACTTGAGCCACTTGATTGGATCGTCATCCGCAACCGAATGTCGACAAATGAAGCCAAGAACCGTCATCGTATCTCAAGTAAGCTAAAAGAGTTTTCCTCGCGGATCGGTTTTCGTACAGCCCCAGGGTTTTCTGAGCGCGTTGTATTTCGTGAGCTTTTTACAAAAGGCATTACATTGCTTGATTTGCCGTCAATGGGCAAAAAAAGCCTTACAATGTCCAATGTGGCAGCGCGCCAAGAATTGCGGGAACTCATGAAGGAGCTGCGACTAAAGAATTTCAAAATAGAATTTTGAACTTTGGCCCTAGCTTGGTGCGAGCACATAACATTTGTTATTGCCACTGGATAATTTTGAACAAGCATTATAGGCATTTTGTTTGGATAACCCAGAAAAACGCGCCCTATAAACATTACCGCTTGAAATTACACGGCTGGAAGACCCTGATAAGTTCGAAGAACCAATTGCCAAAGCATCAATCAAATAAGTTTCAGCATCCGCCTTATTGTCAAACGCACCAGCTTGTATAGAAAAATCACCAGTAGAAGACGCTGCCGATGCGTTCACCGCCACTTGCGTGCCCGGGCGTGATGGTGGCGCTGGAATTCTCTCTTCATCTGAGCCCTGCGCAACAACTGACTCTAATATTTCATGCGCAACTTGTTCAGATGCAATAACTGTTGGCACATTGGTAATGAGATTGGATGCCACACGGGCTGCAGGAGTGATTGCGGTTTCAGGCGCTTGAGCGGTCCCAAATGTATGTTTATTCTGAGGCTTTGCAGCTACAGGTTCAGGCGTTGCAACGGTAACGGGTTTCACAGCAACTGGCTCAGCCTTTGGGACAGGCGCCACCGCAGCTACTTGTACATTTCCAGCACCTTTTAGTTTTGGGCGCGAAATATTAGATACCTTAACATTTGGGCTTGCTTTTTGAAAACCAAAATCAAGGAGAGCACCAACTTGCTCATTACGCTGAAAACTTGATTCACCACCAAACATTGAAACGATAACGCGTTCACCTCCACGCTTTGCCGTACCAACAAGGTTATATCCCGCTGCACGTGTATATCCCGTTTTGATACCATCCGCCCCTGGATAATCGCTTAGGAAACGCACATTTGAACTTCTGAACCTTCCAAGCGGTGTATCCGCATAGTCGCGTGAAAATAAGTTATAAAAACGTGGGTAATCATAAACGATATGGCGCCCAAGGACTGCCATATCCATCGGTGTTGAATAATGACCAGATGCAGAAAGGCCGTGTGCGTTTTTAAATTGTGTGGATTTCATACCCAATGCTTTTGCCGTTTGAGTCATATATCTTGCAAAATTTGTTTCCGTACCGGCAATCGCCTCGGCAATCGCTGTGGCCGCATCATTTGCAGATTTAATCGCAGCGGCACGCAATAAATATTTAAATTTCATTGTGCTACCCGCGCGAAGACCCATTTTTGACGGTGGTTGAGATGCTGCATTTTTTGAAATGAGAATATCCTTTTCAAGACTTATGCGCCCCGCCTCAACTTCAGCAAAAGCAATATACAAAGTCATCATCTTCGTTAGTGACGCAGGATGAAGCTGCTTAGTCCCATTTCGTGCATATAAAACTTTTCCATCACGGGCATCCATAACAACAGCACCATAGGGCGCAGCATTCACACTAATAGAATATATTCCACACATAAATATAGATAAGACGGCTAGACGCACTAACCTAAAAAAACTCAATATCATAACTGCCTCATACTCCTCATTTGTGAGGATTTAATTAATTAGGCCAAGGGTACTACAAAACGAATCACTTTGCAAGAATCATATTTAAACCAAAACAACAACTTATGGTGATTTAACAATGTACCCACCACCCGCGATGATGCGCTGCACAAAATACATTGACGCGGCGCACAAAATTGGCTATAACATAATCACTCCCCAAACTCTGACATCAAATCAAAGGATCGATAAAATGAACAAAGCTACAAAAGACGCCGTGGAAAATGCTGAAACTATGATGAAAGACGCACAAGGCGCATTTAAATCTGCTTTCGAAAAAGCCAGCAAATCTGTCGAAGATGTAAATGATTTTAGCAAAGCCAATATGGACGCGGTGATAAAGTCTGGTGAAATTACATCAAAAGCTGCCGAAACCATCAGCAAAGAATTGGCAGATGTTGCTAAGAAAAACTTCGACGAATCAGTGAAGGTCGCTCAAGATCTCGCAAGTGCCAAAACTGTTACTGAACTTTTTGAAAAGCAAACAGCTTTCGCAAAAACTGCATTTGATACATATTCAGCGCAATTTCGCGCGATTACTGAAATCGCGACAAAAAGCACAAAAGAAGCTGTAGCTCCTTTGGCTGCGCGCGCAGAAGCGGCTACCGATTTAGCGAAAAACTTCCAAGTATAAGTACCAAACTTCATAAGCAAAAAAACGCGCGCCTATATGGTGCGCTTTTTTACGCCCAAAAAGGGCCGCTAGAATCGCCTTGACAATTCAAATGTGATTTAAAAATTAAAATCATAATCAACTTCCTCTTAAGCTAAAACCAAATTCAAGCTGAAATCATTCGCTTAATGAAAGAGAGGTTCGACATTATATATCAAAAAAACAAGGTCTTAGCCATCACTCTTGCTCTTCTTTTTATTGGATCTGAACGTATTTCGCACCATTAAAATGAGAAAAATCAATGCCGAAATTGTAGACGATAGCAACAGTATATCAATGTTTGAAACAACGAAAGCTACTACGGCATCCTGAGAGGCTAGTTCAGTTGCGGTTCCAAACGTTAAAACATTTCCAACACCATCAATTACAGCAGCAACCATTCCCATGAAGACAACCCAGATCATTGCCCCAAGCGAAACCAAAAAGCCCAAAAGTAAGAACCAAAATTTCATAATTTCGCTTCCTTCCTATTGTATATGCATCGATGTAATGGCAATAATACGTAGTCAATTGGTTCACCTACATAAGTAAATATATGTATTAAAAATTGTTTTTATCCTAGCCCCAGAGGGAATGAAATGCCACTCATAATTGCTGCACTTTTAATTATATTTAGTGTACTTATTATTTTGAAATTGCGTGGCAAAAAAAACTGCCGTTGGATTCCAACACACAAATCAACAGGAGTTTTGCAAGAATTTAAGTGCAAAACCTGCGGGTTTGTCGCCTATTCCAGAGAAAAATATGGGCCAACCGAATGCAAACGCCAATTCGACAAACCAAATTAATCGCATATTTTTTATAAATCCAGCATAAATATAATAGGTAATTAGGCTAAGAACCGATTTTGCAACCGGCAGTCATACTCAAAGCTTACACAACGAGGCAAGTATAAAGCGGCCCAAATGTGTTTTGATCATACAAGCTATATGTAAAAAATTAAAATATATTGGTGCCCGCGGCCTGCCACAAACTATTGATTTTGCGTGTTTTTAGTGGTTCGCCGTTGTTCTGTCCCCATAGCTATGTTACTGAATGAACATACATAACCGTTCGCCTTGGTTTTCTATGATTTGTCTACAGTCGGAAAATTTTGGGGACATAATCGCGATATTTGGGGACAGGATGCACCTACTTACACACATGGCTATTCAAAACGCTGGCGCTGGCAAATTAAACGATGGCGGTGGCCTTTACGTTTATAAAACCAATAAGGCGTCGGGGCGTTTTGTCTATCGTTACCAGTTCAATAAAAAGCGTGTTGAAATGGGGCTGGGAAGCGTTCAAGAGCTATCCCTTGCGGATGCAAGACGCCAACGTGACCGTTGGGAAGAAATATTAATCACAGGTGAAAATCCGATTGATGCGCGTGAGCGTTTGAAAATTGAAGAGCAAGCTCGTATTGCTCGAGAACAAGCCGCAAAGATGCGAGATGCGGTACAAACGGTTGAAGCTGTATCACGCTCATGCTTTGAATCCATAAAGCACACCATGAAAAATGAAGGTCGTAATGCAAGATGGCTTTCGAGCTTGGAATTACACATCTTTCCTACGATCGGAAGTCTACCTATAGTTACGTTGGATCAATTTATCCTGAAGGCAATGCTTGAAGATATATGGATGGACAAGCCTGTGATCGCTCAAAAGGCTTTAACAAGATTGGGAATCGTACTGAGACACGCCACCGCCCTTGGTCTGAATGTCGATGACAATATCGCTAAGAAAGCCAAGCTATTATTAGGTCATCAACCCAATAAACCAAAATCATTGGCGATGATGCCCTATGATCAAGTGCCACAATTTTATGCAACGCTTGGTGAAAACTTATCAGAGCTTGCGCTTCGTCTTGTGATCTTAACGGCCTGTCGATCTGGCGAAATTCGTGGATTGCGGTGGGATGAAATCAACACAAATCACATCGCTATCCCTTCTGAACGGATGAAAGCCAAGAAAGATCATCTCATTCCACTGACTTATGAAATGCGCAAAATCATCGAACTTTCTGAACAAGTAAGCCAATCAAAGACATGGGTATTTGCCACACGGGCTCAATCGCACATTACCGATGTGTCATTGAACAAACGTTTGAAAGGTTATGAAGCCACTGTGCATGGCATGAGATCATCATTCAGTACATGGGCCAACGAGCAAACGAATTATGACCGCTCGCTTATTGAGGCATCTTTAGCCCACACCGTCGGGGGACAGGTGGAGAATACTTACAGGCGCACGTCATGGTTAAACAAGCGGCACTTACTCATGAATGCTTGGAATGACTTTGTCCTTGGAAAGCAACCTACAGTCATTGAAGTGGAAAGTTTCAGCGCATGAGTGATCAAGACCTCAAAAAACTAGCAAATGAAATTGTCGAAACATGGAACAGTCACAAAACGGCTAAAGAGTTTTATGATTTTCCACAAATTGATTTTCGGATGGTGTCACCTTGGGAGCATTCTGATCTGTATGTTTTGGAATGGGCGGACAATAAAAAGATACGGTTGAACATTCCCCATCGCATAGTGAGTGATGATTATTTGTCAGAATTTAAAGTTTCGATTCAAAAGCATATTCGCTTGAAGATTGGTGAAGATAAAACAGGTGACCCTTTAATCTATAAAGGAAAAAAACCTTTACAAAAAATCCATTGGGATGGGCGAAAATTAGAGTTATGGGAGGAAATAGTCTTAGCTGCTGACAAAATCGAACAATGGAATGATCTTCTTTTTAAGTTTTGGATAAACCGATTGAATAAGACACTTAGGATGCCATCCAGCTCTGATCCTAACGCTCCCAAACCAACAATCCGTAGCGCACGAGAAGAATTTGATGGTCTTTTGAGATTGAGGGACAGGGCTGTTAGGGATGAACAAGAGCTACTGTCGAAGCATATGGAGGGTGACAGGCATGAAGCGTTTAAAGCTCAAGGTGCGGTCACAGTTGTCGGCCAGCAAGGCTCTCAGATGAAACGTCAGCAAAAGAGTGTGGAGGATCGTGACAATATTCGATCCTTATTTGATGACATATCAAAAAATGAGAACCAGAATGTTCTAAATCGAGAGGGATGGTACTCTTTGATTATCGAAAAAACTGATTTCAGTAAGGATAAAATAAGAAACGCATTGATTAACTACGCACCATTCAATAAAAAATTTTGATTTAGTCCAAACCAAAATTTGTCCTTTTGAAACAAATATTGGTCTATGAATAATAGGGAGTACGCAAAGAAAGGAGCGTACAATGATAAACGAAAAACGATTATTCACAGTTCCAGAGACGAGAGAATATCTCTCTATCGGACACACAACACTCTATAAGCTAGTAAAAAACGGCGTTATAACGCCGATCAAGATTGGAAAAGCCACTCGGTTCGATAGGCAAACCCTAGACGATTTCATTTCTAACAAACTATTGGAGGTGTGATATGTCAATTAAACGAAAAACCCCCGCGTGTTGTGAACGCGAGGGCAATGTAATTATTTCCAATTTAACAATACAAAATTTGCTTACCTCAAGTCAAGAGTATTGCAACCATATGGAGGTGATGTCAGATGTTTAACCTAAAACAATTTATTCTTTGGATATCCGTTCCGAATATGCCACCAAAGAAACCAAGCAAAGTCCCCTGTGACATTAACGGTCGGAACATTGATCCGCATGATCCGTCACAACACATGACGCATCAGGAAGCGAAAAGCCACGCGGATCGGTTGGGGTACAATGTCGGATTCGTACTGACTGAAAACGATCCATATTTCTTGCTCGATCTCGATGACATCAGGAAACCCGACGGAACATGGGACGATTTTTCAAATGATTTTTGTTCGAATTTCCCCGGCGCTGCTATGGAAGTATCCATCAACGGAAACGGCGTTCATATCATGGGTCGGTGTGATAAATCTAAGTTACGAAACAAACGTAACAAATTTGCAGATAACAAAGCGGAATTTTACATCGGGGGACGTTTCGTGGCACTCGGTCACGGTTTCGAGGATGGTGCTAATTTCTTAATCAATTGGACTGATCAATTGACGCGTATGGTTCCCGACCGCCCTGAAAATCATAACACCGTGGTGGATTTACAAGGCGTTGACCCCGCCTATACGTTCAAAGGGGATGACGAGCAACTAATTGCGAAAATGCGCGCGTCAGGTGGCTCTATAGCGTCACAATTCGGTGATAAAGCATCATTCGATGATCTATGGGATTGTAATGTTACCGCACTCGCAAAACATTTCCCTAGCCCGTCAGGGGATGACTTTGATCATTCGAGTGCCGATGCAGCGTTATTATCACATCTTGCGTTCTGGACGGGTAAGGATTTCAAACGCATGGATGTTTTATTCAGGCGCTCAGGTTTAATGCGCGACAAATGGGATCGCCGCCTTGATGGATCATCATCAGATTATCGTTACACGTCAATATCAGGTGCAATCAAAGGGTGCCGTAATGTTTATTCCGTAACCCAAACACCCCAACAAGAGCAAAAACAAGCCGCCATCAGCTCGGGTGAGATAATGCCGGTTCAAGACCAAATCGAGTATTTCAAAGACTGTGTTTATGTGGCGAACTCCAAACGAATTCTTGTGCCATCAGGTGATTATCTTGATTACGGTCAATTCAATGCGGTCTATGGTGGTTATGAATTCCTTTACCGTTCAAGCGGTGGGACTGGTACAAAAAAAGCATTCGACGCATTCACCGAAAACATGATGCATAAATTTCCAAAGGTTGCGGATACAACATTCCGTGCAGATTTACCGTTTCAAGAAATTGTGCGTGATATGAGGGGGCGCGAACTCGTCAATGTATATAAACCACGCAACCCGCGCGCAATCCACGGTGATCCCTCACCATTTGTCAACTTCGTGAAAAAACTATTACCGAGCGAGCATGACTATAACGTTCTGATTTCCTATATGGCGGCGGTGGCTCAATACCCCGGACGTAAATTCCTATGGGCACCCGTGGTGATAGGTACGCAAGGCAATGGTAAATCCACTCTCATCAACATACTACAATACGTTGTTGATGGTATTGTTCAGGGTGTGAATGATGATGAAACGCAATATTCAAACGTCATGACCGCGAAGCATATCGACGATAAATTCAATTCCGACATGCTTCATAAAATCATCTGTGTGGTTCATGAAATGCACAGTGAGAACCAAAAAGACCAACGATCACGTCAAGATCAATTGAAACAGTTGATTACTGAAGCATCGATTAAAATCGAAGCGAAAGGACGTGATAAATTCACTGCGCGCAACGTGGCCAATTTCTTCTTTTGTTCAAACCACCGCGATGCAGTGGTGTTGGAACAAAATGAACGCCGTTTCGCGGTATTCTATACCGCGCAAAAGGAAGCGTCTGATCTTGAAGCACATGGCATGACACCCCAGTTTTTTGAAGCTCTTTGGAAATGGTTACGCGCAGATGGTTTCGCTATTTGCAATCATTTTCTTAAAACCATGCAGATATCCTATGAGCTTGATCCAACAAAAGGAGCACAACGCGCGCCAATCACGAGTTCAAAAAATGAGGCTCTTTGGGAATCACGAACTAACGCTGAACAAATGATCTTACAAGCTATTGAACAAAATGAACAAGGTTTCAGGGGTGGTTGGGTCTCGACGCTAGCGGTCAAGAAACTATTCATATTGCATGGCGAGAAACCGCCTTACGGCCGAGGACTATCAACAATACTGAAGCGTCTTGGATTTACAAAAGGTGTTCTTGCATCATCGCATGTGCTTAAAGAAAACGGGCGACCTACGTTATGGGTGCGTGACGGTATGAACGCTTCAGATGTAAAGGCATATGAGAAGACACAAGGATATGAGCAGGCACCTAACATTAAGATGATTTAGAGGCTATAACCGTCAGGTTCAATGTATACGACTTTCGTGCTATCAGAGTCTCTAAAGAATACTTGCATTATTTCACATTGCTCAAGGGTAACGGTTTGTGTTTTCACGTCGTTGCCTAATAACTTAAATATCAAGTGCTGACACTCTCGATAAACATCATAGACTTGTAGCTTCATCATCAAACATGATCAACGTAACCTGCACCACTCCAGATACCTTTCCTAAGGCCGTTTAAGAAATTGTCAAACTTTCCAAGCCTGAAACTGCTCCAGCTCAGTTACAGCTGCCCCATCACTCAACACTGCAGCTAAAGCACGTAAAAGCTCAGGTTCAGGGTGACCATCCGAAATTGCTTGATAAACATTTTCTGCAAGCGGCCAATCCAGTGTTCGAGTACCTTCTTCGATCAGCTGCTTAAGTGGGTTAATCGGTGAACCCGCCACATGGGCGTATCGATAAAACGCAAGTTCACACTTTAATTCGTTCAATTCTACATCGCAAGCTTCTGCCTTTGTAAGATATTTGAGACCTTCAATTAATCGCCCACGCGCAAAAAGGTGCTTAGAATAATTACCAAGGGCGTTTGCGTATTTTGGATCCGCTTCTATGGCGCGATTGTAAAGCTTCTCGGCCGCATCGTGATCTTTTCGTATATTCGTCATGAAATTGGCAAAATTACCAAGGATAATTGCGTGTTTTGGATCCGCTTCTATGGCGCGATTGTAAAGCTTCTCGGCCGCATCGTGATCTTTTCGTATATCCGTCATGAAGAAGGCAAAATAACCAAGGTGGTTTGCGTGTTTTGGATCCGCTTCTATGGCGCGATTGTAAAGCTTCTCGGCCGCATCGTGATCTTTTCGTATATCCGTC
>CANMUM010000020.1 GCA_947501025.1 uncultured Paracoccaceae bacterium | reverse complement strand
TATGGGCGCACCGCCGCGCGCGTTTACGTTCTCAACACCCTCGTCTGCGATCTTGCTACCTTCGCCGTCATAAATCGCAACATTATAAACCCCATTCACAATCTCTAATACTCGGTAACGCTCAATTTTTTTCCACTCGAATCCATTGCGCTCTTGGCGGGTTTCATCAAGGACATAGAAGCCATTATCCCAATTTATGATGCTTTCGGCGCTATAAACTGCTAAATATGCATCTCCATCGGCATTAACGTCAGTTATGACCCCAACCCTGCCAACCTCACATAGTTGACGCGTAATGCGCTTGTGAAACACCTCAAGAGGTGTGTTTTTGCCGTCGGCATTTTCTAAAATAACACCTGAAAGTTTAACAGGCATTTCGATTTTGAACTCTTTTGCATGGATTGCGCCGATAATTGTAGCAACCGTAACATCCAGAATATCAGGAAAAAGCGCACGGTGCTTGTATGCATCATAAGCTGCGGTTCCGCCGTCTACGCTTCCAGCAAAGCCACTTGGCATTGGCAAATACGTCTTGCCTGCGCCCTTCACCTTTGCGTTACCCGCCACCGTGTCGCGCATTTGCGCCCACTGCCCCTCTATAAGAGGGGTCAGCTCAGGGTGCTTTGTTTTAACTTCCATTAGTATAAGCCTGTAACTTGTCCTGTGGTAGTAGTACCAATTTGCTTAATCAGCTGCTGCAACGCGTATCTAATTGCATCAATAATATGGTTGTTTGCGTCAACAATATTTGGAAGAATATCGCCTGTTCTTTTGTCAACCTTATGACTGTAAAGCCTAAACTCTTTGGCTGCGTTCTCACATCTAGGGTGGATCACTATACGCTTTAGACCTCGCATCCAACGAACGCCCTCAGTTATAGAGTTTTGCCATTTTTTTACGCCCTCAATCCGTGGAAAACCGTGACGCTGCAAATAGCTAATTGATTTTGGCTCAGCACTATCAGCTCTGATAACAAACTGCTCTATCATCGGAATATGCTTTGAAACAAAATCAACCGTATGATCCTGCTCCACGCCTTTTTTGTATGCCTCATGCGAAATATACAGAACCTCATCTTTGAGATAGCAACGAACTGCTGCCATCGGATCTTGTGAAAATCCAAAATCAAGCCCATGCAACGGAGCACCTAAGTCGTCAGTCTCAAATTCTCGAACTTCCCACTTGCCGTTAAAGACCTGTTGTTCTGTTGTGCCAATACGGTTTCAAGCAAACATAGCCTACAACAGGATACGATTGTACGAACGTCAATACTATAAAGGATACCAATATCGGTGATCCCTTACTCAAGGTTCGCAATTCACACAATTACTCACAGGCAAAAATGGCCGCAAAACTCGATATTGCAGATCAGTCTTACAAAGTTTACGAACTCAATAAGCGCGATATTCCACTCTCTGTTATAGTGTTATTTTACGAGAAATTTGATGTTTCCCTTAATTGACTAGTCTTCGGTGCTAAAACATACGAAATTGATAAAATTCTTGATGAAATCGAACCAAGGCTATATAAATGAGCCAGATCCTTGTCATACAGATGCAAAAAACTTTGTCATAAATAAAGCAATTGCAGTTTTGAAAGACTTCGAAGGTAAACTTGGCGATTCCTATCCACTCAATCTGTCAACTTCTTATAATCATGTTATTTCAATCAAGGAGAATTTGGAGGGCCTTCGCATTGTTATATTTAGTTAAGGGCTTTCATTTTAATGTTATCTGATCATAACTACATCCAAATAGATGATGCCGACAAACAGGATTTTAGGCAATTTATTTGCAAAAGTTTTTGAACTTTTAACAGCGATTGCTCTTGCAAACACATATAATACAGAAATAGTGCTGGCACTTTTTTGAAATTCTCAACGATATTATTACTTCTCTTAAAGAAGACATTTCTACAAAAGAACCTAGTGACTTACGAGCAAGTCAGTTCTCTGCAAATGACTTTGGAATTTATGCGATCGCTATATCATCAATCGATGGAATTCGTGATGCGCATTCACAACTGTATTTGGCACAAGCCACAATTCAAGCAACAGCACAATACAATCATGAGCAGCAATAAAATAACCCGGCTATTTTACGTGACAAGAGTTTGCAGTGTCAAAAAGCTTCGGCAGTCGCATACAAGCCTTTCTTTTGTGAGCCTTCCGAGATCTTCTGCTTTACTGAAGATATGCGTGTCAACTAACATTGGTCTAAAAATGCACCATCAACTAACAGCCAGCTTATATAACTATCTATAAGGGAAGTTTAGGCGCTGGCTCCGACGGTAGGGATCGAACCTACGACCAATTGATTAACAGTCAACTGCTCTACCGCTGAGCTACGTCGGAATAGCGCCTGATGGGGGCTATAGCAAAGCGACTTTCCACCCTCAAGCGAAAAATACATGTTTTTGCGTGTTTTTTCAAATTAAATGCCATTATGCTCACTTGTGACCCTGTAGATCTTCTTTATAGTCAGATTATGAATATAAAATGGCCACGTTTTTTAAGACCGACAAGCCTTTTTGTGCGTGGTCTTCTCATGATTCTCATTCCCGTACTGGTTTTGCAGATTATTGTGGGCACATTAATTTATCAGCGATATTTTCAAGATGTAACGCGGCAACTCAATGCACAGGTTATTTCTGAAATCAATTTTGCGACCGCACGATCAACAGATCCTGATCAATTTATTGATATTTTGGAGGAACTGAATCTCAAAGTGCTCGATATGCCCGATCTCATGGCAAATAATTTTGGTTGGCTTGATATTTCGGGGAGGCTCATTGCACAGAATTTTAGAGCCGCATATGGCGAAGGTGTATTTGTCGATAGTCGCGCATGGGATGGCATCCAAATCACAGTGCCATTTGAGCAATCATCACTCAATCTTATGATTGATAGATCTAAACTCGCGCCAATCAATCCCCATCAGATTATGCTGAACGTGATGTTATTCTCAATAATTCTGGTGGTTTTGTCGATAGTGTTCTTAAGAAACCAAATTCGATCACTGCGCAAACTCTCACAGGCTGCGAAAGCATTTGGTCGAGGGGAAGCGGTTAACTACACGCCTTCTGGCGGTGACGAAATTAGATCTGCTGGCCGTTCATTTTTAGCAATGCGGAATCGCATTTCACGCCAGCGTGAGCATCGCAATCTTATGTTGGCGGGTGTATCACATGATTTAAGAACACCTTTGACACGTATGAGATTAAGCGTTGAGATGCTCGACAGTGATGAGGATCGCACCACGCTTAGTGAAGACATTAATGCCATTGAGGAGCTGGCTGATAGCTTTCTGAGCTATGCGTCAAACGATGCCCCCGAAGACTATAAAAACATTGAGATAAAACCCTTTATTCAGATGATCTCAAACGGCTATGAAAAACTCACTATGGGTAAGATCGAGAATATCAACATGCGCATAAAACCAGTATTATTTCGTCGCGCCATTGAGAATATTCTTAGCAATGCTGAAAGATACGCTGATAAGGTCAAAATCAGTAGTTCACTCAAAGAACGCCATGTCGTGATTATCATTGATGATAATGGCCCCGGAATACCGATAGAGCAACGTGAATCCGCTGTGAAACCCTTTACACGCCTTGATCCTGCTCGAAATCTCGATAAAAATAGTCATATAGGGCTAGGCATGGCCATTTCTGTTGATGCGGTTCGACAACACGGGGGCAATCTAACGCTAGAAGAAAGTCCGATGGGCGGCTTACGTGTTGAGATCAGCATCCCAACGAAAGCCGAAACCGCTTAGCCATATAATTTTGCGGCACGATCTTCAAATGCCGCAATAATCCGTCGCATAGCCTGATCAAATACCTTGCCAATGACCCCCTCTAATATGCGCGAACGAAATTCAAATTCAACAAAAAAATCAACCTGAACGCCCTCTGCTAGTGGTAAAAATTTCCAACTATTTTTAAGAGTTTTAAATGGTCCGTCAAGATAATCCACATCAATCGATTGTGAAATAGAATCAATCTTCACTCTTGAACCGAATTTTTCACGAAAAGCTAAAAATGAGATCACCAAATCAGCTTCAACAATTTCATACTCACCTTCTGTTATACGACTTCTAAATCTGGCGGCTTGGCACCATGGTAAAAATTCTGGATATTTCTCAATATCCGCAACCAAATCAAACATTTGTTGCGGTGTATATGGTAGGGTGCGAGATTCTTCATGTCGTGTCATTTGTGGCCGTTTTGACCTATTAATCACAGCTTGCCAAGCCCATCTGCAGAAAAATAGATATATGTGTTAACTGTGATGGATTTGAAGTTCCGAATGATTTTGTGTTAGGCTATGGAATTGAGTATGCAGAGCGCAATCGCAATCTGCCATTTATTAGGAAAGTTGAGTTGCAAATGGTTGATAGATGGATGCTTCGCGCTGTCCAATGGGCGCGCAACCCACCCTCCCCCAAAAAGGTCAAATTTGTATTTGGGATCATTGCAATATGTATACTGATTTATGTAATTGAACGCTATATTGGTTTACCCGACTGGATGTCGATTGATAGCAAAATAGGCCGAAGAAGGCTCAATTAACTTATTACCCAAATACACGGTCTAACTCGTTTTTCAAGGTCGACATTCTGACAGGTTTTGCGATAAAACCATGCATACCAAGTTTATAAGAACGTTGCTTATGACTATCTAAAATATTACCTGTATATGAAATAAACCTTGTCTTTTCTTGAATCTGTTTGACTTGTTCTAGCACCTGATGCCCACGCATGTCCCCTAGATCATCATCTAACAGCACACAGTCAAATTGTCTTTTATCTAGTATTGTAATGGCCTGTGCACCGTTTATTGCTGTTTCGACTTCAAATCCTAATTTCTTCAACATTTCACTTGCAACCAATAGATTAGTCTGAACATCATCGACAACCAATACTGTTTTACCAGTGAAATCCATGTTTAGACTTGGAATAACTTCTTCAGGGATATCTGATGGTGCAACCTCATTAATATCAAACGAAAAGCTAAAATGACTACCTTTCATTACCGTACTTCTAATCCACACATCCCCTCCCATTTGCTCTGCAAGCTGTCGGGCAATCGGAAGGCCTAATCCCGTACCAATCTTTTGAGGAACATCTAATACATTTGGAACTTGGTAATAAGGATCAAAAATAGCCTCACGCAAATTATTAGGAATTCCTGGCCCTGAATCCAATACACTATAAACCGCTGTTTTCAAATCTTTATCACAATCTAGCGTAACTTCGACATACCCTTTATCTGTGTATTTAAGAGCATTTGAGAGGAGATTATTAGCGACCTGCCTAAAGCGTGATGGATCAATATAAATCCAAGGAGGAAATTTTTCAGAAACCTTGAGCCGCATAGTTAAACCTTTCGACTCAGCGCGAGGCATCCAAAAATCCTGCAGGTCACTGATAACATGTATTAAATTTGTAGGCATTGGGTTCATATTCAAAGCGCCAGAATCAATTTTTGATAGATCCAGAATATCATTTAAAATTGCGCCAAGATCCAATGATGCATCCTTTAGTAATTTGAATTTACTTTTATATTCTTCGTCCAAGTCACTGGCGTCAAGTGAATCTGTAATGCCAATGATTCCATTGAGTGGATTTCTAATTTCATGACTTACATATCCTATGAATCGCGTGCGCTGCTCAATATTTTTTTCCAATTGATCACTGGCTTGTTCAACTAGTTTTTGTTGGCGTTGAACTTGGTGAACTACTTCCATATTTAACCAAACAAGTGGTATCGCTAGCATAGCAGCAGTTATAGCTGCAATAATTGGAGATGTTATAAAAAGATAATAAAATCTATCTGGATATGTCCAAGGGAAAAATGTAATCACAAAATAGATCTGTACCATTACAAATAGAACAGAAAGCGCAATGACTGGGAATGATACCTTCATAACATTCAAAAATATGCTTCTATTAGGCTGAACGCTTAAAATTCGAATTAACAAATTATTTGGAAATTGATCTCTCACAAAATTATCTCAAATTTTGTTTTAAGCGCATTTCGCGCAGACGTGAAAAATCATCTCCAGCATGATAGCTTGAGCGTGTTAACGGTGTGGCTGATACCATTAGAAATCCCTTTCCCCATGCTGCTTTTTCATAACTCTCGAACTCTTCAGGAGTCACAAATCGATCGACCTTATGATGTTTAGGTGTAGGCTGCAAATATTGGCCAATCGTTAAAAAATCTATATTTGCAGAGCGCATATCATCCATGACTTGCAATACTTCCTCACGTTTTTCACCCAATCCGACCATAACGCCAGATTTGGTAAACATATTGCTATCGAGTTCTTTAACGCGCTGCAGAAGGCGCAATGAGTGGAAATAGCGTGCGCCCGGTCGAACAGAAGCATAAAGCCCTGGGACCGTTTCCAGATTATGATTAAAAACATCAGGGCGAGCTTGAACAACTGTCTCAAGAGCGGCATCATCACATTTCAAAAAATCAGGCGTTAATATTTCTATTGTTGTATCAGGACATCGATGACGAACCGCACGAATTGTTTGTGCAAAATGTTCTGCACCACCATCCTCCAAATCATCACGGTCAACAGATGTAATGACAACATGAGCCAGATCAAGCTGTTTCACAGCATGCGCAACGCGACCTGGCTCAAATTGATCAAGCATATCGGGTTTGCCCGTCGCAATATTACAAAAAGAGCAACCACGCGTACAAATGCTGCCCATAATCATCATCGTGGCATGACCTTGCGCCCAACATTCACCCACATTTGGGCAACCCGCTTCCTCACATACGGTCACAAGTTTTTGATCACGCATGATATTGCGTGTCTCAAAATACCGTGGGTCTGTAGGTGCCTTTACCTTGATCCAATTTGGCTTTTTAGGTTGGGCATTATCGGGCTTATGAGCCTTTTCTGGATGGCGTTCGGTGGGAATATGTAAGTCGCGCAATTTGGGCTTCCTTATATTTTTTTTTGATCATATCATCATATAAATTGAAAGCCAACAAAACTTATCTTTAAATCTATATCAAAAATAGGTCTTGAAAAAAACGAGATCTCGGTTAACAGAGGGAATCGTTACAAAAATTATCAATTAATCTATTGAGGTCATAATTATGGATATTAAAAAAATGATCGCAGAAGCGATCGGTACTTTCACACTCGTATTTTTCAGCATTGGTACAGCTGTTGCACTAGGTGGTGACACGGCTGCGGGCCTTGTTGGAATTTCACTGGCATTTGGTTTAACAATTGTGGCAATGGCTTACAGCCTTGGCAATATTTCTGGCGCACATTTGAACCCTGCTGTTAGCCTTGGCGCTATGCTTGCGGGCCGTATTTCATCAAAAACAATGATCGAATACTGGATTGCTCAAACAATTGGCGGCATCATTGGTGCTTTCGTTCTGTTCTACATCATTGGCACAGGCGCAGCAGGTAACAACGCAATCAATGAGAACTATTCATTGTTCAATGGCTTGATGTTCGAAATTATCGCAACATTCATCTTTGTAACTGTGATCCTTGGCGTTACACAAGACAATGCAAACACTGCATTTGCAGGCCTTGTTATTGGTTTGACATTAACAATGGTTCACTTGGTTGGCATCCCGATCACTGGAACATCTGTTAACCCTGCTCGTTCAATCGCAACAAACATCTTCACTGGTCACATTGCTGAACTTTGGGTGTTTATTGTGGGTCCACTTGCTGGTGGTGCTCTTGCGGGCATCGTTCACAAAATAGGCCTTACGCGCGCATAAGATCGTTTAAATAGCAACGACAGAACCCCGCATTTATGTGGGGTTTTTTTATGCGCCACAGATTGTCAATAATATCAAAACGGCATAACACGATTCGATGACCAGCTTTATCAACCCCTTATTTAATCTCTCTGCGACTCAACTTCTTGTCATTGCCATCGCCATTACTATCGTTGGTATTGCAAAAGGTGGATTTGGTGGAACATTCGCCATGCTCGGCGTACCGATCATATCGCTTGTTATGCCAAGTCTTCAAGCCGCAGCGATATTGCTCCCCATTTTGATCATCATGGACATCATCAGCCTGCGCCTCTGGTGGAAACAATGGGACACAAAAATTTTAAGGCTAATGATCCCACCCGCAGTTTTGGGTATTGGCTTCGGATGGCTGCTTGCTGATCGCTTAAACGAAGACACTCTTCGGTTATTGCTTGGATTTCTCGCTATCATTTTCGTGATGAAGGAGTCGTTTTGGAATAAGTCTATGCCAATGAAACCCAGCCATGGCGCGGCATCCTTTTGGGGTATGCTATCTGGCTTCACCAGTTTTATCGCTCATGCAGGAGGCCCCGCCTTTCAAATTCATGTGCAGCCAATGAAATTAGCGCCTTCGACTTATGCGGCAACAGCTGTATTTTTCTTTGCTGCCATGAATTTTGTGAAACTTATCCCCTATTTTGCTCTTGGCCAGTTTGATCACACCAATTTGGTCATCAGCTTTTCTGCATTTCCACTTGCCATGCTCGCGACATGGGCTGGAAAAGTCATTGTCAAAAAGGTCGACGCCGAAATATTTTATCCCCTTTTGAATATAGCTTTATTGATTGTCGGAATCTATTTGGTAAAGGACGGGATAAATTTCTAACTCTGGATTTTGAAACTGCGTCCAATCTGGCTCAAAACCTCCGCTCGAAGATCTTCATCGCAAGTGCCTGCCCCCAAAGCCGAAACCATATCGCGCAAATTGTCTCCCGCATCAGGCGCAAGACGCGCAATAGTTTTAATAAGTTTTTTGGCGTTTTTTTGATCGCCCGACATCCGGCCAACAGCCCATCTGCCATAAACAGAATAATCATCCCAATCTTTCTCTTCGCAAAGCTTTTTCTCAAATGCTTGTTGTCTGATCAGTTTTTCTTCGTTTTCGGTCAAAATACCATCACTTGCAGCGAGCAGATAAAGAAGCGTAACCGCTGCATTTCGTGGATCATCCATTGTATCTGCGGGATTTTCACTAATCTGACGGCGAAAACGCCAGCGCCTTGGTGCCTTTACGGCAGTATCCACAACATCTGCTGCTTTTGTGGCGACTTCATTTAACATTTTTAATCGCGACCACCACACCACGATAAAAACAATCACACCCACAATTATCCCAATAATATGCATATTATACCCTTCAATTAACCGCCTAGCTCAATTCTAAGTTTTTTACTCAGTCCCGATTTTACAATTTTATATGAATTTTCAATGTGGCCGATGACATCGCTCTCGTCAATATCACTGCTCGCTAATATCCATTTCATTCCACGGCTCGCAAAATATGGCGCGGGCTTATAGCCCTCCTCTTCTTTGAGCACCTCAAAACCAATATCTCCTGCTTTGAATGTCACGCCGCCTGTTTCTGACCAATAGATTGCAAATACTTTGCCACCTATTTTCCAAACAGAAGCCCCGCCCCATTGTACAACACAAGTCGTGGAAGGGAGCGAGGCGCAAAAATTGTTATAATCATCGAGTGTCATTTAGATGATCGGAACGACGGGCACACCAAGAAGCCCGCTACAAGCACTTAGTGCTAAACCTGAAAAAATAATAGCTGCTATAATAAGTTTATGTTTCATTTGATCATCCTATGTTCATATTCAGAATGACATTAGCCGAAGCCACAGGATCGTCAAGAGAATCTGTTCTTTATAATAGAAAGCAAATGCATATTAAATCTCATAAAATCGGTTTCAATATCTGGGTTTTTATGGACATCATGCGCGGTAAAGACTTCAAGGGGCATCATGCCATTAAATTGAAATGCCAGATGAACGGGCGTGAGCAATTCTGAAACAGACAAGCCTTCAAAAAATGGTTGGCTTTCATCATCAAATGCCTCACTTGGTGCATTCGCCGTTACGCTGAACATATAGGGCTTTCCATTGAGAACTCCACCAGAGCCATATGTTTTTGAGGGGTCTTTGCGCGAACGCCCGTCACCTGAATAAAGACGACCATCGCCGCCCGCCAAGAATACATCATCCATGTATTTTTTCAGCACCCATGGCACGCTCATATTATAGAGCGGAAATTGCACGATCACGATATCAGCGGCGATAATTTTCGCAATTTCTGCATCTATATCATAATCACTATGAGCAATCGTTGTTTCGACGCTAAAACCAGCATTGTCCAAAGCCACCCCAGCCAAACAAACAAGCTCAGCGTTCAAATCACCTTTTGCATATTCATAAGGCACATGACCATTGATGATGAGCGCCTTCATTATATATGAATCGCAATGCCATAAGCATCAAGAACAGCTTCATGCATGCTTTCTGAAATGGTCGGATGGGGGAAAACAGTGTGCATGAGATCTGCTTCGGTCGTTTCAAGTTGACGTGCGATGACATAGCCTTGGATCATTTCCGTCACTTCCGCGCCGATCATATGCGCGCCCAATAGCTCGCCTGTTTTGGCATCAAAAATCGTTTTGACCAAGCCTTCAGCCTCGCCCATCGCAATCGCTTTTCCATTGCCGATAAACGGGAATCGACCGACCTTAATCTCATGACCCGCATCTTTGGCTTTGGCTTCCGTTAAGCCCACACTCGCAACCTGTGGGTGGCAATATGTACAGCCCGCAATAGAATTTGGCTTGATCGGATGCGGGTGTTTTCCTGCAATCAATTCAGCAACCATAACCCCTTCATGTGAGGCTTTATGGGCAAGCCAAGGCGCCCCTGCAATATCTCCAATTGCATATAGGCCATCAACGCCCGTGCGGCAAAATTCATCGGTCACAACATGAGTGCGGTCGATTTTCACACCCAATGCCTCTAACCCAAGATTTTCAACATTTCCAACAATGCCAACAGCCGAAATCACTGTATCAAATTCTTCCGTTGTGGATTTACCGCCTGCTTCAATCGTAGCAATGACCTTATCCGCCTTGCGATCAAGCTTTGTGACCGTTGTTTTTTCACGAATATCGAGGCCGTTTTTCACAAATGCTTTTTTGGCAAATGCAGAAATCTCAGCATCTTCAACAGGAAGCACACGCTCCATCACTTCCACAACCGTCGTTTTCGCGCCAATTGTGTTATAAAAGGATGCAAATTCAATACCAATGGCACCAGAACCAATCACGAGCAATTTCTTTGGCTCATGAGGCGGATTCAATGCGTGTTTATAGCTCCAAACGCGCTTGCCATCGGCTTCAAGACCTGGAAGATCACGCGCCCGTGCGCCTGTTGCCATCACAATATTTTTCGCTGTGAGTTCTTCTGTGCCTTTATCAGTTTTCACAGATAGCTTGCCCTTGCCCGCAAGCTTGGCCTCACCCATCACAACCGTGATTTTGTTTTTCTTCATCAAATGGCCAATGCCCGATGAGAGTTGTCCCGCAACGCCACGTGAACGTTTGACTATCGCAGCCAGATCATGATTGATATTATCCACTGAAAGCCCAAATTCTTTGGCACGGTGCATATTGTGGAGCATTTCAGCTGAGCGCAGAAGAGCTTTTGTAGGAATACAGCCCCAGTTCAGACAAATGCCGCCAAGATGTTCGCGCTCGACAATCGCGGTTTTCAAACCCAATTGTGCGCTGCGTATAGCTGCAACATAGCCCCCTGGCCCTGCCCCCACTACAATAACATCAAAATTCTGCGCCATGACCTGCTCCTTAATAAAAGATTGTTTAACGTTAAACTACTTTCGTTTTATCACAAAACATTGAGATCAAAAAGCGCATTTTTTCATAAATTTTTTGTGGAATAAAACATGCATGGAAACCAAACAGATTTTTGCAGGCAAGATGAGTACGCAAAATCGTCAAGCATGAACCAAAACGAGAATCGCTTTGCGTTATTTCACGACACCCAATTCTTTGCGGATCGCGCCATATCCGCCACCATCTAAGAATGCCTGTTCTTCTTCTGTTGTCTCACGGCCTAGCACTTCATTGCGATATGGGAAGCGCCCAAAACGCGCAATAATTTCACGATGAACTTTGAAATCAAGAATATTATCATCAAGCCCTGCCTTCTGACCTTGATGAAGTGCAAACTCTTGATCCGCCCAAATTTCTGAATGGGAGAATGGCATATAGAAGAATTGGCGCATATCGGCAGCGAATTCCTTATCAAGCCCTGCTTCGATAGCTGATTGTGCAACTTCGCGTGCGCGGTAATCCGCATCAAATGCGCGTGGATCATCACGATAAAGATTGCGGGAGAATTGATCGAGCACAATAACGAAAGCAAGTGCACCTTCAGCCGTTTCGATCCAATCTTCATAAAAGCCATCATTGAGACGGCGATGCAATGTCGCAAAGCGATCGCGGATCAATTGATCGGTCTCATCAGATTGCTTATACCAATTGGCCGAGCCAACCTCATCGCGCCAGAACTCGATCACCTCTTCAGGTGTGTAACGTGCGAAATCTTCATCAAGCTCTTCGAGCTGGGCATCCAATTCATCGGAAACCATCTCTTGTGTCACCTCCATCATAACGGGCGATGAGCCAGGTGTCATCGTTGCGTAAATCGCGGATACGTCCTCTGCGACAGCTTCGCGAACGACCATACGGTATAAACCAAAGGCGGCAAGCACGAGGAATATCGCGATAAGCATGAGCCAAAACACATCTGCGCCAAGTGAAGCCATCATGAAACCAGCAAAGATCGGCATGCCGATGGCGCCAAGCCCATTAATGAACATAATGCCCGCTGATGCAGCAGCCATTTTATCCCATTCTATACGATCATTCACATAAGCAACCGCAACGGAATATAGAGGGTTCGTCAAACCGCCAAGAATAAAGCTCATGCCAAGGAGGACATTAAAATTACTTGAAAACATCAATCCAATGCCAAGTGATGCAGCCCCAAAAACACAAATCCCAATGATCACAAGGCGCCTATCGATAATGTCTGCCAAGCGGCCAAGTGGCATCTGCAAACACATACCACCAACGTAAATTGCTGTGAAAATCATCGCAAGCTCACCGCTGCCCAAGCCCTTTGCAACAGTAAACTGTCCAATCATTGTGAATTGAAGTGAAAACAAACCGCCAACGGCAAAAACAACAAAGACACCAAGGGGCGACGCCTTTGCCAATTCGCGCATGGAAAGCGCGCCAGTACTTTCAAAAACGGGGGCCTTTTCACCCGAAAGAAGAATGGGAGCAAAACTAAAGGAAACCAAAATCGACATGATCACGAAAAGTTCGAAACCGCTGGGCGGGGCGAGCAAAATCATCCAACCCGATACAATCAATCCGATCATTTGCACCATGCTGTAAATCGACAAAACCTGCGCGCGTTGATCATTTTCAGAAGAATTATTCAACCAACTTTCGGCGACGATATACACGCCTGCGAAACTCAAACCAATAACCACACGGCAAGCAATCCACACATAAGGATCTGGAAACAAAGGAAAAATGATAAAGGCTGCGGAAATAAAACTGGCAAATGCCGCAAAAACCCGAACATGGCCCACATGGCGAATGAGCTTCGTTGTGACATGTGAACCCAGAAAAAAACCCGCAAAATAGGCCGACATCACAAAGCCCATAATGCTTTGCGAGAACCCCTCTTCAGCGCCCCTAAGCGCCAATATATTCGCTTGCAGACCGTTGCCGATCATCAACATGAACATGCCAAGAAATAGCGCCCACGAACCTTTAATCACATTAAACATAACCGACCTACATTGTTTTTAATATACTCGCATAGATGGATTGGAATGGTTTGATATTTAACGACATAATACATTCCAATTTTGACAATTTTTTAAGTCCTGCGCAAAAACGAACTGTCCCCATAAGAAAAGAACCGATAATTTTTTGTAAGCGCGTGTTGATAAATCTGATGCATTTCATCAAAACCGACAAATGCCGCCACCAACATGAGCAATGTTGATTTGGGAAGATGGAAATTGGTAATTAAGCCATCCACGATTTGAAACGCGTATCCCGGTCGAATAAAAATATCTGTTGAACCGTTATAAGCAGAAAGACTGCCATGTTTTGCCGCACTTTCAAGCAAGCGCGCAGAGGTTGTTCCAACCGCAATCACGCGCCCACCATTGGCACGATGCGCATTAATGCGCTCAGCCACTTCGCTAAGAATTTCTCCGCGTTCAGAATGCATTTTATGAGCTGTCACATCATCAACCTTGACAGGCAAGAAGGTTCCTGCCCCTACATGAAGCGTAATCGTTTCATGTTTCACGCCCTTTGCTGCAAGTACCCCCATCAAAACTTCATCAAAATGCAAGCTTGCGGTTGGCGCGGCAACAGCGCCTTCAATCCGTGCTAAATATGGCTGATAATCATCAAGATCTTGCGCATCCGCTCTGCGCTTGCCTTCGATATAAGGTGGAAGCGGCATACGGCCAAATTCCGCGAGCTTTTCTGAAAATCCCTCAACCTCAAATTGCAAATGAACCATACCATCTTGCTTATCTTTCAAGACTGCTTCGAACCCATCACCAAAATGAACAACCTCACCAAGTTCGACTTTGCGCATGGGCTTGATCATACATTGCCACATGCCGTTTTCGCCAAGAGGTGCGAGCAATGTCACCGAAATTTGTGCGCTAACGCGACCTTGGGCGCTATTGCGAAACCGCTGGCCATCAAGGCGCGCAGGCAGAACTTTTGTGTCATTGAAAATGAGCATATCATTTTCTGTCAAAATATCCGCATAATCGCGCACATTTAGATCCTTAACCTCACCATCAAAATAAAGCAAAGCGGCGTCACCACGGGGTAAAATTGGACGCAACGCAATACGGCTTTCATCAAAGTCGAAATCGTAATCAGATAGTTTATCGCTCATTGAAAATCACTCAATTCTATATCTTGACGGGATCGTGCCCGATTGTGGCACATTGCTCCAAATTTCACGGAATTTGCCAGGGGTCAATAAAGAAAGCGGGTTGGCTTGTATTTGATAATTCGGTGAACGGCCTTGGATTTGATAGGTCACTCCAAAAACTCCTTCTCCTACATTTCCACCCAGAAGCTCACCAAACCCAGGTATCCGCTGAAAAGCACCATTGAGAAGATATGCAGGTGTGAGAACCCCAACGAGATTTACATTTTGAGAGTTTGTCTGATAAGAACCACCAAGTGTTAGTCCTATTGAAGGGCCAAATGCGCGGCCAGAAAACAGCTCGATATGGTCGGGATATAGCAACAAATCTCCACCAATTTCATCAAGTTGTAATCCTTCTGCGTTCAATATGCCGAATATGGATGCCGCTTGTAACAATTGAACGGCGGTGCGTGAGTTCGAAAGTTGAGAGTTTTGAACAAGGAACTTACCCGCATACAACCCCGCTCGATCCGTTGTTCTGACTTGAAGAACCAGATTTCCACCACGCAAATCACCAAATAACCCCGCATTGCGCAGAACTGACCCCGCATCTTGCGCACGCAGCACAGCAAGGGTTTGACCTTGGCTTGGGCTGAGCTTCACATTGACAGGGGACTTGCCACCAAAGCGTCCATTAAGCTCTCCTGAAACCGTTGACCCAAGTTTGATTTGCCCAAAAACATTTGAAAATTGGATGGGATCACTCAAACGAATGCTGACATTCTCAAGATCAACAATTTGAGCACCGCTTGCACCTGCTCTGGCAGAGTTTAAACTTTCAATATTAATAGCACCATTTCGCAGTTTAATCCGTGACGAAGCATCAAGATTGAGTGAGCCCGTGTAGCGCCCAGGCCAATTGACATTTGGAAAATTCAACTCCGTGAGCTTCCCGCTTCTTACGCTTAAAGAACCATTCGCAGACAGACCACCAGAACTAATATTCAGCTTCGATACATCAACATTATTGCCAGATGCTTTCACAACAAAGTCGGCATATCCCGCACGGCCGATGGGCTTAGCTTGACCAAGCGAGCCTATACTCAAGCCTAAGTTTTTTATATCAGCCCGACCTACGACTTCAACAGCTTCTGAACTTGGGTTAATGTTGGCATTATATGATATGCCATCACCTAAAATGATGCTCGGAAGATTAAGGCCGATAACTTTCAACTGTTTTCGTGTTGCGTGGCCTTTGATTTCAATATCGGGCTTCGAACCTTTTGAAAAACTTTGCTTTAAACTTGCCAAGCCAACCAAATCATCTAAGCTCGCATAACCCGAAACATTGAGACCCTCTTCATCAACAGCAATATCAATGGCATGGGCTGATAAGGTTTTACCATTTATAAGTTTTGACAGGCGAAAATCAGATATATTGGCTTTCACATCCATGTCAACATCAGCAATCTTTGTGCCAGCTTGCATTGGGAAATGAACGTTAATTTGCCCCGTCGTATTTCCTACAAATCTATTTGCATCCATATTCATACGCTTCGGCAGCGCAACTGGATCAGATGACAGCACCGTTAAAACATCCTCAATTTTTCCTGAAAAATTGCCCGTCAGTTCTGCATTTAGAGGCTTAACAGCCACTTCAGGAACCCAAAGCTGAATATCTTTCAACTGGACATCAGCATTTTCCTGATGAGCCGTTTGTGCAATCGGGGTCGCAATGAGCAAATGCTCATTTGTCATATGTAGCCGAACGAAATCTGATTGAAACCGTGGCAACCATTTTGTTGGTTTTAAAACAACATCACGCCCAACCATAGAAAGATCAAACGCAAATTTATCATCATACAGAGTATCCAACCGAAAATTCTCTAAATCAGCTTGATCGATATTTGCCGTAGCCCAATCAAATGTTTTTTGAGCTATGCCTTTGGGCCAATATTCAATCAGCGCATCACGAGACATTAGTGGACTTTCCAAGGTGAAATTTGCACGCAGTTGATCTTCAAACACAACAGCACCTTTTCCGCTCATTTCAAACGGACCATTCGCAACAACAATTTCACCAAGCTCAAATTGGCGTTTTAAAAGATCAAGTTTTCCAACAAAGCTCAGTTCGTCTACCAATGCAATATCAAGATTTGTTGGGTAAGATAACGCAATATCTTTGCCAGTGATAAGCATTTCATCACCCACCGTTATATCCACCTCACCATCAAAATTATACTCAGTATTCGATAAAGACATTTCAGCGAGTGATAAGTTTTTTGTCTTTGGATTATATTCAAAGCGTCCTCCACCAATCCAATCAGCAAATTTTACACGCGCCAAACCATCGGCTTTTGTAAGGAAACGGTAAGGATATCTCACATTGTCGCTTTGTTCTGTAAGGTCATAATCAGGAACATCTTCAAATACGAGATCAAGATCAAAATCTACGCCCAACTTCTTGTCTGGTGTTATTTTATATTCACGCGCATTGCCTTGCCAGCTAACTTTTGCGCCTTCTCTTTGAACTCTAAAGGAAAATGCGCCCGCTTCTTTATCCGCATGGCGTGCCGTAATTCGCCCATCATATCCATTATTGACCTTAACTAAAGACGCCTCGAAATTTTTAATCGCAACGAGCTCTTCCTCCGTAGCATTCGTTACAATCATTGTCATATCTTCAATGTTAACTTCACCACCATCTCGCAACACATTTGCTGGGATATCTAGCAAATTGATTGGATATCCAAACCGCGTACGATTTTCAGATTCTGTTATTTGAAATTGTATGTCTGCGCGCCTTGCCCCGATGAAATTAAATTTAAATTCCCCTGTAAACAAACCTCGGATTGATGGTGATAATCTAAACTCATCAATAAATATCGATCGATTTTGAACGACATCAAGCAAGGTAATATTGTTAACCTTAACCCAACCTTTTTTAGCGGAATCAAGATCAACACCGACTGAAGACACCTCAGTAATATAATCTGGGAACACGAAACCTAGCGCCGAAATACTGGCCTCACGAACGCGTTGTTCAATTCTTTCAATGGGGATATCGACGGACCTTAGTAGAAACAATCCGACAATAAAAGTAAAAATAATCATCGACAAAATATGGCCGATGACGCCAGAGACATAGCGCGCTTGACGCAAACCCAAAATGCGGATGTGCATAGGCAAACTGCGCCGATTGGAATTCTTTTCAGGTTCCGACTTATCTACAGTTTCATCTGAAGCTGAATGTTCATTCATAAAATTGTCGTTCCAAGATTATTCCACGCATTACCAATAACGCGATTTTCATATAACGCGTCATTAGTAAATCACATTTTCATACCAATTCAACAAGTTATGTCATAATGCTCGGCAAAAACGCGCCTATATCTATATATTCGTTCTTTTTTATTCAATTCGGTACAAAAATTGGCTAGGAAGTCATAAAATATGCTTCTAGATATTGATAAGCGTCCATGTTGTAAGCCATAAGTAAATTAAAAATTAACGAAAAGGTGTCTTTGTTTAAGATGGTGTCTCGCTTCTTTAAAAATGATCGGATAATCGCTATTCGCACCGCTCGCGGGGAAAAGCGTTTGCATTTTTCGCCTTTCCACCAATATTTTGCTCTTTTTGCACTCATTGCGCTTATTGTTTACATGTTATTGCTGTCTGCCTTTTTTGTTTTTGGATTGCTTCAACCCTCTGAAACATCTGTCGTTACTCAAAATGTGAAATCTGAATACGAGGCGCGTATTGAGGCTCTTGTGTCAGAACGTGATAACTTAGTTAGCGAACTGGCTTCAAATAAACAAAACACCGAGCGCCTCATCGACAATTTGAGTGGGCAGCAAGACTTGCTGTTTGAGCTTGAACGCGAAAACTACGAATATGACCTCAACTTAACGAATTTACGCAAAGGTCTCGTCAATTCTCAAAACCGTCTTGATGCGCTCAATCTTCAAGTTGACGCTCAAAAGGAACAAATCACCGCTCTCGCAAATGGCGAAAACATCAATGACAGTACAACATTAGCGACAATGACCGCCACATTATCGGAAACAGCGATTGCACGCGACGAAGCCCGCAGCGAGATTGATTCATTAAAAGAACGAATTGCACTCAACGAGCAAAAACAAGCGACAGATGCAAAACGTCGAGATGTCTTATTTGAACAAATTGAAGATGCTGTTGAGACATCGCTCGTTCCACTTAAATCGACATTATCCAAGACGGGATTGAATGTAGATACTCTCCTTCAAAATGTGCGTAAAAACTATTCGGGTATTGGTGGCATAGACGCCAGCGCAAGTTTTAACTTGTTTGGCAATTCAAGCCAGGACGCCAAAAGAGTTGATAATCTTATTGGCAATCTTGATGAGCTTTCAAATCTTAGCTATGCAATACGCACGCTCCCACTCGCAAATCCTGTGAAATCAAATTATCGTTTAAGCTCAGGATTTGGTTATCGTATTCATCCAATTACGGGTCGTCGTAAATTGCATAGTGGCCAAGATATGGCAGGACCAGTGGGAACGCCAATTTACGCCCCTGGTGATGGTAAAGTCATCCACGCATCACGCGTATCAGGCTATGGGAATATGATAAAAATTCAACACGCAAACGGCATTGAAACTCTTTATGGACATCTAAGTCGCATTCAAGTAAATGTCGGAGATCACGTTTCCTTGGGGCAGCAAATCGGAAAGATGGGCAGCACAGGGCAATCCACGGGTTCACATTTACACTACGAAATAAAGGTGAACGGTACAAAAGTTAATCCTATGAATTTTATAAGGGCTTCCAACTATGTTCAGTAAAAACAAAAAAATAACTGCAACTCCAACAACAGCTACACCAGCCGTTCCTGAAAACGAAACGAAAGCAGCCGAAGTCAAAAAAACGGCACCAGCGCCTGAAGTTTCGACAAAATCGAAACCTATGCCATCAATCATTTCAACCGATCTGAAGATTACAGGCGATATCGATACAAGTGGCGACCTTCAAGTTGAAGGGCATATTATCGGCAATATCCGCGCCCATCTTCTAACGATTGGTGAAAACGCTCTTATTGAAGGTGAAATTTTTGCCGATGATGTGACGGTTCATGGCAAAGTCAAAGGCACGCTTCGTGGCCTTAAAGTGCGCCTAAGCTCATCAGCTCGCGTTGATGGTGATATCGTGCATAAAACAATTTCGATTGAATCTGGTGCGCATTTTGAAGGCTCCGTCAATCGCAAAGAAGATCCAATTTCAAAGAAGTAATTGGACATTTCATTTAAGCATTTAGGTATTTTATTCAACATTTATATTGGGATAATAAAATGAAAAAAATTATATTTGGCTCAATAGCAGTTTTAATAATGGCATGCGGTGACCCTGTAGATAACTTAGACAAGCCAGTCGCTTCCGAGGGCCCTATTGCTCAAGCCAATGTCGAGTGCATTGAAAGAGATGGTTTCTTGGTTGGTCGTCGTGGTGGTGGCGTTATTTGCAAATTGCCAGATGGATCAATTATTGACCAAATGACATTTTTATAATCGTCATATTTATCAATTCAAAAGGAGGCCACGCTAAAGCGTGGTCTTTTTTGTTTAACGACCCTTGAAAAGGCTTCCCATAACGCCGCGCACAATTGCGGTTCCTGCCTTTGTGCCAATTGAGCGCATCATCGATTTCATCATCGCCTGTGTTGCTGTATCACCACGACGTGAAGTTGTCTTCGCTGTCTTTGTACTGCGCGCAGGGCTGCCAACATCAAATTTCTGTGCCATATTATACAAGCGATCGACATCACCTGTGTGTTTTTGTGCAGCGGCTTGCTCAGCCTCGACTTCTTTTGCACGCGCACTTAGTTTTTCAAAAGCACTTTCGCGGTCAATCGCTTCATCGTAAATACCATAAAGTGGTGATTTTAATATCGCCTCTTTGCGTTCTTCTTTTGTAATCGGCCCAAGCTGTGACGATGGCGGACGAATAAGAGTGCGCTGAACTATATTGGGAGATCCCTTCGCATCGAGCATCGACACAATAGCTTCGCCAACACCAACCGATTTGATCGCTTCTTCTGTATCAAAATCGGGGTTCGCCCGGAAGGTTTCAGATGCCATTTTCAGTGCCTTTTGATCGCGCGGCGTAAATGCACGAAGCGCGTGCTGCACACGGTTACCAAGCTGACCCAAAATATCTTGTGGAACATCATCAGGGTTTTGCGAGATGAAATACACACCCACACCTTTAGAGCGGATAAGGCGCGCAACCTGTTCAACCTTATTAAGCAATACTTTTGGTGCATCTTCAAACAATAAATGCGCCTCGTCAAAGAAGAATACGAGCTTTGGCTTATCTGGATTTCCGACTTCGGGCAGATTTTCAAAAAGCTCCGAAAGAAGCCAAAGCAAGAATGTTGCGTAAAGGCGCGGGCTTTCCATGAGTTCATCAGCAGCCAAAATATTGATCTGACCACGATCTCCATGGGTCAACATCAAATCTTCAAGCTTAAGCGCTGGTTCACCAAAAAACTCCGTTGCACCTTGGTTCTCAAGAACAAGCAGGCGGCGCTGAATGGCACCAATTGACGACGATGAGACGCCCCCATATTGCAGCTCAATCGTTTTTGAATTTTCACCGATCCACACCAAAAGCGCACGGAGATCTTTGAGATCAAGCAAAAGCATGCTCTGCTCGTCGGCAATTCGGAATGCGATATTCAATACGCCCTCTTGCACTTCCGTGAGTTCAAGAAGACGAGACAATAATAACGGCCCCATCTCTGAAATCGTTGTGCGCACTGGGTGACCTTGACGGCCAAACAAATCCCAAAACACCGTAGGATATGCGCGGTAATCATAATCATCAAATTTGATCGTATTTGCGCGTTCAATGAATTTATCATGAAGCTTATGCTCATGTGTTCCTGACTTCATGAGCCCCGAAAGATCGCCTTTGACATCGGCCAAAAACACAGGAACGCCTTGATCAGAAAAGCTCTCAGCGAGGATTTGCAAGGTGACCGTTTTCCCCGTACCAGTGGCACCAGCAATTAAACCATGTCGGTTTGCAAGCTTTAGCAAAAGCTCCTGTGGCTCCCCATAGTCTTTTCCGCCACCACCCACAAAAATTCGATCTGTCATCATATCCTCACTCACTTAGCTGTATATTTCATAGGCAAAAAACAGCGCAATGCCAAGCATCATTCACATATGTACGAAATTTTGGCGATCTGGCTTGACCAAGCCACGCCCTCATGCGAATTGTTGATCAACCAAATGGAGACCCCAATGCGTAAATTTCTGACAACAACATTATTTGCATCACTTTTTGCTGCAAACCTTACCGCACAAGAAGCTGCCCCCGCAGCAGAAACAACCGCTTCTGCCCCTGCTGGAGAGCAGCGTGCGGCGCGCCCTCAAGAAATTACCCGCAATGTGCATGAAGATTGGCAGATCAAATGTACAGTTGGCGAAAATCAGCAATGTTATATGACCCAACTTATCCTTGGTGCAAATGGCGCAGGATTGATGGAAGTTACATTGATACCTGCAAATATCGAAAACGATCCCGATGCCATATTGGGCGCAACGATCGTAGCTCCGCTCAATATTCTTCTTCAGCGCGGCGTTTATTTGCAAGCTGATGAAAATGAACCAAATCTTCAAAAATTTGATTGGTGTGCGCAAATTGGGTGTTATGCGCGCTTTGGTATTAAACAATCCGATGTGGACGAATATTCAAAAGCCAACAAGCTCACAGCCGTTATCTTTGGCATTCAGAACCCCAATCAAGGCATGGCGATCAATATTTCGCTTCTTGGGTTCACAGCTGCATTCAAAGAATTGATGGAAATTGAGGCTGCATCATAAAATTCAGCTCATTATATTTTAAAAGCCCGCCCAGATGGAGGCGGGTTTTTTATGTCTTCATTACACCCGGCCGAGTGCGATGACTGCATTAAGCCCACCAAAGGCCAGTGCGTTTGAAAGCACATAATCGGTTTCAATGTCGCGCGCTTCATTTGGCACCACATCAAGAGCGATTTCGGGATCGGCTTCATTATGGTTGATCGTCGGCGCAACAACGCCTTCATTCAGTGCCATAATCGCTGCAAGTAGCTCCACACCGCCCGTGCCACCAATCAAATGCCCATGCATGGATTTTGTGGATGACACCAAAGGTGTTTTACTACCGAAAACTTCGCGAATGGCTGCGGCTTCCGTTTTGTCATTCATCTGTGTCGCTGTACCATGGGCATTGATATAACCAATTTGATCGGCATTGATTTTGGCTTGTTTTAAAGCTCCACGCATCGCCCGCACTGCACCATCAACGGCAGGCGTCACAATATCGCCCGCATCTGCGCAGATACCAAAGCCCGTAATCTCAGCCAAGATATGCGCACCGCGCGCTTTGGCGTGTTCATATTCTTCAAAAACGAACACCCCTGCACCCTCGCCTTGCACCATCCCATTGCGATCATTCGAAAATGGGCGGCACCCATCCTTAGACATAACCCGCAGGCCTTCCCATGCCTTGATCCCACCAAAACACAGCATTGCTTCTGAACCACCTGTGATCATCACATCAGCAAAGCCAGATTGGATGGTAGCGAAAGCTTGCGCCATCGCGTGATTAGAGCTTGCACATGCCGAAGATACAGTGAAATTTGGACCTTTAAGCCCATGCACCATAGAGATATGTGAGCTTGCAGCATTGTTCATCAAGCGTGGCACGACAAAAGGGTGAACGCGATTTTTACCTTCTTGGAAAACCTGGCGATAATTTTCGTCCTGCGTGCCAAGACCACCGCCAGAAGTTCCAATCACTACTCCGCAATTTTCACGAATTTCATTTGTGATGTCTATGCCACTATTTTCAATCGCTTCTTTCGCAGCAATGAGCGCAAATTGAGTAAATCGATCATAAAATGTGAGCTCACGGGCGCTAAATCGTTTGGCCTCTTCGTAGTTTTTGACCTGTGCACCAATCTGAATGCTCAAACGCTCCACATCGGTAAATGCCATCTGCCCTATGCCACATTCAGCATTTTTCATCGCGCTCAAAATTTGTGGAACACCCTCGCCAAGTGAGCAAATCGCCCCTTGGCCTGTGATGACAACGCGGCGCATCAAGCTTTTTCCGCTACCAGTTTTTCGACCGCAGCGAGCATTGTGCCAACATTGCTGATATCAAATTCGCTTTCTGATGGATTATTCGCATTAAAAGGCACCTGTACATCAAATGTTTCTTCAATCGCAAATACGGCCTCAACCACCGCGAGACTATCAAGCCCCAAATCATCAAGAGTAGCCGTCTCATTCACATCTGAAACATCAATCATCGCTTGTTCAGCAATGATTCCGAAGAATTTTTCTTTTATATCTGACATATTTTTCTCCTTACCCTTTGAGCTTGTTCGCAATTTGCTCTTCGAGTTGTTTAACGCGTGCAAAAAGCCGAGGCAAGCGCCGATACCCCTTATAGCTTTCAATATTTAACGCCATCTTTATAGCCGGATTGCCCATAACGGTTTGCCCTGAACCAACAGTGCTAGAAATTGCCGATTTCCCAGCAGCAATCACATCAGAACCCACCGAGATATTATCCGAAACACCCACCTGCCCACCAAGAATTGTGCGGTCGCCAATAATGGTTGAACCCGCAATGCCCACTTGTGCGCATAAAAGGCAATTTTCACCAATTTGGACGTTATGGGCAATATGCACCATATTATCGATTTTTGTGCCTGAGCCGATTGTCGTGTTTTTGATTGTCCCGCGATCAATTGTGCAGCCTGCGCCCATTTCCACGCGATCACCGAGAACCACAGAACCGAGTGAATTGATCCGCTCTATTGCCAGATCACTAAGAGCGCTTGCTGTGCCCTCATTTCGGGCTGCACGAATGGCATCAGCATTGGGTGTGAGATAGGAAAATCCATCAGCACCAATCACCGTATTGGCCATGATAATGCAATCACTGCCAAGCTTCACCTCTGGCCCTATACGCACCCCTGCGTAAATCTGCGCATTTGCGCCAATGGACACATCTTGAGCAATTGTCACGTGATCATGAATGACCGACCCAGCACCAATTGTAACATGAGGCCCTATGATCGAAAATGGACCGATTGCAACATCATCTGCGATATCTGCAGACGCATCAATGATCGCTGTTTTGTGAATGAGGTCCTGCCCCCATGCTCTGGCCCAAGGGATTTCAAGCGCTACAGACATCTCAACCATCGTCTTGCGCGCAGATGTCACCAAAATTGCGGCTTCTAATCCAAGCGCCTGCCAATCGGTTCCCATCGGCAAAATCGCTACACGCGCTTGTCCTTGCGACAATTGAGCCATGTATTTTGGATCGGCTGCAAGCGCAACTTCATTTGGCAAAGCCACCGCAGGCTCGGCAGGTTTTGTGATGAGGATGGTCCCGTCACCGTCACATATGCCGCCAATTTCATTGGCAAGCTGTGAAGCGCTTAATCCGCTCGCATTCATCAAAATACCACACCTTGTTCAGCGAGGGCGTTCTGAACCAAGCGATCGCGCCCATAAACATCCTTCACACGGCGCACAATGCCCGCATCATCAACGAAGGTTGTAAAATAAGTGATAAAGACAGGAATACGCGTTGTCATCTCCACAAAACGTTGTTTCTTTGTGGCTCTAATTTGATCAAATGAAGCCCGCGGATTTTCAAAATATGGCGTCATCAGATGTGTTGCCAGATCAATCGGGTCGCGCACCCGGACACAACCATGTGAATATGCGCGATAGCTTTGTGAAAACAGGCTTTTTGCTGGTGTATCATGCAAGTAAATATTGTGCTTATTTGGAAAGATGAATTTCACTTTTCCAAGTGCATTTGACGGGCCACTTTCTTGGACAAAACGATAAGGGAATGTTCTGGCCGTGTATTTATTGAAATTCACCTTCGACATATTCACTTTTTGCCCCTTATGATTGAGCATTTTCATCGTGGAGCCTAGACTGCCTCCTCTTTGAAGCTTCGGCAACATTTCTTTCGTTCCGATCGAATGAGGGACGTTCCATTCTGGATTGATGACCAAATACTCCATCTCATCGTGAAATTCTGGGGTCTTATATTCAGGGTGATTTTTACCAATCACAACCCGTGTTTCAAATGTTTTGGCATTATCATCACGCACTTCTGCCATATAGTTTGCAAGATTGACATATATCTGACGACCGCCGCGATCTTCAGCCCCCCAACGATGGCGTTCCATTGCAATAAGCAGCGGCGCCATTTGCGCGCGCGGGCCACTATTGATCATCTTAAGCGTTTGTGGGCCTGCAATGCCATCAGCAAGCAATCCCGCTCTCACTTGATAGGCACGCACAGCCTCCGCGAGTTCTGCATCGAATTCATCCTCAACCATGGTTGGCAGGGCAATAGGTTGGGCTTGAACGGTACTTGGTATATCCGTTTCATTCACAACAGCATCACCACTGAGCGCGACAAGCTCTAAAGGTCCCTCATCCACCAATTCATCAATAATCGACAACAGCACTTCATCTTGTGCTGTGTCGGTATCTGCAACGGGTTCTAGATATTCCGCCTTATAGCCAAGAACCTCAAGGCGCTTGCGCAATATGGCAACAGCTTCGCCTTTTGAACCGATTTTAAGTGTCGCTGCATCTGGAACTTGAGGAATATTGGCCTCATCTGCCAAACGATATAATTCTTCATATTTGGCAAGCTCGGCTTTCAAGGTCGCATAATCGGGATCATTTGGCTCCAAAGCCATGAAAAACTCATCGGGATTTTTGCTGCTTGCAAAATCTTCAAGCAAAACACGTTCGCTACGCCCCTCTGGTTCCAAATCAAATTGCGACCCCAAGCTATTGGGCGCAACAATACCGCGCTCCATATCTTTGCCATATTTCAACACAAATGCCGCAGCTTCTATTTCGGCAAGCGCCAATTTATGAATGGGGTTATAACTGATTGGCAAATCCAATTCATAGCGCTGATAAGGCAAACCCTGCGTTCCGACATCACGCTTGGCATTTTCATATGCTTCATATCGATCTGCGTTGCTCACAAATATCAATTCACCCTTACGAATAAAATATGCGGCTAAAATGGCATCTTTTTCATCGGCCGTAAGTGGGAACTCTTCTTTTGTGAGATAATCTTTCAGTGCCCAGTAGATATCAGGCGTATCAGATGCGTTTTTAACCAATGCATTCGCAGTCGGCTCGGTGAGCATAGGCTCAAAGAAATTCTCTGCATCCCATTTTCCAGTATCCCCAACAATCACATCATAATTAAAATCACCTATGCCTGTTGCATCATCGATTAAAGATAAGACCTCTTCATTAGAAACAGCAACAGTTGAATTTGCAGCAACCTCAGGACCAGCCAAACGATCCCCTGAAATAAGCACTTCATTTTCAGATGGCACTGGCTGTAAATTCACAACCGCAGCACCCGAATCAATCTCTCCGTTAAGCTCCACATCCGCGCTTCCAGAATCTTCTTGTGAAATAAGGCCGTCCAAAATCGCCTGCGCTTCGACCAACTCAACGGCGCTCGCTGGTTCAACTGGAGCATCTTGCGCATGAAGCTGCATCGCAACGGGTGCAAAAAAACATGCTAACGCCATAAGCCTTAAAATATTAACGTGAATCATGTTCATAACAACTTCTTGCCTTCAAATTATATAAGATATTTATTCAAACGGTCGTAAAATTTATCAAACAATAGCTCAATTCACCTTAGAGTTTAAGCTCATAATCGAAAAATTAAGCAAGTTTTCGCCCATAATTGCAAAAACTTAACACTTCATTAGTGATTCGAAAGAAAATTTTATATAAGTATTTGATTTTATTGCTAAAATAATGTTGAAAAATTTGATTTTGTTTGTTTTGCCTATTCACTTTTTATTGATTATAAAAGTGCAAAATAATATCTATACGGAATCACGAGTTTGTGACTACCTCTAATGAAATACATCCGAGATTGAAACTTCTTGGATATTGAATGGAAAAAAGATGAACGTTGAAAATAAAACAACATCACCTGCAAAAGAATTGCTATTGCCACGTCGGAACGTCTTACGCGCATTTACGGCCCTTGGAGCCGTTGCTGCTGCCCCGTTTTGCGCCAATGCAGCTTCCTATAACAAAGGCGCAGGCAATATCCGCAAAGTTTTGATGCGCAATGACCGTACTGGTGAAATCATCGACATGGTTTACTGGGTTGATGGAAAATATATAGACGAGTCACTTAATGAGATTTCAAGCTTCTTCCGCGATTGGCGCGCCAATAAAGCGAAAGCGATCGACAGGCAAGAAGTAGACGTTATATCTGCGACACATCGTATGCTTGATACAACAGAGCCTTATTTGCTGATTTCAGGTTACCGTTCCCCATCGACCAACCGCAAAGTAGGTGGCGCGAGCAAGTCTTATCACACACGCGCAATGGCAGCCGATCTTCGTTTGGGTTCACGTAGTGTGAGGCAAATGTCTGGCGCCGCACAGCGTCTTGGTGGTGGCGGTGTGGGAAGTTACTATGGATCAAACTTTGTTCACATGGATTCAGGGCCAGTTCGCACTTGGCGTGGATAATCCTACAAAATACAAATTAAAAAAAGGCGCCCTATATCTGAGGCGCCTTTTTATTTTATCATTAATACTGAACACCATCATATTGTTTACTTTTGATTTCTTTTTTTACCGCTTCAATTGTAGCATTGGCCATTTGCTGAAACAGGCCTCCAGAGACTTCTGGTTCATAAAGCGGCTCCCAATCCACAATCTCTAATTCTTCTAATTCAGGATATTGCGCTTCTAGATATGCAGTCGCCTCATTTCCACCGCCCAACTCATCAACAAGTTTATTATCAACCGCCTTTTGGCCAATAAAAACCTCGCCATTGGCAATAGCATCGATTTCAGATGTCGAAAGATCACGCGAATCTGCAACAAGATCCTTGAAAACGTCTAACATGTCATTCAACTCGGTATTTACCGAGGCAATCTCAGCTTGTGTGGGCTTACGGAACGGCGAAGGGCCACCTTTCACATCAGATGTTCGAAATACCGTATTCCCGATGCCAATTTTCTCCATCAGCCCTGCAAAATCTTGCATCTCGCCAATGACGCCAATTGACCCCGTAACGGTAACTGGCGATGCAACAACATATTCCGTGCCCATAGCGACCATCAACCCGCCAGATGCAGCATATCCCTCCATCACAGCCACGGTCGGTATACCGCCCGAGATCTCTTTAATGCGCTCATACATCAAATATGACGGGTAAATTGCTCCGCCAGGACTATCGATTTCAACAATCAATGCCTTCACATCTTCACGCATTGCAATTTCATCGATCATCTCTTGGCGCAATTCATCATCAAATATGCCGCCTTCTACCTTGATGCGGGCAATATGATCCCCTTGGTGAGGAAAACTTGGCTCACCTGCTCCGCCTACCCCCCATACTAAGCAAGCCACAATCGCTGTGACACCCGCTCCCCAGAAGAATGCACGGCGACGCTTGCGTTTGACATAATCAGTAAGTTGGATTTGCTCAAATTCGTTCATATTTTTCCTCATATCTTTTTATAAAGATAGTGTGAGTTAACGAAATTACAATATGAAGGCGGCCTATATTTGCCGCGATTTTATTGCAAATCGCACCCCGAGCAACACAGATGCAACGGCAAGCCCACATGCAAGGCCAAACCATATACCAGCACCGCCCATATCCATTTTGAATGCAAAAACATAGCTCAAACTCACACCAATTGGCCAATAAGCAATAAATGCCAATATTGATGGTATCTTTACATCCTGCATCCCACGAAGTGCCGAAATTCCTACAACTTGCAATCCATCAAAAATCTGAAATACAGCAGCCGCAACGAACATACTCGTTGCGATCAATGCAACCTCCTGCATGTCATCACGGTTTTTATCTTGGAATTGTTCAATAAAGAACTCTGGCGCGAACCAGAACGCGAAAGCCGTCAGCACCATAATGCTGGTAACAAGCGCGTAAGAGACAATTACGCCTTTCACGAGACCTTCACGGTCACCGCGCCCAAGCGCATTGCCAGCACGAACCGAAGTGGCAATGGATAAGCCCAATGGGATCATAAATGTCAGCCCAGCGATGTTAAGGACGATCGTGTGAGCCGCAAGTGCCGAAACGCTTATCCACCCCGCCATAACCGTTGCCATTTGGAACATGCTCACCTCTGCAATCAACCCAATGCCAATCGGGGTGCCAATTGCAAACAGCCTCCAGAAAATCGGCCAATGAGCTTGCCAAATATCTGAAAACACGCGGATCGTCTTGGCCATAGGATCTTTGATGCACAGCCCAAACACAACAAGCGTCATCACAATATTAGTGATAACCGACGCAAATGCTGATCCTTCAAGACCAAGTGCGGGCATGCCGAATTTTCCATAAATTAAAGCATAATTTCCAAAAATATTGGCAATAAAGCCAAGCAATGAGACGATAAGCATCGCATTGCCCCGCTCAAGCGCTGTGAGATATCCGCGCAATACAGCACTCACATAGATAAACGGCATCGCCCATATGACAATGCGTGTATAATTTGCGGCACCTATAATCGCTTCTTCTGGTTGGCCGATGGCGCGCAAAATCGCGTCGGCATTCCATAAAAATGGGATAGCAATCGCAAAGAAAATCAAACATTGCCAAAGCGACATACACACAACACGCCGCACCTCAAGATAGTCCTTGCGCGCAAAAGCATTTGAAACCAAAACACTGGTGGCAATGGAGTAACCCATAGGTGCAATAATCGCGAAAAACATCAAGGAAGCGCCAAGGCCGATTTGTGCTAAGGGCAGCTCCCCCAATCGCCCAACCATGATGCTATCGGTCACACCAATCGCCATTTGCAAGATTTGGGCAATGACCAGCGGGATTCCAAATATCAGCAATCGTTTAAAATGCCAAGCATAGCTCTCTGATTTGATTTCGGGCTCTAATGTATTCATTGCAACACAGTAGAGCTTCAAAAAATCTTGAGCAATAGCTCGTCCACAAAATTTGCAATTAAATTCACCATTGAAACTCCGTGATGCAATGCGCTATTGTGCGGCCAATAATGAGGCATTTATGAGCGACGATCTATTTGAAAATGATAAAGCACAAGCAGAATATAACTCAAGCGACATCGAAGTCCTTGAAGGGCTAGAGCCTGTTCGCAAACGCCCAGGCATGTATATTGGTGGCACCGATGAGCGCGCCATGCACCATCTGATTGCCGAAATTCTTGACAACTCAATGGATGAAGCTGTTGCAGGACATGCTTCACGCATTGAAGTTGAGATGCATGCTGATTTTTCTGTCACAATCACCGATAACGGGCGCGGTATGCCAATTGATGAGCATCCAAAATTCCCCGGAAAATCCACGCTAGAAGTCATTATGTGTACGCTCCATGCGGGCGGCAAGTTCTCTGGTGATGCCTATGCCACATCTGGCGGTTTGCATGGTGTCGGCAGCTCCGTTGTGAATGCGCTTTCCGATCATGTTCGTGTCGAAGTTGCGCGCAATAAAGAGCTCTATGCCCAAGAATTTTCACGCGGTATCCCGCAAGGCCCCGTGCAAAAAATTGGTGCTGCACCAAATCGCCGCGGCACATCGGTCACATTTCATCCCGATCATGAGATTTTTGGCAATCAAAAATTCAAACCTGCCCGCGTTGTGAAAATGGTGCAATCAAAGGCCTATCTCTTTTCTGGCGTCGAAATCCGTTGGAAATGCGCCCCATCATTGATCAAAGATGAAACACCTACGGAAGCCGTATTCCATTTCCCCGGCGGTCTTGCCGATTATCTGAATGAACAGCTCGCAGGCAATGTGACATATTCACCCGCGCCCTTTGCTGGCAAAGTCAATTTTGCCGAAAAATTTGGCGAAGGCACTGTTGGTTCGGTTGAATGGGCTATTAATTGGACGCCAGCGCGCGATGGTTTTGTGCAATCATATTGCAACACGGTTCCAACACCTGAGGGCGGCACACATGAAGCAGGTTTTTGGTCAGCCGTTCTTAAAGGTGTTCGCTCTCATGGTGAGCTTGTTGGCAATAAAAAGGCATCTCTTGTCACGCGCGATGATTTGATTTCGGGTGGTTGCGCGCTCATTTCGGCATTCATTCGTGAACCCGAATTTGTGGGGCAAACCAAAGATCGATTGGCCACAACTGAGGCTCAACGTTTGGTTGAAAAATCAGTGGCGGATCATTTTGATAACTGGCTTGCTGCGGATACCAAATCGGCACAAGCCATTCTCGACTTTTTAGTCATTCGTGCGGAAGAACGCCTCAAGCGCCGTCAAGAAAAGGAAACCTCGCGCAAAACCGCCACTAAGAAACTTCGCCTGCCAGGTAAGCTTGTGGATTGTACAAATTCCAATCGTGAGAACACTGAAATCTTCATCGTTGAGGGTGACAGTGCGGGCGGCTCTGCAAAAATGGCGCGTGATCGCAAGACACAAGCACTCCTGCCTTTGCGCGGTAAAATTCTGAATGTTCTTGGACAAGCTGGCGGCAAAATGGCCAATAACCAAGAGCTCAATGATCTTTCGCAAGCCCTCGGTGTAAGCCTTGGCTCTCGTTTTGACATTAAAGATTTGCGCTATGACCGCGTGGTGATTATGACCGATGCCGATGTGGATGGCGCGCATATTGCCGCTTTGCTGATGACATTTTTCTTCACGCATATGCGCCCTCTTATCGACCAAGGCCATCTGTTCTTGGCCTGCCCACCACTTTATCGCCTCACACAAGGCGCACATCGTGTCTATTGCAATGATGAGATCGAGAAAGACGAGATGATGGAAAAAGGTCTGGGCGGGCGCGGCAAAATCGATATTTCACGCTTTAAGGGCTTGGGTGAGATGGATGCAAAAGACCTTAAAGATACAACCATGAACCCTGCTACGCGCCGTCTTATCCGTGTGAATGTCTCTGATGATATGCCAAATGAGACTGGCGACCTCATCGAACGCCTTATGGGCAAAAAGGCCGAGGAGCGTTTTTCTTATATCTCTGAAAATGCCAAATTCGCTGAAGGCTTAGACGTTTAAGGCTTAAAAATTAAGCTTTAGCCTTAAACCACAAACCCGCAATCACCAATGAAATGATCCCGTTCCAAGCGGCCATGCTCAAGCCGAACATGCTCCATGCAATCTCATCACAACGTGCAGCCTGTTTACCAAGAAGCTCGTCAACTGTAAGTTCAGCATTACCCGAGCAAGTGGAAAGCCCTTCCCACCAAAGCTGCTCAACACCTACATGGAAGATAGCAACAGCGGCGCTTGTCAAAGCAACAACACCGACAACTGGGTAAAGTCTAGGCTCTTTCGCAATAGCAAATGCGCCAAGGATGATCGCAATAAAATGGGGGTAGCGCTGATACATACACAACACACACGGATCGAGGCCTTTTCCATATTGAAAGAACAATGCCCCGAGTATTAAGCTCAGAGAACCCAGCCATGCTATTAATGAATATCTCAATGGAACAACCTCAACGCCAAAAATCCAGCAATAACCAACGCAATACCCGCAGCAAAAACAAGCCCAAGACGTTTTTCAATAAAGTCACGAATTGGCGTGCCGAAGTAATAGAGCAATATCGCGATAACGCCATATCTTATGATGCGGGCAACAAGAGATGACACCACGAAGGCAACAAGATTGAAACCAGTAGCCCCTGACAAGATCGTGATGACTTTGAAAGGAATTGGTGTAAGACCTCCGACGAGAACAGCCCAAATTCCCCATTCATTATAAAGCGCAGATGCAGTGTCAAACTTCTCAGCATAACCATAAAAATCCAAAATCGGTTGGGCAAGTTGATCAAATAATAGCGCACCTATCGCATAACCGATCACAGCGCCAATTACAGAGCCCACAATCGCAACCGAGGCGATTAACCATGCCCTCTTGGGGGTTGCAATAATCATAGGGATCATCATCAATTCAACAGGCAATGGGAAAAAGCTCGCCTCGGCCATGGCATAGAAAAACAGCGCCCAAAGCGCATATGGCTTTTCGGCCAATTGAATACACCAATCATATAGTTTTCTTAGCATGACACGCCTCTTTTTTTCCTAATTATGGGTATTTGCCACCACTTGCCAGCCCAAATTCAAAAAATCCCAGTTTTAGGCGGAATGCCACTTGACCACACATCATTTGGCGCATAAATACACGGCCATGCCCGAGTGGCGGAATGGTAGACGCAGTGGATTCAAAATCCACCGCCGCAAGGCGTGGGGGTTCAAGTCCCTCCTCGGGCACCAACCGCAATAAATACAATAAGTTAGACCTTCGTTTTGTGAGTACGCCAATTAGGTGAGACACAAACGAATGAAACTAACTTCTTATTTATCCAAATCACGTCATGGAATATTCTACTTCAGATATTCGACAATTGATCCATCTTCATCAATAAGAAACTGTTTTAAGTTATCTCTTAGAACAAGATGTCCTCACACTGCAAAGACACTTGCTTTGTCGCTTGGTGGCTTCTGCTCACGTTTGAAGCTTAAGGGATTGCTTTTATCAATGAAACTTGAAGAGATACGCGAACTGTTTACTGATTATCTTGATGAACGCTTAAATAAGATTGACCATAATGGCTTGACCCATGATGCAAAACGAAGCTACAGGGATGCAATCAGACACATAAGACGCGATATGTCCTTGCCCCTTAAACCTGTGCCACTAATTTAGTAAAGCTCTGTTATTTGAAGGATAATTTAATGGCACGAAAGA
>CANMUM010000019.1 GCA_947501025.1 uncultured Paracoccaceae bacterium | reverse complement strand
GCGCTTGAAGAGGACGCGGGCGATAACCCCACGACCTACAGCGCGGCCTTCACGACCATGCCCGCGAGATTGCCATATAGACCGCAAATACAAGCGAAGCCAATCATCGAAGGTCCCGAAATTGCGATCGTCACGGGCCCAGAAGGCGAGGAGATTTATTGTGACGAACATGGGCGTGTTAAATTACACTTTCCATGGAACCGCCACGACGCACAAGATGAAAACTCAAGCTGCTGGATAAGGGTCTCGCAAAACTGGGCAGGTGGAAATTGGGGGCATGTCGCGATCCCGCGTATTGGGCATGAGGTCATCGTCTCCTATCTTTCTGGTGACATCGACCAACCCATTATTATCGGGCGTACATATCATGATGTGAACAAATCACCTTACGCTTTGCCTGCCAATAAAACACGTATGTCGATCAAATCCAAAACCCATAAGGGAGACGGCTTCAATGAGATCAGGTTTGAGGATGAAAATAATGAAGAAGAAATCAGGATCATCGCGCAAAAAGACATGAATACCGTGGTGAAGAACGACCGTTCACAAGTTGTGGATGGTCAATCTATCTCAACGGTCAAAGGCAATAGATTGACCGAAACGGTTGGCAATACTATAATAAGTTCCCTGGGCGGAATAAACATAATTTCTGGTCCAACCGCCCTTGCTACAACAATGATGAATGGTTTTGGAAATCTAGCGAATAAAGTTTCAAAAAGCGCTAACCTATTGAGATTGGCGTATCTGTCTCAAATACGACCTGGCGATATTAATTTGGTAGGAGATTTGAATATAGTTCAAAGCGCAGGTTACGATAACATAACCCATGGGGGACAACACGTAATTTCAACATCAGGTACTGATAACATAAATAACGTTGGACGTAATTTACAAATCAATGTCGGTAAATCAAAACGCGAACATATTACAAGAAATCATTCTATTACCACTGAGGGCATGAGCTTGCATCGAACAGAAACGGTGTATGATCTTTCTGTAGGTCAAAAGGCTATTATAAGATCAGGCAAAAGTAAAATCACGATGGAATCTAGCGGAAATATAACAATTGAGGGAGCAAACATTACAATGAATGCTACTGGTGAAATTGCTATGAATGCAGGAAAGATAGGGATGAATTCATGACGGATACATCGACACAAACAATAAAACCAATTGTCTATGATGAAGACAATGGCCTTGCTATGCTTAAAGCATTTTGTCAGTTATATGATCTCCCGTTTGATAAAATTCCCAAACAAAAACATGGCCAGGCTTTGCACTTGTTTGCGATGCTATATATGCTTCCTGCAAGTATTAAAGGATCGGAACGAAAACAGGCTGATACAGAGTTTATGGATACCTTCAATCAATACTTTCCTCTTAGTGAAATGGATACTTCAGCTATGGCAGCTATAAGAGATGGATTAAATTTGAGTGGCTGGGGTGTCGAAGCAGGTACCATAAGAGGCGGAATAATGACCGTACGCGCTGAGATGATAGTTTACAGAAGTAAGTGGTTCAACCTTACTAATATTAATGAAACTAATATAGATGATCTTATTCAGGGGTATCGCTGGAGAAGATTGGTGACAGGCGTGTTTGAGTACGCAGGACGGCTGATAAAGCTAGGAAGCGTATCCGCATTACCAGGCGTGGCTCTTGTTGATTCTATAAAAACGGGTTCGGTTAAAAGCGGCATTGCAAAAGCTTCTACAAGGGCTTTATCTGGCGGTAGTGCGGTTATTGAGGCAGCAACTAAGGGTAGAGGCTTACTTGCGACTTCAGCGAGAGGAGGAGTGATCGGGGTTGGAGCGGGATTTGTATTAATGGATATTTATTCACGCATAAAAAATGAAGAGGATGATATTCGAGATGCTATTGCTCTTCATGCGTTAAACGATGAAGATTATGCGGTCTATCTTGACGATTTGAATGACCCTAGCGATGTAATTAGTAATATAATTATTGAAACATGGTGGGAATAAATATGCGACGTTCAATAAAACTTTTGTCTATACTAAAACATATTATCGGGTGGGGTGGTTTGATGATCCTAGCAATGTGTTATAATAGTTTAAATGCTATATTATTAGCTGCATTTTGGGTGTGGTGGTTAGTTTGCTGTAGTATGGCCGTAGCTATTCATAGTATTTTGCGAGATAAATAACTTTTGGGATTTCGCTCTTGATATAAGTTCCGTAATTTTGGAGTAATGGCAAATGAAGAATTCTAATAAGAAACTACGTTTTGAAAGCCATACTAAATATATAAAACTTGTATATAGGATTTCACAAATTAGTTTTGTTTTTTTTGCGGTCTTACCAGTAGGTCTGATCGGCGGGCTTCGTGGAATTGCCATTTCAATTGTATTATCAGCAATTTTAGGACTACCTATGGAGTTACTGGGACGATTGGTGCGTATCTCAACTGAAATCGGTGACGAAACAGTTACAATTCAGATAAAGAAGCAAACTTCTGACGCATCTTTGGGTGGTATGGTTTAAATGGCAATTCCCAACTATCTTTTAGGCTTAAACCGAGTACATGGGCAGAATACAGTTGTTGACGTTTGGAGAGATATCTCTACCCAAGCTAGATTGTGGGCAGGAATACACCATTTGCCGAGTCGAGCGAAGAAAGCTGTAGAATTAGACGACTTAAGTTTCGAGCAGATAAAAAGTTTAAACAAAATTAATGAGAAAGTATGGATAGGATTTTGTGAAGCGATTGGCATGACGGTTTACGGAGCGGTTGCGTTGTCTTGGTGCGAGGGTGCGGAGATTGAACAGGTTTGGGAAGGTTGGGAGCAATCTGGTTTTCCGCTTATCCCAAAGCCCGAATATGAGCGCCCAGCGCGTTTCATCAATCCTGCGCTTTTGCCTGAGACGGTGAGCCTTAGTGAACTCGCCTCGATTGCAGGTAACAAGTCTCTACCGCTTTGCGCGATGATCGTTGCGCTTCAAGATAAGCCCCTTGAATTTGACCTTCCAGCCGATCAGCTGAAATCAGCCAAGCCCCAAATCGCGGCTTTTTTGAAATCACGTATGGAGCGTAAAGATAACCGCACTGACGAAGAAAACGCACTTATCGTGCATTGGTCGGAAACGATTAAAGGTAAGGAATTCGATGTTTGGAGTACAACATAATGCCCGCAATTGCACGCATTGGTGATGAACATGACTGCCCAAAGCATGGCAAAAACAAGATTGTGGCAGGTTCGGCCCAAACGCTCGACGGGATGGGCATTGCTAGGATGGGAGATGCGTGCGCGTGCGGCGGCACGATTGTGGAGGGTTCATCCATCCAAGAACTTGATAGCAAGCCAGTAGCTTATGTCGGGTGCAAAACGAGCTGTGGAGGTGTGATCACGAGCGGCTCTGCGACTGGAGAGGTTGCGGGGTGATCCCGCGCATCGGCTCCGAAGTGATCGTGCAATATCTCGATGGCGATATCGACCAACCCATCATCACGGGCATGGCCTATAACCCGACCAAAAAACACGCCTACAACCTCCCCGACAACAAAACGCGCTCCTACTGGAAAGACAAAACCCACAAAGGCGACGGCTTCAACGAGATAAAGTTCGAAAGCGAAAAAGGGAAGGAGGAAGTATATGTTCATGCGCAGAGGGATCGAAACGAAAAGGTGAATAATAATCATACTGAGCGGGTGGATAAGAATTTCGTGCAGAGTGTCGGCTCTAATAAAATCAGTCAAATTGAGGCGAATAAGTTAGAGAATGTTGCTGGAAATTATATTTTGTCAGTGGGCTCAAAGAATGAAGGAGCTTTTTTGTCGAAAGCTCTTTCGGTTGTTAAGGCCAGTTTTTCGGGTATGAAGGGCTTCGCCTTAAGCTTGAATGGTTATCTTCCTGGGCCAGGAGATTTAACTGAAATTGTAGCAAAAAATCGCTTCGAGGCAACTGGCCTTGTATCCGCAGAAACGGTTGGGAGTTCTAAAAGGATTCAAGCAGGAAGCGCAATTGACATGTCATCTGGAAATTTAATTTCTCTTGAGTCGGGTAAGACTATAGAACTAATTTCAGAAGAGATTTTGAGCCTGAGTTGTGGCGCTTCTAATATTACATTGTTTCAAGATGGAAAAATATCCATTCAAGGTACTGAGTTGGATATTGATATCTCGGGCGAAATCAAAGCTAAAGCTTCAACGATTAGGTTAAATTAATGGCGTATTATAGTGATCCGAAAAACATCGACAATGATGTTTCATACATATTTCTGAGGCTGGGCAGTCAAGCAAACATCAACACTAGAGCCGAATTATCGATGCTTCCCAAGTGGGATGATGATGGCTATGACCTTGGTGAAGCAGCTGTAAATATTATGGAAGGTGCTGGTGCGCAAAACACCTCAGGCGGTGCGGTTGCTGAAACTCACGTTAGAAATTTTATGACGAAGTGGGGATCGACAGCTGTCGTAACTTTATGATTAAGGTATGGAGTAAGCTTAAAAGTTTTAGGTGCGGTGTCGCGTGTAGTGCGCGGCGGAAGAGCTGCAATCAAAGGTGTTGGCGCAGGCCTTGATGCTTTCGACATGATAGCCTCGGCCGTTGCATTTAATTTTTCCGATGGGATTGTCATTGCGCGGACCAAAAAGAGATTGGTGCAGTTATCTAAACTTGAAGGCGGATCTTCAATAGCCCAATACGTTGATGCGGTTGAGCCTTTTTTTAAGAATGTGAGTGAATTTATTGTCGATGTAGCTATTATGGAGGGAGGTATGCCAGATAGTGATTTAGAAAAGTTTGCAATTTTCGCTGGCTTTATGGGGCGAGATGATGGTGTCAATCCATATCCAGTACCAATCCCGCTACCACCAACCGACCCTTATTTTGACGATATTCTTAAACCAAGCTATGCTGGAAGAGCATAAGAAGTGAGGACGATAATGTACAATTTGCGTAATTTGTTGATTTTTGTATTTGTGATACCAGTTAGTGCGGCGTTCACTTCTGAAAGTATAAAACCCCCGATAGAAATCAATCTTAGTGAATCTATTTCTGAAAACATACGTTTGTTTCAAGATGCAATAAATAACAACTCTGATATGAATTTGGAGCACTTTTTGCTTATTGCACGATGGGACCCAGCGTTTCGCGATGATAATGCTGATTTTTATCGCCAAACAGTGTTCAAGTTATTGAATAGTCGGGATTCTAAATTTGTTGCCGCATCTATAAATGCGCTATCATATCCGTTTGAAAGCGATTGTGAGCGTATTTTGAAAACAGTAGGCAGTGCAGTAATTGATGAACAAAGCTGTATAGAATCTCTTCGATATACTTTAACAAACATAGCGGAACAAATCGATCCAGCACTTTCCGATGATACTCTCACTTCTTTGTATAATGTAACGGGACATCGGAAGGAGGAGCGTTACGGCAATATGGACTTCAATGAGAGCTCGCATTCGTACACGCTTACAGTAGCTGATTCAATTGCGAAGCATCCCAAGAAAGATCATGCGTTATGGATTGTTGAAAATACTATGAACTGCGATCCTCGATATCTGATGGATGCGAATTATTACGAAATCAAGGTAGTATCTGAGTTCTGTAGCAAACGAGGAGATATCGAGACAGATTTTCTGGCCTTTGCCCGTGGGCGGCCTGTGTTAGCTGCTTCGGTTGAAATATGCCAAAAACACGATCAGCCGAATTATGAGTGTGTGCAAAAATTAAACGGGCTCCTTCCTTACAACCCTTCTTGCTACCGGCCTTATGTTTTCGAAAATTTCTCCGATTACTACGGTTCTTACTACTATAAAAGCTGCATGAATAAAGCATTCGGTGGTTAGATATCAAAATTCGCTAATACGGAGCATTTAAATTTTAGGAGAATTATTTTACCAATGCCACAAATATCCCGCAAATCAGATTTAGGTGGAGAGCACGGCGCTTGGGTGCCGAGTCCTGCCATCGAAGGTTCGTCAAATGTAATCGTCGAAGGGCTTCCTGCCGCTCGATTGGGTGACGCTGTCTCGCCACATGTGAAACCAGGTTCAGCACCTCATCCGCGCAAAATTGCTGGTGGTTCGCCGAGTGTATTTATCAATGGTCGCCCTGCTGCTCGTATTGGAGATGCTATTGATTGTGGTGGGGTTATGATTGGCGGATCGGGAACGGTTATTCTTGATGAGCAGGACAAGCCAAAAGGGGTGTATTCATCCAGTCCCTGCATTCGCAAATGTATGAAGAATGCCGCCGCCAAAGGCCAAGCATTCGTTGCCAAAGGATAGATTGTGAGTGACGTTTTTACAAAAACAACCATAAAGAATTTTACGGGTTATCGTACAGCACTTCGAAACGGCAAGTTATTTTGCTTTTTTGATGCAGCAGGCTATGAAGGTGTTTATGATGATTTGAAATCTAGCGGCTTAGAGTTTCGTAGTCTTTTCGCAGGGCCTGACGAAATGGGTCTTAAAAGTGAAGCACCCTACATCGTGAAAGTCGCGCGTGCGAATTTTGGCGCATGGAAAAAAATTGTTCAAAAAGCGCCAAATAAGAATGTGGGTTATGTTATGGTTAGTCAAATTGATGACCATGACATTGATGAATATAGGCGACACTGGCGCAAATGGTTGAGCGTGCAATTGGGAGATGAAGGAAAAATGGCATTATTTCGGTTTTACGACCCACGTATTATGGCGGCTTTTGTAGGAACCCTAGGGGTAGCGGCAGCAGTTGCGTTTTGGGGGCAGAGTGAGGAAATCATCGCGCCAAGCGAACAAGATATACAAGCAATCACGCTAAAGCACCAATCTTCTGCGGCTGAGTATGCACCCAAAGTTGCCAGTGGTCTTCATGTTGTAAATGGCGCGGAATATTCAGCAATGTCAGCGGTCGCAGAAGGGGAATTTCGCAAGCATGCAGTTGATTATTTGCGTTATGTTTGGTGGGAAAAAGCGCATGATAAAACCAACGATGAATTAAATGATATCTTAACCCAAGCCATTGAATTTTCGCAACAATTTGATGAGCGGCCACCAGTCGCGATTGTAACAGTTGCGATTGTCTATTTGACAAACTCACGTTTGTTTAAAACGGATTGGATAATGAATGCCATTACCAATGATCCACAAGGTCGTGGATGGTGGAATGCACTGGCGTCGCATAGTAGGCATGGGATGTATGGAAAAGGTAGAAATCTTTGGGACTTTCGAATGTTTCAATACTCAGACCCAAATTGGCCAGAAGCATGGATCAAGATACGCAATGCAGATAAAGATTATATTGAAATGCAGGCCGAAAAATGAGCGATCGAAGTTTTTTAAATCAGATTGAACTATACGAGCATTCTGGGTTGATTAGCTCGGCTGAGACCGATGATTTGCGCAAAATGCTCGGCCATGGCGAGACTGATTACGTCCAAAACTATTTGGCAGGTTTACACGATCAGAATACTGGAACGGGTCTAACTGGTGATCGCCCGCGAAATCCTGCAGACAATCAACTTCCTCCCTTTGATTGCCCTACAGGAACATGTGCTGAGGATAAAGTTTGTGAAGAGGTTGAAGAAAGCGATGATATTGATCCGTTCGGACGGGCACACGTGGAGCGCAATGCGTGCAACAAATGCCCAAGCTCACACCCGACAGAGATCTGGGATACAATTGATACAAATGTTGACGGCCAAAGTCTGTGGATTTTTATTCAGGAATACGAAAGTGACGGTACCATTCCGTATTCTCAAGCATCAACTTGGCGTCACTATTTAGAAAAAGGCTATACAAATCTAGTGATCGCCGACATGAACCGTACTTTGCGCACGTCAACGGCTCGCTATGAAGATCATACACGCCGCATTTGGGGGCCAGACCACTGGTTCACAGCCCCACAATATCATGGTGATGCTGGTATCATGGGCGAGCGCGTACCCGAATATATGACATTTCGCCTTTTGCAAGGGCAGGGCGATGAACGTGGTTGGCAGTGTCGTTATTATGGAGGGGTTCTCGATGATACAAGCATAGACTTGGGAACTTATGATTATGCACCTGCGCCACCAAAATTGTCAGCGATTCTAGAAAAATTCTCCTATGGTGATTGGTTTGAAACAGGGCATAATTTCATGGACGTTGAACCACATGAGCAAAACCCCAGCTATGCCCCAAATTTAACGGTGAAATACTGATGAAGCTCACGTTGATTTCAGCTCTAGTCACTTTCACGTTATTATCATGTACATCCGCAAACGAATTGTGTCCTACGTCGGATGACCTCACCGATGGGGTTATTTTTTCACAAGACGATCTATATGTGGCAGAATTCATAGAAATTGCAAATGACCGCATTAAAGTCACTGATCGCAGCCCCAATGTAAGTGTTGGAAAAATTGCGATTTACTATAAAGGACTGGTATTTGAAGATATGAAGGTATTGAGTTCGCCTAACGCAGAATACTCAAATCAATATTATGAATCTGTTGAAGATGTTTTCTCTGTTGAGGTTGGAGGCTCCTTTTCGATCAATTATTCACCTTGCCAAAGGGATTATTGTGGTAGTGGCGGTACGCAAACATATGAGTTTAAATCTATCTCTAAAGTCAAACTCGGCTCATGTGAATATGATATTGTTGAGGGCATCTTGGCGGATAATAGAAGCGGCACGCCGAGAACTTGGCAGAAATTTGGTTATCTTCCTGAACTCAAAGCTACATTTTACCAACACCCTGTAGATGTCGACGGAAACCGAATTGGACAAGGTTTTCGCTATAATCACGTGAGAATAAAATGACAGAATATCCATATTCAGGCGCAAATGAGATCGCAGAGGGAATGTTTGCCCCAACGATTTGGACATCTTTGCATACCAATGCGGAGCTATGGTTGCGAGCGGGATTTTCGGCAGATACAATAACTCAAAGAGCAAGTATTCAAGAGAATGATGGTGCCATTCTTAGGGTTTTATCTACCTTCCCCGCCGCCAAATGGTCGGCGATGTGTGAGGCGGTTGGTTGGACCGTATACGGCGCGGTTGGTCTGTCTTGGTGCGAGGGTGTAACATTCAGTGAGGTTGTGGCCGCATGGAAAGAAACGGGATTAAAAATCAACCCAACACCCGAAATGCGCCGTCCTGCAAGGATGGTCAACCCTGCGATTTTGCCTGAGAGCGATAGCTTGCGTGAGACCGTCATTGCTGTGGAAAGTGATATGCTCTCCGTTGCAATAGTGATGGCCGCGCGGCGTGAGCCAGTTGCGCTCGATATTCCAAACAATGCACTCGCAAGCGCCCACCCGATGATCGCTAATTTTCTGCTTTCCGATTACGGAACACTGCTGTCACAAGAACAAGAACCACTTAAAATCGAGTGGCAGAAGAAAGTTGAAACGGCTGCGGAAAGATAATAGTTAGCGCGGTTTTTCAGATTGCTACGGATGTCGTTTTTGAGCTCTCAATTCATTTAACATAAAATCTCTTCTGGGATTTAATTTGTCTTCTATCAACTGAATGGCAATGTTCCGTGACATTTGACACTATTATAAAGCGACACTAGAGTTTACCTCAAGTGTCGCTTATTTTAACTCAAATGACATTCCAACTTAACTCTGCCGCTGTTTTTGTGCGATTTTCTACAAAAAGCTCTCAGTACCGTGCGTATGCGTATCGCGAGGATTTGGTTTCGAAATAAAAAAGCAACTCGGCTCAAGCGTTGCTATTTTTTGTTTTACAAATGTGATATATAGAATACACATGAGCGATTTAGACACGAATCATAAACTGGCTTATTCCGAAACAAATTCGATCTCTATTTTTCCAATTTCACAAGCTACGAACGCAAAGTTTATTGACCTTTATTTTCGTAATACCGCGCTATTTTTTATTCAAAAAGGGAGTAAGCGCGTCCTTATAGCGGTCCAAGGTGAGATCGTCGGACAAGAAGGTGATCTAATGATTTTTCCATCGGGCACAATGGTGACAATGGAAAACCGACCTGTATTAAATGAAGACTATCGTGCGGTTGGGGTTAGCTTTGCTCACGACTTAGTCGGTCAGGTTTTTACTCGGTCCCACACTCCTAAAGCTATAGCCGATATTCAAATTCTGCGCGATGATCCTTATCGGCCAAATGATATTCTAGAACTGACCAAAGCCACTGTTAGCAATCATAATCTACCCGAGTCTATTCGCGAGCGCCGATTACTCGAACCTCTTATCTGGTTACGAGAACAAGGTGTGATACTTCCTACACACACTAACGAACAGCCCAATAGCAGCTGCGATGTTTGTTGTTGATGCCAAGGATGAAACCGCTGCGAGCTTTTATCAACATCATGGATTTAGACGAGATCCAGATGATCAAATGCGTTTATTCGCGCCATTTAAATCGCTAATTAAACAGTAGACATATTCTTATATTTTAGTTTTTTGAAAAACCGCTCCACAAACGGCCGTTTTTGATGGTACTGTGAGACCAATTCTGACTGGTCTCTAAATTGCACGCAAGCGAGTTTGGTTTAAGCGCAAAGTTGAAACCACTCAGCTAAAGCAGTTGCGCGTTTTTGTTTATAAGATTGTCTATTTTCGAGATGTCTTTCGTGATTGAAATGGTTATAAATCTGAGCGTGAACACTGGTGAGTTTCTGGAGCATTGCAGGGCTTCTAAACTTCTGCATCGCCCTCTCCCGCCTTCGAAATGGGAGATGTGAATTCTCGCATCTGTTGTTCGACCTGCCGCCGCAAAGCTGGCGGTCTTCAATACCAACTTCCTTGAATGCAGCGCGATATGATGGACATTTATCCGTTGTAATTACGTGTGGCAGACCATGCTTTCTCATTGTTTTCATTATAAATTTAAGGGCCGAACGCTTATTTCGTCGTTTGGTAACAAAACATTCCAGCACCTCACCTTCATGGTCAACCGCCCGCCAAAGGTAGTATCGCTCACCGTTGATTTTTACGAATACTTCGTCGAGGTGCCACTGCCAATTCGAATAGAATTCAACTCGTTTCTTTCTAATTTCACGCGCAAATTCTGGGCCAAATCGATTGACCCAAAACCGTCTCGTCTCGTGGCAAATATCAATTCCGCGTTCCGACAAAATATCTTCAACTTGCCTAAAACTCAGCGGATATTTGGTATAATAAAGTACCGCCAACCTGATAATCTCTGGCGATGAATTGAAATATTTGAGTGGGTTTTGGTGCGTCATTTGGAAAAGCTAGGGCCAAATATAAGATACGTCAAGTCGCTCTGACAATGCCACTCTGACAACGCCCTGCTTGCAACATAATCGAAAAGCAGTATAATCAAGTTAACGCTTGTTATCATACTGCTAAAAAATTTACTGAAAGGACACGAATGCCCCACGAAACGCCAAGCCTTAATCAAATGGGTGTCCTTAACCCAGATCAAATTGTTGATTATACATTAGTCTCACTTTCATCAGATATGGATGTTCTTAAAATAAAGTACGGCCGTCCAGCAGGATCTTTCTTGCCAAAACGTCGCAGCTATGAATTTAAGCGTATACAAAAAACAGATACTATCGACAGCAAGTCAGCTGAGAACAAAGTTCGATACGAAATATCCCCATTATTACGAAAAGCAATCGTTGAACTAGATGCATTGCTGTCTAATCAAAATAGCGTGGCTCAGACCAAACAGAAACTGCAAAAAGAAATTAGTGAGCTCACAACAGATTTTACTGCTAGGCTAGCAGAGATTTCAAAGGCAATTAGTTCTATGGAATAAGTGTTTTGACGGGGGGCATTGTTAGACTGGTGCTGTCAGACCAATTCTAACTCGTCTATAAATAGCAGGCAAGTGGATTTGAATTAGGCACAAAGTTGCATCCACTCAGCTAAGGCAGTTGCGCGTTTTTGTTTATAATTTTGTCTAGTTTCAAGGTGCCTCTGATGGTTAAAATGGTTGTAAATTTGAGCGTGATAACTCGTGAATTTTTGCAGGGTGATATGACTTTTGAACCTCTGCATCGCCCTCTCTTGCCTTCGAAATGGCAAGTGCTAATTCTTGCATCTGTTGTTCGATCGACCGCGGCATAGTTGCCGATCTTCGACACCAATTGCCTTAAACGCTGCACGATATGATGGGAATTTATCGGTTGTGATTACGTGTGGAAGGCCATGCTTGCGCATTGTTTTCATTATAAATTTAAGAGCTGAACGTTTATTGCGGCGTCTCGTAACATAGCATTCCAACACCTCACCTTCATGATCAACGGCGCGCCATAGGTAAAAGCGTTCGCCGTTGATTTTTACGAATACTTCGTCGAGGTGCCACTGCCAATTGGAGTGCTGCCCTGCCCTTTTCTTACGGATGTTCGAAGCAAACTTTGGTCCAAATCGGTTGACCCAAAACCGAACAGTTTCGTGACTAATATCAATCCCGCGCTCCAACAAAATATCTTCAACTTGCCTAAAACTCAGCGGATATTTAACGTAATACATCACTGCAAGCTTAATAAGCTCTGGCGAAGAATTGAAATATTTGGATGGATCTTGATTAGTCATTTGAAAAATTACGACCAAATCAGGAAATCGTAAAGTTAGCCTGCAAAGGGGACTGTTGCATTAATGTTAAATCTAGATTTTCGACAAATCAATTTCAGAAAGCGCATTAAAAGCGTCTTTAATTGCATCACCCCAACCATTTGAGATTTCAATATATTGAGCATCATCTTGGCCGATACGCTTCTGCGCACTGATTTTTAATGCATCAGTATCATGAATTGTTAAATCAAGTGGTAAGCCCACAGACAAGTTTGCTTTAACTGTTGAATCAAAGGACACAATCAGTAGTTTGATAGCCTCTTCGTATGACATTGATTTGTCATATGCGCGCAGAAGGATTGGCTTGCCGTACTTTGTTTCGCCAATTTGCAGAAACGGCGTATCATTTGACGCTTCAATAAAATTACCTTCAGGGTAGACCAAGAATAAACATTGGTTACCACCTTTGATCTGACCACCCAAAATGATTGTCGATGAAAAGTTGTCCGCGCTCATTTGGCCTTCGGTTGTCATTGAGATGACCTCCCGCATGGTTTGGCCAACAATTTTTGCAACTTGGAACATGGTGTCAGCCTCCAAAATTGAGGGCCGTCTCTCATCTGCAACCTTCATGCGTTCCTCAAGCATGCTCACAACCGCTTGTGTTGTGGCTAGATTGCCTGCGGTCATTATTGTAATCGCTCTCTCTCCTGGGATTTCCCACGAAAACATTTTCTTAAATACTGAGATATTATCAACGCCCGCATTTGTGCGCGTATCCGACATGAATACAAGACCGCGATCCAATTTAAGGCCTACACAATATGTCATAATTACCTCAATACTAATTTATGTATCTATTGCTGTATTTGGAGGTGAACATCAAGTGTCTCATTTCCAGAACCATGCCGTATTCCAGTTATTGGCGCAGCGTCAAAATAATCACGGCCAACGGCGATACGTACATAGCGTTCATCAGGGCAAATGCGATTTGATACATCAAACCCAACCCAACCTAAGTTCTTAATGAAAATCTCGCACCATGCGTGTGTTGCGCTTTGTTCGGCAACTCCATCCATCAATAAATACCCCGATACATATCTCGCAGGATAACCAAGATCCCGCGCAATCGAGATCATGATATGGCTATGATCTTGGCAAACACCTGCCCCACTTACCAATGCTTGCTCCGCGGTCGTATCCACATTCGTTGATCCGATGACATAAGGAACGCGATCTGCAAGCTCCGCCATCAAATCATGAAATTGTGAAATGGATGCCTCATCGCTTTTGTATCGATTTGCGATCGCCTTTAGTGACTTACCAGTTTGCGTTGCAGATGTTTCTTGAAGGTACAACCACATCGGCGTGTAGCTTTGCTCAAACCCTATGATACCTTGATTATCAGCTGTATTCACAAGGCCAGTGACTTTAATCACGAGTTCAAAAACGTCTTTATCAACCAAAATGAGCGTATTGTGGTTGCCAAAACCGTTTACATATCCAAGCTGTTTTTGTGCGCCTGTAAACGATATATCCCAATTTTCAACAATTTGATGCACGCTTTTCATCGGTGCAAGTTGAAGGCGTTGCAAGGCAAACTGCACGGGCTCCTCGAAGCTATAGGTCGTTTTGTGTTGAATACTAAGTTGCATTTGCTCCTAACTATAAAAGCTGTAATCTTGCTCAATCTGTGCTGATATTTCAGCGTTCTTTGCGACGATATCTTGTAAAAACTCATGCAGGCCATCTGCAAATATATCTTCAATCATGGTTTTTTCGATATCCCTATGAAGATTTTGAATTGCCTTTAATGCAGGAAGCTCGTTTTTATATGCTTTAGAAAGATAGCACAAGTGATCGTAAACTTTCTCTACGCAATATGAAATTGAACGCGGCAATCTTTTATCGAGGATCAAAAATTTTGAGATACTTAGGGGGTCAATGTCACCTTGATTGAGCCAACGATAGCTTTGGTGCGCGGACATCGATCGCAAAATGGTTTCCCAATGCACATTATCAATTGAGGATCCCACATGTGAAACAGAAGGCAACAAAACATAATACTTTACATCCAAAATCCTTGCCGTTGATTCAACACGCTCCAAATAACAGCCAAGATGGGCAAAATCATAAATATCATTGCGCAACATGGTGCCATATAGTACGCCACGAACGAGAGCTGTTTGGCGGCGTATGGTTTCAAGACGAATAGGTAGATCACGTGTTTTTATTGGGCGTTTGAGCTCATTTTTGAATAGCAGCCAACTCTGGTTTGTGCTTTCCCAAACCTCTCTTGTCAGCGCGGTACGTGCCGCACGCGCATTGTCACGCGCCATTCGCATCATAGAAATGACTGAAGATGAATTTTCTGTATCGCGGATCAAAAAATCAACAACATTCTCTTGGGAATACTCACTGTGAACTTGCGTATACTTCTCAACCACACCTGCCGTTGCAATGATGGAATGCCAAACATCCGTTTCATCTGTCGTGCGCGTTAGAGCAATTTGAAATCCCGCTTCAATTAATCGTGCGGTGTTTTCACAGCGCTCTAAATAGCGAAACATCCAAAATAAACTTCCTGCTGTACGTCCTAACATGTTGTTTCTCCTATTTCGCCAATACCCAAGTGTCTTTTGTTCCACCACCTTGAGATGAATTCACAACCAACGACCCTTTTTTAAGAGCCACACGTGTTAAGCCACCTGGAGTGATATCGACGTTCTTCGGTGAAACCAAAACATATGGGCGCAAATCAACATGTCGTGGGTCAAGCTTTTTATTTTTAAAGATGGGTACGGTTGAGAGATCCAGAGTTGGTTGAGCAATATAGTTTGAAGGGTTTTTTTGCAGAATCTTGCGGAAAGTTTCGACTTCTTTTTTATTCGCAGTTGGGCCAACAAGCATTCCGTATCCACCTGATCCGTGCACCTCTTTGACAACCAACTTATCAAGATGATCAAGCACATATTTTAAGCTATCATCTTCAGAGCAACGCCAAGTGGGAACGTTTTCAAGCAGCATTTTTTCGCCCGTATAGAATTCAATAATTTCAGGCATGTATGAATAAATAGCTTTATCATCGCAAATCCCAGTTCCAGGTGCATTTGCAATCGTAATCCCCCCAGTACGGTACACATCCATAATTCCAGGAACGCCTAGCATTGAATTTTTGTTAAATGTCAGTGGGTCTAGATATTCATCATCAATACGCCGATAAAGCACATCGATTATAGTGAAGCCTTGCGTTGTGCGCATCGTAACGCGCCCATCAACGATTTTGAGATCATGCCCCTCAACGAGTTCAGCGCCCATTTGTTCAGCCAAAAACGCATGTTCAAAATATGCTGAATTGTGAATTCCTGGAGTTAGAATAGCGACAACTGGCTTGCCGTTACACGCTGGCGGCGCACAATCAGCAAGCGATTTGTAAAGGTTTTTAGGATAGTTCCGAACGGACGCCACCTTGTTCTGCCTGAAAATTTCAGGGAACATCTTGTGCATTGTTTCGCGATTTTCAAGCATGTATGAAACACCTGATGGAGTGCGGGCATTGTCCTCAAGTACATAAAATTGGTTTTCGTTGGTGCGAACCAAATCTGTTCCTACGATATGTGTATAGATCCCCCCTGGAGGCGTAAAACCTATCATTTGAGGACAAAACGCGTCATTTTTGTCAAGCAAGCTTTCTGGGATGCGCCCTGCACGAATAATTTCTTGTCTATGGTAAATATCATGCAAAAAAGCATTCAATGCTCTCACACGCTGCTCTATTCCGCGACTTAATACTTCCCACTCTTTTGCCGCGATGATGCGCGGAATAAAATCAAAAGGGATTAATCGCTCTTGCGCTTCTTTTTTTCCATACACATTAAAAGTGATGCCTGTAGCGCGAAAGAAAGCCTCAGCTTCCTTTGATTTTTTCTCAAGTTTGTTTTTGTTCTCGCCATCGAACCACGACATATACTGCTCATATGGGCCACGTGGTGTTTGCCCGAAACCGAACAACTCATCAAAAATTGGTTGTCTGTCCATGCTTTTCCCCCATTTTATTGATTATTATCATGGTAGAACAATCTCGAAGGATAGCAAGTGGGAAAATTTATATGGCCTTGTCATGTGTGGATGGCTCTGTTTTCGCCAGGGATTATTTTGATTATTGATGATATTTTTACGGGTAACGGTCATGTGTCTGGCCTTTTCGCGCGGATATATATTCCGCTGGCCCTGATGAAGTTCGCAAAGATGGGTTCCAATCAGACTATTGAGCTTTGAAGCCCAGACAACGCCACGGAGTATCCCTACTTTTTTCCTTCTTTCTCTCATCATTCTCAATTGTCCTTACAAGTGGTTACAGCCTAATTGGCCGTATTTCTAAAACTATGTTTTCATGAAGCCCGATAACTTTCACATTTACTTAAAAGCGCCCAAACGATGCGCGCCGTTTTGTTGGCGATAGCGACTGTAACTAAGCGATGGGGTTTTTGAGATTTCAGCTTATTGACCCATAATGCATTTCGAGTTTGGTGTTTTGAGCTATGCCACATGACGGAGGTTGCACCAGTAACCGGCAATCGCCTTAAATATTTGTTACCCATTTTAGTTATGCGTCCCAATCGCTCTTTGCCACCAGACGAGTTTTGCCTTGGCACAAGCCTCAACTACGCCGCAAATTGTCGACCAGATTTAAAGCATGAAGGATCAGGAACGCTCGCACAAAGAGCCGTGGCCGTTATCAGACCGATGCCCGGAATGCTTTCTAGTCGCTGGCTATCAACATTGCTTTTATGCCACAGCTTGAGTTGAAGCTTTATGTTCTTTACCTCCTCTTGCAAATGGTTGAGTTGGTCGCCTAACGATATAAGAGCCTTAATCGCAAAATCATGAATATCACCAATGATGACGCCTTGACGCAATTCTTCCAAAACTTTGAGCGTTTGGCTTGGGCCTTGCTCAAAGGCAACACCGAACTCGGCGAGATGTGCACGCGCCGCATTGAGCAACATGGTGCGTTGTCGCATCAGCAAGTCACGCGAACGATGCAGCATCAAAGCACCTTGTTGTTTTTGCGTCTTGATCGGAACAAAATGCATATTCGGGCGAGAGACCGCCTCACATATAGCCTCCGCATCGGCTGCATCATTCTTTTGACGTTTCAGATAGGGCTTAACGTAAGATGGCGGAATAAGGCGAACATCATGACCAAACTTCGCAAGCTCAAGTGCCCAATAATGGGATGTGGCACAAGCTTCCATGCCGACCAAGCAAGGTTCAATTTGTGCGAGAAAATCAAGAAACACAGCGCGACGCAGTTTCTTTTGTAAAATGGTTTGACCATCGGCATCAACACCGTGAATTTGAAAAACAGACTTGGCAATATCAATGCCTAATGTAGAAATTATCATAGGCTGGCTCCTTTCATATTTTTGGTACAGTACAATAACACCAATTTGGCACATTGCGATGATGTGTGTGAGGAGCCATCCACAACATCAGACTAAGTTAAACTTGTAAAACAAGCCTCATAAGCGCTCTTGCCTTAAGCGCAAAGTTGAAACCACTCAGCTAAAGCAGTTGCGCGTTTTTGTTTATAAGATTGTCTATTTTCGAGATGTCTTTCGTGATTGAAGTGGTTATAAATCTGAGCGTGAACACTGGTGAATTTCTGGAGCATTGCAGGGCTTTTGAACCTCTGCATCGCCCTCTCTTGCCTTCGAAATGGCAAGTGCGAATTCTTGCATCTGTTGTTCGATCGACCGCGGCATAGTTGCCGATCTTCGACACCAATTGCCTTAAACGCTGCACGATATGATGGGAATTTATCGGTTGTGATTACGTGTGGAAGGCCATGCTTGCGCATTGTTTTCATTAAAAATTTAAGGGCCGAACGCTTATTTCGCCTTTTGGCAACAAAACATTCCAGCACCTCACCTTCATGATCAACGGCGCGCCATAGATAGTATCGCTCACCGTTGATTTTTACAAAAACTTCATCCAAATACCACTGCCAATTCGAGTGTTGCCCCGCTCGTTTCTTGCGGATGTTCGATGCGAACTTAGGTCCAAATCGATGAACCCAAAATCGTATCGTTTCGTGACTAATATCAATCCCGCGTTCCGACAAAATATCTTCAACTTGCCTAAAACTCAGCGGATATTTAACGTAATACATCACCGCCAACCTGATAATTTCTGGCGAGGAGTTGAAATATTTGAATGGGTTTTTGTGTTTCATTTCTGAAAGCTAGGAACAAATCAGAAATTCGTCAAGTTAGTCTGACAATACCCTATTTAAGATCTAGATGACCCCTTCTTTTTTTCTTTGAAATTAGAATCTGTGAAAATACGTATCGGATTTCCACGTTCGAGCTCTTGATGCTGGCTGTGCTGCTCACTTAGTGAATGCGCGTTAGCCTCCATTGATTGTGCGATCTTAAGACTTTCAAGTTGTTTGATCGCTTCTGCTTTATTACGATGCTGGGAGCGCTCTCCGCGAGACACAGTACAAAGCTCTGATGGTATGTGTATTGCCCGAACGGCACTATCGGTCGTATTTTGATGTTGACCACCTGGTCCACCCGCTCTGAAGGTATCAAACACGATATCTTTCAATTTCAATTCTTCGCTTTGTGCTGAACGTTCTATACGCGAGATCCCGACGAACCAATTACGTCGTTTATGATTCGGTCGATAAGGGCTAGGGCTTATCCATTGAATTGAGCCTATCCATTCTCGTGAAAATGCTTCAACCTCATCCCCTTCAACTCTCACAATATATGATGATGGAAGTTTATCTTCCGATGTCGCAGTGAAACTAATCCTCACATCTTGATTGAACGCCGCACGTTCCATCGCCTTAACAAGATGAGAAAGTGCGAGAGCGCATTCTTTCGGACCTTTGCCCGCTGTTGCCAATAGGTGAATTACCATTTTATCTCTCCCGTTTGTTTCGCGTTTTTAAATGTGATGAGTGGTTTGAACTTTGCCACCATATCCGCGACTTCGAATGTTTTGAGATCTTCGATAACACCCTCAATTGATTTATAAGCAACGCCACTTTCCTCGGCTTTTGCATTGCGATCATCACAAATCACATGACCGCCGAAACGATTCCGATCTTGCGCTTTGAGGCTTGATGTTGTTTTTATACGTTCGCGCATTTGTGAGCGATTGAACCTACGCCCAGCACCATGAGCAAGTGATGTTAGGGCATCGCTGTGACCTTTTGGACGAACCAAATAGCTATGGCTATCACGTGATCCAGCTACAGGGACTAGTCCATCGGCGCGCGCAGCACCTTTTCGGTGAAGCCATCCGTCAGCTGTTTTTTCGACAAGATTATGGGGAACATCGGCGATTAAAACCGCTTTAGTTTTCAAAAAGCTCGCAGTCGCTTGAGCAACTGCATGTCGATTTTCTCTTGCCCACTTCACGGCCAAATCATGATCGTGCATGTATGTTTCCACCTGATCTCTCTGTGAGAAGCATCCATCTTTCAGCTCAGCAATTGACCGCGTAAATATCGCTTGGCCAAGGCCGCGAGAGCCCGTGTGGACAAGTAAATAGACTTTACTCATATCCAAACCAAGATCGATGTCAGCCGCTTCAAGGCTTAGTATTTCGCAAAAATGATTGCCGCCCCCAAGCGTTCCAAAGCCATCCATGTCACCATGAATTTCACCAAATTTTTGCAGTTGCTTAACGGCTTTTTTAAGTCGCAATTTACGAGCGGGAATATCGAGCGTAAATAGAGCCATCCCGCAACCAATATCGTTTCCGATGATTTCTGGATAAACTCGATCCGCCAAAATTGCACAACCAACAGGCCCATATTTACCTTGATGCAAATCTGGAAATGCTGCGACTTTTAGAACGCCCGCGCGATTACTTATTTGTTCGAGTTGTTGCTCAGAACCGCCATCAATCCAAGATGATGACGAATAGAATTTGTGAATGGAAACCTCCGCATAATATGTGTGCAGGTCTCCACCAAAGACAGAATTGCCCATGATGTTTCTTTCCATAGAATTATGAATGGCCTTTAGCCATTTAGAATGTAGATGATGATTGTCTAGTTATTAGCTAGCGATGTAACCCGCAAGGGCATTAGAATAATAAGTCATGTTATGCCCTTTCAATTGGGGGTTAGCAGATGATCCTGCAAGGATCGGATGCATGGTTTATAATTGGAAGTTGCATCTCGGTCTAGATAGTGATGTAAATATACATGATGCCGTGGCTTAAGGGCAACACCTCAATTCATTTCTTGGCTTCTTGCCATTTTACAAAGATGTCAGCAACTTCAATGCCGATCCGCACAAAATTTTCCTTCACTAAAGTGACACTATATACTGGCGTTCCGTCTGACTCATTTTTAAAAAATCTAAATCCTGTTAGCTTACCATTCTTATTGTCAGCCTCGACTGAATTTTCATCCACATGTGCAACAGCATATCTAAGGTATAGTATTATCTCAAAATGAGATTTATTTTTTAACTTATCATCCTGTGATTTCACTACTGAAGTCGCCCTGCATGTTAGCATATTTTTAAAACTATTTTCATCATCTTGATGGTATTGTCAGAGTAAATCAATCTCGTGAAGAAAGTCCTGTACACGTGTTTAGTTTAGGCGCAAACTTGGAGCCACTCGCTAAGAGCGGCCGCACGTTTTTGTTTATAACTTTGTCTCGTTTCAAGATGTCTTTCGTGATTGAAATGATTGTAAATCTGAGCATGGATGCTCGTGAATTTTTGAAGTGTCGCAGGAGATTTAAACTTTTGCATAGCCCTTTCTCGCCTTCTGAATGGTAGGTGTGAATTCTCGCGTCTGTTGTTCGATCTACTGCCACAAAGCTGACGATTTTCAACGCCTATTTCTTTAAAGGCGGCGCGGTATGATGGACATTTATCTGTTGTGATTATTTGTGGCAAGCCGTTTTTCTTCATCGCTTTTATCAAGAAATTAAAGGCTGCGCGCTTGTTTCGTCGTTTTGTCACGAAGCATTCCAAAACTTCGGCTTCATGATCAACAGCTCTCCAAAGATAAAACCGTTCCCCATTGATTTTGACGAACACTTCGTCCAAATGCCATTGCCAATTCGAATGGTTGCCCCTCTCGTTTCTTTCGAATTTTTCGCGTAATTTCTGGACCAAATCGATTGACCCAAAAACGTATCGTTTCGTGGCAGATATCAATTCCACGTTCAGATAATATATCTTCAACCTGCCTAAAACTCAGCGGATATTTGACGTAATACAGAACCGCGAGATTAATAATCTCTGGCGATGAGTTGAAAATATTTGAATGGGTTTCTATTGGTCATTTCGAAAAATTACGACCAAATTAGGAAACCGTCAAATTAGTCTGGCAATGCCCTCAAATATACAACCATTTTAATCACGAAAGACATTTAGAAACACGGGCAGCCTACAAACAAAAACGCGCAACTTCTTTCACTGAGTGGTTTCAACTTTGTTGCCTAAACCAAACATGCTTGTAAAATACTTTTCCTGAATTTAAGTTAGTCTGACAATGCCGTCCCGTGCATAACTGTTACTTGGACGTTGGATACCAGAAGCAAGTTTGACTTTGTCTGACAGCACCCATCAATCGCATGATTTTTTTTGAAAAAAATTAAAACAACAGTCCAGTATTACAGGTTAAATCTATTTGAATTCCCAATAAGAAACAGTTAAACGTAATTTATGGATCAAAAAAATCATTATGCTAATATCATACTTGGTGCGGGCCCTGGCGGCCTGCAAATGGGGTATTTTTTCAAAAAACTTGGACTGGATTATCTAATACTTGATAAAGCTAGTGAGGTTGGGTCATTTTTTAGAAAGTTTCCCATAGGTAGAAAACTCATTTCTTTTAACGTAGCCCGAAAAGGTGAAGACCCCTACTTTGCAATGCGAAGTGACTGGAACAGCTTTAATCAAAGAGATTCAGAGAACCCTGTTTGGTTTCCAGAGTTTGATAGTGATGAATTACCTAGTGCAGAATCTCTTGTAAAATATTTTGAAGCATTTCATTCACGCCACATACTAAACACTCAATTGAACACTGAAATTTCAAAGATCTCCAAACACGATGACCAATTTGAGCTGCACGCAGAAAACGATAGAATCTATCACTGCAGTAATCTCTATGTTGCAACTGGGTACAACAAAAATAAAACACCTAGTTTCGATGGTGTTGAACATTGCCTAACCTATTGGGAATCAGATTTCAAACGCGATCAGTTTCTGAATAAATCAGTTTTAATTATTGGAAAAGGCAACTCTGCACTGGAACTTGCTGATTATTTACAAGGCTGTACCAGCTCAACATCTATCGTCAGCCCGAACCCTATTAAAGAAGCTACTCATACGCGTTACGTGGGTCATGTTCGCCGAACACACGGCATGATTTTCGATAAAAACATGTTAAAAGTTGGGTCATCTATATTCAATGCCAATGTGAAATGCGTCACACCCGCTCATAATGGAGTAGGGTATAACGTTACGCTCGATTATACATACGATCCGAGAATTATTGAGAAGTATTTTGACTATGTTATTTTAGCAACGGGATTTCGTTTTGACGAAACCATATTTGATGAAAGCTGCACCCCGGAACTGTGCAACGGCAGTAAATTTATGGCACAAACGCCAGAATATGAGTCAACGAATGTTCCAAACCTATTTGCACTTGGCGCGCAAATGCATGCCTTGGATTTTAACAAAGCCGCTGGTGGATTTATCCACGGGTTTCGTTGGAGTGAAGAATTCCTAGCAAAGCTCATTTTAAAAAAACAAACAGGAACAGATTTAGCTTTCACCTATTTCCTATCTGACCAGGCTACGGAACTATTCAAGCATGTCATTGAAAGGCTCAGCTATAGTCCTGAGCTGTTTCAAATGAATGCCGTTTTTGGAGATTTCATTGTCAAAGTTGATGGCGGCTACAAATATTATGAAAGCTTTCCAGTTGCTTATGTAACTAATGGGCTTTTAGTTGATCTTCAACATAATGAATTTCTACAAATCACACTTGAGAATGGGATAGATGTATTAAACCCGTTCGATCCAAAAACGCGAAATAAATCTAATATGGAAAAACTATCCGCAAGTGATAGCTTCTTTATTCACCCAGTTGTGAGGCATTATAAAAATCTTGAGTGTGTCAATCAATTTGAACTTCTTGAGGATGAAGACAATAGCTGGGGGCAAGAATATTACACCCGCCCCTTCATAGAATTTCTGAACAAAGGCTTCACAAAAACATCCCCAATCGTACCCGACACTTATGATCTTGTGCCGAAGAGCAACTACTATCAAAAGGCAGCAAGGATTGTCGGAGTCAGCAAATGATAAATACCACCTTCTCCTATTTTTGCTTTTCCATATGATTCAAGCTCGATTGTTAGTTATTGTCGCCGCGTTTTGTTGGGGCCTATCTGGAGTTACCATTTCTTTTGTTCAATCAGCATCTCCATGGCAAGTTGCTTTTTTCCGAGCATTCTGGTTTTCAATCTCATTGTTTTTTTTTCTAGATTTTAAACACATCAAAGTAGCGTTTTTAAATACAACTAAACTCATTTTCATTGCTGGTCTTGCCCTCGGGCTGTGCTTTGTCTGCTATGTCTACGCAATGCTCGAAATAGGCGTTTCAAACGCGATTTTCTTAATGGCCGCGGCGCCAATATTCGGTGTTGTATTTAGCTGGATCTTAGTCCGAGAAGTCATAACGCTCAAAGCCATTTTGGCTATCGGAATCGCAGCCCTTGGTATTTATTTAATAGTGGATGGAAACTTGAGTTCAGGAAGTGTTATTGGATGGCTGACGGGCATTGGCTCGCCTCTATTTTTTGGGCTTTACACCGCAATGTTGCGAACTGGTAAAGATGGTGACATGGAAGCAGCTATGCCTTGGGCAGGACTAACCACAATGATAATCAGCTTCTATTTCATTGGGCCGTCAGGCATCACGACAATTACTTTCAACGACCTAATAGTCACAATGGTGCTCGGTGCTGTCTCCATCGGACTCGGATTTTACTTATACACACTTGGATCCCGCAAGCTTCCTGCGGTTGAACTCGGACTACTTGCATTGTTGGAAATTATATTTGGAATTCCCTTAGCAGTATTTGTGGGCGGGCAACCAATTACGTTAAGCGCTTTGATTGGTGGAAGCTGCGTACTAATTGCAATTATATCCTATATTGTTTCTAGCAAAACGCACTCGGTTCTTGAATAACTTAAAACGGGGACTGTTAGGTCAATCGATTTGGACCAAAGTTTGAGCGTGAAATTAGAGAGAAACGAGTTGGATTCCATTCGAATTGGCAGTGGTACCTAGACGAAGTTTTTGTCAAAATCAACGGTGAGCGATACTACCTTTGGCGGGCGGTTGACCATGAAGGTGAAGTGCTGGAATGTTTTGTTACCAAAAGGCGAAATAAGCGTTCGGCCCTTAAATTTTTAATGAAAACAATGCGAAAGCATGGTTTTCCAGATATCATCACAACCGATAAATTCCCATCATATCGTGCAGCGTTTAAGGCAATTGGTGTCGAAGATCGGCAACTATGCGGCGGTCGATCGAACAACAGATGCAAGAATTCGCACTTGCCATTTCGAAGGCAAGAGAGGGCGATGCAGAGGTTCAAAAGTCATATCACCCTGCAAAAATTCACGAGTTATCACGCTCAAATTTACAACCATTTTAACCATCAGAGGCACCTCGACAATAGACAAGTTTACAAACTGAAACGAGCAACAGCTCAAACCACTCGGTTAGGGCAGTTGCGCCATAAATCTTGACAGTCAATCTAAAAGATATATGTTGGTTAACAATTAAAGTTAAATAAGGCATATAAATACCATATAAACAGGTTAAATAGGGAGAATAATATGACTTTTTTTGAGTATAGGGACGAAGATGCATCTTCTTTAGTTAACGATGCTGTTCAGCTTTGCGAATATAGTTATCATGGCTTCGAGGAGGCAGCGAGAGCTTCTTATGAAGTTTATGGGAATAACCTCACGACCCTTCTTACTAGCCTTTTTGGAACTGATACGATGGAGGGATTGCTAGACGGTTTTGGCGACCCAAACTCTGAGGCGCGTGCGCAAGAAAAGATTGAAGAACAAGGTTGGACAGTTCTGACAGCTGATAAGTTGGGCTATGTTGATGCAATTGTAGATCAATACGGCACATTTCATGGAGAAACTGATGAGTTTCAGGATGCTTCAGCTGATGTTTTAGCAAAATATGATGAAAATGGACAAATTTATCAGTTGGGCGTGGTATTTAGAGGAACCACTGGAGCACGTGAAGATATCATTACAGATACGATTGGGGATGTAATTGATTATGTGGAGTTTTTGAAAGATAATCCAAACTATACCTTTGGGGCATTTGAAAATTTACTCAACTCAGTCAAAGATTTTTCTATAGAAAATGGGCTTTCTTCAGAAGATGTAATTATTTCGGGGCATTCACTTGGTGGTGGTGCCGTTATGAATATGGCAGAGAACTCTCATGAGTATGCAGATGAATTTTTCGTAGATGCCAACTATATTGGCGTATCATCATTTTACACAACAGAAGGGGGCAGTTCTACGCTTGCAAATGGCGCTGAAGTCCTGTCTGTTGATTTCGAGAATGACCCAGTACCCTCAACAATCGTTGCAGGTGATGAGCCTGTAGGGGCCGAAATCTATTTATTTGGAAATGACACCTCTTATGAATATCGCAATGATAATATGGTAGTCTTTAATGATGCTTATGATACCATTCTGTTTCAAGCTGGAGGTGACTTTGTAAACCTTTTGACGTGGAGTACGCATATGCCCAACACCTATTCAGCAGCTATTCCTACAATACTAAAGTCAGAGTTTTATGATGAAATGGAGAGCGATGATCTGGTTATTGTTTCCGATTTGTCTGACGCAAAGCGCGAAAATACATGGGTACAGGATATCAAAATTCTTCTTGATGATACTGGTCACTATGGTGATGATGGTTACGTTCTCGGTTCTAACAAGAATGACCTCCTTGCAGGCCGATTTGGAAATGATACGCTTGAAGGCTTTGATGGTAATGATTACTTAAAAGGACGAGCAGGGAATGACCGTTTGTTAGATGGTTCTGGTGTAGACACATTGGAGGGTGGCGCAGGTAGCGATACTTTCATGTTTGTCGAGGATGAAGATCAAGATAAAATTGTAGATTTTCAACATGGTAAAGATCAAATCGACTTAAGCTTGGCGGGCGTCGAAGATTTCTCTGATTTGTATATTGAACAGAAAGGTTTTTTATTCTCAACAAGCGTGGTTGTTCATTACGGAAATGATAGCTTGGTGATTTTGAATGACTCAATATTCACTTTTGCTGGTCAATTCGAGGCCTCGGACTTTGTTTTTGCATAGGCGAAATGATTGTGAGGCTAACTTGAGCACTTTGTGACATTGGCCTAGATTTTTGAGATGATCCGACAGAATCTATTCAAATACTTTAACCCATCGCTGAAGCTTATCAAGTTAGCGGTGAGGCATTACTTCAAATATACGTAAGAAAAGGGCGGGGCATCATTCGAATTAGCAGTGGCATTTGGAATGGGATCCAACTCGCTTCTTCCGAATTTTCCGCGCAAACTTCGGCCCAAATCGATTGACCCAAAATCGTATCGTCTCGTGGCAAATATCAATTCCGCGCTCCGACATAATATCCTCAACTTGCCGAAAACTTAGCGGATATTTGACATAATACAAAATCGCGAATTTAATAATCTCTGGCGATAAATTGAAATATTTGAATGGATTTTGAAGTTTCATTCGGAAAAGCTAAAGCCAAACCAGAAATCCACCAAGTTAATCTAACAATGCCCCCTAGTTTGCATATACGGCTTGCGCGAGTTCAGCAATTGAAATTGGCTTGAGATAGACAGATGTAAAAGGACGGCGAGAAAACTCTTCAATCTCCTCAGCAGTAGGATTTCCTGACAAAACAATCACCGATATAATATTTTGACTTTTTTCAATCGCCTCTAGAATTTCGGACCCATTCCCATCTGGCAACTGCAAGTCCGTAATAACGCAATCATATTTCTTAACCTTAAGTCGTTCAAGCGCTTCCGAAATAAGGTATACGGCATCAACATCAATTTTCATTCTTTCCAAACCAAATTTGGTCATCTTAGCAAGGCTGATTTCATCTTCGACAAGAAGAATTTGTTTCTTTTTCTCTAGTGTCGTTTTAGTTTTTGACAAGGTCGTCCCGGAAGAAATTAGTATTTCGTTCGTGCAAGGAAGAATCAATCTAACATGTGTTCCTATACCAGGTTGAGAAAAAATTTTCATCTTTCCGCCGGAGTCTGAAATAAAATTATCCGTTAGCGAGAGGCCCAAACCAGTGCCGTCCATTTTTTTCTTGGTCGTAAAATATGGACGTAAAACCAAGGGTAATAAATCCTCGGGTATCCCCTGACCTGTATCCTTCACCGCAACCACACAGGCTCCATGCTCGCAGGAAACGCCCTCTCTCGCTGATTCTTCAGCATCTATTTTCTCAAGAGATAAAGTTAAATAACCACCATTCGGCATTGCATCTTGAGCGTTTTTCACGAGATTAGTAATTGCAGAAAAACACTTCCCTGTGTCAATTTTTACAAGATAATCCATTTCTGGGTTCACTTGTGTTTCGAGTCTAATTTCAGGGCCGATCGCGGCACGCATGATTTTTTCAACCCGGCGAACAATGTCTGAAAGATCGTTAACTTCTACTAAGTTTGTATCATTTCGTGCATAATACAGCAGATCTCGAACGACTAAAGTTGCGCGGCTTATTGCTTCAACAACAGCTTCTTTTGGAGATCCAGAATTATAATAACTATTATCCTCAAGTTGGGAAACTCCGACACTGATAATCGCAAGTAAATTGTTAAAATCATGTGCGACCCCTGCGGTAAGATGCCCAAGCGCCTGCATTTTTTCAGATTGAGCAGAACTTAGTTCACCATGTAAGCGCTGCACATTACCTTCGGCCTCTTCGCGCGTTTGTTGCTCTGCTAATAGCCTGTTTTGAGCACTATCATATGAATCTAATATTCTTTGAAATTCAATTATCTGAAAATATGGCTTTTCATCCAAGGTTTTTTTAGAATCTCGGCCAACATAATTAACGAGTGCTTGTATATCCCTTCTGATCTTTGCTCCAACAAAAAAAGTAACTAAGACACCAGACAGAACAATAAACCCTCCAATGAAAATAATTGTAATATTCGCGTATTCCATCTTCGTCAAAATAGTCTTTGCACTACGTGCAGCAATAAATTTTCTACCTGCGAAATTATAGCTTTTGGAGATATCAATATAACCTGAAGTAATCCACTTGCCCCTTAGTTCTGGAATCTGTTCAGATTCTGTTATTTCTTCACTTAGAACATTCTCAATACATTCAGGATCTCCAACTCGTAGAAGGTTTCCTTGTTTTGGAATTAGCACGATGCAATCTGAACCTGAATTCTTCAGAATGCTATTGAGCAGATTTGATTCTTCACCAAACTCAAAAACCGCCCTTAATTCTCCGACCATATTGAAACTATCGATTGCTTGTATGGGGGAAGATGCAAGTAGATATGAGCTACTTACGTCATCAGATTGAGAGAGGCTTGCAATGTTTCTACCTGCTTCTAAAATCGGTTCAATAGATTTTATTAGTGTAGAAGTGTCCCCAAGATCGAAGAATTCTCCAGAATTGACCCAGCCTAAATCATTACCGCGATTTACGTAAAGCATGACCTCTCTAGGCAGTATCTCGTTTGTCATGGATATCAAATGCCCTACAGTTGCAAGTTTGTCGCCCTCTGCCACGGCGCGTCTAAATTCTTTCTTGTCAACATATCGGAGTTCGTGAATGAGATTATTATATTCATTTGAGAACGACTTTTGCACATCAGCCGCGAGATCATTGCCAGCAAAGCGAATATCATTGCTGTTAAAAATTTCAATTGCCTGCCATAAAATAAAAGCCGCTGCGCCAAGACCAAAAAGTGTACCAATTATGAATCGAACACCGATATATTGCGCAAAGCCAATTTTCATTTTTTTTCAAGACCGAATCCATACATCCTATTTGAAAACGGAAGAAACTGACTCGCTCGCTCACTGATGTTCATAAAATGTCTTATTCGATTATAAATTGGTACTAGAGCACAGTCTTCTTCGGCAATTGTGAATATATTTCTCCAGGCTTCAATGCGTTCATCTGCTTGCTCATCGTAAATCATTTCATCGGCGCGCTCAGCCTTTTTATCAAGTTCAGGATTATTATAGACTGCCCAGTTCCAACCACCAATTGCATTGCTTGATAACAAAGGGAAATAAAAATTTGAAACATCTAAGTAATCTGGATACCAACCAAGTCCGTCAGAAAGAAGAATATGGCCTCGGTTTGGATCACGCCCGATTTCAAGCACATCCTCATGCGATCCAAACCGGACAGTTGTTGCAAAGCCAACATGTTGTAAATCTTGTGCAATCTGGTTAGCGACGGTTCTATAGCTATCCTCGTCAACAGCGAATATATCAATTGGAATAGGTCGTTTTGTGTTACTTAAGAGTTCGACTGCTTTATCGACATCATAAGGATTTGCCGATTTACTTATATCAAATTCTGGAAAAAACGGAGGTGCTATTTGTGCAGTTGGCTCTACCAAATTTCCAAAAGTTGACGCAATTTTATCTCTGTTCATGGCAAAATTTACAGCACAGCGTGCTTCCTTATTATCAAAAGGAGGTAAATTTGTATTAAGCGTAATATAGGTCAAACCTAAACTTGGTGGCGGTTTAGCTGTTGAAGAAGCACTGAATGTTCTACCGATTCCGTAACCAATTAGGGAATCAAGAATAATATCGACATTGCCAGTCGCAAATCGTGCCAACATATCATCAATATCTAATTCTGTTTCTATGGTCGTGTATTTTGGAACATTGGTGTAATATGGAGCTGCTGGATTAAATCGGGTCAAAGTTAGTATTCTGTCCTCAGAAAAGCTTTCCACCATAACTGGCCCTGCACTAATAGGAATATCGAAATTTCCTCCGTTATATCCATCTGGAACAACACATCCAAAATTTGTCGTTAAGGCAAATAGAAACGAGCGAGAAGGCCTGACAAGTTCTATTCGTACTACTAGATCTGATTCAGCTGTCACACCCTCAAGACCTTCAGTGAGACCGTTTTGATAGTCTTCGTATCCTTTTATGGCCCAAAACAATGCGCCCCCACCAGTTGTTATTTCGGGGTTAGTTGCTCTATTTAAAGTATAAACGATATCTTTCGCTCTAACAGGTTTCCCATTATGAAAAAACCGATCTGGGTTTAAATGAAATATGAGAGCTCTTCCGCTGTCTTCAATATCAAATTTAGTAGCCAAGTCAGGCACCAATAGTGAACTTGATTCTTCTGCTCCACTTAATGATAAAGCCATTAAGTTTCCACAAATATGCCCGATTGTTTCATATGTCAGCCAATCATATCCAACATGCGGATCCAAAGTGGAATAAGCTTGTGTTGAAACCATAGTAAGCTTTGTTTTGTTAAAATCATCTGCTGAGGAAATTGAGCAAAGCACAAAAATGAAAAAACTTATAAATATACGAAATACATATACAAACCACGCTTTAATTACTCCGAATCCCACCCTTGCACCTCTTAAAATTAGCCCAATTAAGGCGTTTTAATGTAAATTATTTATTTTAGAATGGTTAACTTAAAATTAATTTTGGGTACTGTCAGAACAATTTTTACTCGTCTCTGAACTGCAGGAAAGTGGGTTTGAATTAGGCACAAAGTTGGAACCACTCGGCGAGAGCAGTTACACGTTTTTGTTGGCAAGATGCCCGCGTTTCTAGGTGTCTTTCGTGATTGAAATGGTTGTAAATCTGATGAGGGTAGTTCCTATCGGATAGCTGCCGTTCGAGAAGCGTTTGACATCGAGCAGGCGAGGCTCAACTTCGGACCTTAACTGAAAGTCGGCGGGATGACGATAAGCGGATAAAGCTGGCTATCACGGCTGCTTCGCCCAATGGCCGCTTTCGGAATTTGGGACACGTGCTGCGACCTTGATAACGGGCACCAAGGAAGTGTAATATATTTTATTTGTTACAAACCGAGGCTCAAAATGTCAGATAAACTTCCCGTTCGGCAGCAAGTTGTTGCTACACTTCGCAGTGAGATTCTTGCTCTGCGTTTCACACCAGGTGAAAAGCTTATCGAGCGGCGCTTGTGCGAATTGACAGGCGCGTCGCGCACGGCGCTGCGTGAGGGACTGCGCCAGCTAGAAGCTGAAGGGCTCATCGATATCATAGCCAATCGCGGGCCTATTGTGCCCAAGCTGACGCAAAAACACGCAAAGGATATTTACCAACTACGCGGAGTCTTGGAAGCGGATTTGGCGCATCAAGCTGCGCAGGTTGCAAATGGTCACGACCTAATGCGCTTGCGAGAGATCTCTCAACGAGTCGAGGCATCGATGCTTGGAGGAAAGCGTTTGCCGCTCATTCTGGCAAAATCCGAATTCTATGACTGGCTTATGGATCTGACTGGCAATGAAGAAACAAATGCAGTTTTGCGAAGGCTACTCGGCCGGACTGCGATCATCTGGCCTTCTACGGTTCTTATGGATCAGCCCGTCAATGATAGCAGTTACCAGCTTTTTTCTGATCTTGTCGAAGCCCTTGCCGCACATGATGGTACGTGGGCGGCGCAGGCAGCGCGAGTGAATGTTGAAGCTGCCTGCGCCTTTGTATTGGCGTATCTCGAGGCCACTTAAATTGTAATACATTATTATTGACTTGTGCCATATTGTAATATATTTGTGCATCTCAGTTAAACAGAGATGGTACATACATGCATCAATTCGACCACGAACTGGACCCAGTTCGAACAGCTCTTGTAATAATCGAGTGTCAAAACGAGTGGCTTGCTCCGGATGGAAAGCTTCAAGCTGTTATTGCAGACCGCCCGCAATTTTGCAGCGCCGTCACTGGCGCAAAGGCACTTTTGAACATTGCACGAGAGAAAAAGATTGCTATCGCACATGTTGGTTTACGTTTCCAAAACGGACATCCTGAAATGGGCAGCGGCGGTTTTGGTTTGCGCGGAGCCATCAAAACATTTGGCACATTCCCCGTAGATAGTCTTGCCAGTGAATTCGCAAAAGGGTTCGAGCCTAAAGAGGGCGAATTCGTCGTCACCGGCCGCGTTGGAGGCTCTGCTTTTGCAGGATCGAACCTTGATATCTGGCTACGCAACAATAGAATCGATACCGTGATCCTTGCGGGTTTTGCCCTGCATGTCTGCGTCGAAAGTTCGCTGCGCGCTGCACATGACCTCGGCTACCACAGCTATCTTGCACAAGACGCTTCTGCTGCATTCAACGCCGCGCAACGCGCGCATGTGCTCTCGGAGGTTGTACCACATTTTGGCAAGGCACTGCCAAATACAGAAATCCAATCCCTTCTCACATCAAAACAGGACTGCACCTTATGAAAAAACAAGCCTTGGCTCTTTGCTTTTATCTCCTGCCATTCATGGCTGACGCGGAGACACTGAAGACACCAATCAACCCTCCTTTCGTCGACATCCCAGGTATTTCTCAGGCCGTCTTAGTGGAACCTGGCCGAACGCTATACATCTCTGGCCAAGCTCCGATAGGTGCTGAAGGCTTGAGCGAAGGCGACTTGTTGACTCAGGCCGATCAGGCGTTTGCAAATTTCGCTGCGACGCTTGAAGCGGCTGGTGCAAACTGGAGCAACGTTGTGCGCGTCACGTTCTACATCAAGGATTATGATCCATCTCAACTCGAAACAATGCGTGAACTGCGCGATAAATGGATACAAACAGATGTTCCACCAGCGTCTGCTTTGATTGGTGTCGCTTCATTGTTTCACCCTGATGCGTTGATAGAAATCGACGGCATTGCCGTGTTGCCAGCACAGTAAAGGATTAGAAATGGCCAAAGGAGCTATTCAGGGTCCTTTTGGTGCAGATAAGCAGAAGCCCCGATCATGTTGATGTTCTCAAATTCAAGCGCTCCTAGCTTGGACGGCATTGTCAGAGTAAATCAGCACCTTGAAAAAAGTCCATCAAGCGAGTTTGGTTTAGGCACAAAGCTGGAACCACTCGGTTAGAGCAGCTGCACGTTTTTGCTTATAGGATGTCCGTGTTTCTATATGTCTTTCGTGATTGAAATGATTGTAGATTTGAGCATGAATGCTCGTGAATTTCTGGAGCGTTGCAGGGCTTTTGAACCTCTGCATCGCACTTTCTCGCCATTCGAAATGGCAAGTGCGAATTCTCACATCTGTTGTTCGATCGACCGCCGCATAATTGCCGATCTTCGACACCAATTGCCTTAAACGCTGCACGATATGATGGGAATTTATCGGTTGTGATGATATCTGGAAAACCATGCTTTCGCATTGTTTTCGTTATAAATTTAAGGGCCGAGCGCTTATTCTGGCGTTTCGTAACGTAACATTATAGAACGTCGCCTTCATGGTCAATCGCCCGCCAAAGATAGAAACGTTTTCCATTGATTTTCACAAACACTTCATCGAGATTCCACTACCAATTCGAGTGCTGCCTGGCCCGTTTATTCAGAATCTTTGATGCGAATTTTGGACCAAATCTAAGATACGTCAAGTTAGTCTGACAATGCCGAGAAAATGATCCGAACTTATTCAACGATGGCGATGATCCTTGGTCGGATGATGATATATAGCGTTAGTTCTTTCACTCGCGGCTTTTATCTACATTTTTAGAACAAGATTTTTTATCTTATGTACTATATGCATGATTTATTGTTGGATTCATTTCTATCAGAAGCTAACGCCACGATTGATCCATTAAAGTACATTGCACGCCGAGTCTTATTAACGACACAAGCCTATATGCGGGCTGAATTCTTTTAAAGCAATGAGGGCATGGGAACGCGCAATTTTTGTTCTACCCACTGCAATAGCGCTTTTTAGCAATCCATTGATGGAACGTATAGAATTTATGTACCAAAAAACAAGGTAAGTACATTACTCGTTCAGTTCCAATTAGTTTGTACGTTATGAAAATACACAATTTGTAGGGGCGGCGTTAATCCTCCGCTCTCATACTGCTGTATGATACTATTTGAAATGCGGATTAGAACTTAAATAGAAAATAACAGCCGTTGAGACTATTCCTCCGCTCTCTTTCTATAATATTCCGCCATGATGGTGTTGTATTTAAGAATCATATTCACAGTCCTTTTATTGTGCATTGCTCCTTCTGGTGAAAGTGCTTCGAATATGGTGTTCTGATATTCGTAAATTTAGGCTATGAGCTCGCCGATAGGCTGAATCTCTGCCTCCGTTACATTGTCAAGCCCCCTTTGTTTGTGCCAATTTTATGGTCGTAGTTTCGGGTATTGGTGGTCGTGTCAAGCCCCCTTTGTTTGTGCCAATTTTATGGTCGTAGTTTCGGGTATTGGTGGTCGCATTTTTAATGAGGCAT
>CANMUM010000018.1 GCA_947501025.1 uncultured Paracoccaceae bacterium | reverse complement strand
GCAACTGCTATGACAACGCGGCCTGCGAGACGCTTTTCAAAACGATCAAGTCAGAGTTGTTGTGGTGAAGAACTTGGCAAACACGCGATCAGGCTCACAAAGCCATCGCAAACTATATCGATGATTTCTACAACTCTCGTCGCAAACACTCAACTTTGGGCTACAGGGCACCCAACCAATTCGAGGTAAAAATGAAAGCTAGTCAAACACAAACCTATGCAGCATAAGGGAGATAACAAAGCGGCATTAAAGTGATACAAGTCCAGCTCCTTGGTAGGTATTTTTAGGTAAATCTTGCTTATTCTTTTGTGAGATTGTTTGATATGTTGGCATGGGTATAATGTTCCACGCGCTTATCTTTACAGCATGCCTATATTTTAAACACGGATGCTTGAAAAAAGAACACTTGATAGGCTTTTAGCTGTTTGTGGTAAGTTTGCTGCCCTTACCAATTGCGTTTTTCGTTAAAGAAAAGAAGATTGCATTAATTGTTGAGTGTAACGACTCAAGATTTACAGAAGGGATGCCAAATGAAGAAAATTGAAGCTATCATTAAGCCATTTAAGCTCGACGAAGTTAAAGAAGCTTTGCAAGAGATTGGCGTTCAAGGTTTGAGCGTGATTGAAGCGAAGGGTTTTGGCCGTCAAAAAGGTCATACGGAACTCTATCGCGGCGCCGAATATGTTGTCGACTTTTTGCCAAAAGTGAAAATCGAGACAGTGGTTGCAGATGATCAGCTTGATGCCTGCGTCGAAGCTATTGTGAATGCGGCACGCACCGGAAAAATTGGTGACGGAAAGATTTTCGTTTCATCAGTTGAACAAGCCATTCGTATTCGTACGGGTGAAGAAAATGACGAAGCCCTATAAATAAAAGAGAGGAAAACAATATGGGAATGAGCGCAAAAGACGTTTTGAAAATGATCAAAGACAACGAAGCTGAATATGTAGATATTCGCTTTACAGATATCCGTGGAAAATTACAGCATGTGACAATCGTTAACGATCTTGTCGACGAAGACTTTCTTGAAGAAGGATTTATGTTTGATGGATCTTCAATCGAAGGTTGGAAGTCTATCGAAGCATCAGATATGAAATTGGTTCCTGATTTGGACAGTGTTTACATGGATCCATTTTATGCAGAGCGTACATTGTGCATCCATTGTGCAGTTGTTGAGCCAGATACAGGCGAAGCATATGACCGTGATCCGCGTGGCACAGCTGTGAAAGCAGAGGCATATTTGAAATCATCTGGTATTGGCGATGTGGCTTATTTTGGCCCAGAAGCGGAATTCTTCCTTTTTGATGATGTGCGTTTTTCGAACACAATGAACAAGGTTTCATTCGAAGTTGATGCTGATGATGCTTGTTGGAATACAGATGCAGAATTCGAAATGGGCAATCACGGCCATCGTCCAGGTGTGAAGGGGGGGTATTTCCCAGTAAACCCGACTGACGCATCACATGACATTCGTGGCGAAATGCTTTCAACAATGAAGCGTTTGGGCATGAAAGTGGATAAACATCACCATGAGGTTGCCTCAAATCAACACGAGCTTGGCTTGATTTTTGGAACGCTTGTGACGCAATCTGATGAGCTACAAAAATATAAATATGTTGTTCAAAATGTTGCCCATGCTTACGGTAAATCTGCAACATTTATGCCAAAGCCATATTATGGTGATAACGGTTCAGGCATGCATGTGAACATGTCAATTTGGAAAGATGGAAAGCCACTTTTCGCAGGCGAAAAATATGCTGATTTGAGCCAAGAAGCACTTTACTTCATTGGCGGTATCTTGAAGCATGCAAAATCTTTGAACGCGATCACAAACCCATCAACAAACAGCTATAAGCGTTTGATCCCTGGTTTTGAGGCCCCTGTTCTTTGTGCATATTCTGCGCGTAACCGTTCGGGTTGTGTGCGTATCCCTTGGACAGAATCACCAAAGGCAAAACGTGTTGAGGCGCGTTTCCCTGATCCATCAGCAAATCCATATTTGGCGTTCTCAGCACTTCTTATGGCTGGTCTTGACGGCATTGAGAACAAAATTGATCCAGGCGAAGCTTCAGATAAGAACCTTTATGATCTTCCGCCAGAAGAGCTTGCAGATATCCCAACTGTGAGTGGTTCACTTCGCGAAGCTCTTGATAGCTTGGCTGCTGACCACGATTATCTTCTTAAAGGTGGCGTGTTCACAAAAGAACAAATCGAAGCTTATATCGAGCTTAAAATGGAAGAAGTTCATAAATTTGAGCACACTCCACACCCAGTTGAATACTCAATGTATTACAGCTGCTAAGCTCTAAAGAGTTATGAAATATCACCGCCTCCTGTTTTACAGCGGGGCGGTTTTTGCTTGCTGTTTCAATGCTATTCCTTAATAAGAAGGAATGTCAAAGCAATCATTACCCAAAGTTATATGTATAGGTTTTCATAAAACTGGTACGACATCACTAAGCGATGCAATGAATATGCTTGGATTTCCGATTGCTCATGGCAGTAAGATTTTTAACAAGGTTTGTGGCAGAAAATATGATCATGAATTGATGGGGTATATTGAAAAAAATAAGCCATTTAGGAATGAAGTTTTTGCGGCTCTTTGTGAAGGGGTAGAAAATTCTTATGGCATACAAGATAGCCCTTCAGTATTTTTTTATAAGGATTTCCATCAAACCTATCCTGATGCAAAGTTTATATTTACAACTCGAGATGAGACGGAATGGCTCAAAAGCCTTAAAGGGTTTGTGCGTGATAAGTCTAATGCATTGCGACGATATATGTATAATGTGCCCAGTATAACTGGCCATGAAGACGTTTTTTTGAGCACTTATCGTCACTATACGACAGAAATCTTATCACATTTTGACGGCAATCCCAATTTCCGTAGCTTTGATCTGAATCAAGGCGAGCTCAACTGGGAGAATCTCCTAGAATTTTTAGGTGAAGCGTTTTACCCAGATTTAGAACATGTCTCGTCACTTTTAATGCCATTTCCACGATCAAATATCGGTAAATCAACTTAAGTCTATTTACGACCTGCCAATTGAATGCCGCCATTATTATCCCATTGATCACTTGTCACAGCGTCAAGCAAAAATGTTGCGACGTCTTCTTTTGCCATCGGCCGCGCAAATGTTCCGTCTCCTTTGAAAGTACGATATTTTCCGTTTCCAGGCTTTTCTTTCAATGCTGCTGGGCGCACGAGTACATAGGGCACGACAGTTTCTTTTGAAATACGAATATCGGCGCGCAGATAATCTGCAAATTGTGTGCGTCCATTGATGAGCTGAAGAATCTGTTTGATTAACCATGACGAACCTCCACATCCGATTGACGATACGAATAGGCATTTGGGCATAGGGTTCTGTTTAGCTGCGGCGGCTAGAACTAAATTGGCAGCTTTTTCCATGATTAAAACGCCTTTAACATTGCCAAGACAACTGACAACGAGATCTGCACCTTCAACTAGGGCATTTATGTCATCTGAGTTTGTCACATCCCCTTTATGGATAGTCAAGTTTGGCAGATTAGCCAGTTTTGATGGTGTGCGAACCAATGCATTAATTTCATGACCCGCTGCGAGAGCCTTTTTAACAAAATACGTCCCAACTCCGCCTGTACCACCAAGAACAGCTATTCTCATTATTTTTCCTTTTTGTGGATAGTTTTTCATGAATGTAAATGCTAAGAATTTTGAACACAAGATAGGTTTGAATGTTACTTCCCGCGCAATTCTGCCATAATTTTACCAAGATCATTTTCCCAAATATCACCAAGCTCTTTGACTTTCTCAACATAGGCGGGATTTTCATGCGCAGTGACATTCGGGTCGTAAAGCGGAGCGATTTCAATCATCCCTTTACGATCAATTTCGTCAAATGCATTCGTCATTTTGAGCGATGTCTTTTTGTCTATGCCAAGAGCTTCAAATGCCGAGCGACCCATGCGCAATGAACTGTCATAATTTTCGCGGATAATGTCGCGACAGCCCGCTGCATAAAGATCATAAACGTGATGACGATCAACGGCGCGCGCGATTATATGGACATGGGGATGGTTTTCATGAACATGATGCACAACTTTATTGATATTCTCTTTGTCATCGAGCGCTACAATGATGAGTTTTGCGTTTTCGATTCCTGCGGCATGGAGAAGGTCAGGGCGGGTCGCGTCCCCAAAGAACGCTTTAAGGCCAAAGGCGCGGAGCATTTCTAGTTGATCTGATGAGTAGTCAATTGAGGTCGTATGAAAACCAGCAGCGCGGAGCATACGGTTGACCAAGCCGCCAATACGACCATGGCCGGCGATGATGATGTCGTTCTGCTCATCTATCACATCGGCTTTTTCGGCTTGAGTGCGAGAAAATTTGGGGACGATCACTTTATCATAAAGAATAAAGAGTGCGGGTGTAAGCAGCATTGATAGCGCAACGACAAGAAGAAGTATGTCGGCGATTGCTGCGGGGATGACGGCACTTGCGACCGTGAGAGAAAGGAGGACAAAGCCAAATTCACCCGCTTGAGCAAGGCCGAGTGCAAAAAGCCAACGATCTGCTCCACGGATTTTGAAAATATATGAAAGCAGCAAAAGCACCGCACATTTGAGCGCTATCAGGCCAATAGTCAGACCTAAGATTAGTGCCAAATTTTCACCAAGAAGGGCAAAATTCACACCTGCACCTACCGTCATGAAAAAGAGACCAAGTAATAATCCTTTGAATGGATCAATATCGCTTTCAAGCTCATGGCGATATTCCGAATTGGCAAGCACAACGCCAGCAAGAAACGTGCCAAGGGCGGGGGAGAGACCAACAAGCGTCATGAGAAGCGCGATGCCAATCACTATCATCAAAGCGGTGGCGGTGAATAATTCACGAAGCTTGGCGCTTGCGATGAATCGAAAAAGCGGGCGGGTCACATATGCACCACCAATGATGACAGCCGCAATCGCGCCAATTGTCACAAGGACAGTTGCCCATGGAGCTAATCCATCGACCAGTGACATTGTCGCGTGACCAGATTCGCTATGATCATCGCTATGCATGTCAACGGTTGCAAGAAGTGGTATAAGCGCGATCATAGGGATGACAGCAATGTCTTGGGTGAGGAGAACCGAAAAACTTGATTGCCCACCATCGGATTTCATCAACCCCTTTTCACCAAGAGTTTGTAGAACGATCGCGGTGGAAGAAAGACACAGAACCAAGCCAATGGCGAGTGAAATTTGCCAGTTCAAACCAAAGGCCATAGCCGCCATCATAACAATGAGAGCGCTGAGCATGACTTGAAGACCACCAAGGCCGATGAGCTTGGATCGCATAGCCCATAGCATTTTCGGTTCGAGCTCTAATCCAACCAGAAAGAGCATCATGACAACGCCAAATTCAGCGAAATGCTGAATAGAAATGACATCGATATGCAAGCTTGCAAGCAATGGTGATATCACTATGCCTGCGATGAGATAACCAAGAACTGATCCAAGGCCTAGCCGTGTGGCAATTGGTACGGCTATGACGCCTGCAGATAGGAAAATGAATGCGAGGAGGAGTGTATCAGTCATAAAGGCTCACTTAAATAATTGTTTGGGAAAGATTAACGAGATTATAAGTAGAATGTAAGTCCTATCTCTATGAAGATAAGTGACAAACTTTATGCTTGAGATATGCCATTTGGGATAAGTTCAATTACATGAATGCGAGTATTGCATAGTTGGAATTATCACAAACCCCAAAAACAATAACCCGCGTAAAGCGGGTTGTTGCAATTTAAATTTTTAGTCACCAATTTATTGGATAATGTTAGCCCATCCGCCCGCGAAGGTTTCATCACCACCTGCACCAGCAAACCCACCAATAGTGTAAAAATTAGAAGTGCCATCAAGTTCATAAATACCATCAACACCTTCAAACGTACCGGTAGCATTTCCATATGTGGCTTCACCTGAGACAATCATGCCGTCGATTTCGCCTTCAAGTGATACGCCACCAAGTTCAGCAGTCCAAGTGCCTGTATTGGTGTTAACTTCAATAGCTCCATCGTCACCGTATTCTTCACTGATATCTGTCCCTGTACTTGTGGTTAGGCCATATTGAACATTTGCCCAATTCCAAGTTCCAGTTACCGTATCTGCCCGAGCGAATCCCAGATCGTTTAAAACGTCGACCACAGTTGAAAATGAACGCATATTGCCGTCTTCATCCTCATAAGTGCCGTAAAATGTTCCAAGTGGGAAAGATGCCGCAATATAACCAGTTGCATTCACCACAGCGCTTGTGTTTTCGCTGCCATTAATGAGGAGCCCAGTGTCTGTTGAAACTTCAATTGTATCACCGTTTACCGTAGTTGTAATATTATATAATACGAAATCATCGTCATAGCTATATTCGGAAGTACTTAAGTCAGCGGCATAGGCTGCAGTTACATCAGTGTTATCACCTCCACCACCACATGCTTGAAGTGAGATTAAGATCGCTAAAACGCTCGCTGATTTCATATACATATATAGTCCCTATTAATAAATATTAATTTTTTTTAACAATTAATATTTTTAAGTCAATTCAAAAAATATATAAAACACTAGCAGATGCAATAAAACACTGCTGTCCCCCTTGCATATCGGCTCGTGCCCAAATAATAGGGTGAAAATTGTGAAAAAATGTGCGTGCTGAATGTATAATGGCTATCTTAAGCGTCACATAGGAAAGGACTGAAATGGACATCAAAGAAACGCAAAATGAGGGCCTAAAGCGCGCTTATTCATTAAAAATGACAGCAGCCGAGCTTGCAACAAAAGTTGATGAAAAACTGGTTGAAGCTGCTCCAAATGTATCGCTAAAAGGTTTCCGTAAGGGCAAAGTTCCAATGGCGCATCTGAAAAAGATGTTCGGCAAATCAGTTATGGGTGAAGCTTTGCAAGAGAGCATTGATGGCGCTGTAAATGATCATTTGGAAAAATCAGGCGATCGTCCAGCGACACGTCCAGATATTAAGATGGTCAATGAAAATTGGGAAGAGGGTCAAGATGTTGACGTCACTTTCACATATGAATGTCTTCCTGAAGTGCCTGCGGTTGATTTTTCAAAGGTAAAAGTTGAAAAAGTTGTGATCGAGGTTTCAGAAGATGCGATTGCTGAGAGCCTCAACGAGCTTGCGAAAAATTCAAACACATTTAAAGATCGCAAAAAAGGCTCAAAAGCCAAAGATGGCGACCAAGTGCTTATCGACTTTGTGGGTTCAATTGACGGTGAAAAATTTGACGGTGGTGCGGGTGAGAAATATCCTTTAACACTCGGCTCAAACAGCTTTATCCCAGGTTTTGAAGAGCAACTTGTTGGCGTTAAGGTTGGTGAGGAAAAAGACGTTAACGTGACATTCCCAGCCGAATACGGCGCGGCGAATCTTGCAGGCAAGGATGCTATTTTTGCAGTGACTGTTCATGAAGTGAAAGAGCCAGCTGAAGCGGCGATTGATGATGAGCTTGCGAAGCGTTTTGGTGCTGAAGACCTTGAAGGTTTGAAAACACAGATCAAAGATCGCCTCACTGAAGAATATGGTGATGCATCACGGGCGATTTTGAAGCGCCGTTTGATGGACTCACTTGATGATGTTGTAACTTTCGAAATCCCAGAAACGCTTGCGGATGCAGAAGCATCGCAAATTGCTCATCAATTATGGCATGAAGAGAACCCTGATGTTCAAGGCCATGATCATGATAAAATCGAACCAACTGATGAGCATAAGAAATTGGCTGAGCGCCGTGTGCGTTTGGGCTTGTTGCTTGCGGATGTGGGTACGAAAAACGAGATTTCAGTAAATGAAACTGAAATGCGTGAAGCGATTATGAAGCAAGCGCAACAATATGGTCCACAAGCGGGTCAGTTCTTGAAATATCTTCAAGAGAATCCACAAATGCAGGAGCAAGTTCGCGCCCCACTTTTTGAAGATAAGGTCGTTGATCACATTATGACGCAAGCATCTGTGAAAGAGAAAAAATTGACAAAAGATCAACTTGAAAAAGAGATCGAAAAGCTCGACCAACTTTAAGTTATAGCTTTGAAAATTTGGAATCCGCGATATGAAAATATCGCGGATTTTTTGTCTAAAAGTAAGAATTTTTTTAGCTGTTTGAACTAACTTTTGCCATTTTAAATGCCACAAATAGCAGGGCTATACCTGCAGTTTTGTTGATGATATTGATCATCTATGCTTTGAGGCCACCACGGGAAATTAAGCCGCCTAAAAACGCGTAACAACTATAAGATACAAGGTCCATGACTAGGGTTGTTGCACCTAAAATGAGAAGTTGCGGCGCGACTGCTATATTCGGGTCAATGAATTGTGGAAGTTTTTTTTAAACTACCTATATCTATCCTTAATTGTCTTTACCAGTAATTTCTGTTTTTGTTAGCGTTTCAGGCACTCGCTATGAAACTATCAATCCCTGAAACAACGACCTTAAAAGGGGCACAAATCAATGGGGCTTGATAGATGGGCATTAGCCAGATGAAATGAAAAACATATCGTCCAAGAGTAGCTTCCATAATATGAAGATTGTGACCGATAAGTTTGGCCGCGATATCGATGAATGGCACCACTGACATGGCGAGAAGCATAAATACAATGCCTCGAAGCGGGCGTGGGGTATGGTGTTTTTTATTCATTCCTCAAGCAAACTTTTGAGACCAAGATGAGCGCCAAATGCCATTGATGCGAGGGTGACGGGTGCACCATATGATAGCATCGCCATTGCAGATATGCCTTGTCCAATAGAGCAGCCAAACGAAATAACGCCTCCAAAGCCCATAAGCGCAGCCCCCAAAATGAGATGGTGAAGTTCGCGTTTACTTCCTTTCATTTCCCATTGGAAATTATTTTTGATGAGAGAACCAAGTAGACCGCCAATGATCACGCCGAGCACAGAGCCCAATCCAAGTTTTGAAGCTGATCCGTTTGATGTCATCAGGTAGGATAAGCTATCGCCAAGCGGTAATGAGAAGCTATGACTTTGAATGCTTATGTCTGAAAAACTGATAAGGGCAACGGACATTGTCCCAACCCAGCCGGCTGCTATAGATAAGCCAACCAGCATTGCCCAGAATGGATAAGTGGATTTGCGGAATTCAAATCGCAACATCGGCAATGCGATCAATGCAAGCCCGAAAAGTCCAAGCACACCCGCAATAGGAACACCAGATCCGTTTGATATTAGCTCTGCGAAAGATGGTATAGTGTCTGTATTTTTTAAGGGCTTAAAGGGGAAATAGGTTTCTCGTAATTTAGCAAGGGGGCCGTTTGCTGTGATATATGATGTGATGCCGATTATCAAAACGACATAGAGCGCGTGCAGATTGCCACTGCCAATGCGCGCAAGCGCAGTGAAACCACAAATACCAGCAATCCCCATGCCGAAGCCAAATGACAAACCACCCATGATATGAGCTGTGTAATTGGGAACGACATTGAGGTAAATTGCAGCTTCGATATTAAAAAAGCCGAGCCAAATCGCCATTGCAACACATAACATTGCCCAGCCTATAGCCACTGACCACATCAGCGCGCGATCGTAATTCCTGCCGTTTTGGAGGTCTTCAACTGCCCCAAGGGAGCAAAAGCGCCCAAGCCGAGCAGATAAACCAAGCAGTATTCCTGAACAAAGGCCGATGATAATGAGCAGTTGATTTTCTAACATTTGCGACCCCCTTTTATGGTAGCATATATGAGGATATGTGCGTTTTCAATTGCTGGTCTTTTCGGTTCAGCAGCCAAGTGCCATAAAATAAGCCTTGTTGTTTCTGTGTTTTGGTTTCAATCTCACTTTAGCAATATTTTTCATCAGTGCTTAGCTTAATGTAAATTGCCCATAAAAGGAATTGAGATGGAAGAACGCCTTAATGATTTACAAAAACGACATCACCGCGTCATTAATTATATTTATGACAATATCGATGGTGATTTGAGCCTTGATAAGCTTGCCGAAATTGCATGCTATTCGCGGTTTCATTGGCATCGTGTTTATCATGCAATGACAGGTGAAACGATTGCTAAAACCGTCAGACGTTTGAGATTTGCAAGAGCGGCTAACGAATTGGTTCGATCGGATATACCTTTGAAAACAATCGCAAAGAATTGTGGTTTTCCATCATTGCAATCTTTTTCACATGGGTTTCGCGCTGAAATGGGTTCAAGCCCTTCAGCATATCGTAAAACGGGGAAGCTCTTGATGATTGAGCTATCCTTGGCAAGGACGGAGAACAGAATGTATGAAGTAAATATTGAAAACCACGCAAAGCGCCGCGTTGCTGCTTTGGAGCATAAAGGTGATTATATGGGCATAGGCCAAAAATTTGAACGATTGGCGGGTATTGCATTTACAACACCAGAAATATTAGCAAATGGACAGATGATCGGCGTTTATTATTCAGATCCAAGCGCTACATCTGTGGAAAATTTGCGATCATCAGCATGTCTTGAGCTAAAAGCGGACATGGAGGCGCCAGATGGAACAGTTTTGAAGGATATAGAGGGTGGGCGTTATGCTTGCCTTGTCCATAAGGGCGATTATGCGTTGCTTGCTGATAGTTATAAGTGGCTTTATGGAACATGGCTGGCAAAAGGTGATGTCGAAATGCGTGATTTGCCCGCCGTCGAAATTTATCTCAATAGCCCGTCAGATACGCGGCCTGAGGAATTATTGACAAAAATTTGCTTGCCGATAAAATAGTTTGGCAAATAGATTGTACAAAATCTGCAATAAAAAAACCGCCCAGGATTTGGGCGGTTTTCGTGACTTCAATAGCCAGCTTTACAAGAAGTATTTACTTGAACTGGTCAAGAATTTGCTGAAGCAATTCTGGATTGTCTTGAGCCGCTTCGATCAAAGGCTGTGCCGTTGCCAAAGTCGCTTCATCAACGCCGGCAGATTCTAACATTTCAATAACTTTGTCGCCTGTAAGCATTGCATCTGAACCAGCATCCGTAGCGCCTTCAACAGCATCTGAGGCCGTATCAACAACTGCATCAGCCGCGTCAGTCGCTATGTCTGCAGCGCCTTCAACAACATCAGTTGCACCGTCAACAACAGCATCGGCAGCATCAGTCGCTATATCTGCAGCGCCCTCAACAACATCAGTTGCACCATCAACAACTGCATCCGCAGCGTCAGTCGCCACATCAGCAGCGCCTTCAACGGCATCAGTCGCGACGTCTGCAGCAGCAGCGCCTGCATCAACAACCGCTTCGCCAGCATCTGTAGCTACCTCAGCAGCACCTTCAACGGCGTCTGTCGCCATGTCTGCAGCGCCAGCTGCCGCATCTGTTGCCGTTTCAGCAGCCGAAGAGACAACATCTCCCATTGAAGCATCTGAACCTGTCAACCATTTGAAACCAAAAAAGGCCAAAGCAGCTAAAACTGCTATAATTATAACTACACGCATATTTTTTCTCCTAAAATATAATGACTTATCCCCATGAATAAGCTTACCGTTTACATAACTTTTTATCGTGAAATGTCAATGAATTGCAGTAACAGTTTCGTCATCGCTATCGTGAGTTCATTATCTGGGCATTTGCGTACGCTGTAAATTACCTCTGGAAATCTTGCGCGCAAAGCGTTACATAGTGTTGGATATTAATAAATTCAGGAGTACCTACCATAGCACGCAAACCTCACAATGCCCCGCCCACACGCGCAACAGGCCCACGCACAAATGAACAAATTCGTGAAACCGAAATCCGATTGATTGGAGCTGATGGTGAAAATGTTGGCGTAGTTACACCTTATGTGGCTATGGAAATGGCTGAAGAAGCAGGCCTTGATGTGGTGGAAATTTCACCAAATGCCAAGCCACCTGTTTGCAAGATTATGGATTTGGGTAAGTATAAATACGAGCTTCAAAAGCGCGAATCTGAAGCACGTAAGAAGCAAAAGATTATTGAGATCAAAGAGATCAAATTCCGCCCGAACACCGACACACATGATTATAATGTAAAAATGCGTTCTATCGTGAAATTTCTAGAGGGTGGCGATAAGGTGAAGGTAACTTTGCGTTTCCGTGGACGCGAAATGGCGCACCAACGTTTGGGGCTTGATCTTCTTCACCGTGTGAAAGATGATCTTGAAGCGCGCGAACTTGGCATTGTTGAAAATATGCCAAAGCTTGAAGGTCGTCAGATGATGATGCTTGTGCGCCCTGGCAAACCTACAGTTTCAGAGCCTAAGGAAGCCTAATGCTTGGCCGCTTGCGTGACTGGCTCATCGTAGCCTTGTTGCGAATAGTGTTGTTGATATCTCGCCCTTTACCCTTTGACAAAAGGGTTGTTTTGGGCGGGAAAATCGTTGGTGCGATAACTGCTCGTGTACCTGTCGCTTCACAACGTATATTCAAAAATCTTAATCTGATTTATCCAAATAACTCTTCACAAGAGAATCGCCAGCTGGTCAAAGCCATCTCGCGGAATTTTGGTATGAATTTGATCGAGTTTTACAATATGGCAGAATTTGCAAAGCGTCAAAAACATGTTCAGCCGATGGGTGAAGGTGTCAGACTTCTTGATGAATTAATCGCTAAGAATAAGCCTGCGATTTTTGTGTCGGGTCATTTTGGAAACTGGGAGGTTTTTCGTGCCTATATGTCTGGGCTAGGGAAGCCGCTTGCAAGCTTATATAAAGAAAACAGCAATACGCATTATGAACGTATTTTTTTGAAATCCCTCACATATTCTGGCCCTGCGTTTACCACGGGTGTGCGTGGTATGTCTGGGCTTATTCGTCATTTGCGCTCAGGCGAGATGATTTCCTTGCTTCACGATCAACGGATAAAGGGTGCGCCCTTGATGGATTTTATGGGGAAGCCAGCTCATACATCGCTGGCAACAGCCGAAATGGCATTAAAGTATAATATCCCAATTATTCCGATTTATGTGACACGACTAAATGGGCAAAGTCAGTTTCACATTGAAATTGAAGCACCGATTGCTGTTGGCAGCGCAGAGGAGATGGCGCAGGCAATGAATGATAGCCTTGCAAAGCAAGTGCGCAAAACAGCTGATCAATGGTATTGGTTTCATGATCGCTGGCATGTGCGCACACCAAAATAAGTATGTAGATTAGATAGCCCATAAAAAAGACCGCCCCAAAGGGGCGGCCTATTTGTTTCACAATAAGTCTAGCTTATTTCAAAACGATATTTGTTGCGGCTTGACGGCCGTCACGACCTTCTTCCAATTCGTATTCGATTGGCTGATCATCGCTCAATTCACGAAGGCCTGCGCGTTCAACAGCTGAAACGTGAACAAACACGTCTTTGCCGCCATCGTCAGGTGCTACAAATCCGTAGCCTTTTTGTGAATTATACCATTTTACTTTGCCTGTAGGCATGTGTCTTCTCCTAAGTTAAGCCGCCCGCGAAAAAGTGGCGGCTGCGGTGTTCGGGGTCTTTGTCTTCACTGCCCCAAAGTCACTTCAGGAGAGATCGGCCGAAAGAATGGCCACGTCCACAAATCCAGTATTGCTTGTATTGCCTTAAATTGCAAATGATTTCGTGCATATTGCTAAATGTGTTAAAATTCGGCAAATAAGTCACATATGTATTTTGGAGACGAATAATGAATTATTACTGCATACCCTCATGTGATAAATGCCGCGCTGCGCGCAAATTGCTACAAGATAAATCGATTGACCATGTTGAATATAATATGCGCAAAGATGGGATTGAAGCCAGTGTGCTAAATGGGTGGATTGAAAAATTTGGCCTTGAGACAATTTTGAACACGCGCTCTGCAACTTGGCGCGGGATTGATGATGATACCAAAGCGCGAATTGCAAGTGAACCTTATGAGGTGATCATGAGCAATCCTGCAATGTTGCATAGACCTATTCTTGATTTGGGCTCGGAGTTGAAACTCGGAAAAGAAGCACTTGAATGGTTAGCTACAATTGATTGATGATCACGAGCCAAATTGGCAATGTGAATAGTGATAGCAATGTCGCTACAAATACGATTGATGCGGCCATTTCTTCTTCACGTTTATATAGGGCTGCGAAGATAAAACCGTTGGTGCCCGTTGGGATTGCCGCGATCAAAACCATTGATTGTACAATGAATATTTCGAGGCGGAAAATATATAATGTGGTGATCAAAACGAGAGCGGGGTGAAGTGCCATGCGCAGCGCGACAATGCTCGCTATCTGCAAAACCTCTCCCTTTATTTTTAATCCCGTTAACACGCCACCTAGCGAAAAAAGTGCGACAGGAAGCGCTGCTTGCGCAAGCATATGAATTGAATCATCAAGGACTTCAGGGAGTTCAATGCCGAGCAAATTGACCATAGCGCCTAGAGATGTACCAATGATCAATGGGTTTTGAACGAGATCTTTGAAGATATTTGTTACGGTGCTGGACCATTTAACTGGATCTGGACGCGCCAATTGAATTGAGATTGCACCAAGGACATAGCAAAACGGCGCGTGCACCGATAAAATAACAAAGTTGATCATGAGGCTATCTACACCAAAAGCGCGCTCCGAAACGGGCAGGCCGATATAGACCGAATTGGCAAAGATTGCACAAAACCCCAAGACAACAGATGCTTGGGGGCCTTTGCCAAATCGGCGCGCAGAAAATATGCCAATCCCAAACACAATAAGCAAAGGTAAGAAATATCCAGCAAGGATTTTTGGGTCGTAACTTTCGGCAAAATCGATTTGACGAACCGCATTAAATAGCAGCAATGGTACAGAGAAACTATGCACGAATTTGGTGACATAGGGCACACCTTCTTTGGGAAAGAAGTTGAGTTTAACCCCTATGTAGCCAAATAAAATCACAATCGCGACAGGTGCAATAATGTTAAAAATTATGCCGATCATAACATAATTTGCATTCCGTCAAATGCGGGCGTCACATGGTCAGGCGTCATTTTTTCAAGCGCGTCATAATCAAGGGATGAATGAAGATTTGTCAAGATAGCGCGTGTGGGTTTAAGCTCTTCGATCCATGCCATGGCCATCTCATAATTTGCATGAGTTCCGTGACTTCTAAATTGAAGACAATCGATGATTAAGGTCTCACAGCCGCGGATCATGTCGCGCGCATGGTCAGTCAAATCTTGCACATCTGGCATATAAACCAGATTATCAATTTTGAAACCAAAAGCATTGATCGATCCGTGAGGCACAGAGATCGGCGTCAATGAAATTTGCCCGCCTTTCCCATGTATCTGAACATCATTTTCAATTTTGCGCAAATGCATGATCGGCGGATATAGCGAGCCTTCTTCACGGGTGAAAAGATATTCAAACTTGTTGAGCATCTCCTCATAACAAGTCATACCAGCAAAACAATCGACACGGGATGATTCTACGGCCTCAAGATAGTCTTCTCTTGTCACTTCGCCGCGTTCATGAAGTGGCTTGAGGCGATCATATGTACGAATATTTACGAACTGTCTAATGTCATCAATGCCATGGATATGATCGGCATGCTCATGTGTTAAAACGAGTGCATCGAGCATATCAACGTGGGCTTGGAGCATTTGCGCGCGAAAATCAGGCCCAGCATCGATACATATTTTTGTTGTGCCATGATCACTTGTCTTTTCAAGCAATAATGAACAGCGCTGCCGACGGTTTTTGGGATTATTTGGATCACAATCCCCCCAATCTCCAGAACCATCAACGCCGCCAAAACGCGGAACGCCACCTGATGATCCGCAGCCAAGTATAGTGGCGCGCATCATGATTTGACCTTAGAGAATAGGGTTTCGAAATTGCGTTCGGTTTGCGCCGCGAATTTTTCAAATGTCATATCAAAAAGCGATGCACCCATTTTTGCGGTTTCAATTGCAAAGGCAGGTTCATTGCGCTTGCCACGATAAGGAGCTGGTGCAAGATATGGTGCATCGGTTTCAACGAGTATACGATCAACAGGCGCTGCGCGGAATATCTCGCGAAGGCTATTTGAATTTTTGAAAGTTGTAACACCCGACATGGAGAGATAAAATCCACAATCAAGCGCAGTGCGCGCCAGTTCCGCGCCCGAAGAAAAGCAATGCATCACGCAGCCATAGCTTTGCTCTTTATAGCGAGAACTCAAAATCTTCGCCATATCATCATCGGCATCGCGAGAGTGAATAATAAGAGGCAGACCTGTTTCTTGAGCTGCTGTTATATGCAGATGCAGGCTCTCAATTTGTAGATCTTTTGTCTCAATAGAATAATGATAATCAATGCCTGTTTCACCAATTGCGATCATTTTAGGGTGTTTTGTCGTGTCCAATAATGCATCTAGTGTTATCAATGGCTCTTCGTGAACATGAAGGGGGTGAATGCCAAATGCATGAAACACGCTGGGATTATTTTGTGATATTTTTTGAACATTTGCCAAGCCTTTGGAAGATGTGCAAATGGATACCATTCGCGAAACGCCTGCTTGATGTGCGCGGTTTATCACATCGTCAAGTTCGTCTGCGAATTGTGGAAAATCAAGGTGGCAGTGACTATCGGTAATCATGATTTGAGCATTTCCTCTATTGCACACCATCTATGGAAGATTGCGATTTCGGCGTCAAGATTAAGCCGCGCGGCATCATCGAGTTCCCGTGCTGTGATAAACCCAATCTCCGCCCATTTTCCAAGCATGGTTGGTTGAGCTATTTTTTGAACAAGCTCGGTTTCGCGCGTTATGTCTGTGGTTGTTGCGGCTCGAATTATGCGACCGATCATAAGCCCAAAAATATCTTTGGCGCGCATCAATGTTTCAGAACGATTGCCTGTATTCATCTGAGATGCAAAGGCGTGAAATTGTGCATGAGGCATGCGCGGAAATTGAGCAAGAATTTTCAGCGCCAATTCGTATTGCTCCGCAAGTTCATTTGTGGTTGTGAGTGCTGCACGGATTGAGCCGTCGGCAAGGGCAAGAGCGGCATCATCAGGCAAGGGGTCTTTGGATATACGGTTCCAATTCTCACGCATGCTAGCAACGGATAGCCCTTGCAGCCTTATGATTTGGCAACGGGATTTGATTGTTGGCAATAATAAATTCGGCGCATGTGAAATAAGGAAAAACACAACTCGGGCAGGCGGCTCTTCAAGCAGTTTCAACAATGCGTTAGCGCCCGCAGTGTTGATGGCTTCCATCGGGTCGATGATCACCGCGCGCCATCCACCTTCTGTGGTTGCGAATTGCATTTTTTCAGACAGATTACGAACACTCTCAATAGGGATTTGGGCCTTAAACCCCTTTTTGTCATCATGGGGTCGTGTGATCGAATAGATTTGCGGGTGATTGTGCTGGCTATAACGTTCTAAGCTTTCTGGACGAGCACGAAAATTTGAAGTTATGGAGCCGTTATCGACGATCTGGCGCGCAAAATGCCAAGCTAATGTGGCTTTGCCAATGCCCATTTGCCCAGTGATCAACCACGCTTGTGGAAAACGGTTGCCCGCAAATGCATGAACAATCCGCTCACGTTCCGTTTCATGACCAAATAAATTATCATGCGCGCGCGGATCAAGCGCGTTTTCCAATGTGCCTTCGGCTTGTGGAATTTCTACATCACTCATGTATCAAGCTGTTTGTTGATCGCCAAAAGGGCTTCTTGGGTCACGTTATTGATCGGTTGGTCGGCATTGACGAGTATATAGCGATCTGGGTTTGTTTTTTGAAGATCATGGAAGCCTTTGCGACGCGTGTATTGAAACTCGAGACCATGGCCCTCAAAGCGCATATCGGTTTCATCACGCTCATTCATCCGTTCAAATGCTTTGGCAGGATCAAGATCAAATATAAGGGTTAAATCGGCCTCTGTTTTGATCGCGGCCTTATGAATGATGTCAACAATACCGCGCATTTCTGGCGAAGCCAGCCCTTGATAAAGGCGTGTGCTATCCACAAAACGATCACAAATCACAATCGCTCCACGTTTGAGCGCAGGCCAAATTACACGTTCACAATGATCGCGCCTTGCGGCTGTGAAAATAAGAAGTTCGCTCATCGGTGACCAGCGATCAGTGTTGCCATTGAGGACAAGTTCACGAAGTTCTTCAGCGCCCTTTGTTCCACCTGGCTCGCGCGTTAAAACAACCTCGCATCCTTGCGTTTCAAGGGCTTCAGATACACGACGCGCTTGCAATGATTTACCAGCCCCATCAACGCCCTCAAATGTAATAAACACTATTGCGCACTTTCGCTTTGACTTGGCATATTGGAATTTATGCCATTTGAAATAACTTCTACAAAGCGTTTGCCAAAACTGCCTTTATTGAGTTCTGCACTTGTGAGCAAAGGGATTTTGTAGCTTGGAGCTTCTGTGCTCGAAATTTCCAAATAGCCAACTTCTGATCCTTGAGGTAAAGGAGCAGAGATAGGCTCTTCAAAGACAGCCTTTATTGTAAGTGGTGAATTGCCATTAACTGGCAATAGTGCGGTAAAATCTTCAGCTGTTGTGAGAGAAATTTCGGGCGTATCTGCTTGCCAAGTTTTGGCGGTCACAATAGGATCACCCGATTTAAATTGCGTCACTGACTTAAATTCAGAAAGTGCCCATGTCGCTACGCGCTCTGCTTCTGCGGCACGTTCTGCTTCAGACTGCATGCCCAAAAGAACCATAATAACGCGGCGATTTTCACGCGCAACCGATCCTACAAGCCCATATCCCGCTTCATTTGTATGTCCTGTCTTGAGACCATCAGCGCCCGCTACGATTCCTAAAAGTGGGTTGCGGTTTTTCTGCGTAATATTGTTATAGGTAAAATCAGGCTTGGAGAAATAGTGCCAATATTGTGGATATTTTTGATAAAGATGATAGGCAAGAGTTGCCAAATCTTTTGCGCTCATCCGTTGATTGGGATGTGGCCAGCCAGATGCATTTCCAAAAGTCGAATCGGTTAATCCAAGCTCGATGGCATGTGTGTTCATGGCTTGTGCAAATTTATCTTCTGTACCAGATAGCCCCTCGGCCACAACAACGCATGCATCGTTTCCAGATTGAACAATGATACCATTTATAAGATCTTCAACACTGACTTTTGAATTAATTTCAACAAACATTTTTGAGCCGCCCATCGCCCACGCTTTCTCGGAAACATCAAATTCGGTCTCAAGTGAGATTTCGCCGTCATCAATGGCCTTAAATAATAGAGCTATTGTCATGAGCTTTGATGTCGAAGCTGGAGGCATTGAGACATGGCTATCTTTATCGAGCATGACAGAACCCGTTGACACATCAATTACATACGCATTTCGTGCAACTGTGTCAAAAGCATGCGCATTATGCGCGAAAATAATGTAAAAAAGTGCAATAATGATTTTACGCATAGCCTATCCGTTCTCTTTTTTTGCACCTTATTTGTTTACATTAAGTTTTGGAAGAGTTTGAGATAAAAATTCAAGTGAGTATTGTTTTGCTTATTTCATGTAGATGTAAGCTTGAAGTTGGCACTATTCAAAACAGCTATCAGCTTGTGTATTGCCTCCAACAGAAAATACGGTTATGAGTTATTCTTGTACATTGAGTATTCATTAATTCTTTGGTAAATAATCGAACATTTTTAATTTTAGGGTGATAATATGAACAGAAGACATTTTTTAACATTGACAGCAATTGGAGCTTTGGCAGCCTGTGGAACTTGGAAAATAGACTATCCAACTACCCCAGCTGGTGCGAGCAATTGGAAGATATCGAGTGTAACTGTGAATGTTCCTGCGGCACTTATCGTTTCTGCCGATAATGCATTGAACCCATCAGCCGATATCGTGTGGTGGGAAGGCAATAAAGCTTACGGTAAAGATCGCGTTGACGAAATCGTAACGCAAGCTGCACAGGCTGCAGCAGCGAAAACAAGTGGTTCACGCTCTGTACGTCTTGCAATCACGATAGCGCGCTTTCACGGCATAACACCGCGTGCAGCTGCCCGTTTACAAATTTCTGGTGTTCATAACGTCCAGTTTATAGCGCAGGTGTTTGATGCATCGACGGGTGCAGCATTAACGAGTGCAGAGCGTCTGCATGCAGATGTTCCAGCTTTACATGGCGAGGAACTTAACAATGCCAATAGACGTGGTTTGACTGATCGTGTTCGTGTAACGAATGCAATTTCATCAGCAATTGCTGGCTGGATGGGTGTTGGACCTGATGTGCGCCAATCATTCTCATCAATTGGTTCGTAATTTTTGTTACATTCATGGAAAGCCCGCTTTTATGCGGGCTTTTTTTATTTATAGTTTACTGATTTGCACATGTAAGGAATGTTACGTCACCTTTGACTGCATCTGAATGCTTAAGTGTCATCATCTCTAATGAAACATCTTTTTAAAAGTTTATAAGCTGTTTTTGCTAGCTCTAAACACTTGCTGGATCTATATTTTGCGTTAAATTGCTGTCTTCAACGGGTTGATCTTCACTAGAATCATCAAAAATAACAGATTCTGTTTTTGGAACTGAAGCCATGAAGCTAGCGGCTTTACTTCTTGAGCTTGCGGGATAAGCTGACAAAGGTGGCTCTCCGCCATGAAGCGCATAGAGCATTAGGTCACGGGCAAGTGGGGCGGCTACGGATGAACCACCACCACCATGCTCGACAATAATACTCACGGCATATTTTGGCTTATCATAGGGTGCAAATGCAACAAAGAGAGCATGGTCTCGGAGATGCCATGGTAAATTTTTGTTCTGTGTTACACCACGATCGCGCTCAGCTTTTGAAATATTTCTCGTTTGAGCAGTTCCAGTTTTGCCAGCCCATTTGACTCCATCCCCCTGTATTCGCGAGCTATAAGCTGTGCCCTTGCGATCATTAGAAACAGCGAACATTCCATCACGAACGAGATTGAGATGTTCTTCCTTAATATCGAGGGTTTCAAATTCTTGGACTTGATCTTTGCCGTTAATTTTAGAAATGATTTTTGGCTCAACCGCTTTCCCACTGGCAATGCGAGATGTCATAACCGCGAGTTGCAAAGGGGTAGTTTCAATAAACCCTTGCCCGATACTGGCATTGAATGTATCGCCAACAACCCAATCTTGATCATAGGTTTTTTTCTTCCAATCAATATCACCAATAAGGCCTTTGCGTATCAAGTTGAGCGGGAGGTCATATTTTTTTCCAAGACCGAGCTTTCGCGCCATTGCCGCTATATTGTTAATGCCCGTTTTTTCAGAATTCGTATAATAATAAACATCACAGCTATGCTTAAGCGAGTCTCGAAGATTCATATTGCCGTGCCCAGATCTCTTCCAGCAATTGAAGTCTCGTCCGCGGTTTATCTTTCCAGTACATCTCACGCGATCATATGGATTGATCGCACCTGCCTCTAATGCTGCAAGTGCCGTTACCATCTTAAATGTAGAACCAGGCGGATACTGACCAGAAACCGATTTGTTATAAAGTGGATCAAGCGGGTTTTCTGTGAGTTCTTTATATTCAGTATCTGAAATGCCAAACACAAACGGATTTGGATTGAAGCTCGGTGATGACACCATCAGCTTGATGTCACCGGTTTCCACATCCATTACAACCGCAGATGCGCTCTCATCTTTCAAACGTGTAGCGCCGTAGATTTGGAACTCGGCATCAAGTGTGAGTTGCAATTCATCTCCTGCCACACTCCCGACTTTGTCGAGCTCGCGAATGACTCGGCCATGTACGTTTTTCTCTAATATGGTGCGGCCTTCTTGGCCACGCAAAGATTCTTCTTTTAGTGCTTCAATTCCAGTTAACCCAATATATGCATTGGTTCCGCGATAAATTGGATGAACCTCGTCCATTTGTGATAAGCGATATGGAGAAACCTTACCAATATAACCGACTTCATGAGCAAAATATTCGTGGAAAGGATATATTCTTGATAAGGCAATCTGTGTCTGGCAGCCTTTTAATGCTGGTAGGTTTTCCGAAACAGTTACATATTCGCGCCAACTCAGATGCTCAACGAGAGATATAGGTGAGAAGCCTGTATGCTGTTCTATAGTGAGTAGCAGTTGCTTTTTTCTCTCATCGCTTATGGGTGTAATCTGTGAAAGATTGTTGAGTGTTAATGCGGGATCATCACAAGCTTCTTTATTGAGGAGAACCACAAAATTGGGTATATTATCGGCTATTTTACGGCCAGATGCATCGTAAATAATACCACGTGGGGCAATTGATAACCTTGTATCAATGCGGTTACTTTCGGCTAAAAGTAAGAATTTCTCGTTTTGCTCAACTTGAAGATTTTTAGCGCGTGCTCCAAGGGCTAGAATTCCTGCTCCTTGGATGGCCAATAACATCATTTTACGGCGAGACATTTTTTTGACTTGATTTGAAATTTCGGGGTTCTTTCTCATATTGTAACCTCCCCATCTTTGCGAGATCTGACAAGTGCTACAATGATAAAGTTCAGCACAGGATAGCTAATTATGAATGAGAGGAACAATGTGATGATTTGACTGAAACTAAAATATGGCGACAAGAAGGCAAATAATAATATGTTTTTAATAAATATAATGAGTAGATAAATGCCAGATGTTATCGCAATTTCGACAATGAAGCTTAAGCCGAGTGTGAATTTACGTAAATATCTCAAAATGCTTATAAAGACGATTAAGGCTATGGCACCAAGTGCCAACCCTTCCTCAATATATAATGCATAAAGAAGCGCGATAAAAACAAGTGAGAGATCATTGGCCGATCCTGGGCGTCGATGTAAAAATGCCGCGCACCATACAAATAAAGAATGTTGGAAAAATAAGTCATTTGTTCCGTAATTATTCGGCAGAATTTGTAAGGCGATGATGAAACCTGCACCAAATATAAAAAGACAGCTTCTGAGAATCTGCCATATGATATTTTGTTCAACCATCTTCCCTCGGCGCGGTTATGGTTTCATCGGGAGCTTGTGGGGTAGAATTTGGTGGAATTATCGAGGTCGTGTCTTCAATTTTTGTGGTTTCGTCTGGGATGAGAATGCGCGCAAATTCCAGAGCATTATAATCGGCAGCAATTTTAACCCGAGTTTGCTTTTCACTGTCAATTTCGATATAGCCAATTGGTAAATCTGCGGGCAGGGTGCCATCACCAGAGGTGACGACGCGCGCGCCTGCGAGAATACGTGCCCCAGAATCAATCAGCACAAGCTCAAGCCATGGTGTATTGTTACCTTTCACAATCGCTTGAATCCGGTCAGGCATGATGGTTGCGGATATATGGCTTTGTGGGTCGTTGAGGAGCAGGAGCCGTGATGTGCCTTCACCAACGCCAATAACCCGGCCAATAAGACCAAAACCATCAATAGCAGGCGCACCAACTGTTATATTTTTATCTTCCCCAACATTTATGAGTGCCGTTTTTGAATAGGGGCCGCCGCTATCGGCCGTGACGTCGGCGGTTATGTAGCTATCTTTTGCTGTGAATTTTAAATTGTTAAGAGAGCGCAATTCAGCATTGATCTGCTCATATTGCAGTGCCGCTTCACGCCATGCTTCCATTTGGCGAAGCTGACGCCGAAGTTCTTTATTCTCTTGGGTGAGTTGATCAAAATTTTGAAATTTTGTGAATATGCCTGTAACCGAAGTTAATGGGCTATATATGCTTGGAATATCAGGGAGGGCATCACTTATTTGAAAACGGATGGCTTCCATACGTGGATTATCAATCCGCCAAATGAGAAAAATAATTGCAAAGAATATGAGCGCGAAGGCAAGAAAAAACCGTCTTAGATATCCCCAAGCCGAAAGTTCATTTTTCTTCGCCATGCTATCCTTTCACAGTTTTGCTTCCTGTGCTCATATTGCATTTATTTTTGTGAGTAATCAATTGCGTGAGTAAGTTGAGCTTCGAATTCGAGAGCTTTACCAGTACCAAGTGCAACGCAATCGAGCGGCTCTTCTGCGATTGTAATCGGTAGGCCAGTTTCCTCACGAAGTGCGACATCAAGATCGCGAAGCAATGCACCACCACCAGCAAGCATCACACCACGATCCACAATATCAGCCGCCAAATCTGGAGGCGTGCTCTCAAGTCCAGCCAATACAGCTTCACAAATTTGTTGAACGGGTTCTGCAAGGGCTTCAGCCACATGTGCTTGGCTCACTTCGATTTCACGAGGGATGCCGTTGACTAGATCGCGGCCACGAATATTCATCGTTTCACCTTTGCCGTCTTTAGGCACACGTGCGGTTCCGATTGTCGTTTTAATACGCTCGGCAGTTGTTTCACCAATCAACAAGTTATGATTGCGGCGCATATAACTCACGATGGCTTCATCCATGCGGTCACCACCAACACGTACTGAGCGGGCATAAACAATATCACCCAGTGATAGAACGGCCACTTCAGTCGTGCCGCCACCGATATCAACAATCATTGAACCGGTCGGCTCAGTGATAGGAAGGCCAGCTCCAATTGCCGCTGCAATGGGCTCGGGAATGAGGCCACATTTGCTAGCACCTGCGCGAATAACAGATGTATGGATTGCGCGGCGTTCAACAGGGGTTGCGCCATGTGGCACACAAACGATGATTTTTGGTCTTCCAAAACGCATAGATTTTGACGCGCGGCGAATGAAATGCTTGATCATCTCTTCAGCCACATCAAAATCAGCAATAACGCCGTCACGCATTGGGCGGATGGCCTCGATTGAACCAGGTGTGCGACCAAGCATCAGTTTTGCTTCTTCACCAACGGCTAAAACTTGTTTTCGTCCATCACGAATTGTGTAGGCAACAACGGAAGGTTCATTGAGAACAATACCTTTGCCTTTGATGTAAACCAACGTGTTAGCTGTACCCAGATCAATGGCCATGGGCGGTGCAAAAAAACCAAACATATATATTCCCTAGAAAAAGAGTTAAATCCAGCTCTCATTACGCGTTTGTAGCTTTTACGTAAAGCACTTTTCGATCAATGCGCGGTGTTTTGCCAAAAAAATACCTCCAAAATTGGAGGTATGGAGTTTTTAAACAGGGGCTGCCTTATTTCGCCTCACGATAAGCTTGTTAAGCGCCATAATATATGCTTTGGCCGATGCGACAACTGTATCTGTATGAGAGGATGAGCCATTGACCATTTTGCCATCTTCCTCCATGCGTACACTGACTGTGGCCTGTGCATCTGTCCCTTCGGTAACGGCACTCACTTGGTAAAGAGAAAGCGTTGCGCTGTGATCAAAAACTTTTCGGATGGCATTAAATGTGGCATCAACAGGGCCGTCACCTTCCGCGGTAACCTTTTGAGATTCACCATCTACCGATATCTCAAGCTCCGCCGTTTGTGGGCCTAAAGTTCCACAGACAACCTGCATATCGATCAATTTAAGATGATCATGCGCGGCTTCACCAGACTGATCTGAGACAAGTGCGATTAAGTCGTCATCGAAAACTTCCTTCTTGCTGTCGGCAAGTTCTTTGAAGCGTACAAAAATATCATTGAGCTGATTATCCGCAACTGTGTAACCCAAACCTTCAAGCTTTGATCGAAGAGCGGCGCGCCCAGAATGCTTTCCGAGAACGATATTATCCTCAGTCAAGCCGATATCAGCAGGGCGCATAATTTCGAAAGTTTCGACATTCTTTAAAACACCATCTTGATGGATACCACTTTCATGCAAGAAAGCATTTTTTCCTACAATGGCTTTGTTAAATTGAACGGGGAAGCCCGAAACTGTTGCGACTTTTCGTGACAAAGACATGATTTTGGTTGTGTCGATCTTGTTGTGAAATGGCATGATATCGTTGCGCACTTTCATGGCCATAACAACTTCTTCAAGCGCTGTATTGCCCGCACGCTCACCAAGCCCATTTATCGTGCACTCAATTTGTCGCGCGCCCGCTTCGACTGCTGCCAAAGAATTGGCCGTCGCCATGCCGAGGTCATTATGACAATGTGTTGCAAAAATTATATCACTTGCACCAGGGACACGCTCAAGCAACATACGGATAAGTTCTGCACTTTCGCGAGGCGCTGTATAGCCAACTGTGTCGGGTATATTGATCGTGGTTGCGCCAGCCTTAATCGCAACTTCCACAACGCGGCAAAGAAAATCATGCTCTGTGCGTGTTGCATCCATTGGCGACCATTGCACATCTTCACAAAGATTGCGCGCATGCGTGACAGTTTGGTGAATTTTCTCAGCCATGCCATCCATGTCGAGCTTTGTAATCTCACGGTGTGATGGTGATGTGCCGATGAATGTATGAATGCGCGATTGCGGCGCATGTTTGGTTGCTTCATGAGCGCGATCAATGTCGGCGAAATTGGCACGTGATAGCCCGCAGATAATTGAGTTTGTCGCATTTTTGGCAATAGCACTCACGGCTTCGAAATCACCTTGTGAAGCAATGGGGAAACCTGCCTCAATAATATCGACGCCCATCTCATCAAGCATGCCTGCGATTTCAATTTTTTCATTATGGGTCATGGTTGCGCCGGGGCTTTGTTCGCCGTCGCGCAAAGTTGTATCAAATATAAATACACGATCTGTCATAGGATTCTCCTGCACTTGAGTGCTTAATTTTTTGCTATGTAATATGGAATGAGGTCAGGTGCTAGTCAAAAATCCCTTGAACGCCCGCACCCAAGGGGCGCGCTCAAGGGCGCATAAGGAGTAGCAGAAGTGAGAAAAGCACAAAAGAACTCAACATGAAGATATTCATGGAGTTTGACATGTTGTTATTTTGCATAACAATTGATTTTGTTTGTGCAGATTTCATAGCCTTAACTTATCGCGATTTTATTTGCTGTCAAGGCAGGGGGTAAGATTTTTCTATTAATTCTGCCTGTTTCACTATAACCTCGGCTTGGCGAATAGATGCCATATCTATGAGTTTGCCTTTATATGTAACTGCTCCTGAACCCGTTTTTGTAGCTTCACTCATTGCTTCGAGAATAGCACGCGCTTCCGCTAAATTTTCAGTACTTGGTGTAAAGACTGTATTGGCGATGGCAATCTGTTTGGGGTGGATTGCCCATTTGCCAACCATACCCAGTGTGGCAGAGCGTTTGGCTTGAGCCAGATAACCTTCATCATCGGAAAAATCTCCAAATGGCCCATCAACAGGTAGCAGGCCATATGTGCGGCAAGCAGCAACAATAGCGACACTCACATGATGCCATGGATCTGGGAAATGAGCTGAGCGGCTTTCATCATTTGTGAGCATGTAATAGTTGGATTGAGTGCCTCCAATTCCTGTTGTGGCCATGCCCATAGATGCGGCGTAATCAGCCGCCCCAAGCGAAAGTGCTACCATACGAGGACTTGCTGCCGCAATTTTATTCACATTGACGAGTCCAGCTGCGGTCTCAATAATGGCTTCAAAACGGATTGTTTTTTTACGTCTCTTAGCCATCTCAATAGATGTAACCAAAGCGTCGATTGCATAAATATCTTTTGCGTTTCCTGCTTTTGGGATCATGATTTGGTCGATGCGGTCGCCTGCCTGCTCGATCAGATCCACAACATCTTTATACCAATAGGGTGTATCGAGACCATTAATGCGCACCGATACGATCTTGTTGCCCCAATCGACATCGTTGATGGCCTCAATTGCATTTGTTCGGGCTATGTCCTTGTCGCTTGGTGCAACGCTATCTTCCAGATCAATATTGATGACATCTGCTTCAGATTTAGCTTGTTTTTCGAACAAAGAAGGGCGAGATGCTGGCCCAAAAAGTTGACAGCGATTTGGACGCGCAATTGGGGCTGGTTGGATCAGGAAGCTCAATGAGATCTCCATTTTAAGTCACATAATTACAATATTATAATTATGATTATAATTTTATGTCAATAGTTGGTGGCTATAAAATAGGATTCTATTACGTTTCGAAAGAGTTGCTATTCATAGTAAAGTCTAAATTTGAATATGCGCGACAGAAAGTGGCTCTACTTTTTGTTTTTTACTTTGGTATTTTCTACGTGGTTACTTTTATACCAAACAACACAATTGCGGCCATTATGCTTTGCTTTGTAAAGAGCCTCGTCAGCTAATTGTACAATAGATTCAACGCTATCTGTGCATTCTGGAAACTGTATAGCTCCAAAACTGGCTGTTACTGTTGGAAGGGTTTGTCCAGCAAATGATAGAGTCATCTTCTCAATTTTATTGCGAATGGCTTCAATTTTCATATTATTCTTGCTCTTACCTTCTCGTGGGATGAGTAGGGCCATTTCTTCCCCGCCCATTCTAAATGCGGAACAATCAGGCTCATCTTCAAGTAAAGAACATACATTTTGTAGAACATAATCGCCCGCATTATGGCCAAAACTGTCATTAAATGATTTGAAATGATCAATGTCGATCATCACAAAATCGACTTTTTTGTTTGGCAAAGTGTGTTTGACTAATTCTATTTGGAAAGCGCGACGGTTTTGAATTTTGGTTAATGGATCTCGCAAGCTTTGTTGCTCAAGTTTGTCACGTAGCATTACATTTGATAGCGCCATAGAGATTTGCTCAATGCAGGTTTCAATAAATTTATTTTTCCTTTCAAGCTCTTCTTGTGAAAGCGTTGATTCTGGGTTCAAGGTCACAAGGCCAACCGCTTCACCGTTAGCAATCATAGGAATACATATATAGCCTTTTGCATCGGCATTGACATGCCCGCATTGGAAGGAGATTTGTTCAGCCCCATGACGGTAAACACGCCCGCGGCGCATAGCCCAGCAATTATCTGCATGTATTTTTGCTGTAGAGCAGTGTTCATTATGGCCCCATTGGGTTGCGAGCTCCATATACTCACGATCGCTATCATATATATAAAGTTGTCCACTAAACTCCTCGGCTTCCATGGTCATGAACGTGCTGACCAGTGAGAAAAGTTCACTTGTGGAGCGGCTTGTTTGCAACCATTCCCCGAATTCTCGGATCGCTTGTCCCTCTTTCCTACGTTCTTCTGTAATTCTTGTAATTTCAGCTTCACGTTCAAATGTCTTTTGGTCTGATTTTTTGACAGCTCGGGTAAAGAGATAATTTGCGATTGCGGATATGAAAAGGGCTAATACAATAATTGAACCAACTGTTAAAATTGTGATTTGGATCTGCTTCATATACCAATCATAAGCCCGCGTTACGTCATAAGTCAGCTGCAATAATCCAACTGTTTTCCCGTATCTGTTGTCAGGGATGACAGCAATCGCAAATGTATGGTGCCTATCTTCCTCCGAAACACCATCCTCGAGCATGTTGTGCTTGATCATGACATCCGCGTCGTGGATTTTGTCGGAAGATAACGTATTGTCTGAAAATAAAGTGGTGGTATCCAAACGTAATGGGCTTTCAGGGGTATCTCCGCTTTTCCAAGCGAGTTTGCCCTCTGGGGTATAAAGAGATACTAATGAAATTTCGGCTACAGTTGCCATATTTATGAGGTGCGTTTTGTATTCTTTAAAAAAATTATTTTCATGTTTATCAAGTTCATAAAATGTAGACTTAATCACACCGAGTTCAGCAATTTCGTCATGCCATTCAAGTGCTCTATCTGAATAGAGCCCAGAAATCATCCGATCAGTCAATTTGTTCGGTGCATATATATATGTTGTAATTGTAATCAATGCCATTAAGACGGTGGCGAAGACGATGTGATATGTGCTCAATGTAAATTGACGTACCTTCATGATAGCCTCTCTTTTCGTAAGAAATAGCTAAAGATGCTAAAGATAGTGTAAAAGATGCAAGGCAGGATAGAAACAATTTTACCTAGGTAACAATTTGAAACATGAATTCATACCACTTGCGGCTACTGCATAGATTTGCCATACAGCGAAGTGAAATCCGTATTTGTTGGAGCTATATATGTGTGGAATCGTTGGAATTGTAGGGGATCGTGAAGCAGCACCAAGGCTTCTTGCTGCACTCAAAACACTTGAATATCGCGGTTATGATAGCGCAGGCATTGCGACATTACATGAAGGCGAACGACAATTGCGCAAAGCTGTTGGCAAACTCGCAGCTCTTGATGCGGAATTGCTAGCAAGCCCAATGGAAGGCAATACAGGTATCGGCCATACACGATGGGCAACACATGGCGCCCCAACGCTGAACAATTCTCATCCGCACACATCTGGCAAGGTTGCCGTTGTTCATAATGGCATTATTGAAAATTATGCAGAACTTCGCGAAGAACTTGGTCAAGCTGGCTATACATTTGTCACGGAGACAGACACTGAAACTGTTGCCGTTTTAATCGACCATTTTTTGAATACAGGATTGAATGAAACGGATGCTTTCAAAAAGGCCCTATCCAAGCTTGAGGGCGCTTTTGCTCTGGGTGTGTTGATAGAAGGTTGCGAAGACATGTTCGCCGCGCGCCGCGGCTCGCCTCTCGCGATCGGATATGGCATGGGTGAAAACTATATCGGCTCAGATTCTATTGCCCTTGCAGGGCTTACATCGCGCGTCACCTATCTCAATGATGGTGATTGGGCTGTTCTGAGCACGGATGAAGTGACAATTTATGATGCACTTGGCCAGCCCGCCAATCGTGAGATTAAAATTGTAAATGTGGATCAAATGGTTGTGGATAAGGGGCGTCATCGCCACTTCATGGCAAAAGAGATACATGATCAGCCAGCTGTGTTGGCATATGTATTAAGTCATTACTTAAATGATGCACGTGATGATTTTTCGTTTTCAGGAATTGAAAAGCTTGATTTTACTCAGATTGACCGAGTGACAATGGTGGCGTGCGGTACAGCTCACTATGCGACATATGTAGCGAAATACTGGATTGAGGAATGGGCGCGGGTTCCGTGTGAAGTTGAGATTGCTTCTGAGTTCCGTTACCGCGAGCCACCACTTGGTAAAAACAACATGGTTATTTTTGTGTCTCAATCGGGCGAAACTGCCGACACATATGCAGCGCTTCAATATGCCAAATCCCAAGGCGCATTGACCGTAGGCTTGGTGAATGGTGAGGAAAGCTCAATTGCACGTGATGCTGATATTATGTTGCCGCTCAAAGCGGGCGTTGAGATATCCGTTGCTTCAACAAAGGCCTTTACGGCTCAATTGATGGCACTAGCCGTCGTGGCATTGCTCATTGCAAAGCAGCGCGGAGCGATTTCTCCAGAGATACTCAAAACACGCTTGGATGAGCTGACATCAGCACCAAGATTGCTAAGTGAGGCAATGGCCACCGAAGCGCAGATCGTCAAGGTTTCTCAACAGCTTGCACGCGCTAGTGACATCTTATTCTTAGGACGTGGATCTCTTTATCCATTGGCCCTCGAGGGGGCGTTGAAGCTCAAAGAGCTCACTTATATTCACGCTGAAGGCTATGCTTCGGGAGAGTTGAAACATGGTCCGATTGCGCTTGTTGACGAGAATGTGCCCGTCATTGTTTTTGCGCCGCATGATCGGCTTATTGAGAAATCGGTTTCAAATATGCAAGAGGTTGCTGCACGCGGTGGCCAGATTATTTTTTGTACTGATAAAGAAGGTCTAGCGCTTGTTGATGACACAATTGCCTCCACAATCACTATGCCAAAAGTGCCTGAAAGCATCGCACCGATTGTCTATGCGGTGCCAGCGCAATTGCTCGCTTATTATACAGCGATTTCAAAAGGGACGGATGTCGATCAGCCGCGTAATTTAGCAAAATCGGTGACGGTGGAATAATAACTGATCCAAGATTATCGTTTGAATTCACTGGGATAATCGAAAGCTATTTTCACCTCCCAAAAACCTCAGAATATCAAAATCAGCTGATTGGTCTTGCCAATCGATATTTGGCTGATGGGCATAGCTTAGAGGAAGTTAGCCGTAAGTTAGATGAAAATGGTTATCGGTCAGTGAGAGGTATGGCGATCACTACGGGGCATCTATGGAGCTTGATTAAGAATGATAAGAGAAGGTTGAAGAAGATTAGTAAGCCGCCGGTGATCACTATAGATGATTTAAGGGTGGTTATAGAGGATTTATAAGGGGTTTATGTAGGTGTGAGTTGGAATTTGAGCTGACCATTAAGCTCTTTTGGATAATGGCAATGACACGATTAATTTCGCGAATACAGAGCTTTCTGACTATGAGATTACGCAACATAGCAATGGTCATTCCGATAGCTTGGTGTTTACAAATACATCAACTGGTGATGTTGCACATCTCCATGATCTTGATCAAATCGAGAACTGGGAGTTTGATGGGAGTGAATATAGCACAGAAGACATTTTCGCATTTGTTTAAAAGTACAAAAGTAAATTTGTAGAATCGGTATCAGAATCAAATGCATTTGATTCTGTCGTTCAAAGTAGCGATAATATAGTCTTCGACTTTGGTGCTGGATATATGTTGACAATTGAGAATACCACAATAGATCAACTAGAGAATGATCTAGTCATGATTTAGAAGTTACTTTGGTCAGATTGTTTACAATTAAAGCAAGCTCATAGATCTTGATGCTTCTGTTTATTAAAAAACGGATTTTCTAGCTCCGCTATATGGGAGCCTCACCAAAATATCCGTTTTTATCGCTAGTCAACAGTGCAAATTCCAGAGTTATAGAGCGCTTTGAAAAGCTGTATCATAAGCTGGTTAGCGGCTTAGTCAGCGACATTGGGCGGCAAAGTTAATGACAACCGCGCGGCAATCGATTGGGAATATGCACGAAATAAACTTCATAATAAAATACCCCATAAATGACTTGATAAATATATTTTATATCAAGTCATCAAAAAATTATAGCTATTAGGACAAAGTCCAGATTAAAATTCCTGTTGAGCTTGCCCAGAAGCCAAGGGCTTACCTTCTACACTAATTGCCTTCACACTAAATCGATATGTATGTGTTCCATTTGGGGGGCATGGTCCTTTATAACTATTCAGTGCCCCTTCGGGTATCACATTTCCCTGAATGTTTGTCGCTCCTCCGCCATGATTGTATGAACGAACATCCAAATCAGTAAGCTTCACCTGAAAGCTATTTGTTTCAGCTGGTAGGTTTGAAAGAGTGATGGCAGGGCTAATGGTTGAACACCGATGTCTTTCTTCTAATTGAAACGACACACCCATTTCAGGAAGATTTGATGTTGTCTCTGAACAAGCCAATAACACTGATGCCGTGACAGCTGACGATACTAATAATGATAATGATTTCATGGTTTTTCCCTTTCCAATATTTACAATGTCCCTGCGGATCTCTTTGTAGTATATATTCTGCTTTTTGAGAAAAGAAAACTGAAATGTAGAATATATTCCGTGGTTCTTTAATCTACATAAGTTCATGAAAAGCCTATGAAAAAGAAGAACAGAGACCACTCCAAGCAGTTCGAGTACATTCAAAGCCTTTTAGCTGTGAATATCAAAGAACGTCGTAAACAGTTAGGGTTATCTCAAGAGGAGCTAGCTGGGTTGGTTGACATTGATCGAACATATATGTCGGGTATTGAGAGATCACTTCAAAACCCAAGTCTATCGATTTTGGCTGACTTAGCTCGTGAATTACAAACAGAGCCAGCCATATTGATATCAAAAGGACCATTTTCCAAAAGCTAATCTTTGCCGAATTTGGCACGAATGTCTTTTGAGATGTTGGTGATTAGCTCATCTAGTTGTCCTTTTGATGCCAAGAGCTTAACCGTTTCAAGGGACTTCTCAACATCATTCATATTTTGGCATTGGATTGAATATTTGCCCTTGGCAAGCTCAAGGTCGTTTTTACCGTATTTGATAGGTAGGAAGATTTCACCTTCTTCATTTGACCACCACCAAATCCGAGATACCTTTTCTCCAAGCTGAAACTTTCTAACAGCCTCAATTTGTTTGTTGATGTTGTTAACTAGCCGATGGCGACGTTGAACGATTGGATTGTTATGTTTTGGTTTTTTTACTGGAACGAGGTTCAATGTTTGTTCGAGTTTCATGTTGTTCTCCTTTGCTAATGAAGAAGGCCTCCCTTGAAAAATCGTATAGGTCCACAGGAAAACTGATTTTGCTTTGTTGAGCCTAAAAGTTTGAGGCTGGAAGATAAGAAACATCAATTATGGAGTTTCAGAAAATGGCAAAGAGCAAACCAGTATTACATATCTATACAAGGGTTTCATCAACTCAACAGGCTGATCAAGGTACATCACTCGAACATCAAAAACAGCTTGGAATATCAAAAGCAAAAGAACTGGGTATGAAATCCCATCTGTGGAACGAAGGAGGGCAATCAAGCTTTTATGATGATTTAACCAATCGGCCAGCCTTACTTGAATTATTGAAAGAAATTGAGAATGGAAACGTTCAAAACATATTTGTGTACAATACCGATCGTCTATCACGAAACCAAAAAACTTGGGGGATGATCAGATACAAACTTCTTGAAAACAAAGTTACCCTGTTTACATCTTCAGGTAAGATTGAATTAAACAATCCGATTGATGATTTGTTGTTGGGTATTTTGAGTGAAATTAGTCAATATGATAGTAAGTTGAGAACGGAACGATCACGTCAAGGACGTTTCATGAAAATTCAAAAAGGTTTCTGGAGGGGAGGGCCACCAGCTTTTGGATATTCGGTTAAAGACAAAATTCTTGAAGTATGTCCAAGTGAAGCCAAATGGATCAAGTTTATTTTTGATCATTATTTGGAAACAGGATCGCCAAAGAAGCTCAAAATAGAGTTGAAGAAAAATGGCATTATTACTCGAAGGGGTAATTCCAATTGGATCAATATCCAAAATTCTAAGGAACACCGTATATATTGGCTATTACATATATACGGACAAGCAAATCAGGGAAACGGTACGAATTCCAACACCCAAGATTGTTGATCCTTTGATATTTGAGGCCGTTCAATTGAGAATAGGTCGGTCAGGATCAAACAAGACAACCACAAAACATAGAAGGCACATATTCAATCTAAGAGGAAAGTTAATTTGTGGGCATTGTGGTCAACAATTATCAACAAGGTATGATTGTAAAACCAAGTCAAAACTTTATTATTGCCCAAAGAAAGAACGTGATTGGGTCAATGGAAATCAGAACTCTATTAAGTGGCAAAGAGGCAAAAGTTGTGGCTTAGAGCAGTCGTTGGATTCTGGGCGAACTGAAGAGCTGTTTTGGCAATCTATCCCACAAATAATACAACAAGTTTCAACTAATTTAGAAAATTTAAATGTTGGTCTGGTGAAGTCATCAAGGCTTGATAAAGATCAATTTGAACTCATGATTGAGGCAATTCAGGAGAACTTAGAACATCTCAAAAACCAATATCACCACTCGACAATTTCCAGCTTCACATCCCAATATACTCCATCTATAACAACATCGTTTTGTCAAGCCCCCTTTGTTTGTGCCAATTTTATGGTCGTAGTTTCGGGTATTGGTGGTCGCATTTTTAATGAGGCAT
>CANMUM010000017.1 GCA_947501025.1 uncultured Paracoccaceae bacterium | reverse complement strand
GCCTACCAATATCTGAAACGCTAACAAAAAACAAAAATTACTGGTAAAGAAAATTAGGGATACACATAGGTAAATGATGTAATTTTACAATAAGTATTAGTTTTGGATTTAATTTATGAACTGTTTGAAGCTTTGTTTATTATGCTAAGTATAAAAGCATAATTTAGATGTTCATATGTAAAGGTAAAGTTCTTAATATCAAATTACCCCCGCTTTGGAAGAAAGTTTATGGAAAAAGTAAAGCTTGAAATTGATCCAAAAGGGGAGCCAGTTGCAACGTTTGTTTCAAAGGCGAGAGAGGGCGGTCCCGAATTCAAAAGTATAGCAACGCTTCAGACAGTCATCAGCCTTCGTTTTCAAATCTACAATGATTTCAATTACGAAAGACATTTAGAAATTGAGGCATCTTACAAGCAAAAACACGCAACTGTTCTCGCCGAGTGCTTCCAGTTTTGCACTTAAATAAAGAACGCTTATAAAGAACAGTCAAAATAAGTTTGGAAATGCTTTTTACTCCCTCATAAAACTTAAGGACAAGCTCAGAGTGTAGCATGAAAAACCTCCACAATATGCCCATTAGTTGTTCATTGATAGGATTAATGGTTACTTTGTAATCAAATTTTTTAATTATGATTAAAGTTTTCGCATATTTCTTGTCATTTCTTACAAGTTCTTGTGATTTGAGTTCATCGCATTGGGCGATGGAAAAGTGCGGCAGAAGATTCGACCTGACCACCGCACTGATACAACTGAAGTTGCCGAGTTATTATAGAGAATGTGGTTTATCTTTAAAACCCAAATCTATCGGCGGCATAATAACGCAGAGGATAACATGAAAATTCGAAATAAAATTGCGCTTACACTTAGCCTAACAACATTTTTGTCCACAAGTCTATTTGCAGATGAAGACACGATTAAAGTCGGCGTTTTACACTCTCTTTCTGGAACAATGGCTATTTCTGAAACAACCCTTAAAGACGGTATGTTGATGCTCATCGAGGAACAAAATAAAAAAGGCGGATTGCTAGGCAAGCAGCTTGAAGCCGTTGTTGTTGACCCTGCATCTGACTGGCCTCTCTTCGCGGAAAAAGCGCGTGAATTGATTGAAGGTGAGCAGGTTGATGCCGTATTTGGTTGCTGGACTTCTGTATCACGTAAATCGGTTTTGCCAGTCTTTGAGGAACTCAACTCAATTCTATTCTATCCTGTTCAATATGAAGGCGAAGAAAGCCAGCGCAATGTATTTTACACAGGTGCAGCTCCAAACCAACAAGCTATACCAGCAGTTGACTATTTGATGGATGAAGAAAGCGTTGAGCGTTGGGTTCTTGCGGGTACAGATTATGTTTACCCACGTACGACAAATAAAATCCTTGAAGCGTATTTGATTTCTAAAGGTGTTGCGGCTGAAGATATTATGATCAACTACACGCCATTTGGTCATTCAGATTGGCAGACAATTGTTTCCGACATCAAAGCATTTGGTAGCGAAGGTAAGAAAACAGCCGTTGTGTCAACAATCAATGGTGATGCGAATGTTCCGTTCTATAAAGAGCTTGGCAACCAAGGCGTAGAAGCAACAGATATTCCAGTTGTTGCCTTCTCAGTTGGTGAAGAAGAACTTGCGGGTCTTGACACAGAGCCTCTCGTTGGACACCTTGCGGCTTGGAATTACTTCATGTCAGTTGAAAGCCCAACAAACGAAGAATTCATCAAAACATGGCAAGAGTTCACTGGTGATGCTGAGCGCGTAACGAATGATCCGCTTGAAGCATCATATATCGGGTTCAATATGTGGGTAAAAGCTGTTGAAGCTGCAGGGACAACGGACACAGATGCTGTGATCGATGCTCTTGTAGGTGTAGAAGTTCCGAACCTAACTGGCGGTACATCTGTAATGCTTAAAAACCACCATATCACAAAACCTGTACTCGTTGGCGAGATCCAAGATGATGGACAACTTGATGTGGTTTGGGAAACCGACGGATTGGTTGAGGGAGATGCGTGGTCTGATTACCTTGCAGAAAGTAAGCCTCTTATTTCTGATTGGACGGATCCTGTGAATTGTGGAAACTTCAATACTGAAACCAATACATGTATTGGCGCAGAACAATAAAACAAACATAAGTATAAATAGGGGGCGGCTATTGTCGCCCTCACAATTTCCGAGGATATTATGAAATTATTGGGCTTCTTTTTGCTCTTGCTGTTCCCCCTATATGCGGGCGCACAAAACTTTGAAAGCCTTGTCAGAGAGCTTCCTAATGGGGGATATTCTGAACGCGGTGAAGTCATTTCGCAAATTTTGAAATCAGGCGATAAACGTATTGTCATAACCTTGCAAGCGCTGAGTGATGGTGCGCTATATGCAAGCGAAGAAACGGGCGATATTTTTATCGGTGAGAAAGATGATTTGGTTGATTTTTTCACTCAAGAAAATCTTGATGTCACGAGCGATAGTTCTATCAAAAAAATTAAAGTGAACAACAAACTTAGACGCCTCATTCAAACAGGTATTATTCAAGCACAGCATTTCAGTCCATTGGTAAGTGACCGTATGCAAGCTGCGGAACATGCATTTAAGGATGCTGATCCTGAACGCATTGAAATTTTACAAGAAGCACTTGTCCAAGAGCAAGATGAAAGCGTCACTGCTGAGCTGAAACAAGCTATCAATGCAACCATATTAAAAACGGATGCAGACATCGAAATGAAAAAACAGGCTATATTAGAGTTGTCGGCCTTGGGCGCAAAAGCGCGGTCGCCTCTCTCTGTTATCGCTGATGTACCTGAATTATCTGAAGCCTATGAAGAGGCCTTATTGATCATAAAGAATAAAGAGCGTGTTCAGAAATTTGGGCAAAATATGTGGTATGGCCTATCTCTAGGTTCTGTTTTATTGCTTGCCGCAATTGGACTTGCCATTACATTTGGCGTCATGGGCGTGATCAACATGGCGCATGGTGAAATGATTATGATCGGTGCATATACAACCTATGTTGTTCAAGAAATTATTCGCAATAATGCGCCTGCTCTTTTTGAATATTCGCTATTTATTGCCATACCTTGCGCATTTGTAATCGCGGGTCTAGTTGGTGTAGTGATCGAGCGTTTTGTGGTGCGCTATTTATATGGCCGCCCACTTGAAACATTACTCGCGACTTGGGGTGTGAGCTTGATCTTACAACAACTTACGCGCAGCATTTTTGGGCCAAATAACCGTGAAGTGGGCAATCCTGCATGGATGTCTGGCTCAGTCGAATTTATCGGCATAAATTTCACATGGAGCCGTGTATGGATACTCATATTCGCGACTGTAATTTTCCTCTCTCTCATGTGGTTCCTCAACAAAACTCTTTTTGGTACGCAAATTAGAGCGGTGACCCAAAACCGCAGTATGGCCGCTAACATGGGCATTTCTACAGGAAAAGTAGATGCGCTTGCATTTGGTTTAGGTGCGGGCATCGCTGGGCTTGCGGGTGTTGCGCTGAGCCAAATTGATAATGTGAGTCCGAATTTGGGCCAAGGCTATATCGTCGATAGCTTTATGGTTGTTGTTTTTGGTGGGGCAGGTAGCCTCTGGGGCACAGTATTTGGAGCGCTCACATTGGGTGTTGCAACGAAATTATTCGAACCTGTTGTAGGCGCTGTCATGGCCAAAATCATCATTCTTGTCGGGATCATATTATTCATTCAACGCAAGCCACGAGGTCTATTCGCGATCCGTGGACGTGCGGCTGAATAAAGGAATTAGAAATGCATAATCGTTCAATGAAAATCTTTCTTGCGGGGCTTTTCGTCATTGCTGTGGTATTGCCCAGCATCAATTTGGCTATGAGTGGGCAACTCATGCCTAACTATTTTGTAGGCTTGCTTGGCAAATATATTTGCTATGCCCTCCTTGCTGTGTCTCTCGATCTCGTTTGGGGTTATTGTGGCATATTGAGCCTAGGTCATGGTGCATTTTTTGCGCTTGGTGGATATGCGATGGGCATGCATTTGATGCGAGAAATTGGCCCAAGAGGGGTTTACGGAAATCCGATCTTACCCGATTTCATGGTCTTTTTAAATTGGGATAAACTGCCTTGGTTCTGGTTGGGTTTTGATCATTTCTGGTTTGCGGCTTTAATGTGCCTTATTGTACCTGGACTGCTTGCCTTGATATTTGGCTATTTTGCATTTCGATCTCGCGTGAATGGCGTGTATATGTCAATCATCACCCAAGCGATGACCTACGCGCTATTGCTTGCATTCTTTCGAAATGAAATGGGCTTTGGTGGCAATAACGGATTGACGGATTTTAAAGATGTGCTTGGCTTTGATCTTCAAAGCCATACCACGCGAACGGCTCTTTTGATTTTATCAGCCATTGCATTGGCCGCTGGCCTCCTTATCTCAAGTGCAATTACGAATTCAAAGCTCGGCAGAGTTCTTGTTGCTGTGCGCGATGGTGAAATGCGCACGCGATTTTTGGGTTACCGTGTTGAGCATTACAAGCTCTTCGTCTTTACGGTTTCGGCCATGATGGCTGGTGTTGCTGGTGCCCTTTACACACCTCAAGTTGGCATTATTAATCCTGGTGAATTCAGTACGGCAAACTCAATTGAAATTGTGATCTGGGTTGCTCTTGGCGGACGCGGGACTTTGGTTGGAGCTGCAATGGGTGCGATATTGATTTCTCTTGCCAAAACATTGCTTACGGGCTGGCTGCCTGAATTGTGGATTTTTGCGCTTGGTTTGATATTTATCCTTGTGACGATCTTTATGCCAGAAGGTGTTCTTGGCAAAATTAAGAGTTCAAAAGGTGGCCTTGAACGGCTAAGAAATATCTTTTCGGATAGGAGCTTATCATGACAGCGCTATTATATCTTGATGGTGTGAACCGAAGCTTTGACGGCTTTAAGGCCATTAATAATCTTTCGTTATATATTGAGCCTTGCGAATTGCGCGCGATTATTGGCCCAAATGGTGCAGGTAAAACCACAATGATGGACATTATAACGGGCAAAACGCGTCCTGATTCTGGTGAAGTCTTCTGGAATGAAAAAGTCGACCTCACAAAGCATGATGAGACAGAAATTGCGCGTCTGGGCATTGGCCGAAAGTTTCAAAAGCCAACTGTTTTTGAAACACTAAGCGTCGCCGAAAATATTGAACTATCTTTGAAAGCTGACCGAAGTGTTTGGGCCACATTATTCGCCAGAAGTTCAAGCGTAGTTGAAGGTAAAATCAATGCACTTTTAGAAGAAGTTGCTCTTCTTGAATTTCGCGATAAACTATCAGGCGAGCTTTCCCATGGTCAAAAACAATGGCTAGAAATTGCCATGTTGCTTGCGCAAGAACCCGAATTGTTGCTTATTGATGAGCCCGCAGGTGGTATGACCGACGCGGAAACTATGCGCACGGCTGAGCTGTTTAAAAAACTTGCAAAGAAACATACCTTGATTGTTGTGGAGCATGATATGGATTTCATTCGTGCGCTTGATTGCAAAGTGACGGTTCTTCATCAAGGAACGGTTATTGCCGAGGGTAGCCTTGAGCATGTATCAAATAATAAAGAAGTTATGGAGGTTTACCTTGGGCGATAATTCACTTTCAGTAAGCTCCCTATCACTCAAATATGGCGCAGTCACAGCCATTGAAAACATCGACCTTGATGTTGAACAAGGTGAGGTCATGGTCATTTTGGGACGCAATGGTGTCGGCAAAAGTTCCCTTGCGCGCGCGATTACGGGACGGATGCCATCAAGCGGTGAGATTAATGCCTTCGGTGATTCTGTCACATCGAAGAGCGCGGCGTCTCGGGCGCGATCGGGCATTTCATATGTGCCCCAAGGCCGCGAAATTTTTCCGTTTTTAACCGTTAAAGAAAATCTTGAAACAGGATATGCAGGGCTTCACAAATCAGAGCGCAATGTACCCGATAAGGTTTTTGAACTATTCCCAGTTCTCAAAGATATGCTCCATCGGCGCGGTGGCGATTTATCTGGCGGTCAGCAACAACAGCTCGCAATCGGACGCGCCATGGTCATGCGCCCGAAACTTCTTGTTCTTGATGAACCAACTGAGGGTATTCAGCCTTCCGTTATCAAAGATATTGGCCGCGCGATTTCTTATCTCCGCGAACAAGGTGATATGGCGATTATTTTAATTGAGCAATATTTTGATTTTGCTTGGGAGCTTGCTGATAGCATACACGTGATGGATCGTGGTGAGTTTGTTTTGTCGGGAAAAAAGGAGGATTTGGATATTGAACATGTTCGTAGCTTCATTACCGTCTAGAGCCCAACGTGCTTATGGGGTTGGTGACATCTCAATCCAAAACGGACGATTGTCGCGCTTTTTTCAAAAAGGCTCGCTCAAAATGCTGCGCCCAAAACGTGACGCGAATGATGTGGTGTTAATCAATACATCTGGCGGTTTAACGGGTGGCGATGATTTTAAATTTTCGGCGCTCATCGGTGAAGGCTCTGAATTGACGGTGACGACACAGGCCGCGGAGCGCGTTTATCAGTCAACTGATGGCGCAGCAAATGTGATCAATAATATTGAGATATCAGCAGATGCACATTGCAGCTGGATACCCCAAGAAACCATCATATATAATCATGGTCACTTGGCTCGCGCGCTTAATGTCAATATTGAAAAGCGCGGAAAATTTCTTGGTGTTGAAACGCTTGTTTTTGGGCGGCATGCTATGGGTGAGACGATTGATAAGATCAATTTATCAGACCGTTGGCATATCACTTACGACAATTCGCCTGCCTATATTGAGCAGCTGAAAATTGAAAGCCCCGAGCAATTATCATCACCATTTGGATTTGCGGGCGCGAAGGCGATGAGCAATCTGGTTTACATAGGCGAAGATGCAAAACATAAATTGGAACCAATTCGGTCCATTTTAGAAAAAGTTTCAACATTAGGCGCAGCGTCAGCTTGGAACAACAATCTCGTCATCAGATTGCTCGGACATGACGCTAGAATATTGCGCCAAGATTTAATCACGATTTTACGCGCACTTAATAACAAACCAATCCCTCAAGTTTGGAGATCATAATGAATTTAACCCCTCGAGAAAAAGATAAAATGTTAATAAGCCTTGCAGCAATCGTTGCGCGCAATCGCAAAGAGCGCGGCGTGTTGCTCAACTATCCCGAAGCCATTGCTCTGATTACTGATTTTGTTGTGGAAGGCGCGCGCGATGGGCGCAGCGTATCTGATCTTATGGAAGCAGGTGCACATGTTGTGAAACGTGGTGAATGCATGGAAGGCGTTCCTGAAATGATTCACGATGTGCAAGTTGAAGCCACATTCCCAGACGGCACAAAGCTCGTCACTGTTCATGAACCCATACGTTAGGAGAAAAAGATGAAATCGATTTATATAACAGCACTCGCCACATTATTCGCACAATCGGCAATCGCCCATGATGGCGCACATATTCATCCCCATGGTTATACTGAAGTTGTGGTGTTCATTGCGCTTGCAATTCTATCTGCTTTCATTTTCTGGAGGGCCAAATGATACCAGGAGAGATCATTGTAAGTGATGGTGAAGTCGAACTGAATGCAGGTTTAGAAGCAACGCAGATTTTGGTTCGCAATACGGGCGATCGGCCTATACAAGTGGGCAGCCATTTCCATTTTGCAGAAGCCAATTTTGCGCTCGACTTTGACCGCGAAGATGCACATGGAAAACGCTTGGATATTGCATCGGGAACGGCTGTTCGTTTTGAGCCTGGGCAAGAGCGTGAGGTGAGTTTGATTGATATCGGCGGCGCGCGCAACGTATTTGGCTTTAACAAAAAGGTCATGGGAGAACTCAAATGAGCCATTACATTTCAAAACAAAACTATGCCGATATGTACGGGCCGACCGTTGGTGATAAAATTCGTTTGGCCGATACTGATCTGATCATTGAAGTTGAATTTGATAAAACCCTACATGGCGAAGAAGTGAAATTTGGCGGTGGGAAGACAATCCGTGATGGGATGGGTCAATCTCAAATTACAAATGCCAAAGGAGCGATGGACACTGTCATTACAAACGCAGTTATCTTGGATCACTCCGGTATTTATAAAGCAGATATTGGGATTGTTGGTGGCGTTATTGCGGCGATCGGCAAAGCTGGAAACCCAGATATGCAGTCTGAAGTCGACATCATTATTGGCCCTGGTACAGAGATTATCGCAGGTGAAGGCAAGATCATCACAGCGGGGGGATTTGATAGTCACATACATTTTATTTGTCCGCAGCAGCTTGATGATGCCCTACACTCAGGCATCACGACAATGCTTGGTGGCGGCACAGGCCCTGCGCATGGAACGCTCGCGACAACGGCTACACCCGGGCCTTGGCATATCAAACGCATGATGCAATCAGCAGATCACTTTGCGATGAATCTTGCGTTCTCAGGAAAAGGAAATGCCAGCCAGCCAGATGGGCTTGTTGAGCAGATTGAAGCGGGCGCCTGCGCTATGAAGCTTCACGAGGATTGGGGGACGACACCCGCGGCAATCGATTGCTGTTTGAGTGTTGCTGATGAGATGGATGTGCAAGTTATGATCCATACAGATACACTCAATGAAGCGGGTTTTGTGGAAAGCACTTTAGATGCCATAAAAGGTCGGACGATCCATGCATTCCACACAGAAGGCGCAGGTGGTGGCCATGCGCCAGATATTATTCGTGTGGCAGGTGAGCCAAATATTATACCAAGTTCAACGAACCCAACGCGCCCATATACCGTAAATACACTTGAAGAGCATCTGGATATGCTCATGGTTTGCCATCATCTTGATAAATCGATTCCTGAGGATATTGCTTTTGCAGAAAGCCGAATTCGTCGCGAAACTATTGCCGCCGAAGATATCCTTCATGATATGGGTGCGATGTCGATTATTGCATCGGATAGTCAAGCCATGGGTCGTGTTGGTGAGGTTCTTATTCGCACATGGCAAACCGCCGACAAGATGAAGAAACAACGCGGCAGGTTGCCTGATGAAACGGGCGAAAATGATAATTTCCGGGCGAAACGCTATGTTGCAAAATATACGATTAACCCTGCAATCGCACATGGTATTTCAAAACATATCGGTTCAATCGAAATCGGTAAGCGTGCTGATATTGTTATCTGGTCACCTGCGTTTTTCGGCGTAAAACCTGATATGGTTCTGCTGGGCGGGACTATTGCATGTGCGCAAATGGGTGATCCAAATGCGTCAATCCCAACACCTCAACCTGTATATTCGCGCCCAATGTTTGGCGCCTATGGGCGATCGGTTGAAAATAGTGCTGTGGTCTTTGTGTCTGGTGCCGCACAAAACGCAAATGTGGGCAAAGAATATGGCCTTAGAAAATCAACATTGGCCGTTGAAAATACGCGTGGAGGTATCGGAAAGGCGTCGATGGTTCATAATGATGCCATGCCGAATATCGAAGTGAATCCAGAAACCTATGAAGTGCGCGCTGATGGTGAACTATTAACTTGTGAGCCAGCTTCTGAGCTACCAATGGCTCAACGCTACTTTATGTATTGAGGGGTATAAATGAGTGATCAAATTTACAATATTTCAAATATAGTAGAGCATACTGAAGGCCTTAAAATCGATGACTGGATTGAGCTAGATTATGAAGGGCGCTTTTTTCGATATAAGAAATTACAAACAGAAAATGGTTTATGGGTTGTCGTCGAGCTTGAGCATGCCCACCGTTTTAAGCATGGCGAGATTTTACAAAGTGAAGATAACACGATTATCGAAATACGCGCGCAGTCAGAGCCGCTTCTTGAAGTGAAGGGTGATCTCACGCGTCTGGCATGGCATATTGGTAATCGACATCAGCCTTGTCAAATTGAACCCAAACGCCTCCTCGTTCAAAGTGAAAGCACGATGAAAGAAATGCTTGAAGGTTTGGGTGCAAGGGTGACTGCAATCTCTGAACCGTTTAATCCAGAAGGTGGCGCTTATGCGCACGCACATGATCACTAGAGATATACAGTTACTAACCAATTGGTTTTCGCCGAATTTTCCAACGGGCGGTTTTTCCTATTCAATGGGTTTTGATCAGTTGATCGATAGCGGACAGATATCAAATGTTGTTGATCTTGAATGTGCGCTTGAGACAAGCCTTCTAGGGGGCGCGTTACGTAATGATGGCATTTTGCTTGTGCAGGCGATGAATGATGCAAGCAGTGAGCTGGCGGCTTATGCAAGCGCAGTTGCAACTTCTGCAGAGAGATTTGAAGAAACTATGGCGCAAGGAAAGAGTTTTGTTGCTGCTGTGAATAGGCTCCATGCATTGGATTTAGATATTGCGCCATATCCGATTTCTGTTGGTATGGCCGCTCGAAAATTAAACCTAAAAATTGAGCTTGTATTGACACTATTTTTACAAGCGCAAGTGAGCAATATCACAATGATTTGCGCGCGCCTTCTGCCCCTTGGCCAACATGATACACAATCGGTAATATTGAAGCTTTCTAATCTCATTGAATTGGAATGTCATGACATTCTACAAAGCCAGCTCAACGATATTTCGAGCACTTGCTTTGCAATGGATATGGCCTCAATCCTCCACGAAACTCAAAAGGTACGTTTATGCAAAACTTAGTCGCCAAATCTCATGGCCCAGTTCGGGTTGGTCTTGCGGGTCCAGTGGGAGCTGGAAAAACATCGATCGTTGAAGCTTTATGCAAAGCTATGCGCGATGAGTATTCCTTGGCAGTGATCACGAATGATATTTACACAAAAGAGGATGGTGAATATCTGATGCGGGCGCAAGCCCTACCGCTTGAACGTATCAGTGCGGTTGAAACGGGTGGTTGCCCCCATACAGCCATCCGCGAAGACCCATCGCTGAATTTGAGGGCGCTTGATGAACTGCGCACGAGAATACCCGATCTTGATATTGTTTTCATAGAAAGCGGCGGCGATAATCTGACCGCAATGTTTAGCCCCGAACTGGCTGATATCACGATCTTTGTTGTCGATGTCGCCATGGGTCAGGATATTCCGCGCAAAGGTGGGCCAGGAATCACAAAATCTGATATCTTGGTTGTTAATAAAACCGATTTGGTGCCTTATATTGAGGTAGATCTTGATGTTTACAAACGCGACATTCGTTTAGCGCGTAAAGATAAACCTGTGGCTTTTATGAGTAAGCCAGAAGTGAGTGGTGTTGATGACTTAGTCGATACATTGGTCTCTTTAATGTAGGCTTAAAAGATACTTTTTTATTTCCAATCTGCGCACAAGCATGTTTGAGGTAGACGCAAAGTTAAATTCAATCAGCTATTTCATTGGCTAATGCCCGTTTGAAGATTATCAAATTCTTAACAAACAATACCTAATATTTTACAGTTTTTGGAAAATTTTCGCATTAATTATTTCAAAACAGAACCATTTTCCTTTTGCATGTGAATTATATAAAATATACTGGTATAATTTCCCAAATTTGTGTAATTTCGTGATAATTAATAGGTGTATTATGAAATACTTTCCAATCTTTCTTCACGTAGAGGATCAAAGAATCATTGTCGCTGGCGGTGGTGAGACAGCTATTGCCAAGCTGCGACTCCTATTGAAAACGGAAGCGCGGATAGAGGTGTATAGCTCAGAGATAGATTCGCAAATTATGGAATGGACAAATTTGGGTAAGCTGTCAGCTTTTGAACGTTCATTGTCGCCTGAAGACATCAAGGGCGCGCGGGCAATTTATGCTGCTGATGAGGCTGTGGAAATAAATCACCAAGTCGTCGATATGGCAAAAGCCGCTGGGGTGTTGCTGAATATTGTTGATGTTCTTGATGGTAGTGAGTTTATAACACCCGCGATTGTCGATCGTGATCCACTCACGATTGCAATTGGCACAGAGGGTGCCGCCCCTATGCTTGCTCGAAAAGTCAAAGCGCAGATTGAGGAAACGCTTCCTCAAAATACGGGCTTGCTTGCGCGGGTAGGTCGGGGTTTTCGTACGGCTGCTGAAGCGCTTCCATTTGGTCGCCCGCGTCGCAAATTCTGGGCGAATTATTATGAACAAGATCACATTCAAGATGTGAATGAAGCGCAAGCATTTCTAGACGCCGCTCTTGCTCGGAATGTTGAGCATGAAGACGGACGGGTATCATTTGTTGGTGCTGGTCCTGGTGACCCCGAGCTTTTGACATTGAAAGCACGTAAGCGACTGCATGAAGCCGATGTGATCATTTATGATCGATTGGTTTCCCCTGAGGTTTTGGAGCTTGCTCGCCGCGAAGCACAGCTTATAGAAGTTGGAAAGAAAGGTTATGGCCCCTCTTGGAAGCAGGGAGATATCAATGCACTTTTGGTTGAGCACGCACAAAATGGCGATCATGTTGTGCGTCTCAAATCTGGTGATCCAAGTATTTATGGACGGCTTGATGAGGAAGTGGAGGCATTGCGTTTGGCATCGATTAATTTCGAGGTTGTTCCGGGTGTAACGTCGGCACTGGCCGCCGCTGCTTCGCTTGAGCAATCTTTGACCCGCCGTGGGCGCAACAGTGAGTTGCGGTTTTTAACTGGCCGAGATGTTGAAGGTTTTGCTGACCATGATTGGAAAGCATTAGCGGCTGAAGGTCAAACTGCTGCGATCTATATGGGCGCCCGCGCTTCAAGTTTTTTAAGCGGTAGGCTGTTGATGCATGGTGCTGATAGTGCGACGCCGATCACAGCGATGGCAAATGTTTCGCGCATAAACGAGCAAGTTATCGCAAGCAATTTGGCCGATCTTTCAGAAGATCTGGAAAATGCAAAATGTGATGGTCCAATCGTATTGCTATTTGGGATTTCTCCTCATAAAGCACATCATATTAATTTCAAGGAGGCTGTAAATGGCGCGTGAATTTATTCCGAAAGTATTAACGGCAAATGATCTCATCGAAGGAGATGTCGTTTATCGCAGCAAAGATTCTCAATGGGTGCGCGATATTTCTCAAGCCCATGTTTTTCACGATCAAGAAACTGCGGATGCGGCGCTAGAAGCAACAGCGAATGAAGCTCATATAATTGTGGGCGCCTATCTATTTGATGCTCAGGAAATTGATGGGAAAGCCGTGCCAACTCATTTTAGAGAAGATTTTCGCGCCAAAGGCCCTAGCAATTACCGCCACGGAAAACAGGAGGACGGGTATGTATAATTATAATGAATTTGATTCAGGTTTTGTACGTGAGCGCGTTAGTCAATTCCGCGGACAGGTTGAGCGTCGTATTGATGGATCACTAACGGAGGATGAGTTTAGACCACTCCGCTTGATGAATGGTTTATATTTGCAACTGCACGCCTATATGCTGCGCGTTGCAATTCCATATGGCACATTGAATAGCAGACAAATGCGCCAACTCGCGATGATCGCTAAGCGTTGGGATAAGGGATATGGGCATTTCACAACACGGCAAAATATCCAGTTCAACTGGCCAAAGCTTGCTGATGTCCCTGATATATTGGATGCGCTTGCTGATGTGGAAATGCACGCGATTCAAACGTCTGGAAACTGCATTCGCAATGTAACGGCTGATCATTTTGCAGGGGCTGCGCTTGATGAGATTGAAGACCCGCGCCCGATTGCGGAACTCATTCGGCAATGGTCAACAGATCATCCCGAGTTTCAGTTCATGCCGCGCAAATTTAAAATTGCAGTGAATGGCGCTAAGCATGACCGCGCCGTTATTCGTGCGCATGACATTGGCCTTCAAGTTGTTAAAAATGATGCGGGTGAAATTGGCTATAAAGTGCTCGTTGGTGGCGGGCTTGGGCGTACACCGATGATTGGTAAGGTCATTTCAGAATTTGTAAGCAAGCGTAATTTGCTTCCTTATCTTGAAGCGATTGTTCATGTATGGAACCGTATTGGTCGCCGTGATAACAAATACAAAGCTCGCATTAAAATTCTTGTCCATGAATACGGTATTGAGAATTTGAAGCGTGACGTTGAGGCCGCATTTGTCGAAACCCGCGCAGAGTTTTCGGGAATTGATCAAGAGCTTTTGCTGAGTATTGAAAAGGCTTTTGCGCTGCCGAAATTTAAATCTTCTGAACTCACAGATTATAATGCGTCATATGAAAATGATGCGTCATTTAGATCATTTGTTGATACGAATGTCACGGCACATCATAATGATGAATATGCCATTCTGTCAGTTTCGACCAAGCCAATTGGCGGCACGCCTGGGGATGCAACCACAGAGCAAATGAACGCACTAGCCGATATCGCTGAGAAGTATGGTCATGATGAGTTGCGGATCTCACATGAGCAAAATGTGATTTTCCCTCATATACATAAATCAGATTTGCCAACTGTATTTGCCGCGCTCAAAGAGATTGGCCTTGCGACGGCAAATATTGGTCTAATTTCTGATATTATTGCCTGCCCGGGCATGGACTATTGTGCACTTGCAACTGCGCGTTCAATCCCTATTGCTCAAGAGATCGCTGAGCATTTTGATGCATTAAAACTTGAGCATGACATTGGTTCGTTAAAGATCAAAATCTCGGGCTGCATAAATGCTTGTGGTCATCACCATGTGGGTCATATCGGCATTTTAGGTTTAGACCGCGCGGGTGTAGAAAACTATCAAATCACACTTGGTGGCGACCATACAGAGAGCGCTGCAATTGCCGAACGTGTGGGTCCTGGTTTCGCAGCCGAAGACCTCATCCCTGCAATTGATCGCCTTATTAATGCTTATCTTGAACTGCGTGATAATGCTGATGAAACATTTTTAGATGCCTATCGCCGTTTGGGACAGGCTCCATTTAAGGAGGCTTTATATCCAAAAGTTGAAACCGATGCTGCATGAAGGTAGTCTTGAAAAGCGCGTAAGTGATCTTAATGCGCAGTTTGAAAACACATCATCGCAAGATATTCTTGCCGTGATTTTGAACGATAACCTGCTTGGGAAATCTGCGCTTGTGTCAAGCTTTGGCGCGGAAAGCGCGGTATTGCTTCATATGGTTGCGCAGATTCGCAATGACACCCCTGTCCTGTTTGTGGATACGGAGTTTTTGTTCCCTGAGACAATGGAATATCTTCGCACGCTTGCTGTTGAGTTAAAACTGCAAGACATCCGCCGCATCATGCCTGACCCAGGCCGTGTTGCGAATTATGATCCAGATGGTGATTTGCATGTTAAAGATCCCGATCAATGCTGCTATTTGCGCAAGACGGTTCCCCTTCAGCGTGCCCTTGGCGAATTCTCCAATTGGATTACAGGTCGTAAGCGTTACCAGTCAGGAACCAGAAGTGCTTTGCAAATTTTTGAACTTGATAAGGTTACCAATCGTATCAAGGTAAACCCGCTTGCAAAATACGATGCTGAAACATTGCGTGCCTATATGAATGATCATAATTTGCCGCCACATCCGCTGGTCGCAAAAGGTTATGCATCAATTGGATGTTCGCCATGTACGACCCCAGTTGGAGAAAATGAAGACCCAAGAGCAGGCCGCTGGCGGGGACAAGATAAAGAAGAATGTGGCATCCATTTTGTAAATGGAAAAATGCAACGCATAACTCATAATGAGGTAAAATAATGAGTGTAATTGTGAACGATGATGGTTTTCAAGAAGCCGAAACATTGACATATGAGGGTGCAAATTTGTGGTTGGAAAATGACATAGATATAAGCACTGTCAATTTAGAAAATGTGGCACTGATTGCAATTCCATTTCCAAGTTATTCGGATGGCCGTGGCTTTGGTTTGGCGCGTGCTTTGCGACGTATCGGCTATAATGGCCATTTACGTGCGGTCGGCCATGTCATCGCTGATCAATACGCGATGGCACGACGGGTTGGCTTTAATGATGTCGAGATTAGTGATGAGCTTGCAACCCGTCAGCCAGAAGCACAATGGATGCGCCGCGCCGATTGGCAGACATTTGACTATCAAACACGCCTAGGGCAAAAGAGAGCCGAAATTTAAGATGAATGTAGAAAATATGAATGATACCCAAACTTCCCGCAACCCAGATGTTCAAATTGTCACGCAAGTGCGCCATTATGATGATAGGCTGTTTTCATTTCGTGTGACGCGCCCACAATCACTGCGCTTTCGTTCGGGCGAATTTGTGATGATTGGACTTGCTGGTGATAACGGCAAACCCATTTTGCGCGCATATTCAATCGCATCCCCTTCATGGGATGAAGAGCTCGAATTTTATTCGATCAAGGTTCCAGATGGCCCGCTAACGTCAAAGCTACAGAAAATTGCTGTGGGTGATGAGCTGATATTGCGCCCTAAACCCGTGGGCACATTGGTGGTTGATGCGCTACTTCCTGGTAAACGTTTGTTTATGATCGCAACGGGAACGGGCATCGCGCCTTTCGCATCTCTCATTCGTGATCCCGAGGTATATGAAAAATTCGATCAGGTCATTTTAACCCATACTTGCCGCCTCAATTCTGAGCTGGCTTATGGTGCAGAACTTGTTGAGAATCTACGCAATGATCCGTTGATTGGTGAATTTGCTCAGCAGCTGCTTTATTATCCAACGACAACACGTGAAGAGAGCCAATTTGAAGGTCGCAATACTGATCTCATGCGTTCAGGAAAAATGTTTGAAGATCTTGGTATTTCAGGATTTGACTCATCGACTGACCGTGGCATGGTCTGCGGATCTATGGCGCTGAATTTAGATGTGAAAGATTTGCTTGAAGGTGTCGGTATGAACGAAGGCGGTAATAGCAATCCAGCGGAATTCGTGATTGAGAAAGCATTTGTGGGTGACGGTGTTTAGTTATAAGCACCATCACCCACTCGCCATTAGTTCCACCGAGTTAGGGAGCCTCGATGAAATTAATGGCAATTCTTTTATGACGAAGTACGTGTAGCCCAGTTTTGGTAAGCCGCACGGCTTGCATCACAAGTTTCTAATGTAAGAACTTTGATTTGATTTGTTGAACTACGTCCACTGCGGGTATCTTCACCCAATGTGACGCATAGATTCGTGTTCGATGCAGGTTTTATCATACCTTCTCCAGAGAATATAAAGGCTTGCGCATCACTGCCAGAGCATGATGATAGGCCTACAGAAGCGCCTGCTTTAACCGAGCTTGCTTCGGCACAAACGTTAAATTCTGGCATATAGAGAACGTTTTCTTTGAACTTTTCTGTGTCAAAAGTTTGGTCAACCAAAATTTCACCAAGTGGGCTATAGCATGTATGCCCTTGTAATCCGTTTGCTGGATTTGCGCTTGCGCCTTTTCCGCCTGCGATATCAAGACAATATCCATTTTGTGTGCTGTCTAGCTTATCGGTGAGATAAACTTCTACACCCTCAGCGTTCAGGCTGCAGGCAGTCATAACTGAAAGAATTGAAAGTGTGGAGATGTATTTTTTATTCATTATAATTATCCTTTGTTTTATTATACCATTTGTGAACGTATGAAGTCTGGAATTCCGTCGCATTTAATTTAACTATTATCATATTATGTGATTTTAACGACAATTATTTGATAACGTTATCTTTGTAAGAAAACAATTACAGCTAAATGTTAGTTAAGTGTTTGACGGTAGGTCAATATAAAGCTGAATTGGTTGTAGCTTAAAAGCGTCCATTATTTAGCCCTCAGATAAAAATAAAGCGGCATCGCCATAGATAACCCAACCAATAGATTTGCAGGAATGATTAACCACCATTTTTTGACATCATGCTGCCTTGAATCCAAATAAGCCCATAGCCAAAAAACAAATGATGAGATCAATAAATCAACCGTGAAGCCAGATGCGGGTCCATTTGCAAATAGCTGCGAAAGGAAAGCTATGAGATCAAAGCCATTGGCGGCGAAAAAAGGCATGAAGAATATATATGGAGTGATGGCTCCAATGATTGTTAAAATCAGATATATGCGCTTCATATCAGCCTCCCAAAAATGTGTAGCCTATTTATAGGACTACAATTAAGCGCTTTATCTCAAAATAGAATTAAGGTCAGCCTTTGTAAGCCATTGTTTCGTATTTTAGAAACTAAGTTATAGTAATTTTATCACTATCAACGCTCCAAATGCCAGCGCCTCGGATCGAGATAAACAAGAATACAAAACAATAAAACTGCAATCATTTGATTGAACGTCTATGTCAGGCATTTGTCGTGCTAACGCGCAAGAGCCGTTTTAATCATGTTGACAGTTGCATCAACGCCGTAAAGCGCAATAAACCCACCAAAGCGCGGACCTTGAGATGCGCCAAGTAGCACTTCGTAAATCGCCTTAAACCAGTCACGAAGCGGCTCAAAACCATGCTCTTTACCAACTGCAAATACCATGCTTTGAAGCGCATCAGCCTCGGCGGCCTCATCCCAATTGCTCAATCTATCTGCTAAATCTGTAAGGGCTTTGCGCTCAAGCTCAGTCGGCTCACGATATTGCTTATTTGGCTCAACAAAATCACGCACATATGCAATCGCGTGCCCAACCGCATCATTCAGAGATGGGTTGTTTTCGGGGCTAGCTTCGGGAGCATATGAACGAATAAAGCCCCAAAGAACGTCGGGATCTTGGGTGCCAGCAGCCGATGCCAGATTAAGCAACATCGCATATCCAACAGCCATATCAGATTTCGGTGGGTTGCCGCCATGGATATGGAAAACTGGATTATTTGCCCGTGCCGTTTCGTCTTGGTTTTCATAAGCGCGCAGTTGTTGATGATATTCATCAACCGCTTTTGGGATCACATCAAAATGCATACGCTTTGCGGTTTTGGGTTTGAGATACATAAAATAACTCAAGCTTTCCGAAGATGCATATGTCAGCCATTCATCAATCGTCAAACCATTGCCCGAAGATTTTGAAATTTTGTGACCTTGATCATCAAGGAACAATTCGTAAGTGAAGTGCTCAGGTTTTTTTCCACCTAAAATTTGGCAAATGCGATCGTAAATCGGCGTGTTGGTTGAGTGGTCTTTGCCATACATTTCAAAGTCTACGTCAAGTGCCGCCCAACGCGCGCCAAAGTCAGGCTTCCATTGTAGCTTCACATTGCCACCCGTGACGGGAAGCGTGGTTTCTTCACCTTCATCATCAAAAGTGATCGTTCCATTTTTCGCATCCACATTTTTCATAGGCACATAAAGAACGCGACCCGTTTTTGGTGATATCGGTAGGAATATGGAATATGTTTGCTGGCGCTCTTCACGAAGTGATTTGAGCATCACCGCCATAATGTCGTCATAGCGCTCGGTAGCCCTGAGCAATATCTCATCAAATTTCCCAGTTTTGTAAAACTCTGTCGCAGATATAAATTCATACTCAAAACCAAATGTATCAAGGAAGCGTCTGAGCATCGCATTGTTATGATGGCCAAAGCTTTCGAATTCACCAAATGGATCAGGAACAGATGTCAGCGGACGGTGTAAGTTCTCAGTCAACATATCACGATTGGGCACATTCTCTGGGACTTTGCGCATGCCGTCTATATCATCAGAAAAACAAATAAGCCGTGTTGGAATATCCGAAATAACCTCGAAGGCCTTGCGAATCATCGTCGTGCGTGCGACCTCGCCAAATGTGCCGATATGAGGAAGACCAGATGGACCATATCCTGTTTCAAAAAGAACATATCCTTTTTCCGGCATCTTGTTTTCATAGCGCTTGAGAAGCTTACGCGCTTCTTCAAATGGCCAAGCTTTTGAATTTAGACCAGCGTCACGCATATTGCTCATTTCATTTTCTCCATTTTGGACTGATCGACATGTTTGGAAAGCAGTGGGAATTGTGCGGCAAAGAATACAAATGTTAATCCCATTTGTCCGAATGTATCCCAAAATGCGAACGCGCTATCGCTCATAAAATTGCGAACAAATTCATTAATGATCGCATTGGCAAAAAAGAAGAAGATAAAGTTGCGCGTTAAGATAAACCATCCTGAATCTTTTAGCGGCATTACTTCGCCCATTAGATATTGGAAATATGATTTCTTTTGAACCCAAAGCCCAAATGCGAGGATCAATCCAAATAATGCATTCACAATTGTTGGACGTAATTTCACAAAATAATCATCGTTGAAAAACAATGTCACACCACCAATAAGCGTGATGAGAACGAGGGTGAAGATGGCCATTCGCGATATCTCGCGTGTTAAGGCATATGTAATGGCGATGCCAATAATTGTCGCTGGGATGAAAAAGACCATCGCAGCAACAAGACCAGTGTAAGACTGCCCAAATAGCTCAAGCGGCGTTTCCGCGAATTTTTTGAAAGCCCAGAAATAAATGCCTAGTGGCCCAATCTCAAGAATGAGCTTAAGCATTGGATTGATTTGTTTGGTGCTATTGTTATTTTCGGCACTCATCCGAGGCTCCCAACTTTGATTAGAATTGCACCAATGGCAATAAGACCAATTAGGAGAAAACGCAATGGTGAGACTTTTTCACGAAGAAATAAAAATCCGATAAGAGCAGCGAAAATCACCGATGTTTCGCGTATTGCAAAAACCTCTCCAATGCGGCCAATATCAGAAGCCACGAAGATCGCGGTAAATGAAAGAATACCAAACAGGCTTGTGTAAAAACCCTTCCATGCAAGTTTTGAATATCCATTTACGGGGTTAATTGTTTTGCACTTCAAAAAAGCGATAAGCGGAAATAGCCAGCCATCAATCACATAGAACCAAGTGAGGAATATGAGTGGATTGCGACTCTCGCGTACACCAAAGGTATCGTAAATTGAATAGGTTGTAATGAGCGCGCCAGTCAGAAGCGCAAACCATGTGGCCGCTTTTAGCATTTTGGGATCAAGCTTGTTGCGCCTTACAGCTTCGATCGCCATCGCCATGATTGAGAGTGAAATGATTAATACACCAACCCATTGCGAGCCATGAAGAACATCGCCAAATATGATAAAGCCAAGCAGTGCCGTGAAAAACGGTGAAGACCCGCGGGCAATGGGGTATATAAATGAGAAATCGCCATTGCGATATGCCATTGCAAGTGCCGCCTTATAAGCCGTATGAATTGGCAAAAGCCCAGCGATAAGCAGCCATTCATAGGCCGTTGGCCATGGCATGACAAAAAGACCAATGGGAAGCCATAATATACAAAACCAAAAATCAATCGCCGACCGAACCAAAAAAGGGTCGTTCTGATCTTTTTGCAAAGCCCCAAAGATAGAATGTGAAATCGCTGATATCAAAGCGAGGATGAAGGCGATATTCGCAGCATTTGGCGAGCTTGCTAGTGAATTAAAAAAATCGGTCATGGCTTTGTCCTAATTTAACTCAGCACGAAGGCACATTTGGAATATATACAATCAGTTCAAGCCAGCAAGCGCATTTGCAAATTCTTGTGGGTCAAATGGCTGGAGATCATCAATACTTTCGCCCACTCCAATGGCGTGGATAGGCTTGCCGAATTTATGGGCGAGGGCAACAAGAATGCCGCCCTTTGCCGTACCATCAAGCTTGGTCATGACCAGTCCAGTCACATCTGCAACTTTCGAAAATTCTTCAACTTGTTTGAGCGCGTTTTGACCCGTTGTTGCATCAAGGACTAGGATTGTATTATGCGGCGCGCTTGGATCTTGCTTGGAAAGCACACGCTTGATTTTACCAAGTTCCTCCATCAAATCAGTGCGGTTTTGAAGTCTACCTGCTGTATCAACCATCAAAATATCCACGCCCTCATCGGTAGCGCGTTTCATCGCATCATATGCAAGAGACGCAGGGTCTGAATTCATTTCTGCGCGCATGACGGGAACGCCCGCACGCTCGCCCCAAATCGCAAGTTGCTCAACGGCGGCAGCACGGAAAGTGTCACATGCCGCAACCATTACAGATTTGCCTGCGCCCTTGAATTGAAGTGCTAATTTGCCAATGGTTGTCGTTTTTCCAGAGCCGTTGACACCCACCACAAGCACAACTTGCGGGCGCGCTGTTCCAAGGGGCATTGGGCGTGCAACAGGTTCAAGAACAGCGGCCATTTCACGCGCCATAATTGTTTTCATTTCGTGAAGAGTGATCGTCTTGCCAAATTTTTCAGCAGATAAAGCCGCTGAAATTTTGAGCGCCATGTCTCCACCGATATCCGACATGATAAGCGTTTCTTCCAAGCCTTCAAGCATCGCATCATCAAGCACATGCTTGCGCTTATCGGTTTCAGAGACGGTTGGCTTTTTTGGTTCAGCTGGCGCTTCTTCTTTTGCAGGAAGCAATCCAAATGCACGCCGTTTTTTCTTGGGAGCTTCCGTAGCTGGCTCAGCTTCTTTTTTAGGAACGGCTTTTTGCGTGGGAGCTTTCGGCTCAACTGCCGGTTCAGTTTTCTCAATAATGTCTTCGTTCACTGGTGCTTGGCTAAGATCAACTTCGGGTTGAGTCACTGGTAGCTCTTCACGCACATCTTCAATAGCAGGGGCTTCTTCACCACCTTCAAATAGCTCGCCTAAGCCTTCATCTAATTTGGACGATGATCTGGTTAGGCGGTCTTTAAGTTTTTTGAAAAATGACATTTCTAACCTTTGGTTTTTACAGCAGCATGCGTCGTGCCATCATGTTGTTCAATTGTAATTTGTGCTTCTACAGAAGTCTGTGAGAAATTGCTTAGAACCTTGCCTTCTGAATTTCGGATAACTGCGTAGCCGCGTTTGAGAATACTTTTATATGAGAGTGCGTTCAAGAGCCGATCTGCCCCGTCGAGCTGCTTGCGTGAATCGCGCAGCTTACGCGTGAGAGCAGGGGTAAGATTCTGTGATTTTATATTTAATTCAGAACGTTTGCGTTCAACATTGCGCAAAATGGTTTGTGCACTGAGCTGCCCGGCTGTCATAGCAAATTTATTGCGCTTTACTCCGACTTGTTTTGAAAGGGCTGATCCAATTTTTGAGCTGGCAAGGTCAAGGCGTTGTCTTGGTGTATCAAGCAAATTTTGCGCACGTGGAAGGCTTCTCGATAGGTCGCGAAGCTGCCTATTTTTTTGCTCCATCATTCGCGCTGTTGTACGCAAACGTCTTGCATCAAGATCAGCAATCGTCGCGAGAAGTTCAGTTCGGACAGGCACAGCCATTTCAGCCGCGGCTGTTGGCGTGGGCGCGCGTTTATCAGATGCAAAATCAATTAATGTCGTATCGGTTTCATGCCCGACAGCAGAGATAAGCGGTAGATTGGAATTCGCCGCTGCACGCACAACGCGTTCTTCATTAAATCCCCAAAGATCTTCAATCGAGCCGCCCCCACGTGCAACAATAAGCACATCAGGGCGAAGCGGATGATCAAACGAAAGAGCGTTAAAGCCTTCAATAGCGGTGACAACCTCATCGGCGCATTTTTCGCCTTGAACGGTAACCGGCCACAAAATGACCTCGCTTGGAAAACGATCTGAAAGCCTGTGCAATATATCTCGAATAACCGCGCCTGTTCGTGAAGTGATAACCCCGATACGTTTAGGGAGATAAGGCAGGAGCTGTTTGCGACCCGCATCGAATAAGCCCTCTGCAGAAAGTGCTTTTTTGCGCTTTTCAAGCAGCGCCATGAGCGCTCCCTCACCCGCGATTTCGAGTGTTTCTATGATGAAATTATATTTTGAATTGGGTGCATAGGTCGATAGCTTACCTGTGGCAACGACTTCCATGCCCTCTTCGGGAAACACATCAAGCCGCGAAACAATTGGCCGCCAAATATTGCAATTGATAACCGATTTATCATCTTTGAGATCCAGATAAACATGACCAGATGCAGGGCGAGTGACACGCCCAATTTCGCCACGTAAACGGACATTCGAAAACGCTCCCTCTACCGTTTTTTTCAAAGCACCCGAAAGCTCGCTCACTGAAAAAACAGGAGTATTATCCTTTTGAGGAACGTCTTCGAAAAGGTCCATTAGACTTGACGCTCAGGCATCTGAACGACGAGACCGTCCATTTCGGCAGTTACTTGAATTTGGCATGTGAGGCGAGAAGTCTCTGCATTTGGCTCAAAGGCAAAATCAAGCATATCGGCTTCCATGGCTTCTTTGGGAGCGATTTTTGGAACCCAAGCCGCATCAATGTAAACATGACAAGTTGAACAAGCGCATGCGCCGCCACAATCGGCTTCTATACCCGGAACGTTATTATCGCGAGCGCCTTCCATAACAGTGTGACCAACTGGAACATCAACTTCGTGCTTGGCTCCATTATGCTCGATATATGTGATTTTTGGCATATTATTTCCTTATCATAACTTTGTTACTGAGATAGGCATTTTTGACGCAAAAATCTAGCGCGGAGCCTACAATAAACCAAAAATATTTAAAATCGGCATTTAGATGATTATTTATAGTCCATAAAAACGCGTTGAATATAATGTTGATTTATGAAGCGAATCCGCATATGAAGGCTGCGGGTGTCGTCGCGGGCATGAACGAGTGCGGCGGAACTCTTAGCATATCGTTCATAAATGGAGTTTGCTGTGAATTCAGTAGATACCTCAGCGCAAGGTGAAATCGCGCGACCCAATTCTATTCCCTCTAACCCAAGTTTTTCTTCTGGCCCGTGTCCCAAACGCCCTGGCTGGTCTTTTGATGCTGTTGCTAAGCATGCTTATATGGGGCGCTCGCACCGAGCAGCTGGCCCAAAGGCGCAGATCGCTGATGTGATACAACGTATGCATGAAACGCTTGAGCTTCCAAAAGATTATGTAATTGGAATTATGCCCGCATCAGATACAGGTGCTTTTGAAGCCGCAATGTGGTCGATGCTTGGGGCGCGTCCTGTGGATGCATTTGCATGGGAAAGCTTTTCCGCGGGTTGGGTCACGGATATCACCAAGCAATTGAAGCTTGATGATGTGAAAATTCACGAAGCGGCTTATGGCGAATTGCCTGATATGTCAGCTGCCCGAAAAGATGCGGATCTTGTATTCACATGGAACGGTACGACATCGGGTGTGCGTGTCGCCAATGGTGATTTCATTTCTGATGATCGCGAAGGCCTCACATTTGTCGATGCAACTTCGGCTGTTTATGCGCAAGATTTACCTTGGAATAAAATTGATGTGGCAACATTTAGTTGGCAAAAAGTTCTTGGCGGTGAAGGCGCACATGGGGTGCTCATTTTGAGCCCGCGCGCAGTGGAGCGTTTAGAAAACTTCACACCACCACGCCCATTGCCAAAAATCTTCCGCCTTACAAAAGCAGGTAAATTGATCAGCGGTATTTTCACAGGCGCAACGATCAACACGGTTTCAATGATGGCAATTGCTGATGCGCTTGATGCTCTTTTATGGGTTGAAGAAATTGGCGGTTTGAAAGCGATGCGTGCCCGCGCAGATGCAAATTTCACAGCATTGCAGTCTTGGGTTGATAGCCGTGATTGGATTGCCAATCTATGTGCAGAGCCGACACAACGTTCAAACACGTCGGTTTGTTTGAAGTTGACAGATTCATCACTTGAGGATGATGCGGCATTCGCAAAATCTATGGTGAAGTTTCTAGATGGCGAAGGCGCGGCATTTGATCTTGGTTCATATCGCGATGCCCCAGCAGGTCTTCGTATTTGGTGCGGCGCAACCGTTGAAACCAAAGATATTGAAATTCTCACAGAGTGGCTCGATTACGCATATGCCACACTCAAATCAAAATAATCATTTATTCAAAAGGAGCATGATATGCCCAAAGTACTTATTTCTGACGCCCTTTCACAAGCAGCTGTCGACATTTTCAAAAAAGCTGGTGTTGAGGTTGATTTTCAACCACAGCTCGGCAAAGACCCTGAAAAACTTCACGAAATCATTGGTGATTATGACGGGCTTGCTATTCGTTCAGCATCAAAAGCAACGGCTGAATTAATCGCAAAAGCGACCAATCTTAAAGTTATCGGTCGTGCAGGTATCGGTGTGGATAATGTGGATATTCCTGCGGCTTCAGCCAAAGGTATCGTTGTCATGAATACGCCATTTGGCAATTCGATCACAACGGCTGAGCATGCAATTGCCATGATGTTTGCTGTTGCGCGCCAAATTCCAGCAGCGGATGCATCAACGCAAGCTGGCAAATGGGAAAAGTCGCGCTTTATGGGCGTTGAAATCACAGGCAAAACACTTGGCCTTATCGGTTGTGGCAATATTGGTGCGGTGGTTGCAAGCCGTGCATTGGGTCTTAAAATGAAAGTTGTAGCTTTTGATCCGTTTTTGAGTGCTGAGCGCGCGCAACAACTTGGCGTGACCAAAGCTGAAACAATTGAGGATATGCTAGAAGTTGCAGATTTCATTACGCTCCACATTCCAAAAAATGAAAAAACTGCGAATATTTTGTCAGCGGAACGTATCGCGAAAATGAAAAAAGGCGTGCGGATCGTCAACTGTGCACGAGGTGGTTTGGTTGATGAAGAAGCTTTGGCCGAAGCGTTGAAATCAGGTCATGTTGCGGGCGCTGCCTTTGATGTGTTTGATGTTGAGCCTGCAAAAGAAAACCCGTTATTTGGTTTGGACAATGTGGTTTGCACACCGCATCTGGGCGCCGCAACAAATGAAGCGCAAGAAAATGTTGCCCTTCAAGTGGCTGAACAAATGTCAGATTATTTGATGAATGGTGCCATCTCAAATGCGCTTAATGCGCCATCGGTTACAGCTGAAGAAGCACCGCTTTTGAAGCCTTGGATCAATGTGGTTGAGAAGCTTGGCAGCTTCGCAGGTCAAGTTACTGAAAACGCGATCAAAGAGATCGAGATTGAATATGTGGGTGTTGTTGGTGAGTTGAACCTCAAGCCATTGACCGCAACGCTTGTTGCATCAATGCTTCTGCCTATGGTCGGCGAAGGTGGTGTGAACATGGTTTCGGCTCCACTTGTTGCGCGTGAACGCGGCATGCAAATTACGGAAACGCGCAAGGATGCACAGGGTGCATTTGGCTCATATGTCCGCTTAATTGTGACAACTGAAAACCAAACGCGTTCGGTTGCGGGTACAATCTATTCTGACGGGCGCCCTCGTTTCATTCAGATCAAAGGGATTAACCTCGAAACTGAGCCATACGCAAATATGCTCTACACAACAAACACGGATGAGCCTGGTTATATTGGTTCACTGGGTACATTGCTTGGAAAGCATGGCGTGAATATCGCGACTTTCTCACTTGGTCGTGCTGATAAAGGGGGTGAAGCGATTGCGTTCTTGGGTATTGATCAGATGCTCGATGCCAATGTGATGGCAGAAATTGAAGCACTTCCACATGTGACGCAAGCGAAACTCATCAATTTTAGCTAGATCGTGACATCTCAAAATTCTGGCCGCTCCATGGGGGCGGCCTTTTTATTTGGAAATATACTATTTATGGTGTATTGCTTATATATAGAAACTTCATAGTTATTTCAGGGAGAGCAAAATGAGCACAAATCACCCGATCGTGGATGCGGCCCATGCGCGTTATTCGACAAAAGCATTCGACCCAAGCAAAAAGATATCGGATGCAGATTTTGTACAATTGCTCGAAGTCATTCGTTTATCGCCTTCAAGCGTGAACTCTCAGCCATGGCATTTTATCGTGTCGTGCATAGATGAAGGCAAAGCGCGGATCGCCAAGGGTACAATGGAATATAACCAACCAAAGGTCATCAATGCATCTCATGTTGTGGTATATTGTGCAAAAACAGATATTGATGATGATTATCTCGAGAAATTGATTGAGCAAGAAGACAAGGATGGCCGTTTCGTCGATGATAGCGCAAAAACAACGGTTAAAAACACCCGCGCGATGTTCACGGGTATTCATATAAATGAGCTCAAAGATGTGCCGACATGGTTTGAAAAGCAAGTCTATTTAAACATGGGCACTTTATTGCTGGCAGCGGGTGCTATGGGCCTTGATGCTGTTCCTTTAGAAGGTATTCATGCCGATGTACTTGATAAAGAATTTGGTTTGCCCGAAAAAGGATTTCGAGCTGTAGCAGTTGTCAGTTTGGGATATCGAAGCGAAGATGATTTTAATGCGAAACTTCCAAAATCACGTCTGAGTTTAGACGAAATTTTTACCACCATATAATAACCGTGTAATACTGGATATATGAGGCTTATTTGCCAAAGCTTCCCGTCATCGTTTCCATGACACCATCTCGGCGTATAAATTTATGCCAGAGAGCGCCTGCGATATGAGCAATGACGAGGACAGGCGTCACGGCAACAGCCACATCATGAAGAAAAATCATTACCATCATGAAAGTTCCGTTTAGCATCGGTACAGTGTAGGCATATGCAATCGCAAGACCGGTAATGACGATCATAAAAATACTGACATAGATACCAATATGAACAGCCTTTGACGCGATATGCTCCCATTTTGGAGCTGTGTTCGGCAAACGTGTGGAGCCACCAAAATATTTTGTCCAAACAAAACGCGCAAGAAATGCCAACCCAAGGAATGATGCAAAATAAACTTCGTACCAAAAGAAGTCTGAATCAGCCAATTGAGAAACATCTTCAAGGCCCTTTGAATATCCATAAATAACCAACAACGCTGTGAGCCAATGAAAAGCTTTTGTGATATATCCGTGGGGTTTAAGAGCGTCTTTCATATGTCCTCTGAAATTCTACCCGCACAATATTATCGAAATTAAAAATACTGCGCAATAGGGCGATTTTCTCCAAATGTTGCGCAGTATTTTGTTGTTTAAAAACTATATCGCGGCGGCGTTGACGTCATTATCAACATAACTCACATATTGCGCGAAGTTATCGGCAAACATATCACGTAGCTTTCGAGCCTGTGCGTCATATGCTGCGGCATCGGCCCAAGTTGTGCGCGGGTTGAGAAGTTTATCATCAACGCCATCAAGTGACACAGGGACATCAAAGCCAAAGTTTTCATCTTTACGGAACTTACCTTTTGACAATTCACCCGAAAGTGCCGCCGTCAAAAGCGCGCGCGTTGCCTTGATTGGCATACGTGATCCCACGCCATAAGCGCCTCCAGTCCAACCTGTATTCACAAGCCAGCATTCAGAGCCGTGCATGGCAATTTTCTTACGAAGAAGATCACCATAAGCTTCAGGACGCCGCGGCATGAATGGGGCACCAAAACAAGTTGAGAAAGTCGGCTGTGGTTCGGTGATGCCTTTTTCAGTTCCTGCTACCTTTGAGGTAAAACCCGACAAGAAATGGTACATGGCTTGAGCAGGTGTGAGGCGTGCAATTGGAGGCAAAACACCAAAAGCGTCACAGGTGAGCATGATGATGTTTTTTGGGAAACCACCAAGCGCTGTGTCAGATGCGTTTGAAATATATTCAAGCGGATATGCGCAACGCATATTTTGGGTAAGACTATCATCTTGGAAATCAAGCTCAAGAGTTGCCTTGTCGTGGATCATATTTTCAATAACAGTTCCAAATTTTTGTGTTGTTGCAAATATTTCTGGTTCTGCGCTTGGTGAAAGGTCGATCGTTTTCGCATAACATCCACCTTCAAAGTTGAAGATGCCGTTATCTGACCAACCATGTTCATCATCACCAATCAAGATGCGTCCAGGATCAGCAGAGAGTGTCGTTTTTCCTGTGCCTGATAGACCAAAGAACACGGCGGAATCATCTGGATTACCAATCGCGTGATTTGCAGAGCAATGCATCGGCATTACACCCTTTTCGGGCAGTAAATAGTTGAGAATTGAGAATACAGATTTCTTGTTCTCACCTGCATATGAAGTCCCACATATAAGCACGAGTTTTTTCTCAAAACTGATAGCGATCACCGTTTCTGAGCGACAGCCATGCTTAACAGGATCAGCTTTAAAGCTTGGCAAGTTGATAACTGTGAATTCTGGATCAAATGTTGCGAGTTCATTTTGCGCGGGGCGACGTAAAAGGTGACGGATAAAGAGACCATGCCATGCAAGCTCGGTCACCATGCGCACATTGAGACGATATTCTGGATCCGCACCACCAAAGAGATCCTGCACATAGACTTCGCTATCTTCAATATGAGCTAACATATCGGTGTGGAGCGCATCAAAGGCATCAGCCTTCATCGGTGCATTGTTTTCCCACCAAATACTATCCATCACACTCGGCTCTTCAACAACAAATTTGTCTTTTGGTGAGCGGCCAGTATGCTTGCCTGTCTCAACCATGAAGCAACCACCAAGACCAAGTTCACCTTCGCCACGGCGAATCGCTTCATTGATTAAGGAAGGCTCAAGCAGATTGTAATATGCGTGTTTGACTTTCGGAATGCCAGTATCGGCAAGTTTTCCGTTCGGATTTACGGTTCCTGTTTCACTCACAAGATGTCCTCCAACGCGGGCGGCCATTATCCGCGTATGTTCCCAAGATAAATCACCTACGGGCCTATAGGTGCTGCACAGGGCCTTGTGCATAATTCGCGTTATGCCAAAAAAAATACGACTTGGCCAGATATAATAAAGTATTATTATCATATGAATGTTATAAGAAAGATTAAATGCAACAATATCACGCAAGCGCAGTCGAAATAAATGGAAGAGCCGTTCTTATATTGGGTGAATCAGGTTCGGGTAAGTCAAGCTTGGCGCTTGAGCTTATGGCTATGGGCGCGAATCTTATAGGTGATGATCAGGTGTTTCTTGATGAAGAGGCTGGATCATTATTTGTGTCTCCTCACCCGAACTCAGATGGACGGATAGAAGTGCGTGGTATAGGCATTTTTAAATCCCAACACATAACGCACGCTAGGGTTGATCTGGTTGTGAGTTTGAACGATTCTCCTCAAACTCGCCTGCCAGAACGCAATATTTTCGAGCATGGATCCACAAAAATTGCTCAATATGACATAAAGGGGCTTTCACATATGGCCGCGTTTATTTATCTATTGTTAACACAAAAATTAGAAATTGAGCCTGTATGACCCAAATCCCGAACCAAAACTTATCTCAAGCACCAAAATGTATTGCCGTTGTTGGCATGTCGGGAGCGGGGCGGAGTACGGCATTAAATGTTTTAGAAGATTGTGGTTATCATACAGTTGAAAATATTCCACCAGAGCTTGTTGAGCGGTTATTTGTCGAGCCAATGGATGATCGACGGCTTGCGCTTGGTTTTGGTGCGATGTCAAAATCAGATCATGAAAAGTTAGAAGTTGCTTTGAAGCATCTCTCCGAACATTACGCGGTTGAAATTTTATTCGTGGAAGCAAGTGATGATGTTTTGATGCGCCGATATAGCGAAACACGTCGCAAACATTTCCATACAGATGGAAATCGGTTGCTTGATGGTGTGAGTATTGAGCGTGCATTGCTTGCGGGAACGCGTAGCATTGCGACATCTCGCCTTGATACATCAACATTATCACCACATGATCTCAAGCGCGAAATTAAACATCGCTTCCATCTTGAGCAAGATGCCGAGTTTCAAATTCATATAAAAAGTTTTTCATATAAGCATGGTTTGCCACGTGATGCGGACATGGTTTTTGATTGCCGTTTTCTTAAAAACCCCCATTGGGACGAAGCCCTTCGTCCACTTGATGGGCGCAATCCAAATGTAGCGGCATATGTGAACGCTGATCCGTTATACAAAAAATTTATTGATGATATGAAATCAATGGTCAACCATGTTTTGCCAGCGGTTCAAAAAGAGGGGCGTAGCTATTTCACAATTTGTCTAGGTTGCTCAGGCGGTAAGCATCGTTCGGTAGCGATTGCAGAAGTTATTGCGGCAGAACTACTTGAGAAAAGCTGGAAGGTTACAATAGAACATCGTGAACTTCCACTTTTGACAAAGGCAGTTGGCTGATGGCAAACGAAGGCATGGGTTTTGGTATCGTAATCGTCGCGCATGGTGGCTTGGCTGAGCAGTATTTGGCTACATTACAGCACGTCATTGGCCCTCAGCCTCGTACAATTGCAGTCGCGATTGAAGACAAGGATGACCGTAATCAAAAACGTATAGAAATCTCCGAAATTGTTGATAAGGTTGATGTGGGCAGCGGCGTTGTTATTGTCACCGATATGTTTGGTGGCACACCATCAAACCTTGCGCTGAGATGTTTGCCAAATGAAAATTATCGCATCTTATATGGTGTAAATATGCCAAGCCTGATCAAGCTAGCCAGACAAAGACATAAGCCGATTGATCAAGCATTGGAGCAGGCTGTAAAAGCAGGGCATCGATATCTCAACTATTGCTCTGATCAACCAACAGGAAATAAATAATGAAAATACAAATCGTAAATGCTAAAGGTCTGCATGCGCGCGCATCTGCAAAATTTGCGGAAACATGCGAGAAATTCGATGCTAGCGTCGAAGTCTTCTTCGAGGGTATGAGTGCTTCAGGTGACAGTATTATGGGCTTGATGATGCTCGGTGCGGCTCGCGGATCTGAACTTGAAATTACGGCCTCAGGTGCCCAAGAAGAACAAGTTTTAACAGCGCTCAAAGTTTTGATCGAAGATTATTTTGGTGAAGGCGGCTAATTTTCCCATGTGCAAGATATTGCCGATGTTTCACCAATGCGTGAGATTTTAATCGAATTTATTTGTTTGTAAGCAAATATCCATGATACTGATGCTCTATAAATAAACCTATGGAGCAAAAAATGAAAACGACAATAATTTCTTTAAGTGCAACGGCAATCTTGCTATCTGGCTGTGTTCAAGAGGATGGAACACGTAATAATGTTGCGATTGGTGCTGGCGCTGGTGCAGCGCTTGGTGGCGTAATTGGTAATGTCATTGGTGATGATAAAGCGAAATCAACACGCAATGGTGCAATTATTGGTGGCCTCGTTGGCGCGGTTGTAGGCAATGAGCTTGAAAAGCAAGAGGCTGAGTTGCGCAACAATTTGAGTGGAACAGGTGCATCGATTGTGAACACAGGAGATCGTTTGGTTGTTACTCTTCCAGAAGCGATTACATTTGCGACTGCAAGTGCTGAAGTTAAATCATCGCTTTATAGCCCACTTGCAGAGATTGCGACAAGCTTGAACAATTACCCAAATACGATTGCACAAATTGTCGGTCATACGGATAATGTTGGTGATGCATCATATAACCAAGCTTTGTCAGAGCGCCGTGCAAATGCTGTTGCAAACATATTGAAAAACTCTGGAACACCGAGTTCGCGCGTAACAGTTTTGGGTCAAGGTGAGAATACACCGATTGCATCTAATGATACAGAAGCGGGTCGCCAAGCTAACCGTCGTGTGGAAATCAATATTATTCCGGTTCAATAATAAGTCATCCGACAATTAAATAAAAAAGGCCAGCTTACTTAAGCTGGCCTTTTTATCACCTTAATGTAAATTGGTATCTACATTTTTAATCGCAGCATCAATTAATTCATCAGCATTTTTGCCTTTAAGCTGAGTGCCGAGAACTTCACGTGCAACCTCAATTGCAATGCTTGAAGCTTTAGCGCGTATTTGACGCTCAACCGCAGCTTCTGCTGAAGCGATTTGGTCTTTACCAGCTTTAATGCGACGTTCAACTTGTTCAGCGAGCTTAATTTTTGATGCTTCGGCTTGTTCTGCCGCCGCTTTTTTTGCGTTTGAAACGATTTCAGCTGATTCTTTTTCAACCTCAACCATTTTGCGCTCATAGGCTGCAAAAATATCTTTGGCTTCCTCATGCAACTTCCTCGCCTCTTCAAGCTCGCTACGAATAGTTTCTGCGCGCTTATCGAGCAGTGAAGTCACAAGTTTTGGAACGCCTTTCCAAATGAGGAAGGCAACAAAAATAACGAATGCTACCAAAACTACAAAATTTGTATTTGAGAATGAGTAAAAATGTGGGTCGAAGAAATTGCTTGTTGCAAGTCTAGTCATCATCTTATCCCTTCAAAAGTTTTGTTAGCGTTTTACCGATCAAGCTACCATCATTTGATGATGGTGAAATCGCATCAACAACAGAACCAGAAACATCCTTTGCGATATCTGATATGCTTTTTTCTGCATCAGCTTGCATCTCAGAGATGCGTTTTGCTGACTTATCAGTTTGCTTACCAATCTCTAAATCAGCCTTTGCAATTGCAGCGTCGAGCTCACTTTGGGCTTTTGCCTTTGTTTTCTCAGCTATTTCTTGTGCTTCCGCACGAGCATTCTGCAATTTCACATTATACGCTTCTTCAGCTTCTTGAGCTTTCGTACGCATATCGGCAGCACGGTCGAGATCTTTCTGAATTGTTTGTGAACGTTGCTCCAAAACCCCACCAATACGCGGTAGCGCAATGCGAGATAAGATAAAGTACACAAGAATCAATGAAATCGTCAGCCAAACGGCTTGGTTCATATATGTTGAGCTGTCAAACTGAGGAAGGCCGTTGGATTCATGTGCAACATGTGTGCCCACTTCATGTTCTGCAGCATGTGCTGCATCAATTGTGTCTGTCATGACACGCCTCCTTATGCGATTGGCCCTGCCGATATTGGCAAGGCCAGTTTTGTATCAATAATTTATTGAACTGCCAAGATGATCGCGATGAGGAATGACAAAATGCCCAAAGCTTCAGCAAACGCAAGACCAACAAAGAACATACCTGTTAGGCCGCCAGCAGCCGATGGGTTGCGGAAAGCGCCCGCCAAATAGTTGCTAGCGATTGAACCCACACCGATACCTGCTCCAGCCATACCTAGACATGCAAGACCTGCTCCGATTGCGCTTAGATTACCTTCCATAGTGATTCTCCTTTAGATTTGTTTTGAAAGTTAAGTAATTGAATTCAACTAGTGCCCAGGATGCAGCGCATCATGTAGATAAACACAAGTTAGAATGGTGAACACATAAGCTTGGACGGCTGCAACGAGCACTTCCAAAGCATACATTGCTGAAATTCCTAAAATTGGCACCAATGCACCAATACCGAAGGTCGCAGCAGCAAGAGGTGCCGCGAATGCCGCAAACACTTTAAGCACCGCGTGGCCCGCAAGTATATTGCCGCCAAGGCGAATAGCGTGGCTGAGCGGGCGAACGAAATATGAAACAACTTCAATCAGCATCAAAGCAGGGCGCAGAATAAGAGGCGCACTATCAATCCAGAATAGTTTCAAAAAACCGAAGCCGTTTTTAACGATACCGAGTATCGTCACGAAGATGAACACAAGCATGGCCATAATGCCCGTGACAGCGAAGTGCGAAGTCGCAGTAAAGCTCATAGGGATAAGGCCCAATAAGTTGCTGAATAGAATGAACATGAACAATGTCATAATAAGTGGAAAATATTTCACAGCATCTTTGCCAGCAACATCTTCAACCATTTTGTAAGCAAATTGGTAAATGACTTCAGCGATTGATTGTGAGCGCGAAGGAATGATTGCGCGTCCGCGTGTTCCGATAACGAAAACCAATGCAATAGCGATAACCGCAAGCAACATCCACAACGCTTGGTTTGTGAATGTAAATGTTCCGATATGCGTGCCGCCCGATAGATCTTTAATAATAAATTGATCCATTGGGTGCAGTTGCAAACCACCAGTTTCTGCTGCTTCAGTCGCCATTTTGTTCCTCGTCCAATTTTTGCATTCGTTTGGTTTCATGCCGCGAAACCGATTGCATCATTACTTTTATTCCAGCAGCGAGGCCCACCAAGACCATCACTATCATTAACCAAGGTTTCGTCTCGAATAATCGGTCTAGACCTAAGCCGATAAACGCTCCGAGCAAAACGCCAGCCGTAAGTTCAATCATCATGCGATAGCCAGTCCCCATCGCATCAAACTTTTCGGCCGCTTTGCTGACTTGCGATTCTTGCTGTTTTGCAGCTTCCATCGCTTTCAGCTTTTGATCGAGGGCATCTAATCGTGATTGTGTTTCACTATCCATGAATCAGCGCCCTTTTTCATCATCGGCAAATTTGAGTGCAACATAGGTAAGTGTACATGCCTTGTCAAGAAATATTGGGCAACACGAAATTATATTAACTCATTGAATTTATTATGGTTATATAATTTTCTTTTTGAGAAAATTAACTGAAGCCCTTCATCAAATGAAACCTTTTGGTTAAGCATTGATTGCCGTAGATATTGCTTAACCAAAAGGTTTAAGGTTAAAGATGATGTTATGAATCAAACAGATACACTGGATAACGTCTTTTCTGCACTTGGTGATGCAACGCGTAGAGATATCCTCAAGCGCTTGATTAGCGAAGACTTGAGCGTCGGCGTAATTTCGGAAAGCTATGATATGTCATTGCCAGCTGTATCAAAGCATATCGCGATTTTAGAAACCGCTGGGCTTGTTAATGTTACAAAGCAGGGAAGGCAGAAAATTGCATCTATATCTTTTCATAGACTGCGTTCTGCCCAAATATGGATGGAATCATTGGATGATGGAGCATCTATCTGGGATAAGCTTGAGGAGCAACTTAAGGAATTAGAATAGGTCTCCACCATTTTGTTGCACTTCTGCATTAATTTCTGCAATCCATTCATTATTTTGATTTTGAGGTTAGTTGGGGTTC
>CANMUM010000016.1 GCA_947501025.1 uncultured Paracoccaceae bacterium | reverse complement strand
TTTGGCCTTTGTTTTACTGGATTATTCTCTCTGCAAATTAGCTTTCACATTACTGCAAATGAGCATACCCCCCTACACTGTTTTTGAATGACGGTTAAATTTCTATGCAGGGTCGATTAAGTTGGCGGGTTTTGTGTAGCGCAATTTGCTAATTTGCAATCATCCATACCCTGATTTGCAAAACGCGTTTTTGGCTTTCGGACGTTTCCGCGGGATATGTCGGATTCTAGTCTGCAAAAATATTTGATTTTTTTAAATTTGCTTGATGTCTCATGAATGCTTTTGTGGCTTCAAATATCTCTTTGCTTTCCCTTTGATCATATTTCATGAGCGCGTGCATGGCATGATTTCGGTAAGCGTTCTTGATAAATCGAAGATGTGTACCTGCCTCTGCGGCTTGTCGCTCATGTTCATTACCATGTTCTTTTCTTCTTATACTTCTAATTTTATTCTCAATTTCATTAAGTGTTTGGTTCCAATTGCTACCAAAATCCACATTAAAATGACTTGCTAGTGATTTCAGTCCAATCTCAAGAACGCGCATTGAATGCATCACTGCCGCCGTAGATAAGCCAAATGAGATGCACCTGCCAGCTTCCTCTATATCGTACTGGGCTTCAGGAAAGGAATCGACAACCTCCGCACCAAAAAGTCCATCTGCAGATTGGTGATAATCTGATGTTCCACCCTCAAGCGCAAAGAATTTACGCGTATCAGCCTCAGCAAGGAAAGCTTTTAACAATACTTCAAAAGATCGCGACAATTTTAACATTTCATTAGGCGATAAATGTCGCTGACATGCTAGCAAATTCAAACCCGTTTCAAAACATTCATTGGCAAGCTGAAACGAGATCTTCATTTCATATTGTTCAGAAACGTCCTTTATTCGTTCAACAGATTTAAGAACTTGTGCCTTAGTTTCTAGGGTTTGTGGTTGCGCTGTTCCCAAGCCCTTAGTATGAAGTTGCGCAAGCAATGAATATCTTGTGGCCTCGCTTCCTAGCAAACTCATCGCTGCAAGCAAGTTTTTTGCATTAAATTGAAGCATATCCCATAAACTAACGATTCGGTATAACTGTCCCTCACAATTATAAGGATTTTTATGAGATATCAAATGATGAGAATAAATGCTTCGACCTTCGTCATTTGAGTTGCTTAAATCTGAATTATCCATGATTTTCTTCTTTATGTTTTTGGCAACGCCCAATTACTTATCAACACCTCACCAACTTTTTTAGCTTTTCCTGATTTTGTGCTCGCTTTGTATGTGACTTGCTCGTCTTGAAATTCAAAGCCATGAAAGATTTTACGCACTTCTTTGTGGTCATTTAATGACAGTATGAAACGGCCATTGATGTTCTTTAATTGCTTGGCCATCTCCTCAAACTGATCACGGCCGAACATATCTTTGCCATAATCATTCTCGTGACCATAATATGGTAGATCGAGATAGAAGAGCGTCGACGGGCGGTCAATGGGGGTTATGAAATCAGACCAATCCATGTTCATCACAGTCATGCCAGATAGCCGCTCCTTCAGTGCTTCGAGGTTTGGTTGCAATGTTGTGAAATCAAATCGCGCTGGTCGTGTGACATCTATACCAAAACTGCGGCCGTCAACCTTGCCACCAAAGCTCAACCGTTGAAGATATAGAAATCGTGCAGCTCGCTGGATATCCGTCATCGATGTAGGGTCGAGCTTATTAAGCCTCGCAAACTCAGCTTGTGTGGTAATTTTCCACTTCATATATTCAATGAATGGCACATAGTGCTCCTGAAGAATGCGGAAGAAATTATGCACATCACGGCTATAATCATTGATAAACTCTGACTTTGCTTGCTTATGGCGGCGTAAAAATATCCCCCCCATGCCGACAAATGGTTCCGCATATGTTTTGTGGTTGTTGTCCGCGTCGATGATCGCGCAAATGCGCTTTGCAAGATGGCGTTTACCACCCATCCAAGGGGCAACTGGGTTTACGGCTGTGCTTTCGTGTTCTTCTATTGTTCTCATCTTCGTAATTCCTTATAAGACGATTCTCCCTCGAGGGCGTGGGAGCGATCATAAGGTTTTGCTGATCGGTGGAGCTTGCTTAATATTGGCTCCATGTTGCTTGGTGTTGGTGCACCAAGTGACCTCCCTTTACTGATGGGGCTTTCCGCGTTTCCAAGAACTTTTGATTATATGATAAATGCCGACAAGCCCGCATGTATTTAAGAGAACATAACCAAATAATTGCATAGCATCACCTTGTGGTGTGAAGTGCCATTCAAAAACATGGACAAGCCCTATGGAACTCAGACCGCCATAAAGACCAATCCAGCCGATGATTTTATAGCGTTCCATTTGTAGCTTTGACGTTTGTGTCAAATAATATTGAACCACAAGAAATCCTAAAATGCCCACACAAAATATAAAGATTCCGCATATTGGGAAAATGACACTATAATTCATTTTTTCACCTCCATTTTTTTGTTAATCCAATCAGGAAGCTTTTCAGCCAGCGCTCGCACCAATATGGTTGAAATAGCACCTGCGATACCAATGACGACTGAGGGCGGCGGATTAAATCCAAAGAGGTTCACTTCCCCCCAATAGGCCGCGAGAAGCGTCATGAACGCAAAGGAGCTTATGATCACGAAAAAGCCCGATCTTTGAGGTTTGGCAATTGATAACTGCATAGCAATGTTACCAAACAGACCGATTACCACGCCCGCCAAAAATTCGGGCAATGTCGCGTTTATGCCATAGGCTGTTAAGCCTGTTACGGCTTGCGTGGAGGCCACCATCATTGAAAGTTTCAAACTCATATTTAGCTCCCTTCTTATGTTCGCGTTTGTGCATCGATGTGTGCCGCGCCAGTTGCGACATATGATGGTAGGCCTTTCATTTCACATCTCCGTCCATTTTATGCATTCCAATTCGTCATTAATGTTTCGCTTATCCACCTCATGCTTGCCCCTTCTTGAAGTAAGCTATCGGTAGACCCTTGCGCGCTAACAAATGCAAATCCTTCATGAAGAATGCCATGCATATCCATACCCACAATAAATTTCTCGGCATTGATTGTGCTGTACTGATTGAGCGACATGCATATCTGTGCGTTAATCCATAGTTCAGAAGGCCATTCTTGTGTCACCAAATCGGCACGTGTCTCGCAATATGCCCCCATCACAAATTTATGGTCGTTATTGAGATTGCCGATTTCAGAAGTTGGTAAACCAGTAGAATTAATTTTAAGCGAACCAAGATCAGCCTCAATTGCACGGCTAACCCTACGATAAGTTGATGTTTTGGTGTCGGCAGACCATGCTGAGAATGGAACCTGGTATTTTGCTGACCAGTCTGATCCGCCCTTTGCAGTTATCGCACCGCAAAAGGCAATCGCATCATAGGTGAGTATGGCTGGAAGGGGCATTTCAAGATATTGCCCACCGGAAAACACCAGTCCTTCATCGGTCATTTTTACTGGCTCCCCTTCTCCAGTAATTACCATTTTATAACCCCCACCGAAATCAATTTCTGTCACATCACCTTCAGAATTGACTTCAAAATCCATAGCAGGATGAATATGAAACGGCGTCACAGGCGGCCAAGTTGGTGTTCGAAGTTTTGAATCTATATCAGCCATAGAATGGGGATTTATCATGACGTCACCACAACTTTCGTATCCGTGAGTGATGCCGCACGCATATAGCCACTCTCTTCACCAGTATATCCAAAAGTAGATGGGTATACTGGATTGTTGAAACTTAAAATATGGAAATCCAGTGTACCTTCAGAAGGTGTTTCAGTGCCGAAATGAAGGTGAACACTTCCGCTTAGAACCTGAATACCCATTTTGCCATCAGATACTTTGGTCCATGTTTCTGATAATTGATAATGAACAGTGCTCATAGATTTTTCTCCAAATTACGTTTCCAATATTTTCTGCCGCCAATACGTACAGCCCAAAACATACAATTTGCATAAAGCTTTGGCATGCCAAGAACCAAAAGGGCTTCTTTAAAAATTTCGTCGACTTCTTCGCGACTATATGTATGACGACCCGCATTTTCATAAAGCCAATCATGTAAACATGCTGCTTTCATATAGAGAGGATGTGCTTTTGGGAAAAACACCGTGAATAATACAGGTACAGATGCGCCATCGAATACATAGCCAGACGGCACAGTAATCACATCTCTTGGATGTTCTAAGGAACCTACATTATACTTAATTTCCTCGTGCAATATCCAGTTTTGTGGGCGCCATGCAGGTGGCCAACGCGATGTGTCTCTATGTTTGTAAACAGTAGCTCGCACAACAATAGGTGTTTGATTAAAGCTCATTATTGCCCCGCTATGATTTCATTGATCTGCTTGACCGCTTGAGCGCGGAAAGCTGTTTCTTGAGTTTTGGCGGTTTCAAGCTCGGTTTCGTTTGTGGCTTGGATTAGAGCGGTATTGGCCGCGCGTTCAAAACCTTCAATGGCTTGATTGATCAAGAAAAGCGCCATTGATTTGCCAAGTGCTTCATCACGCAAATCGATAGCTTCTTCATCTGTGAAAGCGGCCTCAATCTCAAAGCCTTTCTTGCCTGTGGCTACAAAAGCTTCCAGTGCTGTCTTGACTGGGTTATCATCGGGCAAACCATCTGAAAGCGACCAAAAACCGCCAAACAAATCCTTTAAGATATAGCCCGTCACGCGCTCGGGGTGCACGCCACCAAGATATTTCTGGCGCAGTGCATTAGCGTCTTCCCTCAGTCCCAAAAGCGCCTCATTGCGCATGGTTTCAAGGTCAGGCGTGATGTTTTGATCATCCATCGTTAAGTCAAACATTGTCTTAGCTCCAATAGATCATGCCGCCCACATTGCCATGTGTGCCGCTTGTTGCAGGTGAATATTTTGTGGCGTTGCCTGTGGATGCGCTGGATGTGCCGCTTGCATTCATGAAACTGCCATAAGACGCGACAAAGCCATTTTGTGTATTATTTCGCGAACGGGCATTGGAACTATTCATGAAGCCTCCCTGCGAACAGCGAAAGCCATCTGTACAATTATCGGCATAAGCGCCAACGGCAACCATCGTGCCGTTGGCTGCTGCATAATAGCCATATATGCAATTTGTTGCCTGTGAATGGCTTTCAGGCGTAGTGGTATATGCTTGATTCCAATGTGCCCAGATCTCGCCGCCAGCCCCCGCGTAAAAGCCTATCCGACAATTTGATACATTAACATCATCCGCATGAAGATAAGCATTTCGTGTGGCAGTCAAGCCAGTATGGCAATTTGATATGACACTACCGCGTGTCCATGCTTGTGCTCCATCAGCGATAAAAATACCATAAGACGCATATTGGCGCTCATCACGATCAATATTCGTGGGAATAGTTGTATATGTATCTTGGCCAATCCCTACAATATTTGAACGCCTACAATGTATAGATGCGCCCCCATTGGCATAAATATTATGATGTAAAATATTTTGAAAGGTTGCGCCATCACATATCAAACGTGCGCTATATTGCACCTCAACGCCCATATGGGCTTTATCAAACTCCATTGAACCTTCCGAACAATAAACAAACGAACCATTACGAACGAGCATCAATTGATGAGTGAAATGCGCCTCGGTGGTATTGCCTTCTAAACGGAAACCAGAAATTACTAGCCCTTGGCATCCATCAATGACAATGCCATTTGAAATACCTGTGAACCTTATCGCACATGCACTCGGCGTGGTCACATCGCCTTCGATTTTAATACGCGATGCAAAGGGTTGACCATTGAGAGTAACGCCCGTCCAATCATAAGTGCCATTCGCCACTTTGATCTTGATGTCGCGGTCAATCTGCTTGCCCTTGAGCGCGTTCCATGCCTCTTGCAAGGTCTCGTAATCCTTGCCAGCACCCACGTCAATTTGCTCAAAACCCTCAACGCCCCATTTATGATTAAGCAGTTCAAGTGTGGCTTGTTTTGTCATAACCTCCTTTGAGGTTAGGGGCAGTGTTGCCACATTGGTCGGATCTACAAGTTTAACGACACCAAAGCGATTGGTATCTGCTGGCGCAAGTGAGATACCACCTGTGCCATCAACAATCACACTATCAGCAGGTACGGCCTCAAGTTTCAAATCAAATGATAACAAGAAGTCGGCCGTTTCTGATCGATAAGCAATCGGCGTTGTTTCGGAAGCCCAAATTGCAAGCATTGTGCCATCTGAGAGAAAAACGCCAATTTCATGCACCCAAAACTCTGGCGCACCTGCTGGAATAGCAGCAGTGATATGGATTTGATGCGGCCCCAAGCGCTCACTATTTAATATTTCAACACGCTCAATTTCGTTGTTAAGATTGGTTGCATCAAAGCCAGGCATCCAAGTACCGTCACCGATTGCAATATGCGAAATATGAGCCTGCAGCCCATCATTATTGGCATTAAATACCGCTGCAATACCTACGCTTGTAAGTAGCGGGGATAACGTGTTTCCCATATCATATCCTTTGATGTTAAGTTGATGTGTGTGACGCCTATAGCTATCACGCCAACGGTAGCTACTGACGCCAATGATTGAGCTGGCGTGATGCCGCTGTGATCAAGCTTAACCATATTTGCTGCTTTTATTACTGAGGCCATGCCGACCGTAGATGTCATTTTCAATGCGATACGCAAATAAGTCTTTTGAGACCAACGTTTCATCACATTAATCAAGCGCCAAATCTGAGCAATTGTCTTGTCATCGATGACGGCCGTGCCCTCAAAAAGAGTTTGATTGACATCAACCGTTATTTGATGCGTTCCTGGTTTGCCTTCAGGTTCAGTTTCAAACCACTCTACAACAGAAGCAGACACACCAACACGATCAAGCGCATATTGAATGCCTGGCATCGTGCCTTTGATAGAGTGCAGAACGGGACCCGCCGAAAGTAGATCACGGATAGCCTGCTCAACCAGTCCTTCTTCAATAAATTCTTCAAGAGAGTATTCGGCAATCATAATTGGCAGAGCTTCACTCAAGCATGTCTGCGGATCTTTTATGAATAATTTTTGCAAAATAGGATGCTGAATTTGAGCATCCGCCGCTTGCAATAAAAGTTCTTGATTGCCATCTTTAATGGCGGGAGAAATTAAATGTTGAAGAGAAGTGTTCATTGACCCACCTCAACCATATTTACATTTATAGAGGTACAATTCGCGAACGAGCGGCCGTCAATTTCTATATAACCAAAATCAACCGATGCGTCCTCAACACCATCAAGGCTTTTGATCGCAGATGTAAGCTCAGATGGCGCAACATTTCGACCAAGTTGTGAACGCCACAACGTTATAATTATATCGTTTTGATCATTTATCCGCGCCGTTAAATCAGGCGTTATATTTTGAGTTCTAACAATCAAGTTAACAGTAAATTCGACTGCAACCGCAGCATATACAGTGACTTTATCGCCATGTGCACGGCGCTCATCGCTTGACATGTATTCAGTTACAACGGCAAGATCCTCGATATTCGGCGCGCCAGATGCAAGCAAAACATATAAATCAATATAACATGGATCTGGAACAGGGCTTACATCGGTAGAGTTCACAGATACTGCATTGCAATCAATGATATCTGGGTGAGAAGCCAGCACATGGGCCTCATAAGCACGGTTGCTACCTGCTTTCGATAAAGTCTCCCAAAAACGCAAAATACGTGAGCGGAACGTTTCATCATCTTCAGCATCTCCGCCGCCGCCAGTCTCTGTCACATTCGTTGCAGATGCCACATATGCGATCGGGTCTAAAATCGTTGAAACAGCTCCAATAGGCAGACGGTTTGAGGCCGTGCCAGGAATATTTGCAACTGCAAGGGTTTGGCCGCTAGTTTCGCCTGCCGCAACAATAAGCGTTTGCGTTGTGGCAAAAATGGTTTCTGTGCTTCCTGCGCTGACTCTTGTGCCCGCTGGTATAACGACATCGATGCTGGTTGAAGCCGAGAGATTAAACTCAATTTGGGTTTGAGCATGCGCGGCCGTCAAGCGAACCAAACCACGCTCCGCAGCTTTTAAGTCAAGATTTTGCCCCGTCGCGAAAACTACAAATGTTTGCTCATATCCAAGTTGCAATTCTGCATTTCTCTGCGCCAATCCATAAGAAAACGTGCTTAATTGGTAATTTTCAACTTGGTCTGGGTAAAGTGTTCGTTCTGCGCATTGGTCGCTTTCAAAATAAGCCACAAGTTCGTCAAAAATTCCTTGCTGCTCAAGAGTAAATAACTCGGGGGCACCATTCGAGATGATTTGTTCTAAATAAGAGATGTCAAACATTCACCCCTCCGAAGCCCTCGGAAAAGCTTAATGTTTGCAATTCAGATCCGATCCAACCTGCAATGCCATACTTAATTTCAAAATGAACAGTTGACTCTGGTAAAAACTCAACCGTGATGTCTTCGACGTCAATTCGGGGACAATCGCGCTCTAACGCCAAACGAATATCAGCAGCAACTTCTTTTGAGGCAGGCAGAATATTCTTGTCACGAAAATATCCATGATTGCAGCCCTTTTCAGGATCGCCCGCCACAGATCCCTTTGGTGTCATAATCAGTGTCTTGATGCCTTGGCGAATATCTTCAAGATCGGTAACATATGTACCGATCTGCCCAAGCTTAGGCTGCCAATGATTATGTGGTATCGTGCTCGTCATAAACCAATCTCTACGCGCACGCGCGAGGATAGTTTACCTCAAGGGTTTAAGGGTTAGCTTCCCGTTTGCGTAACGCCATTAATTTTTGTAGATTTGAGGTCTGTTGAACCTTTGACTTTAAGATCTCCATCAATTTCAACATCACCTTTTATTTTTATGCCAGAGCTATCAATTGTCAATGAGCTTCCGCCGACTGAAACAGTAATAGATGTTGAAGAAATTAATGATAAATTTCCCGAGTTGGTATCATACCAAACCTCTCCACCGTCAGCAAATTTACGCCCCCATATGCCTGTTTGTTCTGCGGGCGGTGTGTCTCCGTCTGCATAAAAAGAAGTAAGAACAATGCCTGCGCTTGCGTTCTCATCAAGAGCAACCGCAACATTTGTACCAATTTCAAATGTCTTATAGCTTTGCGTGCCTACAGTTTCATCTTGGCTGCCTGGGAGCCAATCAGATACGAGATCATTTTCATCAGGAAACTTTACTTTATGGCGGCCGCGCTTATCCACCTCCGTGACAACACCGAATTTTAATTTCATATCAGACATCTTGAACCCACTGTAATGTTAGAGCGGTTGTATAACCGCTTGAAGAGATTGTATGCTTAGACTCGATAACAAAATATTTTCCAGCATAAATGCCAAAACTGGCTCCTAACGTCACACATACGCCCGACATGATGCCAGGATGTCCTATCAATGTGAGGGTGGCGGTTTTGTAATTGGCATTAGCTGTACGTAGCTTGGATTTGCACATAGCTTCTGCATGGGCAATGCTATCGGCGCGTTCATCAATCACGAGGACTTCTCGTGAGAGAACATCCGACGCGCTATGCTCAAAACGTATCTCTTTGTTCTTAGCGCCGTCATGGTATTTAACCTCGGCTTTGCCATAGCACCCTTCAATTGAAATTTCAGCAGTCCAATCCAATATCCGTCCTATTTCAACACTTGCTGCCTCAAGAGCTTTTTCCAAAACAAGATCAAAAACAAATACAGACTCTGCGGCGCAAAGATCCGATATGGGCATAAAGACCAAAACATCGCCCTTGATTGAACATACGCAATCATGCTCTTCAGCAAGTCTTGTTAAAAACTCAAGATCACTCGTTCTGCGTTGCGTTTCCCTTTCAAGAAAAATTGTTGGAACAGCTCCAATAACAGCAAGACCATTGCGTGTTGCAACCATATCCACGATCGCTGCCAGTGTTTGCTTTTCATAGCCTTCACTTCGCTTTATTCTCAAGCTTTCATCGAGAACAATTGAAAGGCCATTGATGGCAAAGCTATCAACTGAAGAACCGCCGCCAGCCGCGCCGTTGCCATCACTTTCAAACACGCCGCAAATAAGCGGAAGCATTCCTTCATACCCGATTGCGGCCGTAATAAGTGTGCCAGGATCAGGCGCATATAATGTACGCCATTTCTGTTCGCTATCACCGATGCTCAACGATATCGCATCGGATTTTCCATGCAGCCCATCAACATATTCAAGGCTGACAGTCTCTCCACCGAAATAATTTCCAGCCTTAACGCCACCGATCGTCAATGAATGTATGATTGGTTTTAGCATCTTATTTTTTCCATGCTGGGACGTCCCAGTCAGTAGTGAGTGTTTCTAAGATAGGTACGATCAAGGTTTCTCCACCTAAAAACACATGCTTGCCCAAATGCTCAGGGTTAGCTTTGTAAAGCTCTTGCGTGCGACGGCCGTCATTATAGTATTTCAGCGCTACGATATCCCATCTATCGCCCTGAAGGCATTTATGCTCAAGATGTGCCATATTATCCTTTCTTTGCAAACGGGCTTGCGGATCCAACTGCACCAAGAGCCAAACCTACAAGTGATGAAAGCTTGTTTTTTGTTTCGATTAAATCGAGTGTCACCTCAGCGCGCGTGGGGCTGCCATTATCATCTGTCTCAAGTTCTGTTACTTTTAGCTTATCAATCACGTATGAGTGCTTGTCGTATCGATTGCCGATATCCACACGAACAACTGAACGGCTTTTGCGGGCATTTGAAAGCTTGGATATTTCACTTTCAGGATCACAAAAGTTTTGATCAAAATAAAAGGACAAAGATCGGGTGGCAAGCTCATCCCCTCGATCTTGGGAAATCGGCTTGCCATAGCTTGGTGATTGCTGCGCAAATCTAGACGCTTCACCGTATTCAGAGGACTTTGGTCCTGTCAGGTGGTTTATCTCAATTTTCATAGATCCAAAGATGCTGAAAAGAAAACCAAACATTTATCGCGTTCCTTTCTTATGTGATCTGCGCACGGTAAGTTTATCGTCTTTTGCAAGCTCACGTTTAATTTTAGCAACCAGTTTATCGTAAGCCGCGTCAAACATAGTCTCATTTGCTGGCCCATGATTATGAAATTCTGCATTGATTACAATTTCACGCGGTGCACCATTGCTGCTACTGGGCGATATGTGTCCAGAAGTTGCATGAGCAAATTTCATTTGACCAAATCCTTGTCCTAGAGGCGTCATCGCTTTACGGGCAGTGCCCATTGCATTGTTGACTGCTGAAAGAAGGGGTGCAGAGTTAATAGAGCTTGCGATCGTTTCCATAAATTTAAGCTTATGAATATCGGAGAGTGGACCCGTTTTAGCAGGGCTTGACGGTAAATATGCCCGTGTTTCTGCGAGTGCCGCAGACATAGCAGATGTCAGAAAACCTGTGCCTGAACGAACGCCCGCAGCAAGCGTCTCCATTAAGCGTGAACCATGATAGCTAAAATCAATCGCTGCCAAGGCCGCATCCATTTCATCAATTGACTGCAAAACAGCGCCCTTAACATTCACGATATCACTTGCAAGCGCATTTGCGTCTGTTGAAAGCTTGTTGAGGTTTGCGCTTTGAATCGAGTCAATATTTTTTGCGAGCTGATTTGAAGCTTCTGCCGCAGAAATCATCGCTTGTGGATTTGTCGCATCAAGCTTTTTGGGAAGCTCCGCAATAGCTTCAGCTTGAGCAATCGCATCGTCTTTGCCACCCCACCAATTAAAGAAACCACTGACCTTATCCCATGTCTTAGAGATTGTTTCTCCGATGCCACCAAACATATTGCCGATAAAGTCACCAATTCCACTCCAAGCCGCCTTGATGATATCAAGCGGGTTCCAGTTGAATTGAATACCAAACTCTGCAAATATTGCCGTGATCGCGCCCCAGGCTATTTCAAAAGGCGCAAGGAGAATTTTCGAAATACCATCCCAAATTTTTGACAAGCCAGAAACCACACGTTCCCCATCACCTGTAAAAATACCAGCTACCACATCCCAAGCACCTGTGAAAATGGACGTTACTGCGTTCCATAGTTCTACAAAATAAGCTTTAACGGCATCCCAGTTTTTATAGATGAGATATGCGGCTCCAGCAATGGCCGCAACGGCGGCAATCACAAGTCCGACAGGGTTTGCCATCATTGCGATACTAAGCGCCCGAACACCTAGCATAATAAACCGCAAGCCTCTGGCAGCCACACCCGCACCCTTAAATATCAAGCCACCAGAAACTGACATGATACGACCAAGTGTTCCAACAAGCTGGATAGAGCGTCCTAGGATCAGACGGCCAGCTCCAAAAGTCCCCATGAGCGTGTGGTAGCTATAACGAAGTGGGATTGTTGCCGCTTTAACAGCAAGTAAGCTCACAGCAATTTTTGCGAGCATAGAGATTGTTTCTGGATTTGCACTTGCCCAATCTGAGAATGATTGAATGAGCGGTGTAACAGCAATAATTAAATCACTTAATACTGGCAGCAACGCTTCACCAACTACAATTTTTAGAGCCTTCATACCGTTCATGAAGCGTTGTTGTTCTGCATATGATGTTTGTGATTGAGCTTCATATTCGGCGATAAACGATCCTGCGCGATCGGCGGGATCTGCAACGAGTTCGAATGATTCACGCAAGGCGTCTGTATTTGAAGATAAAGTCGCGATTGCACCAATACTTTCTTGGCCAAATGCCTTTGTGAGCAACCCACTTCGCAATTCATCAGGCGCGTTTTGAATTGCCTCAAATACTTCTATAATCGCAGGAGCAGCATCAGTTTGCATTCTAGTTGCCATCTCAGACGCACTAAAGCCCAGAGCTTCAAAAGCTTCCAGTTGAGACTTGGGTGCATTTGCACCTTCTGTAAGTGCCGAAATCATGTTTTTCATAGATGTGGATGCGATTTCGGCATTTGGAGCTGCTGCTGCAAATGAGGCTGATAGGGCTGCAACCTGAGCATCGGCAAGGCCTGTTGTCGCACGCACAAAACCACCATGACGCTGCAAGATATTCAAAATATCAGGCGCAGACGCATTCATGTTGTTTGACAGATGGTTCGTCGCATCAGCAAGGTCGAGCACTTCATCTTTAGCAAGCCCCCATGTCTCGCTCCATAAAGTGGCCGTATCGCCTGCTTGTTGTGCCGAAATGTCAAATGCTGTGCCAATTTGCGCGGCGGTTGTGGCATAAGACATATATGCATCAATTTGCGCGCCATCTGAAAGATTGCCATCAACGACACCTGCTTGGCCCGCGCCCTCTATCAGGGTTGCGATGCCTTCAGCTGAAATAGGGATCTCTTTAGACAAAGCAAGAATTTCATCACCGAGATCCTGAATGGCCTGTTTCTCATTGTGAAACTGAGTGACCTTTTTAACACCAGTCATTGATCTTTCATATTGAACAGCCGCATCAGTCACATTGTATAAACTATAAGCAAGACCTGCGACTTCAACTGCCTCAGCTGCTAAAGCGTGGCGTTTGTCGCGATGATGTTGAATTTGTTGGCTTGCTGCAGCGGCTTCTGCCTTGCCCAGATTCTCGATGGCTTTGGACATGTTTGACATTTCGACCGATGCCAGATCGATGGCCTCAAATATGAGAGAAATGTTCATGTTCATGTTTTCAGCCTTAAATTTGGTGGCGATTTTATTGCTGATTAGATTTGAGCTTCAGCAGCTTTTCTTTGGCGCTCTTCCTCAATGGCTTTTGCCTTGTTAAATGCGACGGTTTCTTCATACCAAAAAAGGAACTCATCCTCGGTCATTGTGATGAGTTCCTTATGAGACCAGCCTTCTTTAATCATAAAGATGTGATGTTGAGGCGTTGAGAACATTGCAGGCCCTAGCCATCAACGTCGTCATCACCACTTAAATCCTTCAAAATGTCCTTAATCTTATCGCCATAAAGAACATTTGTGATTTGCATGATGTCTTCATTTGGAAACTGATTGACGTGCTCTGGATAAATCTTTTCACCGTCAAAGAGGCAGAAATATGCTATGACACAGTTTTGAGCATCAACCTTGCTTTTACGGCCAGCCTTTTGAGCTTTCATCATCTCGCCATGAGAAATAACTGACGGAATCGTAACTTCGATACCTGTCTTGCCAAGCGTGATTTCAGTATTTGTACTGTTCTCATCATTAAATTTCGCCAGCTTATCGAGGACATTTGGTTTTTCAATTTTGTTTGTTTTATCAGACATGATCTATTTCCTTACCAGAGGTTTTCGCCGCCAACTTTGGCGTCGTTATTTATTGTGCTATATTCAAATAGTGGTGTTTCACCCTCGAGGCCTTGAGAAATGGAATGGATTTCAAAAGCAACGGGAAACTCAGTTCGTTCACCACTTGAAGATTTTGACGAGCCATCTGCACGAAAATATCCAGTGATAAACGTGATCAGCACATCAGACTCTTCGAGATTGTAACCACCAGCATCAAAAGCATCTACATTTGCGCGGAACTGCAAAGTCATGGTTTTGTTATACCGATGGAGTTTCTTCTCAAAATCATCTTCAAAAACATCCAATGTGGCTTTTCCAGCCATAGCCTCAACTTGGCGGCTTGGGTATTTTCCATTCATTCTTGAGTTGATTGTACTGTGTTCAACCATCTTGGGTTTAGGACGATCAAACTCAAAATCTTTAAAAACACCTGAGAGATCCTGAAGACCTGCATCATCTTTCAAATAGACTTCACCTGAAGTGATCTGTTTGATTGGTTTGCTCATATCTATGCTCCTTGATTAAGTGGATAGGCCGAGAGCGGCATCCATATATGAATAGTTGAAACGCTCTTGGATAGTCATGGTCTTCATCAACGTGATCGGTGAGTAATCCAAGACAAAATCAAAGTCGCCAATACGAGCCATTTCAGAACTTGTGCTCTCGCGATCAAACATAAATGAACCACCATAAACCCAAGGATAATCACCTGTAGAAAGTGTCGCCAGATCACTATTGATGCCATGCTCAATTTGAGCGATGAGTGCTTTTGACGCTGGAAGATCTTTATATTGATCCATGTATTTGAGATAGCGATCGCGAAGTAAATTCGATGTCAACATCACATGGTATTGAGCGCGCACATCCGTATCTGAAGGCCAAGCAGAGCTTTCAGTGCCCTCAGTTACAGGACCTTGTCCGTATGAAGTGCGCATCGTAACAACACCAGCTGCACGCAAAGCATGCGTGATACCTGTTGCGTCGCCTGGGATATAATCAACGGGCACTTCACTGCCTTCAATACCTTTGATTTGAAAATTAGAAATGCCACGTGCTGGACCATAGCTGACAAGACTAGCCAAAGCGATTCCAAGCAATCGTGAGCTATACACATCAATACGCTCTTCGCCTGTTTCTTCATTAAGAATGCGAACGCCTGGCCATGCAATGACCACATTGCGAGATGCAATTTGAAGATCAAAATCTCCATCAGAACCCCGTGCTTCAATCACATCATTACCAGAGACACCAAATGGAGCGTTTATGAAAGTGATTGCACCGAGTTTATTACAGAGCACATCAAGCTCCGCACGAATGCCTGTTTTTGCAGCATGGGCGCCACAGTCAAGAAATTTTGGGAAAGCGCCGATTTTGTTGTAAATATCGTATGCCAATTGAAGTCCCGTTTTTTGGCCAAGTGCATCAATGGCACCTTTGATATCAAGATTGGTCACATCTGAAGGTGAGGCGTGGCGGCTTGGATCGAACACGTTAACCGCATAAACCGTACCAACACCATTGCCTTCATCTTGATCAAAGATTGCATCAAGTTGAGCAGGCAAGTCAAAACCTTCTGAATAACTTCCAAATGCTGCTGCGGCATCACTTGTTGTGCGAAGCGGAATGAGTGTCTCAACATAATCACTGGCGTTTTCACCATGAAGTGTGCCTACATCTGCAAGACCCACAACAAATGCAATCGCACCATCCACATCTACGAGATTTGGTTGATCGGGTGCGTCAAGCCAACTTGCTCCATAAACTCTTCCCATGATTATTTCTCCTCTGTTGCTTTGACAATTTTATTTTTGTCAGATGGTGATGTCGCTTCAGTTGGGGCTTCTTCAAGATATCCCGCAAGAATGAGCCGCTTGGTGATCTTATTTTCAGGGTCAAGTGAGGTTGATTTGCCTGAGATCAAATCTATTTCAGAAAACTTAGCAGGAAGCGTTTCCGTCGCCTTATGTGTTTTGAGTGAAACCGTTTGTGTCGGTCCAGTATAAAGAAATTTCGTCTTAGTCATTTTATGCTCCTAAGCGGGGTTTGATTTTAGCGGCTTGTACACCACTATGGTGGCCTTCAATTATCCAGTGCCACAGGCCATCGGTTTGATTGCTGAGCGCATCTGAGGTGATAAAAAACTGACCGCCCTCGATGCGATTGGTTTGCAGTGCACTACAAATGCGATCGATATAACCATAGCTGCCTGCGGAACCGCGCAAATTGCGAATTGCGAGATGGATTGCGAAACCTGATTGACGGCTTTGTGAGTTTGCCCCGACGGCTTTATTGACTGCATGTTGTGAGCCTGTGTAATGAACCAAAACGGATTTCTGATATTGTGTGAAATCAAATCCATCTGGATCATCGGGATATGGCGCAATGAAGAAATCATCATCAAGTTCTGATTTAAGCGTTGCAATAATAGCCTCTTCAATGTTTTCAACAAAGCTTTTGCGCATTAGTATCCCTCCAAAAACTTGGCTGTAGTGCTATCTGCACCACCACATAAGATGCTGTCATCATTGACGGCCATTGATGTCACATTTTCACCATCTGATAATGCTCCACCTTGCAAATCTATTTCACCGTCCCGAATGTCCTCAAGAGATTGAACCGCCTCATCATAACGACGCTCAACCAAATCAGATGCTTCAGACTTATTGGCGCTATGATTGCGCAATCGATAGCGTGCGATGTCACAAGCAATGCCAGAAAGGAGGCTCGGCGCAGTTTCAGGCGTTGCCTCAGCAAGGAAGGGATGGCTGCGCAAAATGTGGCTATCAATCAGATTATCTGCAAACATCAGGGCATCCTCAACACGCTCCTTATCGATCGCCGCACCATCAGCCGAATTGTGCAAGCCATTCGATGCGATCTGCTCAAGCTCTTCCTTACCAAGCTTAAGTTCGAGGCCATCAATGTTGAGGTATTTTGCCATGATAGGTTTACTCCTGAGCCTTGGTATCAAGATCAACAAACATAACCTTGACCAGCTCTTCACGTGCAACCGTCGCAGCCGTATTTGCGGGCAATGTAACGCCTCGAATTGCGAGCAGCTCAAGGCACTCTTTTGTTTTCATCTGCGCGATGTCCTCGCGCGTAACCATGACGGGATCTCCCTCACTTTCACGTGTCACGAGTTCACCAGCTTCAGCAATTTCGGGTTCTGATTTGCAATAATCAGGCACAAGTGCGAGATCCTCCGCAGATAGCTCGTCAAGGCTATCTCCAGCCTTGAATGGTTTTCCATTGACTTTAAGGCGTTGTCTCGCTTTCATTTCGACCTCCCTTAACCCGCTGGTGCTTGGAACAAGAAACCTGCATCGGCACCTGTCAGATAAGCGTTCCATTCTTGGTTCACGGGAGCGCGCCAGCTATCATTATCTTGATCGAACCAACCCTTACGAACAAAGGTGCCGCCTTTCAGCATGTAGGTGTATCCAAAAGACGGAAGCAAATATGAAGATCCAGATTGCGGTGAAAAGCTCAAGATAGCGTCATTTCCCCATACATCAGTTGCGTCTGCATCCGCAGAGGCTTCCGCATCAAGCTCAACCGCACGACCGACGATGACTTTTTCGATATCAAAATAAGTTGCCAGCATATCTTCGGTAACGGACTTTGAAGATGTGTATTTGAAATGCTCTTTGATTTTAGGATGACGTTTAAGAGCTTTGAATACTTTTGGGCTGAGTGTCAAAAGATTTGGATTGCGGCCAATACGGCCACGAATTTGATCTTTTGCATCATCAATGTCTTTTTCAGGATCACTGCTTGCAGACGTCCAAAGACTTGTGCCTGTGAGCGCTTCCTTGCTATTTTCTGAATATGATGCAGGATCTCGCGCAATTTTAGAAACATGATGTTCTTGCGAGAGAGCAAAACTATCAAGAACCGTATTCACAGAAAGTGCCAAAATATCAATGTCTGGGCCACGTGCAGCTTCTTCTTGAACCTCGATCGGCACAGAAGCATCAAGCGCCTCTTGAAAAACAGTTACTGGATCGGATGCAAAGCCAAACTGGACTTGCCTGCGCGATGCGCCTGGCGCGCGGCGCGTATCACGTAACCGAAAGCCTTCTTTACCAAATTTGATAACTTTGGCACCGCGTGCGGGGATAGGTACGCGCGGAAAAATATGATGGCCAATCATTTCTGAGTTGGTATATCCAATCGCGTGATTGGTGAGGACCTGATCAATCAATCGGGCTTGGGCTGGGTTCATAGGCATATTGAATTCCTTACTTGATAAGAATTGAGACCATGCCACCTTGTGTGGCATCAGTGATGGCTTGCGCATAAGCATCGCTTGTGGCGACAACCGCACGTCCTTCGGCATCCGATTTGACACCAGATCCTGCAGGGATGGCTTCTGCCGTCACAACATTCATCACGCCGATCGCAACGACAGGTGTATCCATACCTGCAGCGCTATCTGTGAACGCAACGCCAAGGATTTTGTCTTCAGCAGCAGCATGGGTGCCTTCAAAATTCACAAAGCGGCCAGTTGAAATATCAGCAGTGGCTGTCGCTGTGAGTGTGAGAATTAGTTTTTGAGGCTTCATAGTAATCTCCTATTGATTTTGAACAGCGTGAACTGCATCAAGATAAGTTACGCCAGGATGTGCGGCTTGGAATTCTTTGGCTTTTGCATCGAGTAATGCGCTATCTTCATCGACAACAGATCCATCATTTGCTGCAAAATTTGTGACATTTGGTTGTGTATCATCTTGAGGGTTTGCCCGAGTTGAAAAATCGACCTGCTTACCAAGCGCGCCCAATAAATCTTTCACCAAAGCTGATGCTGATTTTTTTGTGCCATCGGCAAAAGCTACTTCTTGTGAAGCGCCCTCAGCAAAGGCGAGCAATTCTGTTGCGTCATCTTTTTGAGCAGGCAACAAAGTGCCTGCTTCAATCAAAGCATCCACAAAGCTTGCAGCTTCCGTACGGTTCATTTCAGCTTCGCGCGCAGCAAGATTTGCCTCGCGTGTCGCAAGTTCTTCTGGTGTAGGTCCAGGCATGGTCTGTTCTCCATTTACAGGGGTTGTGGGTGTTGAATAATTGGGAATTTCTTCAGGCTCATTTTCTAAGCCCATTTCTTCAATCCAAGACACACGCCATTGCGGCAGGACTTGGTTGGCTTTTTCAAGACCGAATTTCTCAATAACGAAATCACGAATATTGCGAAACAAGCCTGCGGCTTCGCGAGCCACATCTTGTGCATCAGCAAAGTAATCAATGATCACGGCATCATCATCAGCTTCAAATTTGACAGGTTCTAAGCCCGTTACCGCAGGCGCGGCTCCACCCAAAAAGCCAATATGCTTGGCGTAGTATTGACCAGGCATTGGATTAGCAGGATGGTCTGGTGTGAAAAAAGCCATTGAAATCTTGCGGTAACGGCCTTCTGTGACGGCCTCCACAAAACTCGGCGTGAGATCATCAATCTCAGCAATCAACTTGCCTTCATCATTAATCGAAAAGTTATCGGCCCAACCATAAGCAGGGCTGTCATGCCGTGGGTGCCCTACAACAACAGGTGCAGGAGCCGATTGACGATTATAAGCCGTTGCAATTGCAGATACGTCCTCAGCAGAGAACGTAATCTCAGTTCCATCCATTGAGGTAAAAGTCCCTGGACGAAATACTTCAACTTTTTTTGGTTTTGGTTTTGACAAAATAGCCTCATATTGCAAATCAATTGAGAGGCTAGAATTTCACATTGCGCTTGGTGATTTTACCCTAAGCGCTTGGGTGGCATATTATTTTTATCGATTTAATCAAAATATGGAAATTCTCACTAAAAGCAACATATTTATTGACCAAAGGTTTTCCCCGCGCGCGAAATTATCATTTTAAGCGATTTTAACGGGGGGTTAACGGGGGTGTTGCATTGTTTTGGGTAACTTGATAGCCTTTCGGTTCAATAATCAATTCTGGGGGCGAATATGGGCGAGTGGAATATTTTCTATCATCATTCACGAAAATCAAAACTTGCGAGAGAGATTATCGCGGTTGCGAAAGAAGCCGAAGATAACAATGAGGCTGCGGCTAAGATCATGAGATTGGCGTCTATATGGATTGATCTGGAGGAGGATACGGCTCGGAGCGTTTGGTTTATGAAATATATCATGGCGCCAATCTTTATCGCTTTTTTGATTTTTGTTGGATATGCCTTGTTTCATAAAGCCCCCCATGCCCAATATGAACAATGTGAAAACTACGAGGAGATCTTTGACCGATTTGGCGCTTTCAAGCGGGGACAACTTTATGAATACCATTTGTTTGATAATGCAGAGAAGAGTGTCCGTATGATTTGTTCTCATGGCCCAATGACCCAAGAAGAATTGGATGCAGTCGCAGGAAAGCCGACATTACCTATGATGACTGGGGAAACCTCTGCAAATTGATGATTATTTCTTGGTGAGGTGATATTTAATTGCATCAAAGTAATCCTTTTTGTCTTGTCGGCTAATGCCCAAAATCGTGCGAGCGGGAATTGTAACTTTTCGGCCTCTGCCTGCCTTGCCGCCACTGTTTTGTATCGCCGCATAGGGTTTGTTTGAGCCAATCTCCACACGCGATTGACCTGCTTTATAGTGAAATGATCCAGCCAATTGTCCACTATCACGTAGGAGTGTGAGCTGTGCGTTGCCATTTTTGCGCAAGCGCGCTCGCCTTGTCGTTGCGGCATGCGGTTTCCAAGATGTGCCATCTGGTGCATTTTCACGATCAAAGCGTTCATGGACAGCGTTAAGCCCAATCTCTCCAATCTCTTTCATAAGCGGAGTTGTATTTTTCACCTGCTGTATCAGCCTGCCTATTTCGGCTTGGGCATCCTTCATATCGATGGTGAGCTTTACAGACATTGATTTTGATCTACTTTCGTGTTAGATATTGGATACTCAGATAATTATGGCCGATGATTGCGCCAACTAAAAAGCTGAGATTGCGCGGCGGAACATCCTGTCGCGCTTATTTTTTTCTCTGATACAACAATGCACCTTGTCTGCGATTTTCAATATATCTGAGATCAACCTTTGATCGTTTGCGTGGTGCGAATGTCGTATTGCCATACCAAAACAATCCATCACGGTAAGAGAACACAGCAAAACCTGCATCATCAGGAGCCGCACGCAGATAGTTGCGCACCAAGCGATCCCTCCCTGAAATCTTATCACGTTGCCAATTTATCCATATTTCATCAGGGTCAATGATCGTTTCCGCAAGTATTGGCATGTAACGCCCACGATCAAATTTATTGACCTTTAAGCGGCCAGATCCGTCTCTTAGCAAAGCGTCTGATATAACAATAACTTGCTCGGCCTTATCGCGAAACACAACACCCTTGCCAATATCAGCTCCAAACGGTTGCAAAAATGCGCGCGCATATTCCTCATCCGCTTGACCCGCTGCGAGCACATCAGATGAAAACGGTTTTGCCGTTTCTGTTAATTTTTGAGCGTGAGCAATAGTGTTTGCAGGCAGGCTTAGTGGTGTTGCAAGATGTTTGGGAACCAGCCCATTTTCCCATGTTGCGCCTGGCGCATGATCCCAACCCAAACCCACACCATTTGGCACACGGACTTTTTCACCCGTTTGCCAAATTGTCATTTCCCGATCACCAAGGTCAGGCGCGGTGTCTGGCCCATTATAACCTAATCTTTCCAAATCATTTTGCGAAAGCGTTATTACACCACATGAACATTTCCAACCATTGGGCGGATAATGCGTATCCCACCAAGGATCATCATAGCGCAAAATAAGTCCATCCCATGATTTATGCTCACGGCGTGCAATCTTTGGTTTTCGTGTCTGGCCATGCACATATTGCCAATATGGACGGCGCTCAGTGATGTCAGGATCTCGCATTTGAGAAAGTCTGCCTGCCATATGTGATGTGCGCAAATTGGTTTCGTATATGGTGCGGGCGCGCCATTCGCGATCTCCATTATAATCCCAACTATGCTTATCTGCGACTTCATCAAAGTTCTTTTGGAAGTCTCTGAAAGTTGTGCCGTTCTCGATTGCATCATCTACGGCCGCGCGTAAATCTTCTACAATCTCCATACGGTTTGCGCCCGCCACAACAAAAGCCCGATCATGGCCATTGCGCATGATGTCTGTCCAGTCATTGCTTGGTAGGCTTATCTTTTGTCGAAAAAACTCAAGCTGTTCTTCAAATGGGCCGCCTGGGAATTGCGTTTGTGCAAACTCATCGGTTTCACTGCTTTCGTCAATGATCTCACTGCGCCCATAGCAATGGGCAAGGATAAAAGCTTGACCAAGCTTGTTGGTATAATCATCATCGAGTGTATATCCAGCTTGCAAAGATGAGGTGAAATCATCAAAATTATCTGCGCGCGCCACATCATCTTTCATGCTCTCAATGATAGCTTGAAAATATGCGCTTGAACTTTCGGACAAGTAATCACTGAGCGTCACAACTATGTCACTTGATGTGAATTCAACAACCGAACCTGCTACGAAGGCGGGATTATCTTTTTTTTTTGATTCTGCGATCGGGCGTAGTTCAACACCTTGAGAGTTGCTTAACCATTCTGGATCGGTGGGTTCATATCCAAGCTCGCGTGTTTTTTCAAAGACATCGAGATCAAGCCTTCGGCGTTCGGCGCGGGCTTTGAGTAGCTTTTCTTGTTCATGCTCATCAGCTGGTAACTCCCACCATATTTTTGGGTAGCCAACATCCGTAAAATTGAAATCGCAAAGCCATTTGATTACTGTTGAATTGAACGTACCACTGATCAAATCAGCATCAAAATCAACCAAATCATCAAGCATATCAGAATGGACTTCACCTGCAGCACGCGAGCCTTGACCATCAAGGCTGGTGGTTAATGTCTCACCATTGATGATGATCGTGATCTCTTCATTCCATGTTTTGACCCACGCCTCGAATTCCGCGCGCCCTGAGCGGCTTGTTTCAAAGCTATCAAGCTCCTCACCAAGGTTCATGACGAATGCTTTCGCGTTATTCAATGAGAGAAGGTGGTTAAGAAGTTTACTGCGATCTTCTTTTGTCGTTCCTTGGACAACCTTGCCTACAGGGATAGGTGCTGACCAACGATCAAGAAACTTTTGCCAAAACCCGACACCACGGCGCTTAAATTGTGAAGGCCAGAAAAGCTCATAACCAAGACCAAGGCCGTATGGATTATGTGCTTTTGCGCGGTAACGGTGCACAATGAATTTTTGATCAGGCATAATCTCACCTGAAACATCAAATGCCGTTTTCAAAAGTCTTAGATTTTGCTCTTTGTCAAATACAAAGCGCGATTGCTCAAGTGAATTGATACGGTCAATTGTAACTTTTCCATCCTCAAATTTCCAAATCACTTCCGAAACCGCAAAGCCTTTTAATGTTGCATCAAGGAGATCGAGTACGATTTGATCAAATGGAATGTTTTCAAATGTTGTGCGCACAAAATCGGCGGCCTCAAGATCACGTGGAGCATCACTTGCGGGTTTGATTTTCCATTCACGGCCAACCAGTTTTTGCTTGCGCTTTGTGAGTGCGGAGGAGACACGGCCATCACGCGCAATTTCATCATAGATATCAAAACCCGATCGTCCTGTATGGCGTGTCAGCATTGGGTCAGCAGGTGATAGAATATTGGAGTAACCAGTCAAATGGTTCTCCGCACCAAAGCCGCTGATAACCTCAAGATTTGGTTGTGGTGATTTTGTCTTACTCTTTTTCTTTGTCATAACTCATACCCTCCGAGATTATCGCTATAGCTATCGTTTTGTGGGCTTCCTTGGGCTATCGTGAGGCCACCTGATGTTAACGTTGTGCCGCCATATTGAAGGGCGTGTGTCCAAAGCATCTCAAGACAATCTGGCCCATCATCATGATCGGCCGTGGGCCATTGCTGCAATTGATCAATCAGTGTTGTTTGTGATTTGTGCAATCGAATAAGGCTTGCTTTCATTGGCGCTTGAAGGCGCTCAATGCGCAGTTTTTTATCCGTGTGTGGCGTAACGGGCATACATGGCAAAGCAATAGGCGGCTTTGCTTTTGCGGCTTCTGCCATGATTTGAGTGCGCAAAAATTCTTGAAACTGAATGTTCTCTACGAACCAAAGCTGGCATTGATATTCACGTTGCATGGCGATCACGTCTTCAATGATGACACTGGGCAATCTCCTGCGGATAGAAGCTTCCACTACATCAAGAATGCCTTCCTCGCGATCAAAACCACCAATGAGGATAGCAGACGGATCTCCATTTGAGCCTTTGCGCCCAAGACTTGGGTCAAGCGCGCCAAAATATACCCAGTCGCGTTTTTTTTGTACCCACCATGTTATATCTTGAAACGGATTGCCTTTTGAAATCGGCTTATTCTGGTATTCGCTTTCAAAGCTTTCATGGTCGCCTGCGCGTTCCATCATCAAATACAACAGTGAGTGCATAGCTGGCCAGTTGACCTTTGCGCCTTTGTTCATTTCAGCTTTATTCTTAGCATAAAAGCGCATATCGGCATCATCTTCGTTGTTGAGATAAAGTTCCTCCCACTGCTCCCAAAGATCCATGCGATCGGGCCATTTCAAAATGGCTTGGTATTCTGTAACGTTCCAGCCTTTCTTTTTAGCAATGCGGTTAATGACAGCATCATTGTGAATTACGGTACCCGCATAAAACACATCCATAGAACCATCGGTTGGTCCAAGTTTCAAAACGGCTTTAGATATCCACTTTTCAAGCTTGTCACGTTGTTTCTTGCTTTCAACGTTTTCATCATTCTCAACATCATCAAGAATAGCAAGATCAGGACGAAATGGACCATGACGACGGCCACGGATTTTTTTACCTGTACCAAATCCCTCGATTTTTATGTGATTGGCTGTGATGATTTTACCTGAAGCCCATTCGCGACCTTGCCCTGTTTGCTCTGGGAAATCGAATAGAAGCCGTGGATTGAATTCCAATTCAGCTTTGATCGCCTCAAGCATAACAGCCGCTTGTTCAAAAGCGTCCATCACAAGTACGATATAATGCTTCTTGCACAACATAACGCAGTAAAGCGGAAAGAGCTGGCTGATATAAGTTGACTTTGCGGATCCTCGCGGGGCTTTTAAAAGCTCTCGCACGCCTTCTTTTGTTTGAAGCGCCCGTGGTAACATCTCAAAAAGTTCTTCATGTAAGTGGGATGCTTCCTCTTCAAGATAGTGTGGAAAGTAAGTTTCGCAAAAAAAACGAAACCCTGATAGTGGATCATTGACTTGATTTAGGCGTTCCGATCGAGCATCTACACAAGTATCAAACGCCTCCACCTCAAGCTCAATCTTACGGCGGAAGGCTTCGGCTATCTGTCCTATTTCATCAAGAAACTCATTTGGCTTCATTGCCGAAAATCCTGTGCGAGCTTTTCTGCAAAGGGTTCAATGATTTCCAAAAAAGCGCTTGAGTGTTGAGGGAACTTTTCGCGAATGTAATCGGCAAGAAGTTTCAAGACATCTGTGGCTATGCCCAGTTTTGACAGTGAAGGCGACGATTTTCCAGCAGACGTCATCATCTTTGAAAAGCTATCTGTGAGCGACGCCATCAGCTTCACACGATCGGGTGCAGCCATCTCCTTGTTGTCCTTGATACTCGACATTGTCGATTGGAACATCACCACAAAATGGTCAACGGCTTCACCAACGACGCTATCAAAGCCTTCACCAATCATTGAGCTTGCGGCGCGTGCAAGATCCCAATCATCTCCTGATACTTTTGAATCACTCTTCCAGCGCCTGATCGTTGCAGGTGAGACGCCAATCGTAACTGCAATAACAGTTGCTGATTGGCGTGCGTTCACATAGAGGTTTCGTGCAGAAGCTTTTTGCTCTTTAGTGTGCGCCATTTGCCTCAACCTCTGAATGCAATGCGCGCCAAGTCACACCATCAACAAGGATTTTTCCATCAACCTTCAGGCCGCGATCACTTTGGAATACGCGAACAGCACGGTCAGTTTGTTTGCCAAAATCACCATCAACAATACCAACATTATATCCATGAGCGATCAATTGCTTTTGAACAGCTTTAACGTCCGCGCCCTTAGTGCCGCGCTTAAGGAGTGCGGGTTTGTCATTTCTTACACCCAATATTTTTGAGGCTTTGTCAAAATAATGCATGCGATCGCGAAGGCCATTATATCCGCCATTAATCTTGCGGGTTACTTTGCGGATATCATTGTTGTCAGCATAGGTGTTGAGCTTGTGCTGATTCCAATACGCGACGGTAAAAGCACAGCTATGCTCTGCTTCAAGCAGCAATTCAGGACGCCCGACCAAGTCAAGATCAAGTAAATTGCCGTAGAATTTGTAATTATAATATCCCGTGCACTGCAAAACAGCGCGCCCTTTGTACAAAACGCCATATCCTGGCTTCGTGTTTCCAAGGTCTTTTCGCCCTTCATAGGCGCGACCAGATGCATATTCTTCATTCGTACAAAAGCCATCCGACTCATGTGCGATTTGTGCAATGAAGTGAGCAGCACGCAAAGGTGTGTTAATCTCATTTTTAAGCATCAATTGCGGCATGTGATCAAGAAGGCCTGCAATAACTTTCTGTTGCTTTTGACCTTTGCGACCACGCACACGTGGTGCGGTTGCGCTTATTGCACGTTGAATATCGTCAATTGTGAGTTGTTGGTTAGCCATTAGTATAGCCCTCCTTCTTGGATGGAACGTAAATTACTGCGCGAAACGCCCTTAACTTTATCAAGGTGGCGTACAAAGCTTGTTCCACCTGCAAGGCCTGCAAGAGCAAGGAGCTGATCCCAATCAAGAGGAGTAATCTGCGGAAAATCAGGCCCGCCGAATACAACCCCAAGCCAGCTCAGAAAAGAAACACAGATGACGTTATATGCGATGCCAAGGCCTGCAGCCCAGATTACGAAAGGGCGACCGCCAGCCACAAACAGCGAAGGGTGTTGCGCTTGAGCGATGCGTTCATCAAGCTCTTTGAGTTCGGGGCGTTGAAGAATTTCTTCTAAGCGCAGCTGAAGCGTTTCGCGCTCCTCATCAGTTGTCACGACATCATCAATGATATTGCCAACACTGGAAATCATATTACTTGTTAGATTGCTTACAATGCCCATAAATCAAATCCTTTTTTGAATTGTGATCTATGTATCGCGCGCGCGTGAGATAGATTACCTTAAGCCTTTAAGGTGAGTTTCTTAAAATAAGGATTTTTGGCGAGGATCTTGTCTTGGAGTTGGCCCAGATGTTGTCTTTGATGATGCGCGTGCACTTTTTATCTGCCAGATACGTGTTTCGGTCAAGCCTAGTTTTAGAGCAATCTCTTGATAACTACAGCCCTCAACAGACATCACTTCAATTGCGGCCGCGATAGCTTCATTGCGCTCGTTCTCAAATTTGGGAATATAAAACCGATCACCGCCAAATTCTTTGCGCAGTTTTTGGCGTGTTGTTTCGGACAACTGCATAAAGGCATAATTATGTTGTGTGTCCGTTTTAGGGATATCAAGCCTAATGCCCGGGCAACAGCTTACAAGCTCCCAGGCAATTTCATCACCTAGAATTTCGGCGATAGCACCAAGCCCTTCAGGCCATTCAATTTTGAGATATTCAATCATGCGGCCGCCTCCCAATTATTGTAGGCCGATTGGGTTTAGCAGAAGGCATTAAAGTAACCACCTTGCCGTGATTTATGCGGTATTCAACGCCCTTACTTGTGATCTTGCTTGCACCTGCATTGATCGCATCACGTGTCTCTGCATGGATGTGCGCACGCACAGCTTCAACATCAACATAGCCCATGCGCTCAAGATATCGCAGTACAGCATGATCAGTAACGGGAAGGCGTTTCATAGTTCTTTCCTCAATTCACGATTGGCACGCATATAGTTTCTAACAATCTCCACCAGTTCATCAATGCTTTTGGCAGCAGCTACCAAATCACAACGCGCGTCATATGGAATTCGACCAACTTGGGTGCGATTTGTGCGTACGCGGATATCCGAAGCTAATTCGGTGTATTCACTTAAGCGCTCTTTGGGCCGTGACATTTTCTATGTCTCCACTTGGTTAAATCGGTCGGAGCGCTCAAGCGATGCTAGGGGAGTATCGCGATTACTCCGACCAAGACCTGATATGGCCACAGGGATAGAACTGGCAGGTTCAACCATATCAGGATTAGAATTTTTGTTTGTATCAAACTTATCTGTTTGATTGCCCCAGACATCATTGCCTGCCCAAGGTTCACGGGCGAATAGCTCTGCTTTAAATGTGTCTGGTTGTAGCTCTTCAATCATCTCACGCATTTGGATTGGTTTGCGGGAGTGTTCGCGGCGCAAACTTTCGATTGTGTCGGGAATGGCATCCTCGAGAGGCAAATCAATGACGTTGCGTATAGACTTTGAGTAAACCTTTGGATTGCCAATTTTGCCAATCAAAAAAGGCTCGGTCGCACTGCGCAATACGTAGCCATTTCCAAATGCGAGCTTCCAATTCACAGTGCGCTTAATCCAAGCACCTCCCGTGATGTATTTAAAACCCCAAGCCTCCATAACCTCTTGCGCGATTTTCAAATGTGGCCAAGTTGACCACATAAACAACAAGCAATTTTTGGATGCTAAATGGCCAACAGGTAGTGCTTTGATATCATCAGCACTCATCGTATCGTAATGCGCCTCAGGTGATTTGGCATAACCTTTTTCAGAGCGCATAGTGTATGCCCAAGGCGGATCAGCAAGGATTGAGCCATATTTGAAGGGCATGAGGTTTTGGAACGGCAAATCATTTAACATCAAACTTCCCTTCATATTTGACAACATGTCGATCACCATATCGGTCAATAAAATAGGTGATAGCGTGTGGCTCATATCCTTTTGTTTGATAAGTTACTTTTTCAAACCGAGCGGTTGTATACTTCCAACCCATCAAATCACACAGCATAAAATAAACCTCAAAGGCCCCACGTACCCAAAACTTTAGAGTATGTGCAATTAACGGGATTATGAAAAATAGGACGATTAAATTATTCAGCATATCTCAATCTCCCTTGTGCTTTGGCAATAAATCATTTGCCATACACTCCGCCAAGAATTCTGGCTTATATTCGCCATGGTTTTTTAAGAGCCAAACGATCGCATCTTTAATACCAAGGTTGTATGCAGGCTCACTGAGTGAGACACGGCATGGAGGATTGTGGCGTTTTTTACAGATTGGGCAGATATTCATTTGGCATTCCCAACTTGCATTGCTTTTAATGCTTCGATTACCTGCGTGGCCTCAGCGTAACTCAGCCATTCGGGATCATCTCGATCTGTCATTTTTTTCACAAATGTGATTAAAGATTTTCGATCTGGATTTTTCCAGATACCGTCTTTCTTGAGCTGGCCCCACAAAGCAAATATCTTTCGCACATATGGCTTTTCAGATGCTTTGCGTTGAGGTTTGGAGCCACCTTGCCATCCAAGGCGGCGCAGCTCCAAAATGACCTTGCTGCGATCAGCAGCATTAAGTTGAGTGCTCGACATATGACCCGTCACACGCTTAAGAAGAGAGCGATAATCGTCATCGACCAGTTTAAGTTCTTTTCTAGCAATTTGAATCTGAGCGTGCTGAGGATTACGTGCCATATTAAGCTCTTCCTAGAGTGTTAAGTGTGGTGTCCTTTCTTTTTGACCAACTCGGAAGCTCTAGCAGAAACCAGCCATCATCTTCGGGTTCTAAAATTTTACAGCATGCGCTTTCATGTGAAGCTCTTAGCAATAAATCCCATGCTTTAATTTTTATAGAAATTCCACCACCGACAAGGCATCTTACACTGAATTTTCCATCTTCTTTGTCTACTATTCTCAACTTACCTTGATCGATTCCGTGACCAACTTGAATATCAAATTTTTGAGTTTGACAATTTTCACCAAACAAATCTTTTGCAACATGACCAGGAAATGAAAGCCAAACAAATGCTTCAGTTCCATTTTTGTTCAAAGATAGCTTTGCTTTTGGTGCATCTTTATCAAGTGTTTTTTTTCCAACGGCGGGCACCGCAGCTGTATATCCCATAATTATTCTCCTTTTTGCTTCTCATCAGATCAAGAGAACAACCTCTTGATGACGCCCCAACGGGGCGTTTCGATTAGGAGTTTTGAGCGGTCTTAAGCGCTTGTGATGCACTGAATTTAACTGCCTTTTTCGCAGGTACTTGTATGCTCTCGCCAGTTTGAGGGTTACGCGCCGTGCGCGCTTCCTTGTCCACAGGAATAATGGAGCCGATGTTTTCAAGACGGACAGTCTTGCCTTCACAAATGGCCGTTTGAGCCGCTTCATGATAGGCATCAATCACTTTGCTTACATCATCACGTGACATATTGGTCTTTTCGGAAACATCAGCGATGACTTCAGATTTTTTGTAGATATCAGACATAGTTTTCTCCTTTTAAGTCTGGTTGGTGGCTTTAGGCGGCATACTGATGAGGTGGATTGAAATCAGGCTTTGCAACACGTAGCCAGCGCGTTGCCCATTTCATCCATGTGAGATTCTCATCAAGCATTTGAATGAGAAGTTGCTTTGCTTTATTGTGCAAATCATCTTCTGGAATTTTGTGTCCGAAAAATACCGCCATTTCGACTTGGCAAGCGATTTTGTCTTCGTTGCGCACATCACCAATTTTAACGCCCCATGCTAGAGCCAAGCTATGATCGAGTGAAGATTTTGCATATTCAATACGACTGCTTATAAAATCTGGTGCGGGGTCATCTTTATATCTTGATAAGCAAATCAAATCTTGCCCAGGTGATGTAAGATCACCAATAAAAGTTTCATGCGCATCATGTAGCAGTGCCCAAGGAAGGCGCAATTTATGTGCGCCATTTAATTTGGCAATTTCAAACACGAGCAAGCTATGAGCGGCGACGGGCCAAGGTTGGCGGGTGCGTCCTCCATATCGGTTGATCTTGCTCAATGCTTGAGCGATGTGCTCGGGTGCAAAGGCTTCAGCTGAAGGATTGGCAAGATCAATTTCTCCAAATGTAGTGATGAATGGGATGCGTTTCATATTAATCCCCTATGCGTTTGCGATATTGAGTGAGATTGATGTCTCTGCGCCGTCATCATCTCTTTCAACAAATCGAATATATGATTTTTTGCCCGTAACGCGGATTGCAGCATCGATAGCATTCATTGCTGCGCGCCACTCATCATCTTCAAAATCGTATTGCTTTAGACCCAAGATGCGCTTGGTGTTCAAACGGTTGTGCTTATCTGTTTGAAACGCATCTGTGATCAAGGTTTTGATTTTGGGATCGGAATCCTCTGCCCAACGATTGACACAATTATCAATCAACTCTTTTGCGACCGACAATGACGAACCAAAATCAATAAACTCAGCAATGCGGATTTCAATCTTACGTTTGCCATCATATGCGCTAATTGTGACATTGCCTTTTTGGCTGTCTCTCAATTTGACGCCATAATCCTCAGCCGCTGTTTCTCGATGCTGCTGTATCTTTTCAAGGGTGTTTTCGCGCAACTCTGCAAGGGCTAGGCTTGCCTCAATTGCTTGATCAAAGAGATCCGCAACCAACCCATCTTCTGCGAGATCATATGGCCTGATATTTTCAATCGGCACATCCTTTCCACGACTATTGGTCATGGTTTGTGGGGCATCTTTTTTAGTGAGGTTCGTGCCTAATATGTTTTGAAGTATTCCCATGTTATATATCTCCTTTAAAGTGCCTCGGTTGGCGTTTTTTCGATTGTCTTGAGGTTGAAATATGCTGTTGCAAGAGGGTCTAGATATGGCTCGAGTTCACTGGCTGGAATTGTAGAACCCTCTTTAGATGCATTGGCTATTTTGTCATAAAGCTCTTGAATACGTTCGGATGTCATTTTGAATGTCCTTTCTTTTTGGTGTTAAATTCACATGTTTGGCAGGTGTTCCAAAACCTGAGCGCTAGTGGATCATGAGTGGGTTGGTGTGCTGAATTCTGAGTTGCACATTCTTCAGGTGAGATCTCATATTTGAGATATGGACACGCAATTGCCGTTTGATATGTTTGCAAAACAGCATCTGCAATTTTTTTGGTGCTAGTGGGATATTTCCCATTCAAGGCCAAAGATACAGATGGGCGCGCATATCCAATTTCTCGTGCAACTTGACTGATACTTTTTGCTTTAACTTGTGCTTCTAATGTTTCGAACCAATCACTCACAGGGAAATACCTCCCTAAGATTGTGGTCAAAGACCTCAGTTCCTTTTTTACGAACCACAGGAGCGTGTTCACCCGTATCTCTTATCAAGCGGTACCGCTTGAAGCCGGGTGATGTTGGTTTCGTTCCAGCCGCACGCTTTGGCGATAGAAACAAATATCCAGCCTTGTGCAAAACACGAAAGTATTTTTGTAAATTATCGATCGGATTCTTGTCTCCTTCACGTGCTGCAGTTAAGGCGATGTCATCAACGGTAAAGGTGCCGTTGATATCCATGCGCATGGCTTTCCAAGCGCGCAGTCTCAATGTTTCGCGCTGATCGGCTCTGCGTGCAATTTTAAGAGATCCAAATGGGCCAGAGTTTAATACCATGCCTTGATCAATGCAGTGCTCTCCGCTTTCGGTCAGTTGAAAGCACCCACGATCAATGCGCTCAACATGACCACGTGTAATCAAACCTGCAGCGCCATCACTGACTTGACGGCGGTTAAGCTCTGTGACCTCTTCGATTTGATCGATCGTTAAGCATTGTTTGCCGATTGCCTCAAGAACAGCCAGTTGAATTTTGGCATTACCCTGCATCATGGCCTCCTTGTTTGGTCATTTTCTTTTTACAAAAAGCTACATTTTGGCCAAAAACTGTAAGTGAAGTCTTGATATCATTGCTGTGTGCAATAACCCTCGCAGCAGTTGATGTGATAGCAATTCTGAATTCAGGGCTTTCAATGCAGGCTTGCCACATTTCTTTCTCAAGCTGATCTTGTCCAAGCTCCGCAAGATACGAAAGTTCAGTTTTCTCAGCCATTTTTTTCAGATTATCAACGCTCATGATTAAATCCTCCCTGGCACGTGAATAGGCTGGCCATTCTTGCGGTTGTTGATAAGGAACTGGCCAGACATTTCTTTGAGGGTGAGACCTATGGCTTCATCATATGAGGTAAGGCGAAAACCAAATCTTTCAACAGATTTAACCGCCTCAAGTAGCTCTCGATTGTAACCTTGTGTTGCGTTGTGAATAAAGCCTGCAAGGTCATCGGCAATTTTGACTTCACAGCGCTCTTTAAAGAACAATTTTACATCATCGATGTCTGCAGGTTCAAAACGCACATATCCATTCACACGCGATGCGGTTTGTGGAAATTTTGTGAGATTGTCGCGTATACGGCCCATGCCAACCAAGATGAATGTGGCACCCGCAATATCTGCAAGGTCACGAATGGTTTCAACGAGTTGACTTTTATTCGTGATATAATCAGATTCATCAAGAACAACTGCGAATTGCTTTCCAGCGACCTCAGCATCTTGAGTGCGCGACGACAACTCAGCAAGCGCCATGTTGAAACGATTTGGATAACTGAATGGCACGATATTAACCTGTAATGATTTTAGCAGTTCTTCTAAGAACCAGCGCGGCGTCCAATCTGTTTTTGCCCGCAAATATGCGCAATGCTCAGCACTTGCCCATCTTTGTAAAATGGTCGTTTTGCCCAGTCCAGGATCACCATCAACGATGATGAGGCGGGTCTCTTCTGCGCCACGCTCTTCAAAGCGTTCAATGGCTTCTGCAAACCTCAGATAGTTTTTTGTTTTGACAAATTTAGATTTCATGCTATTTTCTCTCCGTTTTAGCGAACATAATTCAGGCGACGTCCTTGACAAGGTTTCGAAGCGCGTTGATGTCGACGCCTGAATATTCCAAAATTTCCATCCCACTTGAGCGACGCATCATGTTGTAAATAACTTGAAGTTGCCTTTCATTGACCTCAGTTGGGTTTTTTGCCGCCCATTGTGCCAACTCTACATCCGAGCTGAATACCAATGGCTTATTGGCTGGCTCTATTTCATCAACATGTTGTGCAGGCTCCACAATTTGTTCTGACATAGGCATATCAATGCTTGGCGTAGGTATGACAACTTGAGGTATAAATGGCATTGGGTTTGCCTCCTCTAAGATTTCACCACGCTTGGCATCATGCCGCTTCAGACGACCTTTTGCCCTTGTTTCTTTCGCTGTATCGGTCATGGATTTTGGCATGTAACGTGTTTCGTTACCTGCAAATTCAGCATGGGCAATCAAACGCCCTGGAACCTCTTTGCCATCAAGCTTTTCAATTTCATGTACCCATATTTTGGAAGCATCATGCATGTCATATCCAATGAATACAGTCTGTCCATGAAATGGGCTAAGTGCGATCGAGAAATATCTGTTTGTGTTGAAAGCGATCTCACAGCGGCGACAAGATGCTTTTTTATGTGGCCTGAATAGATCATCAGACTCATCGGCTTGAACACGAAACGGCTCAAATCCCTCTTTGCAGAGATGGTTCCAGTATTCATTAGGGCTTGCTCGGCGCATTTTTCCTGTAACGCTATCGCGTAACTTGAGTGCGCTATGCGGGCGATCATTATATTCTTCAATCGCTTTACCAAGATCATCCGTAAACTGTGCCCATGATGGCAATGTTTTGCTTTCGCCAAACTCTTTTAGTTCTTTGCGTGATTGCTTATGTACTTTTTGAGAGGCTTGACGATCCATGTCTTTGCCCAAATACGTGACAAAAGTACGGGCAAGGTCATTGAGAACTGTTTTGTGAGCACGTTCCATTAATCCACGTGCTTGTGAATTATATGGCAATGAATACGTCATTGTTGTACCTAAACGAGCAGCCAAACCATAAGCCTCATTACCGATACGCTTGTTTTTGTAGCCTTTGCCTCGGTCAGTATAGAATATGGCTGGAATGCCGTTCTTCTCGGCCGCATGGCGTAGGGCATCAGCAACAGCTTCAGCACTTTCAGCAAGACCCGCAGACCATCCAACGCATTTGCGTGTGGCAACATCAAGAACCCATGTGACCTCGGGTTTAAATGCCTTGCCATGCATCGGATGAGCGATTTCAGCATCAAATGTTTTACCATCAGCCGTGTAAATCTCAGTCGGCTCCATGCCCTCAGTCGATCTGCGTGTAAATGCTAGGCGTGCCTTAAGCTGTAAGGAGCCTTCACGGCCACGATAGGCGTCAAGCCAGCGATTAGTGCCCTTGAGGGCTTTTAATGCGCGGCTGACTTGATCATAGGTTGGTGCATCTTCATCATTATCAAGTGATGCTGCCATTTTGCGCAAGGCTTGTGCAATGGTTGGTTTTGTTGGATGCGCATAATATCTGAGAAATGCGCCAAGATATTCAGGTGTTTCTTGCTTAAGTTGTTGGGGCGCGCGTTTCGGGGCGAGAGCCGTAACGCCTTCACTTTCCTTAGTCTTTTTCCAGTAGTATATACTGCGCTTTGAAGGGATAGTGTTTTTACGGCGGTCACTTGCCATATATAGCACTTCAATCAACTCAGCTGGCATAGCTCCTGATTTAGCTTCAGCTAAAAATTCATCAAGCATTCTATCATAACTTTTCTGCAAGATAGCGCGCTTAGAAAGCTCAATCAAAATTGTATTTCGAGCTTCCATAACCTGCTTGAGGCGTGCAGTAAGATCGGTAGCGACTCGTGACATTATCGCCGCTTCGGATTTCTCTTTTTTCTGCAAATCAGCTTGCGCAATTATGGCGCGTTCACGGTTAAGAAAATCTTGCTTTGCAGCTTCAGGCAAGCAATTGAGATGATACTCCCAACCACCACCACGCCCTGCGCGCTTACGCGCATAGTCGGAACCAAGAGATTGCCAAGTTTCACGTTCAGCCATTGCATTCATACGCCGTTTTGTTTGAGGTAAACCATCCAAGGTCAACCACGCCCACTCTTGAGGGGTTTTCCAATATGCATCACTCATCGTTTTGCCCTCCATTTTGTACGTAGCATTAGGCGTTTCTGCTCAAGTTCTTCGAGTTTTTCTTCTGTATAATGAAGGTCAATAAGTTCACCATATTTTGTAGGAACAACGATGTGTCCGAAAAATTGCGCGACAAATCCTGCCAGCCCAATGTTCTTGGTGACCTCAATCAATGCAATGAAGCGCTCAAGCGTAATTTTATGGGTTTCACGCGCTTGGCTGGCATAGGCATCAATCATATTCTTTGTAACTTCCTGACCAAGATAATCTGACATTGCCGTTGCTGTTTCCTCACGCGATAACCCGCTCTCTGCCAGTGCATGAGAAATGGCTCTAGCAATTTGTGTATCGATCGTGCCTCCGCGTGTCATTTCCTCAGGCAAGTTTACTGAGACTTTCGGTGGCTCCCAGTCAAATAAGCTAAGCGTTTGGGTGTCTGAGCGTTGTTTAGCCATGTGAGCGCTCCTCACCTAAATGAGAAAGGCGGATTATAGCGATCTTATGGTTATATATAACTGCATTCATGACTTCTTCACGGCCATGTTCCAATTGAAGATGTGCGAGATCTGAGCTGATCATTTGCAATGAATAGGGTGATTTGATATGTTTTTTAAAAATGCAATCAACGGCATTCATAATTTCAACACTATTTTTCATAGGAACACCGTATGTTTACGAAAAGAATTAAATGCGGTCACTGCAATCAAATTAATGATGCTCGGTTTTATCAACTCAATGAAACGCGCATTACAAAACCAGTTCCTGATGCTGGTATAGCCCGCCTTAACCACCCATCTAGCAAAACAGTTCATGGCACGGATATGCTGGAAGCCGCCGCTTATGGTTTTTGCAGCATGTGCAGCTATCCAACCTTGTTGTTGGTTGAAGTTGAGCGAAATTGGTTCAACACCCTTCTGTCTAAAAAAGAAGCGCGTGGTGAATTTTTCGGTGGCACTAAACTTTCTATCAAACTGCAATACCCTGAACCTGCTCAAATCTTGATAGACAAAAGCTGGCCCGATAGAGTAGCGGCCTTTTATCAAGATGCAAAAGCGGCGACAGAAGACGATCGCTTCTCCACGGCTATTGGAGCCATCGCCGCAGGAGCCTGCATGGAGCAAGCTCTGAAGGCGCTTGGTGCTACGGGTAAAAACATGGTAAGCATGATTGATGATTTGGCAAATAAAACAGTCATCACCAATACTCTTAGGGATTGGGCGCATCAGGTAAGGCTTCTGCGCAACAATGCCGCCCATGAAGGCACCGCTAGCGAAGCGGAACTCATCGAAATGATTGCCTTTATTGAGATATTTCTTGAAGTAACCTTTACTATACCACACAGAATTCAGGCGCGAACGGTATCTACTACTACCTGATCCCAACAAAAAGCCTACGCCCGCCATTAGGCAAGGCGTAGAAAGTTTATTGAGTTTCGCTATTGAGGCAGCGAAATTGGGCATCAAACCCATGAAGGGGCACGAAACAAGGTCAGGGTAGGGATCGGTTACAGGGCGTTTCGTGCACCCACAAAGGTTCAGTGATTTTTGGTTACTTTGCGTCATGTTCATGCCGCCTCACAGTTTTGACTTGGCGTTTTGTCACTGTTCATGTTAAAACGCTTGCGGATACGTTTATGTAGTGGGCGTCCCTCCGCATCATAGCGGTCGGGCCAGATACGGAAGGCGGGCAATCCGAGACCTTTGGCAATAGCTTGCTCACCTGCATAGCAGGGCTTGCGGAATGCGTCAGAGATTTGCGAGATATGGCAATTATTTTCGGCTGCCAGCTTGCGATATGTTGCGCCTTTTTTGCGCAGTATGTCTTTGATGTCCTTTGGATTACTTCCAATTCCCCATCGCATAAGCTTATCCCTTTTCGTTGTGCTGTCGTGGTGTAGGAGCCATTCCAGCATGTGTGTTTAATATTTGAATAACGTGAACATAGTCCATGTTTGGACTTATGTAAACCCAAATTTAAGCATCCCGCTTAAGTTTTTGCAAAAATTGCGTCATTTTGGCGTAGGGCGCTGTTATTGTTGTGTTTTATTATTGCCCACTTTTGGGCAGATATGGGACTTTGGCGTCCCAGTTAGAGGATATTATGTGGGACGGCACTATCAGACTTAAGGAAGTCATTGAGGAAAGCGGGGGAGTATCCACCGTATCATCCAAAAGTGGACAAAGTGTGAGCAGTATAAATAACTGGCTACGTGGCACAGAGCCAAAATTCACTGCGTTGGCGGATATAGCTGCGGCGACAAAGGCCAATCTCAACTGGCTCGCCACAGGCGAAGGCCCAATGCGCATCGGCGAAGAGGCTCAAATGGACGACGATCACTTCCCGTGCGTGCCGCGCTATGATGTGTCTGCATCGTGCGGAAATGGCGTGTTTGTTGATGAAGCGCCCATTCTCGACAAAATCCCATTCACAAAAGACTTTATGCGTAAAAAGCTTGCCAGATCTAGTACCGAAGGCCTTATCCTTCTTGATGCTGACGGCGATTCGATGGAGCCGACCATCCATGATGGTGCGCTCATTATGGTCGATACGAAACGTACCAACCTCACAAGTGCCATCTATGCCTTTACATATGACGGCGCATTGTTCGTAAAGCGGCTAAACCACTTACCAGACGCGTTAGAGGTAAAATCTGACAATAAAGAATACTCCCCATTCGTGATCGACAAGCATCAAATGAATGCCTTCAAAGTGATTGGTCGCGTTGTGTGGGTTGGGCATATGATTTAACAATGAACGCATAATGTTTGTAAATGTACACTTTCTGCAAAATAGTGAGCGAAAAATGCTCAAAGTGAACATTCTTACTGCAAAATCAATTCCGAGGAAATTTTTCTTCTGCGCCTTGTTTATAAGGTTTAATCTTAATTATGAGCGATATATTGGCTACTGCAAATGAGCATACCCCCCTACATTTTGGTCTTCCCATTGCTTTCAATATTTTCGGCGTAAATGTACGCTGATTGCATTCATCACTTTTCCAAAAGAATGGACTTAGCAACGATGTAACAAGGTGAATGATTAGTAGGTTTTATTCGAGTTAGCAGAGTCCATTAATTCAACTGGACTATCTGACCCAAGCAAACTAGCATTTTTATTTTAGTAGCGCTGTAAAAGCACAATGATCGCTTAACTGGGCTAGATTTGATTTTTAGAATTGGAATAAATACGAAAAATGAAGCCTCCCACCAGACCACCTAAAATTGGCAAAGACGGCAATGAAATCATTCAAGTGCCGCTCTACGTTGCCGCAACTTCACCATTCACGCTTGTTACGTTCGATGAAGGAGATGAGCCAGCATTCACTCTTGAGCAGGTCAATTCAGGGACTTATGATAGATTAAAAATATGCCGTACAACTACACAGTTGAATCCGATGCTGCCTGTCATGGGTCAAATGGCCGTAATCGTTTCCTACACTGGCGCTCTCCTTTTTCCTGGAATGTCTGGAGTTAACGAGGAAGCCGCGTTAGATTCTGCTAACCGTATTCTTTTGAAGATAACATTTGGAGGCATCGATTTTGACGCAATGATGCCAAGTGATATTGGTTTTGGTGTTATTTACGGAACGGGATATTATCGGGCCGGTGGAGGCGCTACCGGACCAAACTTCTCCAGTCTCATGGCGCTTCAAAATCGAGACGCAGGAAGCTTCGATACTATGAAATTGTTAGATTCAAGAGTATGTACATCCTCCGAAATTCATGCTGCTTTGCAGAAAGGCACTCCTGTTGTCGAAGGGATCCCAGAAATCAGTCCTAGCCTTTTTCTAAATGGGCTGACATATTTTCGACAAGGTCAACTTGCACCAGCAATGGTGTTTTTGTGGTCAACCTGTGAGTCATTGATTGGCAGACTTTGGAATGATCATGTTGTTCCCACCGAAGTGAGTATCTCACAACGTAAACGTTTTATTGAAGGCAATGGATGGCAGGCCGCGCAAAAGATAGAAGTTCTATTTCAGAAAAACTTGATTGAGAACACGCTTTACGAACAGCTGAGTTGTGCGCGTACAGCTCGGAATTCCTTGGCGCATCGAGCCACACATCCAAACATCAATGATTGTAAAGCTGCCCTACTAGGAGCATTCAAATTGATTTCGGCAATTCGATCAAACGGAGAGACGCAAAACGAGTTTGAATTGTTAGCAACTAGATTGGCAACAGCACTTGATCCGAAAACTGGGCCCGTTGAACCTAAATATTGGCGTGAAATTCTCTCAATACCTGGGGATGAAAAGTGGGACGGAGCTTACGCAAAGCACCCTGCTATTGAGCTTATTCCAATTGCAAAAATTAATAACAAGACAGGCGAAAATTCCTAATTTGGCCATTTTTGTAAACTGGCTATATGACTTTTGAGAAAAATAGCTAACTACTATTCTAAACCAACCTACATCTCCAGTTCCAAAATCTAAACCCAGCGTATAATTGGATTGGCATAAGCGCAACAAACAATCCCACTGAAATGAAGAG
>CANMUM010000015.1 GCA_947501025.1 uncultured Paracoccaceae bacterium | reverse complement strand
TCAGAGGATATTTGATGTAATATAGAACCGCCAACTCAATAATCTCGGGTGATGAGTTGAAATATTTGAGTGGGTTTCTGCGGACACTTTTCAAAAGTTATGCCAATCTCTTCAGGACGTTAAGTTTGTCTGATAAGGCTTATGCTAGTATAGCTGTAGCGGATTTTGCCAATAATTTAATCCCTTAGCAGATCATTTATTGATGTTTTCGAGCGTGTTTTTGCGTCCACTTTTTTGACGATCACAGCGCAATAAAGATTTACACCATTTTTACTCGGCATTGTACCTGAGACGACAACAGAGCCCGCTGGGACTTCACCATATGATACATCACCTGTTTCGCGATCAACGATCTTTGTTGACTGACCAATATAAACACCCATGCCAAGAACAGCACCTTCACGAACAACAACACCCTCAACAACTTCAGAACGCGCGCCGATGAAGCAATTATCCTCGATGATTGTTGGGCCAGCCTGCATTGGCTCCAAGACGCCGCCAATGCCAACGCCGCCTGATAGGTGAACGTTTTTGCCGATTTGTGCGCATGAACCAACAGACGCCCAAGTGTCAACCATTGTGCCCGTGTCGACATATGCGCCAAGGTTTACGAAACTTGGCATCAATACAACACCCGGTGCGATAAAAGCAGATTTACGCGCGATGGCTCCAGGAACCGCACGAAATCCCGCTGTTTTCCATTGGTTTTCATCCCAACCTTTAAACTTACTGTCGACCTTGTCCCACCAATCAGAACCTTGTGGGCCGCCTGAATGCGGTTCCATATCTTTAATACGGAATCCAAGTAGCACGGCTTTTTTCGCCCACTGGTTCACATGCCAATCGCCATTTTCCTGACGCTCTGCAACGCGCAACCCACCACCATCAAGGGCGCCGAGTGTTTCTTCGATCGCATCACGTGTTTCGCCAGTTGTTGATGGTGTAATCGCATCACGATCATCCCAAGCGGCCTCAATAGCTCTTTCCAATTCTGCGCGGTTCATATAGACATCCTTCTTTGCTTAGGTGTAGTCTTAGAAAATTGTACTCCAATGAGCAAGACGGGTTAGAAAAGAAAGAGAATATTATGTCAAAAAAAACGAGACGTTTTCCAGATATTGAAAGCAATATAAAATTAGCAAAGGTTGTGCCCGATACGGCCCAAACCCGATCGCCCACATATCGCTTGCCAGTTGAAGACATAGATTTTTTAACGCGTGATGAATTGCGTCCAGTAAGGCTTCAACTTGAGCTTCTTAAGCCTGAAATGATTTTAGAAGAAGAAAATATTCACACAACCTGTGTGCTTTTTGGCGGTGCGCGTATCCGTCAACCATCAGAGATCACGGCAGAAACTTCGCCAGGCATTGCAAAGCTCGCACCTTTTTATGAAGAGGCACGTAAATTTGCTGAAATGGTCACTGTTGAAAGTTTAAAAACGGGCGGTGAAGATATGGTCGTTTGCACAGGAGGTGGGCCAGGCGTGATGGAGGCGGGCTGCCGTGGCGCACAAGATGCTGGCGGACGCTCTGTCACATTAAATATCGTGCTTCCCCATGAGCAAGCGCCAAATGAGTTTGCAACACCCGAACTTTGTATCAACTTCCATTATTTTGCGATCCGTAAAATGCATTTCTTAATGCGTGCCAAAGTGCTTGCCGCATTTCCGGGTGGTTTTGGTACGCTTGATGAACTTTTCGAAACACTCACATTGGTTCAAACGCACCGTATGCATACATTACCAATTTTGCTATTTGGTAAAGAATTTTGGAATAGCATCATCAATTGGGATGCGTTGAAAGCTGCTGGCACGATTAGCCCAGATGATTTAGACCTCTTCCATATTGTGGACACTGCCGAAGAGGGCTTTGAATTGATTAAGGATGTTTTTTAAATTTTGAAAGAGCCTACATCTATTCAGGCTTCACAACAAACTCTACAATTTCAGTGCTATAAAAGGCGCTGAAATTATCATCTGCAATCAGTGTTAAATGTGCATCACCATTTGTGTCATGCCAAATGCTCATACCCTCTAAATTTCCATATTCACCATAATGAGATTTAAGCAATAATTGCTCATCGCTCAAACCATTTGCGTCCATTCTAAATGAACGAATTCGTGTTGAAAAAACAGGGAGTCTGAAGTCTCGTTCAAGAATATAAAGTCGTGCATTTTTGGGATCATAATCCATTCCAACAACAAGATATGGCGGTACGCGTCTAATATTACGGGCGCTCGTCCAGTTTCCTTTACTATATGTGTATATCGGGAATGGGCGCTCCAATTTACCCGAACGCTCTGGAACAACGAGTATACTGTCATCTGGGCCAATTGCCATCGCTTCTGGACCAGAATTAAAGCCGAAATTTAAAAACTCTGATGGACGTTGGATTAAGGTTGCATTGCTGTCCCATTTTTCAAATGAAGAAACGCGCGAGTTGGATTCAAAAGAGATATAGAGGCGACCTTGGCGGTCTATATCAATTTCTTCGGCATCAATATTTTGTTTATCAACATCTGTGCCTTTTGATGTTTTTATAGGCTTAAATTCCAAGTTTTTTGCAGAAATTAGCGCGCCTTGTGCATCACGTTCAAATTCACCTTTCCATATCGTCCCTTTATCAGAGACTGCCAAAAAAGATGCACCATGATCAGTGACGACAATTCCAGATAAGCCACCAAATTCGGGTGCCGAATGGCTAATTCGAGTTTTAGATTGTAGCTCAATCGTTTCCGAAAAAATGGGCGCCGCAATAAGCAGCGCCGCAACAATGAAGAATGATTTCATCAGATTTTATTGCACCAATGGCGCACATTGTGCAGGCATACGCGCCAATGTTTTGGCAAGTTTTGGTTTGGCTTTTGGCGCGTCTGGATCTGCTTTTGGAATTGGAATTGTTTTAGCAATATGCATTCCATAGAATTCTTCAGCATAAGCACAGCCATCATCACCTTTTGGAATTGTCCATTGTGGTACACAGTTAGGTGACCCTGCTGGGCAGTTCAAACGTACATGGAAATGGTAATTATGTCCCCACCATGGACGAATTTTGCGCAGATAATCACGATTGCCTGTTTCGGTTTTGCACATTGCAATTTTGACAGCAGGTGTCACAAATATACGTGCCACACGGTCATCGCTTGCTGCTGCGCGCATAACTTTGAAATGCCCGTTCGTCCAATTATTATTGGTGCGTAAATAATCTGATGACACCACTGAAATTGACGAAAGATTTTCACGTTCCGTGCGGGTGAGGTTAAGACGCTGGGGCGGAAGCATCCAGATGTCAGCATCAAGGCCGAGCTGATGGCTGGCATGGCCTGATGTCATCGGGCCACCGCGTGGTTGAGACATGTCCCCTACATAGAGACCAGCCCAACCCGCTTGATCACGTGCTTTAACGCTTAGGTCTTTGAGGTAATCTACCAGCACGGGATGGCCGTAATTGCGATTGCGCGAAAGGCGCATGGCTTGCCAAGTTGGCCCTGTTTCGGGAAGGGCTTCTGCACCAACTATACAGCCAAGTGCATATTCTCCGATGGATTGTGGTGCACCACCACTTGGTGTCCGAATAGGCCCAAAGAACTCTTTTGCTAAGCGACCAGATCCCGATATGCTATCTCCAATAACTGGCCCTGCGGCTTTGGCCGAAGATGATGAATCATCATCGCACCCAATAGGCACGAATAATAACGCTGTGCTCATGGCTGCAACAGAAAGGATTTTTTTAATCATATCTCTACCCCGTAGTCTTTTCGAATTTTCTAAAACATATTGCTGATATAACAAATAGTCCAAAAATTGGCCATACACCAAATTGTGCATTGCCTGAAATGGCCGTAAATAGCCCAACAAGGATAGGCGCAATAAATGCTGTTGCACGCCCCATCATGCCATAAATACCGAACGCCTCCCCGCGTTGCATTTTGCCTTCGGTCTCAGGGACAACCATCCCGCGAGATGCACCTTGTATAGCACCAACCCCTATCCCAATGAACATTCCGCAGATAAAAAAGACCCAGTCTGGGAGTGTGCTTGAAGGATCAACGGGGATAAATAATACACTTTCTCTGTTCGTGCTCATCATGACGAAGCAAAGAAGAATAAATAGCATGATTGACCAGCGCACGACCGCCTGGCTCCCAAATTTGCGATCAAGCGTTCCGCCTCCTATACCGCCAATAATGCCTGTGATGTTCAGTACAATTCCATAAATTCCGACACTAAAAGGTGTCATTGCCATGATCGGCCACCCAAGTACATTTTGAGCATAAATCGCACCAAAAATGAAAAGGCCAGCAAGGGCATCTCTAAACACTAGGGACGATATGAAAAACCAACGAAGCCGCAAGTCATTCCATGCCAATAGTCCAGATTTTTTCAAGGAAGTCAGTCCAGTTTGCACGGCATCTTTGCCAGATTTTGCACCTTTTTCATTTTTGAACAAGACAAAAAATGGCAACATAAATAGGATGAGCCAGATTGCGGAAACTGGTCCTGTCCAAATCGGCCCATTATGCCCAAGTATAGCAGCAAAACCAAATAATGTTAAATCTGATCCTTCAGATGGCAATAGTAAAAGTACAAACACGACAAGCAGTATGAGACCGCCAATATAGCCATAACCCCATGCATCCCCTGAGATCTTCCCGATATGTCCGTCTTTTTGAAAATCAGGTAAATAAGCGTTCATCGTAATAAGCAACATTTCAATTGCTGAATAAGCAATTGAATAGGCGATGAGCACTGTTATCACGGAGCTTTCAAGCATTAATCCAAGGCATGAAATGGCAAATATTACAGTGAAAAATGTGATCCAACGCTTTCGGTGCCCTGCTTGGTCAACAATTGAGGATATAACTGGAGCTAAAACAGCGACGAGCAAGGCTGAGATGAAGCCAGCGACTGACACAAGGATTTGTCCCTTTTCTCCTCCGCCAGCAATGACTTGATTAAAATACGGGATGAACAAAAATGAAACAACCAGAGTGTGAAAGGGTTGTGCTGCAAAGTCAAAAAGCATCCATGCGCGAATTTTATTTTTCATTTTCATCATCCTTTGGGGGCCATGGGCGCTCATTATCTGCATTTGCAATATTTTGAGCCCATTGCGGCAATTTCGGTACATCTTTGATGTCTACATCCATTAAGTCAATTAATAGTTTTGGAGACATCAGCCCATTTCTCGTTAAACCTGCGCGAATTAAAACTTGCCCCACGGCCTCCCCATTGCGATGCATATTTTGCAGCATATAGAAGAATTTATCATCAATCCCGATACATTGCGCGCTGATGTCGATTTTTTGGAAAGCTTGAATGCGGCGTCTATAACGTATGAAAGAACCAGCAACCGTAAGGCCAAGTTTTTCACGCATCAAGATTTTATCAAGCCCCGTACGCGCGCTAAGTGAAAAGCGCCCCATGTCGTAAAGAGTTAATGCACGGCCATTATTAAGTTCGTTAAAAATATCAAGATCCCAAGGATATACACGAATTTGTGTGACTTCTTTTTCGAATAATCCCATGGGTGATTTTTTTCGTGCTTTGCGAATGACATTCATCATTCGTATAAATGGGTACATGTTGAGCCTTGTATTTTGATTGTTGGGCTATTAATTCCATGAGTGAACAATAGAGGCAAGCAAATTCATGGGAATAGCATATTATCTTAGCGTCATTATCCAAATGTATATCTATGTGATTTTCGCATTTGTGGTTATGTCATGGCTTCTGTCATTCAATATCATCTCTTTGCGCACGCCAATTTGGTCGCAAATCTGGAATGTTTTGACAAGCTTAACAAATCCAATTTTTGGCCCATTGCGTCGCTTTATACCGCCATTTGGTGGATTAGATGTCACGCCAATAGTCGTGATCGTAACGCTTTCGATCATTCAGGGCATGCTTCATTAACTTCAAGGGGCATGATTTAATCATGTGGTTTACACTGCCTGCGCGACCTTCTGTCACTAGATATCATAGCGAATTCATTATATAAGTTTTCAAAACAGAGGTGAATATGCTCGGAAGATTAAATCATGTGGCTATAGCGGTACCTGATCTTGAAGCTGCAATTGCGCAATATCGAGATGTTCTTGGCGCTAATGTGGGAATTCCACAAGATGAGCCTGATCATGGTGTAACAGTTGTGTTTATTGAGCTTCCCAATACAAAAATTGAATTGCTATATCCTCTTGGAGCGGACTCCCCGATTAATGGATTTCTTGAGAAAAATCCATCTGGAAGCATACATCATCTATGTTATGAAGTTGATGATATTTTGGCATCACGCGACCATTTGGTTGAAAAGGGCGCGCGTATTCTAGGCAATAGTGAGCCAAAAATTGGTGCTCACGGCAAACCAGTTTTGTTTTTGCATCCTAAAGATTTCAACGGAACGCTTATTGAATTGGAGCAGCTATAATGTCGATCACTGGTTTTTTTGTGCTATATGCCGTGACATGGTTTATTTGTCTTTGGGCCATGTTGCCAATTGGCTTGCGCACACAAGAAGATGAAAACGAGGTGGTTGCAGGTACGCAGTCAGGGGCGCCAGCCAATCTCAATTTTGGCCGAAAAATCAAAATGGTGACGATTGTGTCGACGCTGATTTGGATTGTCATGGTAAGCGCGATTTTCTTTAGTGGCATCACGCTTAATGATCTCGATATATTTAACGTCCTTGGTGAGCGTTAGAGAAATTGAATTTTGTCCGTTATATTCGGGCGAGGGCGTTCGGGTGGCGTGGATGATGATGTGCCAATATGGATCATGCCGCTGAGCTTTTCATGATCTCCAATTCCAAGAAATTTCAGCACTTCTGGGCAATCACAAAGGAAGCCCGAAAGCCAGTTCGCACCATATCCTTGTGCAATCGCTCCATTCACAAGCGAAACCCCAACAGCGCCTATTGATAAATGTTGCTCCCATTCTGGTGCGCCAGATTTTGGCGCATAAACCATAGCAATCACACAACCCGCATTTTTGTAGAGTTCAGTTATTTTTATAACTTTGGCAGGATCATCTTGATATGATGGAGCCTGTTCTTCAACAATCTTGGCAAGTTCAGTAAGCGTTTGCGTTTCTAAGGCAATTAACCTCCAAGGCTCTAGTTTTTTATGATCGGGAACGCGCAATCCCATTTCAGCAATTGCCAATATATCCTCACGGCTTGGGAAGGGCGCACCAAGGAGCACGGGCGGTGTCGATCGCCGTGTTGACAAAAATGTTTTCACCGATTGCAAATTGTTCATAATAACCTCATATCTATAGAAATAAACTAAACTTGGTGGTCTCAACTATCAAGTCAAGATTCTAAATTGAGGCGCGTTATGAGTATTCCATTGATAGACTTTCAAAAGCTAATTGCAGGTGACGAGATAACCCGCTCCGAACTCAAACGTGGCGTGAGTGAGATTGGCTTTTTGGTCGTCGAAAACACAACAATTCCACTATCTCAAATCCATTCCCTCATTGCCCAATATAGGAAATTTTTTACACAAACGGATGATTTGAAAGCACCATTTGATATGTCTCAAACAGGTTCAAATCGGGGATGGGGGCGCGCTAAGGGTGAACAGGTTAACCCCAATGCAAACCCTGATTATAAGCAGGTTTTTGATGTAGGTGTGGAATTGCCCCAAGGTGATGAATTATCTAAGCAAACATATTATGCTCCAAATCTTTGGCCGCCTCTTTTTGGCTTCAAAGAAGAGGTGCTGGCATATTATGATCAAGCATTTGATGTCTCACTGAAATTGCTCAGCGCGATCGCTGATGTGGCAGATTTGCCCAGCGATTTTTTTGCCGATAAATTCAATCCTCCAATGGCGTTGTTGCGTGCCAATTACTATCCACCACGTCCCCAAGATGCGGGTGAAAATGATTTTGGAATTGCCGAACACACGGATTATGGATGCCTGACATTGCTGGCCGCTGATGGTGTGCCGGGGCTTGAAGTGCTTTTGAAATCTGGTGAATGGGCGCCGATCTCGGCACAACCGGGCCAGTTCGTTATCAACTTTGGTGAAATGATTGAGCGTTGGTCAAATGGAAACATATGCGCCACTTTACACAGAGTTATTGGAACGCCAAAAGAACGTATTTCAATCCCGTATTTTTTCAACCCAGCCTATAATACAAATGTTGCGCCAATCGGTAGCGGTGAGAATTTTCGCGCAGGCGATTGGCTCACAAAACGATATAACGAAACATATCTCCACAAGCAGAAACTTGATTCATGATCTTATATATTGATTTTCTGGGTGTTGCAGTTGCCGCCCTTTCAGGGGCGTTATTGGCTGCGCGCAAGGAAATGGATATTCTGGGTTTTATCGTCCTTGGCGTGGTAACAGGTATTGGCGGCGGCACATTGCGCGATCTTATATTAGACGCACCTGTTTTTTGGGTGCTGAACCAATCATATTTGTTGGTTGCGGTCGTTGCAAGTTTGGTTGCTTTTGCACTCGCGCGGCGCTCGATGAATGGCTGGCGAAGACTGGGTATTCTTTGGCTTGATGCCGCCGCCATGGCATTTTTTGCTTCAACGGGAACACTTAAAGCGTTGCAGCTTGAAGCCGCTCCTCTCGTGGCCATTACAATGGGTTTACTCTCGGCTGTTGCGGGGGGCTTGATCAGGGATGTGATCGCTCAAGAAGCGCCTTTTATTTTGCGGGGTGAGATATATGCCTTTGCCGCCATGGCAGGGGGGCTATGCGTCGTCATATTGGATAGGAGTGGTTTTGAAGGTTTAATATGCTTAGTCGGAGGCGTAACAATTGCATTTTTCTTGCGGGTGATGGCTATCAGTTTTGGTTGGAAGCTCGAAGCCAGACGGCGCAGCACAGAGGACTAAGCGCCCTTGCGGATCATTTCACGAATTTTGAGAGCTTTTTCAAAATGATCCAGTTCATGGGTCTCAATCCACCATTTCGCGGCTTCCATAAGCAATTTAGGATCATCATTTTTATTGGCAAAAAATGCATAAAACGAAAGCCCAACATTCTCGCCCTTCAATTCAATCTTGCGATCACAAACCGCTATAGCTTTTTCTCTAAGTGCTGCTCTCATGGCGATCTCCAAATATGTGTGCCAATATTGTTCAAATGGGCTAATGTTTTGAGAATGTTATCATCGTGGATATGGGGGAACAAGCGATAAGTTCCCATCGGTTGTTGTTCGAATATGAACCGAAACAATCTTGCGTCCAGCGAAGAGGCTGCGTAATAGATTAATATGAAAAAAATTACATTTGAAAAACATGCCCAATCGGGCAAAGCGCGCCTCGGTACGATTCATACGCCACGTGGTGATATCCGTACGCCAGCATTCATGCCCGTTGGAACAGCCGCGACGGTTAAAGCGATGATGCCAGAAAGCGTGCGGGCAACGGGTGCTGATGTTCTTCTTGGGAACACATATCATCTTATGCTGCGCCCAACAGCTGAGCGTATTGAAGCCCTTGGAGGACTGCATAAATTTATGAATTGGGATCGCCCGATTTTGACAGATTCTGGTGGTTTCCAAGTTATGAGCCTTGCCGAGCTGCGTAAGCTTAATGAAAAAGGCGTGACGTTCAAATCCCATATTGATGGCCGTAAAATTGTACTGACGCCTGAAAGTTCTATGGAAACTCAAAGGCAGCTCGGTTCAGATATTGTCATGTGTTTTGATGAATGTCCGGCACTTCCTGCATCACGTGAACGGATCATTGAAAGCATGGAGCTATCCATGCGTTGGGCCGCGCGATCCAAAGAAGCATTTGGGAACCGTCCGGGTCATGCTTTATTTGGGATACAACAAGGTGGGCTTGAGATTGATCTGCGTGAGCGCAGTGCAAAAGCGCTCCGCGATATCGAATTTGATGGTTATGCGATTGGTGGGCTTGCTGTTGGTGAGGGACAAGAAAAAATGTTTCAAGTGCTTGATCATGCACCCGACATGATGCCCGAAGAAAAGCCGAGATATTTAATGGGTGTTGGAAAGCCCGATGACATTGTCGGGGCAGTATTGCGTGGTGTGGATATGATGGATTGCGTTCTTCCTTCAAGATCAGGCCGCACTGCCCAAGGTTGGACACGGAGAGGTCAGGTCAATTTGCGCAATGCGCGACATGCTGACGATCCCCGCCCGCTAGATGAGGAATGTTCATGCCCTTGCTGCACCCAATATTCTCGCGCTTATTTGCACCATGTCATTAAAGCACAAGAAATTATTGGTAATATGCTGCTCACTTGGCATAATTTGCACTACTATCAAGATCTCATGCAAGGTCTGCGTGATAGCATTGCGACTGGTACGCTTGATGATTTTGTGGGATTATTTCATGAAAATCGTGCAAAGGGTGATATTCAGGCGATATAGATTAGGCAAGAAATTGCTGCGGATAATCTACATACAGAAAGTCTTGATGAAATGCTTACAAATCAATTCGAATAATAAACATATCTGTATGAAACTTTAGAGTTCAGAATTTACGATGATGACCAAAATATAATGGCTGTTCTTCTTTGTAGTGTAGCGATTGCCAGTTGCTCTCTACATGAAATGTTGAAAACACTTCATCGGCATCAACGCAGATTTCCACTCCTCAAACAACGGCTCTGCTATTGCGCCGTGAGCGACCACCAATTGCTTCCGTTCGCGGCTCATATAGCAATTTTTAATAATGGAGATCTTTACTTATTGCTCGTGCTTTGGAAAGCGTTATTGAACGTACGAAACCCTACATGACCTTTAAGCAGCAGATTGTGAATAGTGACCGCAACCAAAGTGAGTTTAAGCAAACGATCATGGATTATGTGGAGAGACGTGTGTGTGATACGCGCGTGAATTTGGATAAAAACGCGCTTTCAAATTATGGCACAACTTTGCGCCAAATCGCCACTGCCTACAATGTTGATGAGAGCGTTCTTGTTGGTATTTGGGGAATGGAAACCAATTTTGGTAGCTTTATGGGCTGCATTAATGTGTTCACTGCAATGTCGACCTTGGCTTATGAAGGGCGTCGCCATGATTGGGCTGAAAAGTAAATCATCAACGCGCTTTATATTGTACAAAAAGGTGATCGTGACCTTGCCGATATGGAAGGCTCATGGGATGGCGGTCTCGGCCATACGCAATTCATTCCAGAAATGTATAATATCTATGCCATCGATTTCTCTAGTGATGGCAGACGTGATGTTTGAAACCCTGTTGACACACTGGCTTCAAGCCGTGGACTACCGAATGCACCGCTTGCAATTATATACCAGAAGGTGCGAATGGCCGCGCATTTGCGATAACAAGCAACTTCAAAGCTATTAAGCGTTATAACAACTCCGATACATATGCATTGGCGGTGGCACTTCTTGCTGACGCGGTTTTGGGGTACTAAATAATAGCAAATATTTTAAGAAACTGGACAACTCTACAAGAGAAAGGTAGCAAGACTTCTCGTTAAGTATTTTTGATTTTTCGCTTAAATCCAAAAAGGTAAAAAGCTATTTTCTACGAATTTAAGTTCATATAAAAATGCCATTCCTAGTTTTCAGAAATTGCAATTTTCCTATCACGCCCAAACTCCCATACTTGGGTTGCATGAGAAGTTAACGTGCGCTTATGGGCGGTCATAATTAACGTCATCCCAACACTTCGGATATTTGCAAGAACTCTTGCTTCGTTTTCCTCATCGAGATGTGCCGTCCCTTCATCTAATATTAATAAGGGTTTCTGTTGATAAAGTGCCCGTGCAATTAATATCCGTTGTTGCTGGCCTTGGCTCAAACTGCTGCCCATTTCACCAATTAAGGTCTCATAGGACATAGGTAGGCTCATAATTTCATCATGGATACATGCAAGTCGCGCGCATTGTGTAGCAAGTTCAAAATTCGTCACGCGATCAAAAAACGAAATGTTATCTATTATTGAGCCTTTGAATAAATAGTCGCTTTGTAAAACTGCCGACACATTCGATCTCAAATATCTCAGTCCAACAGGAGCGACATTCACATCATTGAGCATAATTTCTCCAGTCGTTGCCGGATAAACGCCGCTAATGACCTTCAGCAATGTCGTCTTCCCTGTGCCAGACGGACCCAAGATTACAATCCTGTCTGATTTAGAGATTTGCGCGTTTACGTCAGAAAAAACAAATGCTTGTTCTGGATCAAATTTAAAACCCAAATTTGATATACCAATACTCAAATCATTGCGCTCAATTTGAAAGTATTCTGATGGTTCAGTCTCAGGTTCGACAGATAGGATTTCAGAAAGGCGCTCGAGATGCACTCTAGCCATCGAAAACTTTATCAACTGATCAAGTAAGTTACCTGTGCTGGAGAAAAACATGTCTCGATATGTCGCAAAGGCAAAAAATGCACCGAGCGTAAATACTGCGTCTGCATCCACAACCAGCAACACCCCAAAATAGACAAGTATCAACATACTTACATTTTTGATAATACTAAATATCAGCTGATAATTGGCTTGGCTTGCTTGAAAATATGCCGTGGTATTTACAAAACTCGTAAAATGCCTATTCCAAATCGCTTCACGCTCAATTTCACGTTGGGCAAATTTGATACTCATAATCCCATGTAAATTTTCAATGAGCTCCGATTGCTCGTGCCCGCGTTTTTGTAATGTCTCATTCACAAGCCGCTTGAAATGAGGAATATAGGCAACTCTTAGCAAAATGAACAGTACCGTTGCGATGAGAACGATGAATGTTAGGAAAGGCGAATAATAATACATCATTATGAGCGTTGCGACACTCAGAACCGCGTCGATCACAACAATAACCAAGCCCTCTGTAAGCAATGAACGGATCTCTTCTGTTGCCCCCATGCGCGTCAAGAGATCACCAATACTTCTTTTTTCAAAATAAGGTAAAGGTAGAGAAAATAGAAATCTCACTACATTGATCATAAGCTGGGCAGAAAATTGAGTGCTTACATAGACGATTAACCTTTGTCGGAGCCAGCGCAAAACAGGCCCCAATAAATATACGATCGAAAAACCAAGGGCAAGAACCTTGAGAAGATCCTTATCACTCGTTGGAATAACTTGGTCAATTGCAATCTGTGTAAAGAATGGTGTGACAATAGCAATAAATTCGACAACTAACGAAAACCCCAATATTTGAAGAAGTGGTATTGTGAGGCCTTCAATTTTCTTGAAAAATTGAGATAAACGTATTTGTGTTTTTTCTTTCTCAGCTTTGAAACCAGCCCCTGGGCGAAGCTCAAGCACAACACCAGTAAATGACTCCGATAGCTCATTTAAAGAAATTTTTCGTTCACCAACTGCAGGATCATGAATGATCACAAAATTTTTGCCAATGCTTTTGAGCACAACAAAATGATTAAAATTCCAATGAAGAACTGCTGGCAAAGTCACATTTTTTAGTGCTGCCATTTCTCCTTTTAATGCTTGAGGAGTTAAGTCCAAGCCTTTTGAAATTCTTACTAGATCATTCAGGGTAGCACCTTGTAGACTTGCGGGAAATCTTTTGCGCAAAGTTGGTAAGTCCAATTCTTTACCCCAATAAGAAGCCACCATGCAGAGACAGGCCAACCCACATTCAGCGGCTTCAGCTTGCAGAATAACTGGCAAACGGGATCTAAAGAACAATTGCATTACAATACCGGATCAAAAAGCCAAAACAAAATAGGCCTTTTATCAATTATCATACTTGCATCTAGAACCATGCCCGAGGTCAACCTAAGATTCTCCCCATTTTTAGATTGTGGCTCTTGGTCTATTTTGACAACCACCTTAAAAACTGGCACACTAATATCTATTGGCGAATTGATTGACTGAGCACGCTGTGCAGCTTCATCTATCTGTACAATCGAGCCCTCAAAAACGCCGTGCTCACGGTAAGGAAATGAGCGGTAGCGTATTTGAGCATAGTCATCTATCTTAGCAAACCCAATTGCAGAAGACGGTGCTAGCAATATAGCCTGTAATTCTGAGCTTTTTGGAGTGATCTGAAACAGCTGTGTTCGTGCATCAACAAATTCATTATTCTGAGCCAAGGAAAATGTTAGAACTCCGCTTTCAGGCGCAAATACTCCAGCTTCATTTCGTGATTTTTTCTGACTTAATTGTGCACGTAAATCTGCAATTTCACGTTGCATATTATTTTTTTCTTGCTTCACGCTAAGCTCTCTCGTATCCCATTCTAAATCCAATTGGATACGCTCGACTTCAAGCGAATTGATTTCCGAACGAACTTCTTGCAAACTTTGTTGTGCAAGCACAAAACGCTGGCGCAATGAGCTAATTTGTGCATCTGTAGCAAGTTTGCGTTTGCGTAAATTCTCTAAATTATCGAGTTCATCGGATAGGCTTACGAATTCATTTTCACTTAAGCTTACAAGTTCTTGTAATGTTCTAGTTTTCTCCTCATGATTGGAAATAGCGGCCTCTCTTTGAAGCTTCAATGACTGCATTTGTTCATCAGCGATTGAAATACGTGCTTTTACAAGCGAAATTGCTTCCTCAAGATTTTTGATTTCAAGATCTTGAAAAGTTTGTCCATCAACATCAAAATCCAAAGACTTTACACGAGCAAGTAAATCACCTTTTTGAACAATAGCACCGTTTTCTTTTTCCAGTATCAATTGACCTGATATAGGCGCAGATACTTGAATGGATCCACTTTGAGGACTTAAATATCCTAGAACCTCTACCTTCCGTGTATATTCAGTGAAGTATCCAAAAATTGAAAGGCCCGCCAAAATTGTTAGCAAACCTACCAAAATTAAGCTCATTGAAAGAGAGCCGCGTATAGAAATAGGGTTCGTAAATCCTTGAGAACGACTATCTAACGCATCTTTTCGAAAGGGGCTATTCATTTCGCAGTTTTGGCATATCTAACTTGCAACCCTCTCACCAATTAAATCAAATACAATCGCTGAAGCAGCAACATAACCTTCATGAGCGCTCTGAGGAATACTCGACAATAAAGACTTGGCATCACCGACAATAAATATGTTCGGATCGCTGGTTTTTCCTATCGGATCAGTAAGCGGTATCGACATCTGAGAAAAACGCGTTTCTGACATCTGAATCCCAAGTTTACGGATTAAAGGATTATCAACATATCTAACGCCTATAGTAAACATTGCATCGACTGGTACGCTTTGCATGCCAGCTGTCTCAGCCGATTTTACTAATCCACCCTCATGGACAAACTCTCGTATAATATCTGTAACAACCAGGTTCGATTTGTTCATCTTATACAAAAAAGATTCTATTGCTGGATCGACTTGCTCTCCGTGACTAAAATAAACCAATTTAGAAGACCATTGTGAAACAAGTTTTAAATAGTTTAAATCATTTACCCCGCCATATAATAGCCCAAGCGTCTTATTGTTAAACTCATAGGCATCACAAAATGGGCAGTGAAAAAAGCTCTTTGCCCACATATCTCGACTGCCTGGAATAGAAAATAGCTTATTCTCGTCGAGCTCAGACCCTACGGCAATAATAAGCTTCTTTGTTTTTATACGATGCCCAGACTTAAAATTAACAGTGATATTTCCAGCAAACCGCACAATTTCACTGGCTGTCTCTTGCCGAACTTCAATACCATATTTTAAAAGATCAGCTCTCGATTCTAAAAGCATTTCTGACTTACGAGAACGATCACGCGAAAGGAAATTATGAGCACTGTGAGAGTTTTCTTTTAATGATTTTTCATCAGCAATATCATAAATCGCAAAATTTATATTAGATCTGGCTAAAAGATTTGCAGCACTTAAGCCCGCAGCTCCTGCACCAATTATTGCAACTTCCAATTCAGAAACCAAATTTCATCCCCCCCAAAAAAATTTAAACGTCTAACCGAAGATAGAATTTGAATTCAAAACGTTATTTCTTATGAAGAGAATTACCAAATTTAGCACTTATAAAATACCAAATGGCACCTGCTAATGCTGCAACAAATATCTGTGTAATTAATCCCATATCAACATTGATCAAACTAAATATAACGAAAAATATTAAAGAGAAAACAGCCGCTAAAATGATTTTACTATTCATTATAGAATCCTAACCTTTACTGAAAGGCAAAATATGCCCCATGGCGTCCATGGGACTCAAATGCTAAATTACATTAAAGCAGCTCACCTAAAGCGTAAGTAATGCCGCCACCGATACCTCCGCTTATAGCGCCACCGATGAATCCGGTCAAACCGCCCATAAGCGCGCCCGGAATAGCGCCCGCGCCTCCAGCAGCAAGGCCTCCAATTGCACCTGTTACGAGTCCCGCAACACCGCCACCAACAGCACCAGCAACGGCACCGATAAATATAGATTGAGCAAACTCGCCCCAATCCCAACCGCCCGAAACGAGATTCATCTCGCGTCTTGTTAAAGCCGTCAGCGCGCTTGTCGAACTGAGCTCACCCCATGTCATAGTCATAGCATTCATTTTTCTACTCCATTATTTATCTAGTGTTTCACAAGTGAAGTATAAATCCAGAAAGGTTAACAAATGATTAAAAAACAACCATTAGTTGTTTTTACAATCTTAGCCAGACAATAAAGCTCTTGAATGGTAAAAGTTGGTAGTTCTTGATGGGTAAAAAGACACTTTCCATATACCCCCATCTCACCTTTCTATTCATTTTTTGCTGGCGTAAAAATCGTGAGCTAAACCGCCACCATATATTTTCCAAGTACTATGGCTTCGTTATGGCGCGCATTGGGATACGCAAGCGGCCCGTAATCGGTAAAATCATATGATTTAAGTTGTGGGAAAATTTCAAAAATCTCATTGCGCGCGGCTTGATCCAGAGCGGCAAAAGATTCAACGCCAGGATGGAAGCTTTCTGAAGCCGCTCCTTCTGCAAATACAATCTCATGTTGATCAAACATCATATGGAAATATTCAACCTCACCACCTTCATCTATGGCGACGGAAGACCCATTAACCAATGACTTAGCAGATAGCAGCTGCGCATCTTCACCAAATAAAACTTCTGCCTGATAACCTTTTAAGAGCATTCTATGTTGTTGCGAAACCCGTAAATCCCGCTCATTGCCAAGCGCACCTTTGCGGATCAAAACGGGTGCTAACTTACCTACGGCCTTGCGCTTTGTCGAGCCAATCCAACGGATAGGCTGCAGCCCGTGATCCATTGTCTCGACCATATCCCCAACAACAAGATCATCTATAGCCACATGGCCATTTTCAGTTGCAATCAACGTTCCAGATGTGAAGCAGATAATAATTTCACTATCACCGATAGTTTCTTCCTCATCATTGGTAATATTGCCATCGCTATCGATCTGAATAGAGTCAAGATTGGTGTCAAAGGTGCCAACCGATGTTAATGATTCCCCAGCGGCCACACCTTCATCTGGCAAATCATCTGTACCACTAGAAAAAGTCGTACCAATACTATAGGCATCAATGGTTGTATCAGTAGCTGTATTGGTTAAAGCGACGGCCTGAGCGTGAGTAGCAACGAATGGAACAGTAACAGACGCAGGTATTTGTATGACCCAATAATCTGAATATTCGGGATGCTCCACGATTTGAAGATCGACAGATCCCGTTGTGGTTGCGGCCACAGAACCAGGCGTTCCCGTCAGCGCCGATACTTCAGCCAATGTTATTTCAGCAGGGCTATCTGTAAAATAATCTGAAGAAGGCGCTCCATATGCCAAACCGAGTCCATTATAGAATGAAACCGTATAATCACTCAAATCCTCTGTTTTGAGGATAGTAATCTCTACATACTCTCCAGATGTAACACCTGCGCCAAAATAGTCAATTTCCGAAATAAATGCGGTTGTCATATATAACCCTTTCAATATATTATTAACATACTAACATATTATTTACATGTTGTTAACCAATATATGCACCTATGTACAATATTAATTAAATGCGAACTTTAAAAATAACTTATAAATTAATGATTATAGAGCTTAATAGCATTAGCCCTATAACTTCTGATAGAATACAAACACCTCCAAGCACATCACCATTAAAACCGCCAATACGTTTTTGCATAATAACAGCCAATAGGATTGGCATCACTAAGCTTACAATTATAAACATTGCCCCAGTTAAAATAGCAAAACCTAAATATAGGGCCAATGAGGTGAATATCAGCAGAGCAATAAGATATGAGGCCGAAAATTGGCGCCGAGAAATATTTCTTACTTGCTCACGCAAACCATGGCCAACGACAGGTTTGAAACCAATCAGTACTCCAATCATTGCTACACGTGATGCGCTATAGGCCATCATAAGTACTACGATAATTTCAATGCCACCGATTTGCCTACCGATTTCGATGAGAGCAAAAACACGCAATGAAAAAGCAGCAATAAGAGCAAGAACGCCATAAGTTCCGATACTACTGTCTTTCATTATTTCTAAGCGGCGTTGTGGTTCAAATGCCCCAAAGCTATCCGCGCAATCGGCAAGCCCATCTTCATGGAAAGCCCCCGTTAGAAATATAGTTGTTAGGATTGTAATAACCGCTGCAATACTAATGCTGAAAAAAGAGCTTACTACAACGAATACCAAACCCGATAAAAATCCAATAAGCAAGCCAACGATTGGCCAAGCCCAAAGAGTGGAACGAAGTTCTGCTGGCTTTTTTCCTAAGTTCGGTAAGGGAATGCGTGTAAAAAAAACAAATGCTAAATGGAGTTCACGAAAACGCTCTTGCAATATGGATCGTATATTCATGAATTATACACTAATTCCGGCCTCTGCGAAGGTTGCCATTCCATTATGGCATACAATAGCCGAACGTAAAATGCCGAGCGCCACTGCCGCACCCGAACCCTCACCCAACCGCATATTTAGATCAAATATCGCCTCTTTACCAAGCTTATCAAGTAGCTTGATATGTCCAGGCTCGACAGATTTATGTGCAACAAGGCAATGATCTAAAAGGCCATCGAATTTAGAAAGCGGGGCAACTGCACTCGTCGCAATGAAACCATCTAGAAGAACTGGTATAGAATTAAGACGCGCGGCAATAACAGCTCCACAAATGGCGGCTTGTTCACGACCACCAAGCGCTCGCAAAATACCGAATGGTGTGTCTAAAAGCTCTTTATTTATCGTAATCGCCTGATCAACAAGAGATGCTTTTAATGAGATTCCAGCTGCGTCAGAACCCGCTCCAGCGCCTACCCAATTTGCACCATCTTCACCAAACACGCCAGCGCAAAGGGCGGCAGAAATAGTGGAATTTCCGATGCCCATTTCACCCATAAGTGCAATATCAGCAGACAGATCAAGTGCTTCATAACCTGCATTAAAGGCGCGAAGTAAATCATCTTCGCTCATTGCGGAGCCGGTCGAAATATCTCCAGTTGGCTTGTCCAAATCAAGTGCTATAACTTTCAAATCGGCATTATTTTCAGCGCAGAGTTGATTTATAGCTGCTCCCTTATTCTTGAAATTCTCCACCATTATTGCCGTGACTTCTTGAGGAAAGGGGCTAACACCTTTTGAACATATGCCGTGATTACCTGCAAATACCAAGGCTTGAGCATTGTTGAGTGCTGGCTTTTCCACACCCTGCCAGCCTGCCAGAAATATGGCTAAATCCTCAAGCTTACCGAGTGAGCCCTGAGGCTTGGTAAGCTGGTTTTGACGATCAGTTGCCTGCCCAGAATATTCAGCCTGAAAATCTGGCAATGTGAATAGCGCTGTTTCTATTTCTGCGATTGATGAAAAGTTTTTAGGAATACTCATGGTTTAACTTTCATTACTTGGCCACTTACAACAAGATACATTTGCGATACCTCATTGGCAATAGTTTGATTTACGCTTCCAGCAACATCCCGAAATTCTCGACCCAATTTGGTTTCAGGGATAACGCCCATACCAATTTCATTTGTTACAAATACAACTGGCGACTTCTGTCTTTTCAAAACTGAAATGAGTTCATCAACTTCTTTTTCCCAATGCTGTTTATGGTAGAGTACATTATTCACCCAATATGTTACGCAATCCACCAAGCGAGTTTGACCATTATCGGAGTCCTTCAACGCTTGTACCATGTCGAGTGGCGCATGGATCTCATCCCACGCCTCTCCTCGCCGATCTTTATGAGCCGAAACACGGCGCAACATTTCATCATCAAATATTTCACAAGTTGCTATGTAAACTGGCCGATTACTCAAATTAAGGGCTATACTTTCTGCATATTGACTTTTACCAGAGCGTGCGCCGCCAGTTACAAGAATATGTTGAGGAGAAGAAACGATCATTGTCACCATTTTAGAATTTAGCTATGTGTAACGTGATTGATTGAGAAAGAAAAGTTCTACTATGAATGCATCCTCTAATCGGAAAATTATTTGGGTGAGGCATGCGCCAATTGCTGTGAAAGGTGTTTTGTGTGGCCGCATTGATGTTGATATTTTGCCAATCAATTCAAATCAGTGCCGTCGATTGCAATCAGACCTGGGTTCACATGAAGGCGCAAAATATTTTTCATCTCCAGCAAAGAGGTGTTTAGGCACAGCGGCCGCAGTTCTTGCAAATTGTGATCCTGTGCAAATTTCAGATTTTTGGGAAATTGACTTTGGAGATATGGAGGGGACGCGTCTTTCCGAACTCCCTGATATAGGCGCAAGATCGCTTCAAGAAATCGCTCAACACAGTTACACAAATGGCGAAAGCCATCTAGATGTAACTGAGCGTGTGATATGTGGCATTCAAAAATTACCGATGGGCACCAATATTGTTTTTGCACATGCTGGTGTCATTCGTGCTGCGATTGGCATTGCGCTTGAAGAACCCGCTAAAGGCCTAGCTTTTACAATTGATCATCTATCACAAACAGTCATTACAGAATTTCCAAAGAACAATTCATGGTCAATTGAAGGCGTTAATATGAAAGTTCCCCGCCAATGATCAGGATTAATGGACATTTTGGCGAATTTATACAAGGTATTCTAAACGATGGTACGCTTGGTTTGATTTCACTCCCCTGCAATAAATATTACGTCACACTTCAAAAGGGCATGACTGGTGAAACAAATCATGTGACCGATCTTAATCAAATTTTTGGTGATATTGGTGAGCGGCGAATTCATAGCTTAGAGGTCAATACCAATATGGTTGCAGGTGGTGGTTCTGGGTATTCGACAGCACTTCGCATGGCAATTATTAAGCATACCTTTGGCGCCCTTAGCCAAGATGAAACTCTTGATAAGCTCCTCATGTGTGAAAAGGCAATTGATCCGCTTTTTTTTCCAAATTTTGAGCATGTGTTGTGGTGCTCTCGCATTGCAAAAATTGCGAGTGACACACCACCCCTTCCGCTAATGGAGATTTGCGGCGGTTTTTATGGACAACCAGAATTTACCAGCCCAGAAGATATGAACTTTGCGCTCATTGGAGATTTGGTAGAACAATGGAAATCTGCAACCAAAATTGAAGAATTTGCAGAAATATCAACCGAATCTGCGAAACGCACACTTCATTTGCGTGGCTCAAAAAATGATCTTATTTTTGATCTCGCAAATGAATTTAATGCGCTAGGTGTTGTCATCGCCCATACGGGCTCCCTTCGTGGTCTGATCTTTAGGCCAGATGAAACGCCCAATAAATTAGAGAATAATTTATCATTGCGCGGATTTGTAGAACCTGTAAAATTTAGGGTCGGAGGCGGAATATGACATTTCTTACTTTTGCCATTGCACTTTTGCTTGATTATAAATTTGGCTGGCCAAAGGGTCTACACATATCTATATCCCATCCCGTTATTTGGTCAGGAAAATCTATCTCATTTATTGAAAAACAACTGAATATCGGGTCAGATAATGAGCGTTTGATAAAAGGTGGGTTGGCTGCTCTAGCCTTGACCCTAATGGCTTATCTTCTTGGGATATTTATTTCGGTTGTTTTACGCAATTTAGCAAGCTCCAATGTCATTGTTTGTGTAGTTATGGCCTTTTTGGCGTGGCCTTTGCTCGCATCCCACTCCATGAAAACTCATATCACTGATATATTGCGACCGTTGGAAAGCAATGATATTGATAATTCGCGTATTGCAGTTTCCATGATCGTTGGCCGGAATCCAAATACGCTTGATCAAAACGGCATTCGACGCGCGGCAATTGAAAGCCTTGCCGAGAACACATCTGATGGTATCATCGCTCCACTTTTTTGGGGGCTTCTCCTCGGCTTACCTGGGATCATGGCTTATAAAATGATTAATACACTCGATAGCATGATTGGCTATAAGAATGATCGCTATCTCTATTTCGGCCGCGTGGCTGCGCGCCTTGATGATGTCGCCAATTGGATCCCCGCGAGGTTAACAGCTTTTCTTTATGCAATCTGTACAAAAGATTTTTCGATATTAAAAAACATCAGATTAACCGCAAATAAACACCGATCCCCAAACGCAGGCTGGCCGGAAACGACGATGGCTCGAATTCTTAATATCCGTCTATCTGGCCCTAGGACATATGGCGATGAAAGAACCGATGATGCGTGGTTAAATGAAACCGCGCCCGATCCTAACAATGCGGCTCTTGAAACCGCCTTGCTCATCTTTGATCGTCTCATTCGGCTATGCATAGGGCTTCTATTTGCCTGCGCTATGGCTTACTGGTTTAGCTATGCAATATTTACAAACTGAGCATGGCGGAAATTTGGAAGAGGCGATCAGCCAATTTGGCGGCGCTATGGATGATTGGCTCGATATTTCCACAGGGATAAACCGCCAACCCTATCCCGCGGATGTAAAGTTAGTTTCTGAACTAAACGCATTGCCGAGGCGATCGAAAATTCAAAGTCTATGTGATGCAGCACTCAATTCATGTGATGCGAATGCGCCAGTCACGGTAATTAGCGGTGTGCAATCCGTAATCCAAATTTTACCAAGGCTATTCCCTAAATCCAAAGTCGCGCATATTTGGCCAAGCTATAATGAATATCCAAAAAACTTTTCTCGGCTTGGGTGGGAGGTCGACACATTTTCAAATTTCAATGAAACAAACGGCGCAGATATCACTATTGTGGTTAATCCCAATAATCCAACGGGTGAAGTTTGGACGCCAGATGAAATTCTGGACCTTGCTAAATCTGTTAAATTTTTGATCATCGATGAAAGCTTTATTGAATGTAGTGAAGTGTCCTCGATTGCATCCTATCTTCACGCCCAATCGAATATTTTATTATTGCGATCATTCGGTAAGTTTTATGGACTTGCCGGGCTAAGGCTTGGCTTTGCGATAGGAAATGAAACTATTATCAATGCCATTCAAAACGAGCTTGGTCCTTGGCCCGTTTCTGGACTTGCATGTGCGGTTGGCAAGCAGGCACTTCTTGACAAAGCATGGAAAAAGAAAACATATGCGCGTCTCTCCGCTGAGAAAACAATCATGGATGCTTTAGCCGATAAACAAAATTGGTCACTTGTTGGTGGCACTGGATTATTTAGGCTTTATGAGGTGCCAAACGCGAGTGACGTGCAAAATTTACTTGCTCAATCTCAAATTTGGTCACGCATTTTTTCTTATAGTGATAGCTGGATTCGGCTTGGAATTCCTGGCTCGAAAAAGGAATGGGCAAAACTTTCAGAAGCATTATCCTGAAAGTATATTAACGCGCCAAGCCTAATATCGTATCCACATCAAGATGAGCCTCAATATGCTCCGCCAAACGGTCAAGCACCTGCTCGATAACATCGTCATAATTGGTAACTTCAGACTTACCGCCGAGTTCCTTTAAAAACTTATTACGAAACTCATCAGATGCAAATATACCATGAAGATATGTTCCACTAACAAGACCATCAATGGATACAGCACCTTCACCCGTTCCGTTTATTAACGCAAAGGGCCTCTCGCAATCAGGGCCATTGCTTTGCCCAATATGAATTTCATAACCTGAAATAGGTGTTCCCGTTTCGGCATGAACAGCGTTTGAAAGCTTTAGTGATTTACCTGACTTCATAGTCGTATCGACGTTCAGAAGCCCCAGACCATTTATATCAGCAATATTACCTTCTATGCCATCAGGGTCATATATTTTGGACCCTAAAATCTGGTATCCACCACAAATTCCCAGAACGCGTCCACCGCGTCTCACATGCGCCTGAATATCAATATCCCAGCCATTAACGCGGAGCTTTACAAGATCAGCCATTGTTGATTTGGTGCCCGGGATGATGATCAGATCGATATCAGCAGGAATAACTTGACCAGGTTCAATCATTCTCAAATTCACATCAGGTTCAAGCGCCAATGGATCAAGGTCATCAAAATTTGCAATCTTGCTTAATCTTAGGCACGCAATATTAATCTTACCATCAGAATGACTGTAGTCGATATCTAACGTATCTTCTGCAGGAAGCTTAAAAGCATCTTCAAAATAAGGTAGGATGCCCATGCCGCTCCAATCAACCTGTTTTTTTATGAATTCGTATCCATCATCAAAGAGTGTAGGATCACCGCGAAATTTATTGATAATAAAGCCCGAAATCAAATCCACATCAGATTTTTCTAGAACAGTTTTTGTACCAATAATTTGCGCGATCACACCGCCTCGATCTATGTCACCAACGAGAATGACAGGGATATTACACGCATGAGCAAACCCCATATTTGCAATATCACCCTCGCGTAAATTTATCTCGGCTGGGGAGCCCGCGCCTTCTATTATCACAAGATCGCACTCACTTGAAAGGCGTTCATAACTTTGCATAACGGCCTCAAGAAGTTTAGGTTTGAGCTTTTTATATTCTCGCGCCTTGACTGTTTGAAGATGCTTACCATTCACTATAACAGCCGAACCGCGATCACTTTCGGGCTTCAAAAGCACAGGGTTCATATCCGTATGCGCCTGAACTCCGCACGCCCGCGCTTGCAGGCTTTGTGCGCGGCCAATTTCACCGCCATCAGCGGTTACGGCAGCATTATTCGACATATTTTGAGGTTTAAACGGGCGTACATTTAAGCCACGCCGCTTTGCCGCGCGACACAGCCCCGCAACCAGCATCGACTTGCCGACATTCGAACCAGTCCCTTGGATCATAACCCCTGGCATAGTTTAGAATTCCACGCCTTTTTGGCCCTTTATTCCAGAACGAAATGGATGCTTAACCAGTGTCATTTCAGTCACCAAATCTGCAATCTCAATAAGCTCTTCTTTGGCATTTCGGCCAGTTAACACAACATGAGTCATATCAGGTTTTTCATTGACGAGAAACTCTACCACATCATTTATATCAATATAATCATAACGGAGCGCGATATTGATTTCATCTAAGAGCACCATTTTATTGCGCTCATCAAGTATCATTTCCTTCGCTTTTTCCCAAGCTTTACCCGCAGCAAGTACATCTCGTTCGCGATTTTGCGTTTCCCAAGTGAAACCTTCGCCCATCGCGTAAAATGGGCAGAGATCAGAGAAATTTGCTTCGATTAAACTACGTTCACCCGTTGACCAAGCGCCTTTGATAAACTGCACAACCGCACAAGGCATTTCATGTGCAATGCAGCGTATAATCATACCAAATGCTGATGAACTTTTGCCCTTACCTGCACCTGTATGGACAATAATTAGCCCCTTTTCAGAGGTTTTTTGTGCCATCATTTTATCGCGCGCTACTTTTTTCTTAGCCATTTTGCTCGCATGACGATCAGGGCTTTGTGGTTTTTCAGTCATTCCAATCTCCATTCTTGACAATCTTACCTGAAACACTCTAACTGCAATCTACTGGTTCTTGTCATATGACAAGTGAAGAGGGAATGCGATAGTTGTTTTGAATTGCAATTCGGATCAATAAAATGCAGCCGCCCCCGCGACCGTGACCGGAGTTAGATTATCAGCCACTGGGATTTCTGGGAAGGCGGTAGTCATTGAGCAAGTCTCAACTCTGCAAGCCGGGAGACCTGCCAGTAAATGTTTAACAGGGCGATCGGGGTGTATCGCAACCTTTACGGATGTCCGTTCAGGCAGTGCCCCTTTTGTCCTTTTTAAAGGATATGCCAATGGCTGACGTGAAAGTTTATGTTTGTAATACCTGCCGCAAAATGGGCAGTGATAAAGCAAATGAAGTTCGAGATGGAGCGCGTCTACTTGAGGCGCTAGCAAGCGAATTTTCAGAGGACAACAACATCGAAATTCAGCCCGTTGAGTGCTTATCGTCTTGCGATATTGGTTGCAATATTGCCGTCACGGGCAAAGAACGCTGGAGCTATGTCTATGGCAAACTTGATCCAGATGAGCATGTAGAGGATATCGCAAATGGTCTTCGTGCATATGCTGCCTCAACCGACGGTATTGTGCCATGGCGCGAACGTCCAGTAATTTTTAGGAAACAATCAATTGCGCGCATTCCGCCTGAAGGGACTTCATCATGAGCAATTTAGCCAAAACACCAGTAACAATCATTACGGGCTTTCTTGGCTCTGGAAAAACGACATTACTGCATCACCTTATGAAAAATGCCGGTGATAAGAAACTTGCCATCATTGTAAATGAATTTGGAACACTCGGCATGGACGGCGAGATTCTCAAATCATGCGCAGATGAAAATTGTCCTGCTGAAAACATTGTTGAGCTGTCTAATGGCTGTATTTGTTGCACGGTTGCTGATGATTTCATTCCCAGCATGGAAGCTATTTTAAAACTCGATCCAGCCCCTGATCACATTTTGATTGAAACATCTGGGCTGGCTCTCCCTAAGCCTCTTTTGATGGCGTTTGAGTGGCCCGATATTCGATCAAAAATAACGGTTGATGGCGTGATTGCTCTTGCTGATGCTGAGGCCGTTGCTGCAGGTCGTTTTGCTCATAACGTCGAAGCGGTTGACGTTCAGCGCAAAGCAGATGACAGCTTGGATCACGAAAGCCCATTGGCCGAAGTTTTCCAAGATCAAATTGCTTGTGCCGATATTGTTTTGCTTACCAAGTCAGATCTTGTGAATGAAATAACTTTAGAAAAAGCCAAGTCAGTGATTGCAGATCATTCACCACGCGATATTCCAGTACTTTCTATATCTGAAGGCGTTGTAGATACGCGTGTTATGCTCGGTATCGGTGCGGCTGCTGAAAATAATCTTGATGCACGCCCCTCTCATCATGGCGGAGCTCATGATCATGAGCATGATGATTTTGAGAGCATTAGTATTGAAATCGGAGAATATAAAACAATCGAAGACGTTGTTGAAAGAGTTGAAACATTGGCGCGCAGTCAGAAAATTCTTCGCACAAAAGGTTATGTGGCAATTGAAGGCAAGCCAATGCGCCTTCTTGTTCAAGCTGTCGGTGACCGTGTCCGCGCGCAATTTGACCGCCCATGGGGGGATACTCCGCGACAATCACAGCTTGTCGTTATTGCCGAGCATGATGATATTCATCCCGATAAAATTCGTGCGCATTTCGCTTAAAGGGTATGACCTAAAATGCACGTCGTTTTTCGCGAAAGTCATGGATTAGATGACAATGACATTCCAAGAGATCTTAAACAAGATCCCGCGGATCTCATTGTGCTTTCGTTTTCAGATAGTGACTTAGGTGCATTTCTTGCGGGCTATAAACGTGCTGAAGGATCGCTGCCATCTCTTCGCTTAGCGAACATTGTTGGCCTTAAACATCCGCTTTCCGTCGACACATATATTGAACAAACAATTTCGGGCGCCAAGGGCATTTTGATCAGACTAATTGGTGGAGAAGCTTACTGGCCCTATGGCTTATCAAGCATTTGCGCCTATGCCCAAAAAAATAATATTGCACTTGCGATTATCCCTGCCGATGGGCAAGAGGATAGCCGTCTTGACGAATTATCCACATTACCCAAATCCACACTCGATCGCTTGCGCGCTTTATGTGACACAGGCGGAGCAATTGCAGCTCAAGCCGCACTCGCTCAATTATCAATTGCTGCGGGAATTTACACACCACCCGTCATTGGTCAAAAAACAGTGCCTGATTTTGGGTTTTATGATCCTAAAAATGGCGCAACGAAAACCTACGAAATCAATGATAATCTTGTATTCGTGGTGTTTTATCGCAGCTATGTAACTGCTGCCGACCTAGACCCTATCGACAAAATAATCCATATGCTGCGCAAGCGCGGCCATAAGGCAATTGGTGTATTCGTGCCGTCTCTTAAAAACCCAAAAGCACGTCTATGGGTTGAAGATGTTATTGCTGAAAAATCCCCTAAGGCCATTATCAACGCAACTGCCTTTTCTGCACATGCGGCTGATGATGCACGCTCACCTCTTGATGCTGCCAATGTGCCTGTTTTTCAAATTTCGCTTTCTACCGCACTTCGCAAAGAGTGGCTGACATCTGATCGCGGGCTATCACCTCAAGATTTAGCAATGCATGTTGTTTTGCCTGAGGTGGATGGACGAATTTTAACAGGTGTCGCAAGTTTTAAAGCCATTGCGCCACGCGACAAAGACCTTCAATACTCTCGTTTTCAGCATCATGGTGATCAAGACCAAATCGAGCGCATAATTAAACGTGTGGAATCTTGGATATCTTTGAATGAAAAGTCAAATTCAGATAAGAATGTCGCGATTATATTATCAACATATCCCGGCAAAGCATACCAAATGGCTCATGCGGTTGGCTGCGATGCAATCGCATCGACAAATAATATACTAAACGCTATTCAAAAAAATGATTATGGGGCAAAGCTTGCTAAAAATTTAAGCCAGCAACTTGGACAGGAGTCCATAAAAATCTCCGTTGAAGATTATAAATCTTGGCTTCAAGAATTGTCGATGAACAAACAAGAGGAACTAAACGCAACATGGGGTACAGTCGAAAATGACGCGCTGGTTCGTGATTCATATTTCCATTTTCCTGCCGTTAAACTCGGGAACGCCATTGTAGCGTTACAACCTGAACGTGGGTCAAAAAATAGCCGCGAAGATGACTACCACGATATGACCCACGTGCCATGCCATAGCTATATCGCATTTTACTTATGGATGCAGAGGAATAATTTAGATGCGCTTATTCATGTTGGTGCTCATGGGACATTGGAGTGGCTTCCGGGCAAATCCGTGGCGCTTTCTGGTGATTGTTGGCCAGAAATTCTCATCGGAAAAACACCGGTCTTATATCCATTCATTGTCAATGATCCCGGTGAAGCGGCGATGGCAAAAAGGCGCATTGGCGCAGTCACTCTTGGACATATGCCACCACCTCTTGCGAATTCAAAAACGCCGAAAAAACTGCTTGAGCTTGAGCAAATTCTTGATGAATATTCGACCGCCGATGGGCTTGACCCAAAGCGGCGGGATCGTTTGATAACTGAAATTCGCCAAACGGCTGAATTAGCGGGTCTGACTGAAACTCTCAATCTTTCTGATGACATATCAAAGATCGAAGCTATCACAAAAATTGATCGGTTTGTTTGTGATATTAAGGAAAGCCAATATGCTGAGGGATTGCATATTTATGGGGACGGCGCGCAAGGAGAAGCGGAACTGTCTGGTCTTCTAAAATCTCTTAAAGGTCAACGCATTGATGCAGGGCCATCTGGTTCCCCATATCGTGGAAAAAATGATGTAACGCCAACCGGCCGTAATCTTTTCACAATAGATCCACGCTCACTTCCCACGCGTTCAGCATATGCTCAAGGTGTAAAACTTGCAGAGGAACTCATACGCAAGCATCTTCAAGATCACGGCGATTACCCGAAAAACTACGTCATCAACCTTTGGGGTTCGGCAACGATGCGAACCGCAGGCGAAGAATTTGCAATGGCGCTTCATCTGGCTGGGATCGAGCCCAAATGGGACGAAAAATCTGATCGCGTCGCCAATTTTGAAATCATCCCACTAACGTTACTTGGTCGACCGCGTATTGGGGTTGTTCTGCGTGTCTCAGGTCTTTTTCGTGATGTCTTTCCTGGGCTTATTGAGTTATTTGAAACAGCATCAGAAAAATTAAAAAAACGTTTTGATGATGATTTTGAGAGCGCTGATATGAACCCATATGGAGTTGGTACTCCGCGCGTTTTTGCACCAAAGCCACAAAGCTACGGCATTGCAATTGATGACCTACCGTTAAGTGGGTTTTATAATGAAGACTCTAAAAACATTGCAGGTGAGGCATGGCTAAGAGCATCACAATGGACGGTTGATAAAACAGGGCAAGTTCAAGAAAATCGGGAGGCGCTGGAGGAGCAATTGCGCCGTGCTGATGGTTTCGTGCACATTCAAGACCTTACTGAAACAGATCTGTTAATGGCTTCTGATTATGCAAGTCATCAAGCTGGTTTTATCGCTGCACGAGCTAAACTTGGGCTTACTGAAATTGCCAATTATCATATAGACCATACGAAGTTGGGCACGCCAAAAGCGCGCGCTTTAAATGAAGAAATCGCCCGTGTTGTTTATGCGCGAGCCATCAACCCAAATTGGCTTTCTTCAATGATGAAGCATGGATTTCGCGGCGGTTCTGAAATTGCTGCAACACTCGATCATATGGCACAGTTCGCGCATCTCGCGGATGCTGTTGCACCTGAACTTTTCGATCAGTATTATGACGCAACCTTAGCAAATGCTGACATTTATGAGTTTCTTGAAAAACATAATCCTGAAGCCTTAAAAGCTATGAATGAACGCTTTCGAGAACTTTTAAATCAAGGCCTTTGGAACACGAAGCGGAATTCAATCCGCAATCAGCTCGCCGAGCCCCTATCATGAATGATAAAATCCAAGGCTGGTGTCCAGATGCTTATCGCCCAATGCGCGCAGGAGATGGCCTGATTTTGCGCGTCAAACCAATGCTGAACCGCCTAAGCAAGGTACAAGCCCATGCAATCGCAGAAATTTCTAATCAATTTGGAAACGGAGTTATCACCATAACCAATCGTGCAAACTTACAAGTTCGGGGACTTAAATCAAATGACCACCAAGCGGCTCTTGAAAGACTTGATAAATGTGGACTTTTGAGTTGTGAAAAACGAGAGCAATCGCGTAATATCATTGTTACTCCAAATTGGGTAAATGGTGATATGAATTCTCAGGTTCATGCATTACTTCTAAAAGCGCTTCCCGATTTTCCGAAGCTTCCAAGCAAGTTTGGATATGCAATTGATTGCGGCACTAATCGTCTTATTGCTGATGCATCTTCTGATATTCATTTTGAATCTGCTGATGATCAAAGCGTTGTGATACGTGCTGATGGAGCTGCCCTAGGCAAAAGGGTACATATTAATAATCTGATTACTGAGCTTGGTGAATTCTTAAATTGGTTCTCTCAAAATAAGAACATCAACGAAACCCGTGGTCGCATGCGTAATATTTCAAACGAGCTACCAGTGCGTTTTGCAACAGATGAGGTGATAAGACCAAGAGCAAAACTTCCCTTTAGTGATAAGCATATAGGGCTAGCTTATGGCGAATTAAATGCCGATCTGCTTGCAAATATTGCAGATAAAAACAATAGCATCCAAATCACGCCTTGGCGCAGTTTAATTATTGAGAACGCTCCAATCTCTCGTCATTTTATGAGTAATGAAAATGATTTGCGAAGATCCATAACGATTTGCACTGGTTATCCAAGATGCCTTTCAGGATACCAGGCGACCAAATCACTGGCTGACAAGATCGGTTCAATGATAAAAACACCTAAAGACATTCATGTTTCGGGCTGTGAAAAACGTTGTGCAAGCCAAGCTTCTCATGCATTGAATATCATTGGTACCTCAACTGGTTTTGATTTATATGTGGGTAATGAAAAAACACCATCATGGCATGGCAACAATGAACAGGATACAATGATGTATATAAAGGAAAATCATGCCTTATAACTATGAAAAAAATGGTGCGGCCATATATAAAGAAAGCTTTGCAACGATCCGCCGTGAAGCTGATCTTAGTAGATTTAACCAGCATGAAGAACCTGTTGTGGTGCGGATGATTCATGCTGCGGGCATGGTGAGGCTTGAAGCTCATATCGAGTTCTTAGACAATATGGCTCAAATAGCTACAAATGCGCTTCAAAATGGCGCACCGATATTTTGTGATGTGAGGATGGTTTCTGAAGGCATTACCCGTTCTCGATTACCTGCCAATAATGAGATCATTTGCACGCTTCAAGATTCAGCAGTTCCCGAAATGGCAAAAGCGATGGGCAACACACGATCAGCCACCGCAATTGAGTTATGGAGGCCGAAACTCGAAGGCGCAATTGTTGCAATTGGGAATGCACCCACGGCACTATTTCATCTGTTAAATATGCTCGAAGATCAGAGCTGCCCACGACCTGCCGCCATCATTGGCTGCCCAGTTGGATTCGTCGGTGCAATGGAAAGCAAAGACGCACTTATCAAAGCTCGCCCAGTTCCATCTATGATCGTTCGTGGTCGTTTAGGTGGTTCAGCAATGACTGTTGCGGCGATTAACGCACTTGCTTCAAGGAAAGAATGAACATGGGGAAAATCATTTGCGTTGGGTTAGGCCCTGGTGAACCAGAATTAATGAGTGTGAAGTCAGATCGCTTGATCCGTGGTGCGAAGCAAATTGCATATTTTCGTAAGATCGGAAAAATGGGGCAAGCTCGCCGTATTGTAAATGATATGCTTCAAGCGAACGTTAATGAGTACCCAATGGAATATCCATATACCACCGACATTCCATATGAGTCGAATGAATATAAAACTGCGCTCGTATCTTTTTATAATCATTGGTGCGAAAAGCTCATCGAACTTTCCAAAGAGGATGATGTCATTGTGCTTTGTGAAGGGGACCCATTTTTTTATGGGTCATATATGCATTTATATGAACGCCTTAAAGGGCGCGTCGAGCAAGAAGTCATCCCTGCAACATTGGGCATGACGGGTTGCTGGCATGCGACTGGCAAGCCGATGACATGGGGGGATGATGTGCTCTCTGTGCTCATGGGAACGCTGAGTGAAGACGATCTTATCGCACATATTTCGCGATCTGATGCGATCGCCATTATGAAAACGGGCGCCAATCTTCCAAAAATAGCACGGGCACTTCAAGCTTGTGGGCGTTTTGAAGATGCGTGGCTGGTTGAATATGGTACTATGCCAAAAGAAAAAATCACTAAGCTTTCCGATGCTGATCTGAAATCGTGCCCATATTTCGCTACGTTAATTATGCATGGAAATGGACGCAGACCATGAAAAAACTTTCCATTCAGATCGTAGGCATTGGCCCCGGAAATGAAGACCTTATCACGTTTGAGGTACAGAATGCGATTTCAAATGCAACTGATATCATCGGGTACTTCCCTTATATTCAACGGATTAAACCGCGTGAAGATTTAACATTACATGCAAGTGATAATCGCGTTGAACTTGAACGTGCAAAACATGCCTTCTCTCTAGCCTTAGAGGGAAAGCAAGTTGTCATAGTGTCTTCTGGGGATCCTGGAGTTTTCGCAATGGCTGCAGCAGTTTTCGAAGCACTTGAGAATGGGCCACAAGAATGGAAGTCCGTTGATGTTCAGGTTTTGCCTGGCATCACCGCAATGCTAGCTGCATCTGCGCGTATGGGTGCACCACTCGGGCATGATTTTTGTGCGATTAATCTTTCTGATAATCTGAAAGCTTTTTCCATTTTGGAGAAGCGCGTCCGTATGGCCGTTCGTGGAGATTTTGCAATGGCGTTTTACAATCCACGTTCAAAGTCGCGCCCTGATACATTTGGTAAAATTATCGAAATTATTCGCAGCGAGGCTCAAAGCGACTTGCTGTTCATGTTTGCACGGAATGTCACAAGAACAGATGAGACATATGTTTTGACGCCCTTATCGCAAGTTCAGCCCGAACAAGCAGATATGAGAACAGTCGTCATAATCGGCAATAGCAAAACACGTAAAATTGATGGCACAAAATTTGTTTATACCCCAAGGCATTCAAGATGATTCAGCAAGTCCGAAACATATTGGAAATCCACGGGCGCGTTAATGACAGGGCGTTCGATCATCAAAATGGGAATGCCCAGTGTTCGCGCAGCATTGATTTTCGCGTAAGCTCCCTTGCCACCCGAATTTTTCGATACAATCAAATCAATCCTATGTTTCTCAAAGAGCGCGATCTCATCATCTACAATGAACGGACCACGTGCAATCTCAAAGGCAGCATTAGCAAGCCCAAAGCTATCAGCAGGTGGCTGCTCAACGACGCGTGCAACCAAGCTTGTTTCACTCAAAGCTGCAAATTTATTCAAACTTTGCATGCCCGTTGCCAAGAACACTTGCTTAAATTTTTGAGAGCCAAGCCATTGAACAGCCGCGTCAATATTAGCGGAAAGTATCCAGTCATCTCCTTCTTGCTCATCCCAAGACTTGCGCTCAAATCTGATCAAAACTGTCACCAAATTCTTACAAGCGATAGCGGCATTTTCGCTAATTTGTTTCGCAAATGGATGCGTTGCATCAACCAGATGGGTAATATTATTATCTTCCAAAAAACACGTCAATCCCGCCGCGCCTCCAAAGCCTCCAACATGCACTGGCAAGGGAATTTCGCGTGGCGAAAGCGTGCGGCCAGCATAGGAATAAATCGCAGCAGCACCTATTGTTGCGAGATACTTTGCAATTTGATTCGCTTCACTGGTTCCACCCAAGATAAGGAATTTAGGCATGTCTGATCAAAATCCATGGTTAACGATTATCGGCGTAGGTGAAGATGGCCTAGATGGGCTTGATAATGCAAGTCGAAAAGTAATTGAAAATGCGAAGCATATATTTGGAGCACCACGTCATTTAAAACTTTTAAATCTCGAAGCACGCGGCGAAGCTTATCCGGTTCCGTTTTCAATTGAGCCTGTTTTAAAGCATAAAGGAGAACCTTGTGTGTTAATCGCTTCTGGTGATCCGTTTTGGTATGGGGCAGGAACCAGTATAACCAAGCATCTTGAACCGCATGAATGGCTCTCTTACCCATCCCAATCCACATTCTCAATAACTGCATCTATACTTGGGTGGCCGCTTGAAGATGTTCATTGCATTGGTCTGCATGCGAATGCCTTTGAAACAATTTTACCAAAAATGCATGATAGTCAGCGCTTTATTTGCCTTGTGCGCGATGGTGATGCCGTTATTCGCTTTTGCAAATGGCTTTGCGAAAATGGGTTTGGAAAATCCGAAGTTTCTATTTTAGAATCACTGGCAGGTCCACATGAACGTGTGCGTTCATGCAGAGCAGATGGGTTAGATTTCACGGACATTTCACATCCAGCCGCAATTGCCTTTACAGCTATTGGCCAAGGCATTTCACAAGCAAGTGGCCTTGATGATATGTTATTTGAAACGGATGGACAGATCACGAAACGGCCAATTCGCGCAATGGCGCTTTCAGCACTCTCTCCACGTAATAGAGAATTGCTTTGGGACTTAGGTGCAGGATCTGGAAGCATCTCAATTGAATGGCTATTAACCTCACCTCAAACCCATGCAATTGCCATTGAGCGCCGCAAAGATCGCATCAGCTTCATTGAAAAAAATGCAGAAAAATTTGGTGTTCAAAAACGAATAGAAATTCATCTTCAAGATTCCAAATCTGGCTTAAAAAAACTACCAATACCTGATGCTGTGTTTGTTGGAGGTGGCGCCTCTGCCGAACTCGTTGCTGAGATTTGGGATATTCTACCAAAAGGAGCGCGCCTTGTCGTGCATGCCGTTACGATAGAAACCGAACAACTGCTGATATCTCTGTCTGAAAAAATGGGTGGTGAATTACTACGTATTGAGATGAGTTCAGTCGCTCCGCTTGGCTCTATGAAAGCATGGAAACGCGCATACCCGTTAACGGAATGGCGGATTGTGAAATGATCGTTCTTGGGCTTGGATTTCGTGAAAAAGTGACTGTGGCTTCATTCGAAAATGCTTTAGCCAAGGCAGGAGTCGCGCATTTTGACCACATCACAGTTTTGGCACGTAAAGCCAAACATCCAGCTTTACAAGAATTTGCGAAAAAACATAGAATTGTTCCGCATAAATATGATCAATGTGAACTCGAAGGAATCCAAACACAAACAATGTCGAGTGAAATTCATGGTCGGTTCAAAGTTGGCTCATTATCAGAGGCTTTAGCATTAAAGGCATCCAACCCAAATGCGACACTCATTCACAATAGAATTATTTCTGACGATGGTTTCGCGACGCTTGCCATTGCAACAAATTCATATGAAGGAAAAATAAGATGACTGTATACTTCATTGGTGCAGGCCCAGGCGCACCTGATCTATTAACTTTACGCGGTCGTGATATATTAGCGTCTTCTCCTGTTTGTATATATGCAGGATCACTTATTCCAACCGAAATTTTAGCTCATTGCCCAGATGATGCAAAAATTGTGAATAGTGCGAAGCTTTCACTTGATGATATTATTGCGGAGATCAAAGACGCACATGATGCAGGGCATGATGTGGCGCGTCTGCATTCTGGGGATTTATCGGTATGGTCTGCTATGGGTGAGCAAATTCGCAGAATCCGCAAATCGAACATCCCCATCGAAGTTTGCCCAGGCGTACCTGCTTTTGCAGCGGCTGCCGCAATATTACAAACAGAACTCACATTGCCTGAACTTGTTCAATCCGTTGTCTTAACGCGAACATCAGGTCGTGCGTCAAAAATGCCCCCAGCTGAAAGCCTCCAAAATTTTTCAAAAACTGGGGCGACCTTGGCTATTCATCTATCAATTCATGTTCTTGAAAAAGTTGTAGCTGAGCTTAAGCCTCATTACGGTTCTGACTGCCCTGTTGCAATTGTCTGGCGCGCAAGCTGGCCCGATGAAGTTATTTTACGGGGGACGCTGGAAGACATCGAAAATCAAGTTCCAGCTGAGCTTGATAGAACAGCTTTAATTCTCGTTGGCAAATCGATTGATGCGCATGAATTTGGCGAAAGCCAACTTTACGCCCAGAATTATGATCGCCGCTTTCGTCCTATGGGTGCCAATCCGCGTTTTCCTGACGGCGATAAAAAAGAGCAGAAGCCATGAGTTCAAAAGGCATAATCATCGCGGCACCATCTTCGGGTGCTGGGAAAACAACCGTAACATTGGGCCTCATCCGCGCATTAAAAAATCGTGGACTAAACGTGCAACCTTTAAAATCTGGTCCTGATTATATCGACCCTGCATTTCATAAAATTGCGGCTGGCAAGCCCAGCTATAATATAGATGCATGGTCAATGTCAGATGACATGATCTCTACTCATATTGATTATGGACAAGATGCAGACTTGATCATAGCAGAGGGCGCAATGGGTCTTTTTGATGGTGGTGCGAAATCGCATTATGGTCGAACAGGAGCAGTTTCTGAAATTTCATCAATGACAGGCTGGCCAATTGTCTTGGTTATGAATGTCGCATCTCAAGCACAATCAGCGGCAGCCATTGCTGAGGGGTTTTCAAATTTTGATCCTTCCGTAAACATTGCGGGGATCATATTGAACCAAGTTGCAAGTGATCGACATGAACGCCTCATTCGAGAAGCCATCTCTGCGCGCGGCATTAAAATATTGGGCACGCTTCGCCGCAATGCAGATTTGCTTCTCCCTTCTCGTCATCTTGGCCTTGTACAAGCTCAAGAGGTTTCAGATTTGGATGATGTCATCGAAGACTTGGCTGCTTTCATTGGTGCAAATGTTGATCTTGATGAAATTATAGCAATTGCACGCCCTTCACAGCTTAAGTCAGACAAACCAATTCTAACTCCTCCCCCCGCTCAACGGATTGCAATTGCACAAGACGCCGCATTCTCATTCCTATATCCACACCACATTAAAGCATGGAAAACCCAAGGTGCAGAACTTATCCAATTTTCACCCCTTGCTGATGAAGCCCCAAATATGAATGCGGATCTGGTCTGGCTTCCTGGTGGATATCCTGAGCTTTATGGCGGGCAGCTCGCATCCGCAAATCGGTTTAAATCAGGCATGCAAAACTTTGCAAAAGAAAAGCCTATTCATGGTGAGTGTGGTGGTTACATGGCACTTGGTGAAGCCATTATTGATAAAGCTGGCGAGCGCCACGAAATGCTTGGACTTTTGAAACTTGTAACATCATTTGAAAAACGCAAATTTAATCTAGGTTATCGCCGCGCTGATTTTGACACTCCGCTATTCCCTTCGCTTTCAACGTCACTTCATGGGCATGAATTTCATTATTCATCCATATTGAAGCACGAGGATGAACCGCTCGCAAAGGTTTACGATGCCCGCGAAACTTTACTGAACCTAGGCGGTTCACGAATGGGCAACGTCACAGGTACATATTTTCATATGATCGGAGAAATAAGATGACAGGTTTTGTGAGCTTTGTTTCATCCGGTCCAGGTGATCCAGAGCTCCTCACGCTAAAGGCTCTTGATCGCCTAAAGACGGCTGAGGTTATTTTATATGATGATTTATCTGCTGGCGAAATTTTAAAACTCGCCAATCCTGAGGCAGACCTTATTGGCGTTGGCAAGCGTGCAGGTCGCGCATCACCCCATCAAAACCATGTGAGCCAGCTACTTGTTGATTATGCAGAATCAGGCAAAAAAACAATTCGCTTAAAATCAGGTGATAGTGGTATTTTTGGAAGATTAGAAGAAGAAATCACATCTCTCAATGAAGCGAATATTGCATTTGAAATTATACCAGGAGTCACATCTGCAAGCGCCGCCGCAGCAGCCGCGGAAATTCCTTTAACACGCAGAATACTATCACGCCGCCTACAATTTATAACTGGCCATGATATCGCAGGAAAACTTCCAAATGATATTCATATTGATGCGATCACTGATCCCAATGTGACAACGGCAATTTTCATGGGAAAGCGGACATATAAAGAACTCGCAACACAACTCATGGAAAATGGGATGGCGAAGGATACGCCCGTTTTATTGACCGAAAATGTTTCATTGCCCAATCAATCCCTTCATCAATCCACACTAGAGCGGCTTATTGATGAAATTATTGGAATAACTGGTGACGGGCCAGTCCTCATTTTAATTGGTCAATTGATGGATACAAAAAAGAACGAATAACTTATTCATATCCTTTATTCACCTTGACACATCTTCGCTACAAGGTGATAATTCAAACAGTATATGGTACCGATTGCACAGCATGAGGTTGAAAAGGGAATAAATATGGTCGGACTCAATTGCGGCGATCATAATTTAGCCGCCCCCGCGACTGTATGCAATTTGGAATATGCTTATGCCACTGGGAAACTGGGAAGGTGCGTATTCTGTAAAATTGCAAAGCCAGGAGACCGACCATATAAATATTAACACTTACCCGCCGTCGGGTGTGACGGACAGGAGAAACACTTATGCATATCGAACCCGGAATCGTTGACGGCGCCAAAATGGTGCTTGGAACGGCTACTGCAGCAGGCTCAATTGGCTTTGTTGCAAAACTCACTTGGGAAAACATTCGTGAAAAAGGCGTCACGTCATTTTTCGCGCGCACAGTTCTATCAATCATCACAGTATTTGCTTTTTTTCAAATTCTTCCACATTATCCAATGGGCGTATCTGAAGTACACTTCATCTTCGGTTCAACACTCTTCTTATTGTTTGGTGCTGCTCCAGCTGCTATCGGTCTTGCGCTTGGGCTCCTTCTGCAAGGAATGCTTTTCGCGCCAATTGATTTGCCGCAATATGGAATGAATGTAACATCACTGATTGCACCGCTTTTGGCAATGCGCATCATTGCTGAGCGCACGATCGCAAAAGGAACAGCTTATGTTGACCTTGAATATAAACAGGCACTTACACTTTCAGCAACTTATCAAGCTGGTGTTGTTGCTTGGGTCGCATTTTGGGCATTCTATGGCATGGGCTTCACACAAGAAGCTATTCAATCAGTAAGAATTTTTGGAGGTGCGTATATGCTCGTTGTACTTATTGAATCAATCGTAGACATGGCAATTTTAGCCGTAGCCAAGAATCTCCGTGGCCTTCATGGCTCACCATTTGTTCAATCGCGTGTTTTCCAAGGCGCTCCAGTTTAAACATAATAATCTATCTTAAGCGGCTCCAGATTTGGGGCCGTTTTTCTTTTGGGACCTACTAAACTTCATGACAAAGAAACGTAAAATCAAACTTGCACTTATTGGGATAGGAACTGGAAATCCAGATCACATTACATTAGAAGCTATAAAAGTGTTGCAAAGTTCTGACCTCATTTTGCTTCCATCAAAAGGCGGTGCAAAGCAAGAATTGTTGGAGGCACGGACGAACATACTTGATGAACATGTCAGCAAAGGTACCGAGCGTTTGGTCTTCGAAATGCCATCACGTGACCCGAATATCCAAAACTATCTAACTCGCGTGGAGCAATGGCACGATAGAATTTCAGATATCTGGAAGCAGGCAATAGATAGCCGTCCCAAGGCCCAAACAGTTGCATTATTGGTATGGGGTGACCCCTCATTATACGATAGCTCACTTCGTATTATGGCCCGCCTTGAAGACAGTTATAAACTTCAAATTCATATGGTTGCGGGGATCACAGCAATTCAAGGTTTGACTGCTGCACATAAGATCCCACTTAATTCACTCGGTGGTGCCGTAAAAATTACGACAGGTAGAAACCTTCGCGATCATGGTTGGCCTACAAAAACCGATCGGATAGTTGTTATGCTTGATGGTGAAAATTCGTTCGTCACACTTCCAGATAAACATAGATATGAAATTTATTGGTCAGCTTATGTTGGAATGCAGTTGGAAACTCATATTCGCGGTAAATTAAGTGAAGTTGAAAATCAAATTATTTATGATCGAGAAAGACTTCGTAAGAAGCATGGTTGGATTATGGATATCTATATACTTGGTATTTTAAAACAGCCATTGTAAGGGTAAAATAGTCTCATGAAGAATTTCCGCATAAGTATGTTTGTTTCAGCCACAAAGCTGGAACCACTCGGTAAGAGTGGTTTCGCGTTTTGGTTTGTACGATGCTTGGTTTCTAAATGCCGTTGCTGATTGAAATAGTTGTGGAATTGAGCCTGAATGCTGATT
>CANMUM010000014.1 GCA_947501025.1 uncultured Paracoccaceae bacterium | reverse complement strand
GGGATTTTATGCGCTTCAAGCACTTCCTTCACAATGTCAGGCACGGATTTTTGCTGCCAGATGCGGCTATCAGATGTCTGCGTCAAACGCCAAAGAGCTGGGCGCAATGTGACCGAGTAAAGCGTGCGATGCATACCTTCTTCACCGCGCTCAATTTCCGTAATCACGCCATGCAAATGACGCGGCGCGCTGTATTTGTTATAAATGCCAAGCGTTGCCTCCGTGTCCATCAAGGCGTGCAAATCAATCCCCGCATCAAAGCTCGCAAGCTCAATCACAATCTCAAAAGGTGCATTCACCGCTTCACGCGCCTCAAAACCCGTCACCACAAAATCACCTGAACTCGCCTTAAAGCCAAAGGCCACATCTTGGGATTGATCCAAAAGCGCCTGCGCCGCAGACATGATCGCGGATTGAATGTTCATTTTGTGACCTCTTTGTTGCGGAGGTGCTTGTGATATCGCGATAAAGAGATAATCCCAAATGCCCTGTCCTGTTATACTATCCTTGTTCGGAGTACCAGAAAGTCTCAAATCCTGCAAAGGAAAAGTTAATACATCACACAGCTTTGAGAATATGCTACGATTTACCATCCTTGTTATGAAACAAAAATAAAGGCTATAATGCCATCATGGGAACACATGCTTCACGCACGGAAAGAAAGTTAGACCCAAGCCATCTCAGCATTACCGAGCGAGATGTTTCGGTCTTTTTAGCGTTGCATCGTTTTGTTATTTTAGAGACAGATCATCTTCACGCAATAGTTGGAGGTGGACGCGATGGATTGAGAAAAAGGCTTCGTCGTTTGTATGATCATGGTTATGTGACACGGCCACAAATTCAAAATGAGCTATTTCGATACGCAGATAAAAGACCCACCATTTACACGTTAGGGAAAGAAGGTGCAGAGTATTTGCGGGTTGTCAAAAACGTGCCCATCCCAGAAAATATTGATTGGGAGCGCAAGGCGCGAGATCGGCACGGATTGCGTGGTAAGTTTAAAATCCTTCATGATCTTGGCGCAAATGGCGCTGTGATAGCCCTAGAGAAGGCTCTAGGCGCAATTGATGGCGTCTCACTGCTCTCACCTGATGAATTGATTGCCCAGTCCCCAGCATGGACACAGAAGGCTCACGCGCCCTTTACGATACCTTCCCAATTTACTTGGATTGATGGAACGCAACATAAACGCAATGTTATTCCCGATGGAGTGGTGAGTTATATCGATAACCGCTTAGAGAAGCCCGTCAAAGCCATGTTATTTGTTGAGTATGATCAAGAAATGAACGTGAATAAGAAAGACCCAAAGCAAGCTTCTATTCAGCAAAAGATTGCTTGCTATAGCGCTATGTTCAAAGATAACACGGTCAAAACTCGTTTTGGGTTTGATGCTTTCCGCGTGTTGTTTATCACAACTGGTAGCTCCGAACATTTAGTCACCATGATTGAATGTTGCCAGAATTACCGAACTTCAATTATTAAAGGGGTACCCCCCTACTCTTTTTTCTTTTCAACTCGTGAAGATTTTGAGGCATCAAAAAACCCATTGAATAAGTTCTGGCGCGATGGTGACGGATCACAAAAAAACATCACCCGTCTGGGTTCATAGGGTCAATCACAGGCACAACACTATCTTCAGATTCTTGGACAAAAGTTTTCATACGTTGGTTTATTTCGTCGGTGACGTCGGCGCGTGGGCGATGAATATCTGAGTTGTTTTTCAAGGTTGCCGTTATCCGTTCTTTTTTCAGTTTTGACACCTGTATATCGGGAACGTCCAAAGTTGTAATCTGTGTCATGCCCTCCCCTGCTATAACTACAAACGCATTGCGATTTGGTAACGTCATGACCTTATCAGAAAACATGTTTTTTTGTTCTTCCAGCGAATAAAGCGCCGTTGGTAGATCACGAAATATAGGCCGCAAGGCTTGAGAGTAGCCCTCAGATTGGCTTGTCCCTTCAGAAATGCCCGTACTGGTTCCCGTGCTTGTTGTGACGCCCTCACCTATTATTTCTCCATAACTCGTACCATGCGTTGTCCCAAGACTTTGTGTCTCACTTGATGATTGGACTGTTCCGACACTTCGACCTGTAGTTGATCCTGTCGATCCCCCGCTTATCTCGCTTGCGTTTACGCCCGATGAAGAGTTTGCCCCCGAGCTAGCGATTGCACTTTGCCCCATTGCTGTACTGGATGTTAAGGACGCCGCCGTGCCTCCTGTATTGCCAGTGCTACTCGACATTGCGCCGCTATCTGCCATTGTCATGCCAAAATTATCACCTGCCGATTTGCTACTGCCCGCCGCCAATCCGATACTCGCATTATTTGCAGAACTTTGGTTGCTATTCGATCCGCTATTGGCATTACTACCCGCTGATTGAGAATGAGACGTAGAAACGGAATCTGATTGTGTATCTGTTACCGAGTGCGCCGTACCCTGTGTTTTTGAGAGTGTGGCCGACTGGCTCTCGGATTCCGTGACGGATGTTGCATGTGAATGCGTGTGGGCTTCGGCTTGCGCTTCTGAATGGGACTTTCCTTGTGATTGCCCAATGGATCGTGATTGCAATGTGATGATCTCATGCCCGACGACGGTTGGTTTGATCATGGATTTTTTGGGCAATTCATATTGTGTGAGACCAGCAAAAATCCTACGTGACATAATGTCAGCATCTTCTGGATCATCTAATGAGAATACCACCTTGTTGCGCGCGGTGCCCATAATACCGCTATAGATCAAATCTCCTGCCTCTTTGAGCTGCCCTAAGAACTGATGAGCCAGTGTGAGGTGCAACCCAAACTTTCTACATTGACTGAGAATTTCAGGAATATCGCCAGATAAGAATGTTTGCGCCTCATCAATATACAAGTTGAAATGTCGACTTGTCCTTGGAGGGCGGGTATATGATTTTGCAACGAGATTATTCACCAGAAGACGTGCGATAATTTGTGAGCTTTCTGCGGGAACAAAGCCCCCTACTCTTGAGACACTGACCAATAATATTTCGCCATCATCCATCGATTTACGAAGATCAAGCGTTTGTTTGTTTTGACCTAGGATTGAGCGCACGTTTTCGTCTGCAATGAATGGAATGAAGCGTCGTTCCGCTGCTTGAAAATATTCCATGTACATTTTGGGTTGATTTGCGGCCATGTCATTAAAATTATCCCAAACACGCTTCCATGTTGGATTTTTAATGGTTGCAGTGATGGCCAAGCGTTCTCTTGGGCAATTCGGATTTACTAAATATTGTGCTTCTTCTAGGGTCAAACGTGCAGAAGCAAGAGCGATGCAGATCGCATGTAATGTCATACGCAATAGTGGCGTTTGTGTCAGGTCTTCACCACCCATAACAGAAGCCATCGCATTGACGGCTTGATCTACGGTCGCAGAAATTTGTCGTTCATCAGTTACAGCCAAAGGATTAAACCCAAAACTCATATCTTGATCGTTTAAATCTAAAATCCTAACTTTACGGCGCTTTGTGATCGTCTCATTTTTTGCTAACCAGTCACGCAGATGATCTATCAACTCGTCATGCGGATCAATAACACAGACACCCTTCCCCGCCCGAATGTCTTGCTGGATCATGCTTAAAAGAAAACGACTTTTCCCCGTATTGGTCGCACCGATAACATGGGTATGTTGTGATCTTTGCTCATCAGTCATTTCACAATCAAGATAACTTTGATCCTCTCCGACAATGATCGGTTTAGGTTTCTTACTTAATCCATAAGCCATAAAAATTTGCCTTTTTTAAGTATTTATGTAATAATATAGGAGAATTTCCGCATCCTTTTCAAGGATTAACTCAGCGAGCAAATTGAATTGTTCGTTGTAAAATCTTTGGAGAAGACGTCATGGACACATTGTACCTTACAAGACCCAATAGCCCATTCGATACATTCGAGAGCCAACTCGCTGATTATTTCAAAAGAATGGAAGCACACTACCCACCACTTTACGATATACCAAGTATGCAAGAATCGGCACGCTATCAAGCAGTCAGCCATCTTGCGCCAGAATTAAAGCGTATGCGTATGCTGGATAAAATTTGCGATGCTGAACTTGAGCCAATGTCATTAATAGCCTTTGGAGTTTATTACGATCATGAGGCGTTCGGTGCTAGCAAAATTACGGCTGAACTCACAAATTTAGCCTGTGCTAAAGTGGGTCATGAGCAGGCGCTCAAGTTTCAAGTTTGGGCGACAAAAAAACTACCGTTTTGATACGGCGCACACCTCCCAATTGGGGGGTGTTTATTTTGATCCAAATCTAGCTTTGTATTTTTTACGAACGGATCGCAACGTATACTTTTGCACTTCGGTTATAACTTTTTGAACACCCCAAGGCGCTACAAGCGCAAAGAATATGGCAAAACTATTTTGAATTTGCCCAGCGATCACAAATAATATAATAAAATAACCGAAGTAGGCACAGTGCCTTGATAATGCCCAAGCCTGCATTTTCTGGTCGTATTCCTTACCCTGCTTACCTGTCACATTGGGTTGGGATTCTTCTTTCCAAACTTCATCACATACTTGCTCACCATTTTCTAATACAAAAAATCCATAAAAGACTACGCATATGAATATTAAAATTATTTTTGCGATCACAGGATACCAAGTTACGTCCATTTTAAACCTCCAACTTCATAAGTAATTCTTCAATAATTTCTTCAATTTCATCTTCTTCATACCCCATCTCCACAAGTTTTGGGCGCGTATCCTCGACCTGCTTATTCACCCATTGAATGCGTTTTGATTTCTTTTCGATTTCGCCAAGTTCCGCTTTAAGAATGTCCATTGGATCAGCTTCTTCACCAGACATTTCAGACATAATCTGACTGTATTTACTTTCAAATTTCTTGCGCTTTATCTTAGCCGTTTTCATTTTTATGTTGTGTTCGGTGCGCTCTTCTTCATTGTAAAAAGGTGGCACGGTTATGCACTCAGACTCAATCAGATACTCTCTTTTTTGTTCTTCCCACGACCATTCAATTGCGCCTTGCGCATTTTGTATTTCTTCTAGCGCCATATAGGTTATGTGCGTAACTGCATAGTAATTTATGGTAGTATTGTGTGGCGCTGATTGATCTATGTACTCACCTACCCTCGAGAAGGGTTTGTTATAAATTAATGTCGCATTTTTTTCAAAATCGGTCGTAAGCAAATTTCCAGTATTTTTATAAATTCGCAAAGTTCTTTTCCATTTTGATGGCAGACCTCTATTCATTTCTTCATCAAATGCTTCTATGTTCTCTAACGCTACTAGAGCTTCCTGTCTCTCAGCGTCGTTTAATACTGTGCTATCAATGGCTGATAATAATTTAGTGACCCATGCAATTTTGGGCTTCCCTCTAGTGGCACCGTCGGCAATTGCTGTAATTTGCACCAAGGGCGCCATGTTTGATGCATCAACTGCTCCCTCTAACATTGTCTCATTATAGTTTGATTTGCTTATTTGAGCGCGTTGTATGACTCTATTAATAATATTCGTATTCGCATCATTTTCATCTGCTATGTCTGTATCTATTTTTAAAAGGTTAGCCTCATCATTTTCTACGGATTTTAATATTTTTTCCTTAAAACGGAGCAATTGGGCGTGGTAACTTGATTCATCTATAGATGACCCTATCATTGAACCTATCCAACCAATTATCAAGCCACCGACACCAATCATGAAACCACCTAACTCAAGGCCAGATGCAATAACGGCTCCAAGAAGGCCTCCCGAAGCGAACCCTATAAAGTAACCAGAACTGTAATCGTCTCGCTGGGGAACCGAACCATTATAGTTAAATCCCGAAAAGTTATTTTCTTCTAATTTAAACCGAATTTCCATAAAACTTTGATTGTTCCTTATACGCTGCCCTTCGTTTATGGCCTCATCATATTGATGCTGTAATTCGTTTCGGATGCGGTTTATATGCTTGATTAAATCGGGTAGTTCGATCAACGGAAATCCGTCGTCTTCCAATAAGTCTACAAACATTTTTTTTACAGGCTCGGAAGCCTTTGCAATTATTTCATCGGGAACTTTATGCTCATTAGGTTGTTCTAAATTGTTCTGATGCATATTGCCCCCGCTTTCTACAAATTCAAAAACAGCTTACCAAGGTTCTTTCAGGTTTCAATACTATTGAGCGGTTTTTTTTGATTGTGCAAATATCATGATATAAGCACGAACCCCCTACCCTCTTATTTACAAGCGTTTCCGATTGTGCATAAATCAGGTGCAAAAATAATTCGATTTTAGTACGAGTTCTGGTAAAAAATGAACATACCAGCATATTTGGGATGATCAACCAATTAAGTAAGTAACTTGATCAAACTCCATAGAGTTTTCAACATCACTTGTGATTTCTATTTCAAAAATCTAATGTGAGTTAAAATACATAAGTGAGGATCGATTGAGCATTTCAAATAACATTTCGTCAATATTGAAAGATAGCAACTATGATCTCAGTTTGTTCTCGAATCAAGAAATTGCCAAACTAGATAGTGAAGTTTTTTTCAAGGACTCCAAAGGTAAGGACGTTCCTTATGTGAAATGCATCGTTAGAAATAAGGACATTCAGCTTAAGCCCGAAGAAATTGTTCGACAACTTTATGCTTCTCGACTGATCAATGAGTATGGTTATCCCAAGAAACGTTTAGCATTTGAGCATCCAGTTAATTTTGGCCGCGAAAAGAAAAGTGCGGACATCGTTGTTTTTGATAAAGATCGTCCAGATGCGGCTTACGTGATTGTTGAGCTAAAAAAGCCAAAGCTCAAAGATGGTAAGAATCAACTATTATCTTACTGCAACGCGACTGGTGCTCCAATAGGTGTTTGGACGAATGGACAGCAAATATCGCATTACAATCGTATTGATCCCAACCTTTTCAATCCTATCACAGATATCCCAAAGGCATCTCAGAGTTTAAAGGATATCTTGACGAAACGTTTCACTCTCAAGAACCTTATAATAAAGGATAAAATCGCCAATGAACGGAAATCCCTAAAAGACATAATTCTTGAAATGGAAGACGCTGTTCTTGCCAATGCTGGCGTTGATGTTTTTGAAGAGGTCTTCAAGCTCATCTTCACAAAGCTCTATGATGAATTTGGAAGTAAGAAAGACAAAGGAATAATAGAACATCATCTTGAACAAAATATATCGGATGATGAACTAGGAAACTTTGACAATCTGAAAAGTTCTCTCACAACACTAAATGACAGCAAATTTCGAGTTATGGAGTTTAGAAATACTGGCCAAACAGACACCGAACTCAAAAAGAAAATTCAATCTCTTTTCGATGAAGCTAAAAGTCAATGGTCAGGAGTCTTCCCACAAAGCTCAGTCTTTGATCTTTCCGAAAGCCACTTGTCGGTCTGTGTTTCCAGCCTACAAGATATAAAACTATTTAACTCAAATCTTTTGGTTGTTGATGAAGCCTTTGAATATTTGGTTAACAAATCTGCAAAAGGTGAGAAAGGGCAATATTTCACTCCTCGCCATGTGATTGATATGTGTGTACAAATGCTAAACCCAGTACGCAATGAATATATGATTGACACCGCATCTGGCAGTTGTGGATTTCCAGTACACACAATATTTAAACTCACTGGACATCTTTTTACTAATGCAGAAATTTCTGAAGAAGACCGGCAACATGTGCTCAAAATTTTCGGCATTGATTTCGATGAAAAAACCGTCCGTGTGGCCAGAACGCTTAACTTGATCGCTGGCGATGGTGAAACAAATGTACTCCACTTGAATACTCTTGATTATGAACGCTGGAATGACAAAACAGAAAAAGACCCAAAGTGGATCAATACATATGGCAAGGGTTTTGAACGCCTAAAAGCACTCAGAGCAGAAAAAGACAGCAATAAAAAATTCAACTTTGATATCCTAATGGCTAATCCACCATTTGCAGGAGATATTAAAGAAAGTCGTATGCTTCATCAATATCAGTTTGGATTCAAGTCAGATGGTAAAAAAGCCCAAAACAAAGTTGGTAGAGATATCCTTTTCATCGAGCGTAACCTTGATTTTTTAAAAGCTGGGGGGCGCATGGCTATTGTCCTTCCACAAGGGCGCTTTAACAATACCTCTGACAAATACATTAGAGAGTTTATTGCTGAACATGGCCGTATTCTGGCTGTCGTCGGTTTGCATGGCAATTCATTCAAGCCACATACTGGTACGAAAACCAGTGTCCTGTTTGTTCAAAAATGGCATGATGAACTCTGCCCCAAGGTTGATGATTACCCGATATTCTTTGCCGTTTCCGAAAAAGGAGGCAAGGATAATTCTGGGGATTACATCTATGTAAGTGGTGAGGATGGAAGGCATAAGCTTGATAGAAACGGTCATCTCATTGTCGATCATGACCTTCATAATCATGACGGAATGCTACCTGATGGTATTTCGGAGGCATTTATTGATTGGGCAATAAGTGAAAATTTAAGCTTTTGGGCTGATTGATGCAGCAGCATGAAAAACTATTTGGCAAATCAGAGGTGGAGTATATTACCCCATTCCTCAAGCTGTGGATGGCCTTTAACAGCTGGTACAAAAAACAAATTGAGGTCAAGCAAGACCGCCAAGCTATAAATCATTATAAAGTAACAGGTGAAATAAAAGAGGCTTTCCTTGCAATGTTAAACAGCAGAGCCGCCAAAAATGCAAACTTTCAACAAGCTGTTGCTGGGTTTGTTGATATTTCAATTGGTGATCAGCATCATGTTAATGATATAAACTGGAATACTCAGAGTGACTATCTTCATCGCTCACCATCACAAAAAGAAATAAACGAAAGCTCTCTAGAATTCATCGCGGATCAAAATAAGACCTATTATATCTCACCTGAATACAAAGATGATTTTTTCAGTGACCTCTTGGAGAACATCTATCAAGTGCGTTGCTCATTAGTACATGGGGATTTTGATATCGAGAACCAGCACTTCATTGACTTAGTTCGCTGCACCTACTCCCTCCTTTATCCTGTGATGGAAAGTGCGATGACAAGCCAAAAAAGCAATTTGTGGTATTGCAAACATTCACAAGGCACAGATGCTCATGCTCAACTTGACGAAAACGGAAAAATGAAAGTTCTCACTGGCTCGAAAATCAGAGCTCAAGCGGTTAAATCCTATGGGGATTGTGAGGCGCGTCAAACACTTCTCGATGAATATGGAAGACTAGAAGGGACAGTTTATACTCTCAAAAGCCATATCACTTTTGAAAGCTATAGTGCCGCTTCAAAGTTTTGTATGGGTCGGCCTTCTAATGGTTGGAATGATTGGAAAGACGAAAACGGCAAAACCATCGATGAAGTGCTGAGGGAGAAGTAGATGCAGATTTCAGTTGTAAATATTCAGGAGCTTAATCCTGAGTTCAGGCTAGATGCTGAATATCATCGAAAAGAGGTTCTAGATAAAATTGGAATTCTGGATAGGCATAAAAAAGCTAGTTTAAAAAATATTGTGGACTTTGTTATTGGGCCTTTTGGCTCAACAGTCACTACAGATCAGTACGTGAATGAATCGGGATTCAGATATATTCGAAACAAGGACATAGTCAATTTTGTTATTAAAGATTCAGATCCAGTTTATATATCTCGTGAAGTATACAACTCACTTCCGCAGTTTCACATTCAACAAAATGATTTACTGATTACTGTTGTGGGCACTTTAGGTAAAGTTGCAATCGCTAAAGAAAAAGACACAAATTCTATATTTAGCTGTAAAAGTACAATAATTAGAACAACAAAAATTAATCCATATTATCTACTTACTTATCTAAACACTAATACGGGGAATTTATTTTCTCTTCGTGGCAAACGTGGCGCGATCCAAGAAGGGTTGAATCTTTCTGACCTGAAAGAAATTCAAGTTTTACTACCTTCAAAGATATTTCAGTTGAAAATTGAAACCGTAATAAAAGCTTCATTTACTTGTACAGAGGACTCAAAAACTCTGTACTACAAGGCCCAAGACATCCTTCTCACTGAACTTGATTTAAATAACTGGCAGCCAAAGCACCAACTAACCTTTGTTAAAAACTTTTCAAATACCAAGGGCGCTCAGCGAATTGATGCTGAATATTTTCAACCTAAACATGATATCATCATAAATGCTATTAAGTCATATAAGGGCGGTTGTGACACGCTTGGAAACTTGGTTGATATTAAAAAAAGTGTGGAGGTCGGAAGTGGAGCATATATTGACGAAGGCGTCCCATTTGTAAGGGTAAGTAATATTAACCCATTTGAAATTTCAAACGAAAAATATATTTCAGAAGACCTTTACAGTGAACTTTCGGCTCATCAGCCTCAGAAAGGCGAAATCTTATTTAGCAAAGATGGTTCACCTGGTATTGCTCATTACATAAATAACGAGCCCAATAAGATGATCGTTTCAGGAGGCATATTACGTCTTAGGAAACATTCAGAAAAAGTTAATCATGAGTATCTTACCTTAGTTTTAAACTCACTCACCACGCAGGAACAAGTCAAACGCGATGTAGGTGGCTCCATCATCTTGCATTGGAGGCCAGATCAAGTTGCAAGCACATTGATCCCAATTCTTGCTGATAAGAAGCAACAAGAAATTAAGTACAAAATCTCAGAGTCGTTTCAACTGCGCAAACAATCCAAACAGCTATTAGAAAATGCAAAACGTGCCGTGGAAATGGCCATTAAAGAAGACGAAAGTACTGCATTGTCTTGGCTTGAAAAAGCAAACAAAAATTTGCTATAGGTTGCGCCCTGCCGAGCCTTTGTTAAGATTGAATAATGAACACAAACGAAATGGCATCCAAAAGCGAGTGGATCAATGTAGATCAGGCCTTATCACTTTGCATCGAAGAAAATCTTCCTCGAACGAAAAAGACGATTAGATCATGGTGTCGAAACGACCATGTGATGGGTCAAAAACAAACAACTTCCAATGGTGAACGTTGGCTGATTGATAAAGCCTCCCTTTCAATAAAAATAAAAGCTGAAAAAGAAATGCAAACCCAGTACGAGCAGGTTTCACCCAGTTCGCACTCACGAGAACCCTTGAAAAACAACGGTGGTACACAGATTGACCGCGACATCAGCAACCCTAAAAATGGCAATGGTTCGAACCCGTTTGAACCAGTTCAATCAAGTGCAGACCAGTCTGAACAGGTTCGAACATTGGAACAAAAGCTACAAAGCTTAGAAATCGACAAGACCGTTCGTGATCAACATATTTCATTCCTAAATCGTGAAAACGAGAAAGGAAGGGAAGACCTACTCAGCCAAAGTCGATATATCGGGCACCTTGAAACAAAAGTCGTTCAACTCGGCGGCACACCTGATCAAACGTTCTTAGCCGCACCAACAGCCACATCGACAACAGAACCAGCAAACCCTACAAAGAAACTTTAGGTGTGGATTAGAGGCCATTATAAAGCCTATCAAGCGTGATATAATATGTCTAACATGCAAATGATTGGGCAATTAATAAAAGACCGCAACATAATTATTAGCGGCGGAGACATTATTTCTGGTGGCGGAGGCTTTACTCAGGTGCCAAATTTTATTTTGGTAAGCAAAAAGGTTAGCGTTGGAGCAAAACTTACATATGCCATGCTTTTAAAATATGCTTGGCAAGACGACTATTGTTTTCCCGGCCAAGAACGCCTTGCCGAGGATATAGGAGTCACGAAACGAAGTGTGGTCACTTTCACAAAGGAACTTGAAAAAGCGAATTTCATCAAAGTAAAACGGCGTGGACAAGGAAAGTCAAATCTCTATGAACTAAATTTGAAGCCACGTGGCAAACCAACAAAACGGAAATCCTAGAAATGCAATATTTGCACTTCTACAAATGAAGATATTACGCCCCCAGAGATGCAGAAATTTCACTTCCTTCTATATAAGAATACTCAGTTAATAACATATATGAGAAACCACTCAGTTTTCTGTGGATAAATAAATATTTGAACGTTCCTTACAAAGAACAGACTCGTAGTATTTTCATCTAATTTTGAGAAACAAATTAGAAAACTCTACCAAATCATCAAAACCAACCAATAGGTACAAACCAGTTATGGTCGTTGTTTTCTTACATTTATAGCGCTCGCATCCAATGCGTTTTTCAGATGAACTGCGTAATGCTTTTCTATCATTTCAACACTTGTACGACAATTTTTGGCGATCTGATAAATATCAGCACCCTCCAAAAGTCGGAATGAAATATAACTATGGCGCAAAGAATACAGTGTTCGCCGATTTCCATCACGATCCGTTTTCAATCCGATCTCTTCCAAAATTCGATTAAACTGCTTTTTATGATCAACAGGGAACAGACGGTCGGTCTGTTCGGGTTGATTGCGCATCACCATTCTTTCAAATGGACGAACAGCACCCGTGGTGCTTTTGCAATATCCCACTCCGCGTTTACCGCGCACTTCAATCTCTAATATGCGCTCACCGCTGGTGGCGTCATCCACTACTTCTACATCTCGGTATTCCAACCAGTTCGCCTCGTCGGGGCGAATGCCTGTATTGGCCATGAACAAGATTTTATCGTGAAGCTGTTCTGCCAATCTTTTGTGATAACCGTTAGTTGCCTTTTTAATATTTGCTCTCGTGGCGGTATATAGTTGCTTGTACTCTTCGTGAGAAAACCAAGCACGGTGACTTACTTTTCCAGAGGCACGATAGGGGATGGATATGTCGGGGACATGCTCAATCCATCCTTGGCGTAGTGCTGTTTTTAGCACTTGCCGTAGCGTTACGATCTCGTGAAGCATCGTGCTACGGCTGGGAGGTGCATAATTAGGATCATTTTTTAATCGAAAAATTCTATAGTCTTGTACAATTCCAGCCTTAATATCTTTAACCGCCATCTTTCCAAAAAATGGGATTAAATGATTTCTCAAACGGCTATGATGGTCTTTGACATATTTAGCGTTTCGCTCGCCTTCCGTCATAATATCGTATTCTTCAACAAACCTCTTAGCAGCCAAAGCAAATGTTTCACCTGTGATCAATGTACCTTCAACTTTTTGTTGCCTAAGTCGGAAGAACCAATCCTCCGCAAATTCCTTAGCTTTGCTCAAGCTTTTTTCTTTGGTGCTCACACGACGGTTTTTGCCCTCCAAATATGTAGAACATTGCCAAACTGGTGATCCAGTTCGCAAATAGACGTAAACCTTCCCACCCAGAATCGCATGTTTCTCTGTCATATTACACTTCCTCCACAATGTGTCGTTTTGTGTAAGATATGTGTAAGTACAATTAAAAGCAAATCGGCACAGCCAACTTCAATTAAGTTATTGTATTTAAAGGAAAATTTGGTAGCGGGACAGGGACTTGAACCCCGGACACGCGGATTATGATTCCGCTGCTCTAACCAACTGAGCTACCCCGCCACAGGGTGCGCGTTTTTTAGTCCTGCAAACGCCGATGGTCAAGTGGAATTTATCTAAAAAATGCGAGATTCTCACTCACATCTCAATATAGCGATCATAAATCGTATAATTCACCGAATTTATGACGCAGATAGGTGATCAAGCTCTGTGTATTCGGCGCTTTTCCCGTCGCTTTCTCGACCAAATTTTCGGCGCTCATTAACCTTCCATGTTGATGAATATTCTCGCGCAGCCAAGCAATCCACGCGCCATTCTCCCCTTTGGAAATCTGGGCATAAAGATCAGGAACAGCTTGGTCAATCTTGTCCAGCAAACAAGCGGCATAAATATTGCCAAGCGCATAGGTTGGAAAATACCCAAACAGCCCGACCGACCAATGCACATCTTGCAGCACGCCATTTGAGGCTTTATCAACTTTCAAACCAAAATCGCGTTCAAAACGGGCGTTCCATTCATTCTCAAGATCATCAACCTCAAGCGCACCATTGATCAAATCTTGCTCCAATCCAAAGCGTAATATGACGTGAAGATTATAATGAACCTCATCAGCTTCCGTGCGGATATACCCTGTGCTCACAGCATTAATTTTGCGGTAAAGCTCTTCTGGAGAATATGTCTTTCCAAAACGCGCATTCATTTTCGGTGCAAGCACATCCATAAATGCGCGAGAACGCCCGACCTGATTCTCAAAAAAACGGCTCTGGCTTTCATGAACACCCATTGAGGCATAAACCCCGCTCGGACGATACATCAAATCGCGTGAGATACCGTATTCATAGACCGAATGGCCAACTTCATGGACTGTTGAATAAAGACAATTGAGCGGATCGGCTTCATCCACACGCGTTGTTATGCGTGTATCATCAAAATTGCCCGATGAGAATGGATGCGTGCTGACATCAATGCGCCCAGCTTCAAAAGGATATTGAAAAATAGCGGCAATTTCACGCGCAAGCGTCATCTGCTCATCTTTATCAAATTTTCCGTCGAATTTTTCAGGCTTAGGCTTATCCGCGATCTCGGCACGAAGCGCCCGCAAATCAGGCTGCAATTCATCAAAAAGCGCCCCGATATTTTGAGCCGATGAGCCATGCTCATAATCACCCAGAAGCGCGTCATAATCACTTTGTCCATCCACCCGGATACAAGCGGCCTCTTCACGGCGCAAATTAAGCACCTCCTTAAGTATAGGCGCAAAGGCTTTAAAATCATCCTTACCACGCGCATCCGCCCATAGGCCTTGCGCGCGCGTTGTGGTATCAGCAATCGCAACGGATAGAGCTTTTGGAATCTTTACCGCCCGATGATGATCCTTTTGCATTTCTCGAAAATCAGCTTGCCCGCGTTCATCAAGCGATGCCACATCAACATCGCTTAATAGCTTCCCAATTTCTGGATCCGAAATTTTATCATGGCCTATAGCCGCCAGAACCCCGTTTTGAACCGCGCGCATTTGCCCGCCCTTCTCTGGCATCATCGTTTCTTGATCCCAACTCAGCTGGCCAGAAATTTGTGATAATGCCGATATATCGCGGAATTTTTCGAGAAGTGTCTGAAATGGAGCAGTCATATGATTTCCTACTTTATCTTATTTATGTTATGATTCTTTGCTTCTTGTGTCTCGCTAATTCCTGTCCACAAACAAGATATCTATTCGCTCACCATCTCTTGGCTCATAATTTTCAATTGTATATTCAAATGTCGTTGGCGAGGTTTTGATTATATTATTTGCGCATAGACTTACAAGCGATGAAGCTTCCCCCTTATCGATGATCACATGTAATTTACCGATTGGCCCTGCCCAATTCCGCCCAGGACCCAAAAGATATGTCAGCGGCAAGCCTACAACCATTGGACTCGTTTTAAAAGCCGCATTAATAAAATTGCTATCCATGCAATATGTGTCAGCACCCTGATTACGTGTCATAAAATAACCACCTACGCTTGGGGCATAAATATGTTTCACCCTCACTTTTTGACGGGCAGGAAATGTCGCTTTCCATATAAAATGTCGCTCGACCGTCCACCGCGGATACCCGTTTTCAAGCAATCCATCTCGTTCCATTTCTTCTGCAATTTCATAACCAGCGTAATCTGCATAACCATAAAAAGGCACATCAAAATAATCTAGCTGAAAGTTTTCAAAAACATTTGTCACATCCTTTCTGTTCAAAAACGCGCGCAGATACTCCGTTGTTTCCACTGCCTGATGATTAAAATAGGTCTCAAAATATGTTTTCGAACCCTGCTCGGTTTCTGAATATATTTGCGCAGGCAGACTCATATCGCCATCATCGCTTGCAAAACCAGTCGCAACGGGAAACGAAATATCAAATGTTTGGTCTTGATCCGTTATGTTCTCAAAGACATATTCAACGATAATTTTCTCACGCGAAAGGTACAATCTCTCTTCAAGCATAGCCACTTGGGAATTTGGTCGATAAATTAGCTCGGAATTATCAAAATGGATCGTGCTATCATTAGCAGTTAACATACAAGCAAAAATGCTAAATCCCATTGATAAAATTACTGATTTCCACTTTTCATTTATCATAACGAAATTCCTTTTCTAACCCAAGCTTATATCATATAAGCACCCTTATGAACAACAATCAACGCCCCGATCTCGCCCCTCTTCCCAAGCTTCGTGACACAGCTCGCGCAGGCCAACCAAAGCTCGGCCTCGTCTCACTCGGATGCCCCAAAGCCCTTGTAGATAGTGAGCGGATTTTAACGCGCCTTCGTGCAGAAGGATACGCCATTACCGATGATTATTCGGGCGCAGAGGCCGTTATCGTCAATACATGTGGCTTTCTTGACAGTGCAAAGGCCGAAAGCATGGCTGCGATTGGTGAAGCCATTGCCGAGAATGGGCGCGTGATTGTGACGGGTTGTTTTGGGGTGGAGGATGAGCGCATTCGCGCAGAGCATCCAAACATTCTTGCAATCACTGGCCCTCATCAATATGAATCGGTGATCGATGCTGTCCACCAAGCCGTGCCGCCAAATCCTGATCCATTTATCGACCTTATGCCAAGTGCGGGTGTTAAACTCACGCCGCGCCATTATGCATATTTGAAGATTTCTGAGGGCTGCAATCATAAATGCAAATTCTGCATTATTCCTGATCTGCGCGGCAAGCTTGCTTCGCGCCCTGTTCATGCCGTCCTTCGCGAGGCTGAAAAGCTTGTTGATAACGGTGTACGCGAATTGCTGGTCATCTCTCAAGATAGTTCGGCTTACGGCCTTGATCGCAAATATGAACCACATCTATGGCGTGATGAAGAATACCGCACCCATATTGTCGATTTGGCGCGAGGGCTTGGCTCATTGGGTTCAAAAGACAACCCTGTTTGGACGCGGCTGCATTATGTTTACCCCTACCCCCATGTGCGCGATCTTGTTCCGCTAATGGCCGAAGGCACGATCTTGCCCTATATGGATATTCCTTTTCAACACGCCCATCCGGATGTGCTGTCACGGATGGCACGACCTGCGAAAAACGCGAAAACCCTCGAAGAAATCAAAGCATGGCGCGCGATTTGCCCAGACATTATTTTGCGCTCGACATTCATCGTTGGATATCCAGGTGAAACAGAAGCGGAGTTCCAATTCTTGCTTGATTGGCTTGATGAAGCGCAACTCGACCGTGTGGGTGCATTCCAATATGAAAACGTCGAAGGCGCGCGTGCAAATGCATTATCTGATCATGTCCCCGCTGAAATCAAGGAAGAGCGTTTCCACCGTTTTATGGAAAAAGCTCAAGCCATTTCAGAAGCCAAACTTCAAAGAAAAATCGGTACCAAAATGGATGTGATCATCGATACAATTGATAATGAAGGTGCTGTGGCACGCTCGAAAGCCGACGCTCCTGAGATTGATGGCAATGTATTTATCGATGAAGGTTTTGAAACCCTCAAAGAAGGCCAGATCGTCTCGGTAACGATTGATGAAGCCAGCGAATATGATTTGTGGGGGAAGTTGGGATAAATTTGATAACTGCAAAGTTTGATGGTCATTTCAGAAAATAATTGTCAAAAATACTTAAATAATCTCTTCAATTATCCTAACTTATAGTTCAAACTCTAAAACCATATCCCCAATTGGGGAAAATCAAGTTCAATATTAAAACAACCATAAATCGAATTCTTGGAGGCGCAAATGAAACGTACTATCTTTGGACTACTCTTCTCTATATTATTTTTATCTTCAAACGCGTTAGCACAAGATAGCAGTAGCGGTAGCAGTCTGGACAGTAATTTCATACAAGAAATGGCTCAAGATCATACGGCATGTGCTGGCCGTGATATGCAGGCTTGTCAAAATATTGCAGACAGAGCAGGTTTTGCAAGTGCCGAAGTTGCTTACGATATGATTGCACCAGCAGAATATGAAAACAATAACTCAAGATCGAGCCGCACCAAACGTCGCTTGATACGTCTTGGAATTCTCATTGTTTTAGGAGCTATCGGCTTAGTTTTAGGAGCTATCGGCTTAGCAGTATTCGGTGGAGGTCGAAAAGATGAACCAAAAAACGATGATCAAAAATAGTTCTTTTATTTAAAACGAATTAGACATATCAGAACTCCAAAAGATGGGGCTAGCGAAAATAAATGTGGCAGATGTTGTGAACGAAAATCAATTATTCTACATAGCAAATAATGATTTAACCCAAAAAAAGGGTCTAACTTTAACAGCAATCATGCATAATGAAATGTATTTTTTGCCTGAATTTCTAGAACATTATCGCAAATTAGGTGTTCAGCGTTTCATCCTCCTAGACGATGCGTCTACAGATGGAAGTGTAGAATTTGTGTCCGTGCAACCAGATGTAATGTTGCTCCAAAGTGATTATCGTTTTGGTGATAAGGTTTTTTATAAAGGGTCGGGTAAGGAAGAACGTGCAATGCTCTCATGGCGTCAAGGCATGCTAGAGACCTTTTGCCAAAATCAATGGAGTCTACATCTGGATCTTGATGAGTTTGTTTATCTCCCCAAAGATCAAGGCTTCCATGGTCTAATTAACAAAATCAACTCTACCAAGATCGATATGGTATGGGGAGCGATGATTGATTTATATCCCGAAAAATGGGATCATATATCCAATTCCACACACAAAATAAATGATATTAACTGGTACTTTGATGGAGTTCAGCATCTTAAACCTTCACGATTTCATTCACCACCAATGCTGTATTCAGGCTCAAGATCACGGCTATGCCAAAGTTTTGGAATTAGCCAAAGTTATGAAAAACGCTATAAAAAAATACTCCGTAAAATACTTGGGAATCCATATCCACGCATGGGCATCCAACGCAAACCAATTCTGTTAAATTGGAACAGGAACTTAGTATTTAAAAGCTGTCATCGTATTAAACATGCGAAGCATAATGCAATGATTTTACCGATTGCGCATTATAAATATACGCCGAACTTCGTCGACCGTGTTGAATTCTCTGTTTCAACTGGGGCGCATCATAACGGCTCTAAAGGGTATATTGAGCTACGTAATCTGCGCGATGAAATGATCCGAAGCCATCAAAATTTTCTTTGTGATAGCTCTGTTAAATTCGAAGGCTTTGAAAGCTTTGTAAAAACCCGAAACGCAATCGGAATTTAGAAACAGGCTCTTAAAAATTAAGCTTTATTCAATTAACAAAGATGAAGTCGTTCAAAGAGGTATTCTTGCCTGCCCCTTCGCAAGCGCTAAATTATATTGAAGCGGCAACATAAAAAGCGGTAAAATTCCAAAATATTTATAGATCAAAAACACCATCGGAATCCACGCAATTGCAAAAGCAACGCCTATTCCACCCACAATCTCATCAGGCGTTTTGAACCAATTGCGGGTTGCTACAACGCGACCATTACGCGAACTCGAATAGAACATCATAAGCAAACGATGAAATAAGTGACCGCCATCAAGCGGTATGACAGGCAATAAATTGAACACCATCAACATGATATTCCAGCTAAAATAAACGCTCGCAAGCAAGCGGACATAGGGGGGAAGTGACGGGATTTTTGTCAACAATATCCACATGAAAATAGCGATAAATAAATTTGCCAATGGACCTGCAAGAGTGATCATAAATGCACGCGGATGCGAGAGGCCGCCACTATGGCGCACATATCCACCCATTCCCGTCATTCGCATTTCGATAACTCTGGAGCCCATACGCAAGGCCATCCATGCATGACCACATTCATGCAAAAACACAGATGTAAAAAGCACAAAGGCAACGAAAACGCCATAAATTGCAGGGCCGCTCGACGCACCCGCCATCAGACCAATAAGGCCACATAAAAACAGATTGGCGCTTTCCACATAAACTGGAAATCCCCAAAGGGTAAAACTAAAGGCAGGTTGTGGGTTCATGCTTGGCTCCAATTATTTTCAATAATACCTAGCTCAAAGCACAGCTTGCCTCAAGTTCAAAACATGATTGCCGAAACCGATTGGTTAAGCTGTTAAGCCTTTTGGCTCAGGGAGATCATTTGCTCGACAAAATGCAGTTAATGTATTGGCAAGCAAGCATGCGATGGTCATGGGACCAACCCCACCAGGAACAGGCGTAATCGCGCCAGCATGCTGCGCAGCACTTTCAAAATGCACATCACCAACCAAACGCATTTTCCCCTCACCACGCTCAGGCGCGGCTATACGGTTGATACCCACATCAATCACTGTTGCACCCTCTTTAAGCCAACTGCCTTTAACAAATTCTTGGCGCCCCACGGCAGCCACAACAATATCAGCGCTGCGCACGACATCTTCGAGGTTCTGGGTCCGAGAATGTGCAATCGTCACGGTGCAGCTATCACGTAAAAGCAATTGAGCAACGGGCTTGCCCACAAGGTTAGAGCGACCCAGAACAACCGCGTTTTTACCTGTGAGATCTCCAAGAGATTCGCGCAAAAGCATCAAGCATCCCAAAGGCGTACAGCTCACCATAGCTTTTTGCCCACTAGCCAATAGACCTACATTAAGTACGTGAAGACCGTCCACATCCTTGGCGGGGTCAATACGCGCAACAATATCACGCTCACTAAGATGATCTGGTACAGGAAACTGGCATAAGATACCATTAATTGTGGGATCCGCATTCAACTTATCGATAAGGGCGTAAAGATCTTCTTTTGAGACATCAGCAGGCAATTTATGCTCGACAGATTTCATGCCCACTTCCTTGGTCATTTTGCCTTTGGAGCGAACATAAACTTCTGAGGCTGGGTCTTCACCCACCAAGACAACCGCAAGCCCAGGGACAATCAAATGAGATTCTTTGATTTTACTGACATATTCAGCAACTTGGCCACGGACTTTGGCCGCGAATTCTTTTCCGTCAATGATTGTTGCCGTCATATCTTTCCTCTCATTTCATTCGAGTCTTTTAATCTCGCATGGAGCTTATTCAAAGCTATCCTAAATACAATTCTGAGTACCAAAGTCATTGATAGCATGACAATCACAATCAACCATAATGGAAGATAATTTGCACCGAAATGATCAACAATCAATATTATCAACCCAAAGGTCACAATAAGCAAAATGATAAATGAAAGCACCAAAATGGACATCATGAAGTAAATTTTCTGGCGGCTATTCTTCTGGCTCAACTTTGATACCCAGTTTTTTATCTTCACGCGCAATTGACCATTCGATCATTTCACGCCATATTTTTTCAGCAAGATCGGCATCAAAACCCTTGGCAAGAGCATTTTTACGGGCATTTTGTGCCACTTCTTCTACTCGGTCATCTAAGCGCGCAGGCAAGCCAATTGGCGCCTTAATTTCCGCAGCCCGATCAATATAGGCAACGCGCTTAGCAAGCATAGCCATAATTTCACTATCGACCCGATCAATTTCTACGCGCAACTCAGCCATATCTCGGCAATCATTAGGTTCTTTTTTCATGCCACCTACCTATGCCGATTATCTTATCAATTCAAGCATCAAGATAAATTCCATTTGGATAAATCGGCCGTGTAATGAATCCTGCTTTGGAACAAAAAAGCTAGGTGAGCCATTATAGAAACTCACCTAGCTTGATAATCATGTGAAATTCACATTATTTATTTTATGATTGTGAGCGTGGGCCTCTTGACGAAATCGCCGCATCGACTTGCGCCTGCGTCACACTCGCACCTTGTGATTGCAAACAGCTTACCAGTGTTGATGTGTCTGCGCCTTGAGCTGGACGCTCTGTTGGCTTACATGCATCCATCTGTGCTTCTGTAACACCAAGTGATGCTAAAGGATTTTGCCTTCCTTCTCCGCCGCCTTGACCACCGCGGCTTTGTTCTTGACATGCACCAAGCGCCAACATCATAATCGCAGTTCCTGTAACAAATTTTATCATTTCATGCTCCTTAATTTACATTATGCGGAACTTGTTTACATAACAAAAAATGCCAGCACAAGTTCTACAATTATATCTAAACTTATTGTTATGATTGTGGAGGCTCAGGACGTTCAGCTCTATGACTTTCAAGCGCTTCTTGAATTTGAGCTTCCGTCACATCCGCACCATTGCTTTGCAAACAAGATGCAAGCTCGGCAGTGTCAATTTGTGGTGGCTCAGGACGCTCACCTTCGGCAGGTTTTTCCGCAGGCTGCTCAGGCTTTGGCATACAAGCCTCCATCTGTGCTTCTGTTAGATCTAAGGATTCAAGCGGGTTACCCATTGGACGCCCTGGACCCTCTTGAGCGACAACCATTGTTGCACCCAATGTAGAAACCAAGAAAGCTGTACTGATCATTATTTTCTGAATCACGATATTATCCTTTTGTTTGTGTTCAACTCTTTAACGCATCGCTAAGCACATTCCGTCGCAAAATTATAAAAAAATTAAAACAGTCCTTCAATTTCGCCTGATTCATTGAGCATAATCGTTTCGGCAGACGGTTTTCGCGGCAGCCCTGGCATAGTCATAACTTCACCACAAATCACGACCACAAAACCAGCACCTGCACTTAAACGCACTTCGCGCACAGGCAATGAATGCCCAGTTGGTGCGCCGCGGCGTGTAGGATCGGTTGTAAAACTATACTGCGTTTTGGCCATGCAAATCGGCAATTTGCCATAGCCTTGATTTTCCCATTCTTTGAGTTGCGTACGGATTTTGCTGTCAGCCAAAACTTCATCAGCGCGGTAAATCCGTTTTGCAATGGTTTCGATTTTTTCAAATAACGGCATATCATCTGGATACAAAGTGTTGAAATTCGAAATGCCGGTATCGGCGATTTGAGCAACCCGCTCGGCAAGATCTTTTATACCCTCTGAACCATGTGCCCAGTGCTTACACAGATAGGCTTCCGAACCTACAGATTCGACAAATGTTTTGATGGCAGCAACTTCTTCATCCGTGTCATTTATAAAATGATTGATCGCAACAACGACTGGAACCCCATAGCTTTTGATGTTTTCAATATGACGTCCCAAATTCGCACAGCCCTTAATGACCGCATCAATATTTTCAGCACCTAAATCATCTTTTGTCACGCCACCATTCATCTTAAGCGCCCGAACCGTGGCCACCAAAACAACCGCATCAGGCGCGATTCCAACTTTGCGACATTTGATATCCATAAATTTCTCTGCGCCAAGATCCGCGCCAAAACCTGCCTCTGTGACCACATAATCAGCGATTTTTAGCGCCGTTGTGGTGGCGATAACCGAGTTGCAACCATGCGCGATATTCGCGAAAGGCCCGCCATGAACAAAAGCAGGATTGTTCTCAAGCGTTTGCACGAGGTTCGGTTGGATGGCTTGTTGCAACAGCACCGCCATGGCTTCATGCGCTTTCATATCGCGCGCATAAATGGGCGATTTATCACGTGTATAAGCGACGATAATATCACCTAAACGTTGGCGTAGATCATCAAGATCAATCGCAAGACATAAGATCGCCATAACTTCTGAAGCTACCGTAATGTCGAAACCTGTTTGACGTGGGAAGCCATTTGCAACCCCACCAAGTGACGTCACCACATCACGTAGGGCGCGATCATTCATATCCATAACGCGGCGCCAAACCACGCGGCGCTCATCAATCTCAAGCGCATTCCCCCAATAAATATGATTATCAATCATCGCGCTTAAAAGATTATGCGCTGATGTAATCGCATGAAAATCACCTGTGAAATGTAGGTTCATATCTTCCATGGGCACAACTTGCGCATACCCCCCGCCAGCAGCGCCGCCCTTCATACCAAAACAAGGGCCAAGCGATGCCTCACGAATACACACCATCGCTTTTTTGCCGATAGCATTCAGGCCATCGCCAAGGCCAACCGTCGTCGTTGTCTTACCCTCCCCCGCAGGTGTTGGATTGATCGCTGTGACCAAAATCAATTTGCCATTTTCACGATTTTGTACCGATTGGATAAAATCCGCTGAAACTTTCGCCTTGTCATGACCAAATGGCAATAAATCATCTTCGGCTATGCCCAGACGATCGCCAATGACTTGAATTTTTTTCTTTTGCGCAGCACGTGCGATTTCAATATCTGTTTTCACGGCCATTTTTTCCTCGAGATAATTTTATGTGATCGGTAAACCGAATTTGTATCTTTGTGGCAGGGAAACGCCCGAAATGGGAGCTAAAAAACGACATATATTCGCAATTTTCGACACTTGTAGCGGCATCTGTTTCGGATAAGAAATTTCGCGTTCAGATTGGAACCATAATTTTAGCCAATCCTATCTTTTATCCCAAAACTTCACTTCATGGACTCCATAATTTTGATATTTTGGCCTAACTCCAAACAATCTAGGCTATATACATTGTGACTAGCCAGCTGGCCTTTGGGGGTAATTATTAAATTTATTTTCGTATAAATACGTTTATTCGTATTTTCAAAAATCTCATATCTCTGACCATCAAACAAAAGCTCAATACGTTCATAGTTTTTTGCTTCAAAATACTGATTACTATATCCGTCTGCCTCGATCGTTTTCTCTTCGCGAAAACCATCAGCTGAGTACGCAATCAGCACATCTTTATTTAAACAATTTTGAACGTGAACCGATGGTGGGTATCTTTTTGTAAACTTTACAATTCCAATCACACAATAAATATACAAAAAAACCAATACAAAATTCACAATAGTCAAGCCAATGAACTTCGAAAATACATCCTTACTCATTTTGGCGCGCCCAAGAACCATCGTCAATAAGGCAATAACAATCAAAGCCAAGCCTAAAAAAATCGCTATTATGCCACCATACATCGCAGCTGATACAGGCGCATATATGCCAGGAAAAACCAGGCGGAAAAACATAAAGGTAGAAAAACTCAACGAACCGAGAATCATCGGCACAAGTGCACAAGCATATATGAATTTCGTAAAACCACTCAGATTTTTATATTTTGCAATCCAATTTTTCATTTCCAAAATCTAGCCTGAATATTCTTGATTCACAAGCATAGCTAGCCCACTCTTGCACTCATTCTAATTTTGAGTAAGAAAGCCTATATGGATAATTTACGCATCGACATTGTCTCCGACATTTCCTGCCCATTTTGCGCCATCGGGTATTTGCAACTCAATGCCGCTCTTGAAGAGCTTGGGCAAAAAGCTGACATCCATTGGCATCCTTATGATATCAACCCTGCCGTGGGCAATGACGGGCTTGATCTGCGCGCAAATCTCAATCGCAAATATGGCCATGATGAAGCGGCCTGTGACAATATGTTTGCAAATATTACGTCGATGGGGGCTCCATTTGGATTTGAGTTCAATTATCCCAAAGGCAAGAAAGTTTATTCGAGCCTCAAAGGTCATCAACTGATCAAATGGGCTGAAAATTCAGGTAAACAAACCGAGCTTAAATTCGCACTGCTTCAAGCGTTTTTCCGCGACGGGCTTGATTATGCGAATACGGATATATTGGTTGGGATTGTACGTGATCTAGGGCTTGATGAAACTTCTGCTCGTGAAGCGCTTGATAAAGGCACATTTGCCAAAGATGTAAATGATGAGATTGCCTATTGGCAAAGCCAAGGTGTGTCAGGCGTGCCAACAATGATCTTCAATCAAAAATTCGCAACATCAGGCGCGCAAGGTGTCGAGAATTTCAAACGGGCAATCGGTGAAGCGGGTTAATCTTGCGCGGCAACACTTTACTTGACGCTTACGATATCACCCTTGGCCGATTTAACACAACTCTGAATCACCCTCCCCACCCTTTTGAGGCCAAAATCATCACCCACGGAGCTTCACTCCCTCTTTATCATAGAAGACAGGATCGACGATTTCACAAAGCGTATCAAAATCACGCACCAAATCTACAGCCCTGATTTTCTCGCCAAGACGCGCGCGTCCGTTTTTCACAAAACCAAGACCGATCATTTGACCCATAGTCGGTGAATAGCATACGGATGTCACATGGCCCTTGAGATTTTCGCGAATGGGCTTTTCGCCTTGCTCAACCATTACCGATCCCGCCAAAAGTTTCTTAACCGCCGCGCATGGGCGCAAGCCTACAAGTTGACCGCGATGCGCGCCATGCAAACCAACACGCGCTGCCATAATCTTGCCAACGCAGTCTTTATTCGGAGAGATCAATGCGCTCTTGCCCAAATCATCAGCCGTTACCCGACCATCAATCTCCCTATGATTGACAAAACCTTTTTCAATACGCAGCACATTTAATGCCTCAAGACCGTAAATACCGCCCGCCATTTCCTGCGCCAATTTTATAAGTTCGCGCATTAAGCCATCGCCATATTTGCGTGGAACCGAGATCTCATAACCCAATTCTCCAGAAAAAGAGATGCGGAAGAGTTTGGCTTTCACATCACTCACAATCACATCCATGACTGCCAAAAATGGAAGGATTTCATTATTTAAGTCAATTCTTAATAATTGCTCAAGTAGCTCCCGTGACTTTGGCCCCGCAACAGCGAATTGAGCGAAATCATCCGTGACTGAGATAAAGCTGACATCCAAAGGTGTTGCCAAAGATTGGTGCACAAATTCGAGATGCGCCATTACATCTTTTTCAGCAATCGCAGTTGTTGTGATCAAAAAATGGTTCTCGGCTAGACGCGTACATGTGCCATTTTCCAGCACGAAACCATCTTCGCGCAGCATCAATCCATAGACTATGCGGCCAAGTTCAAGGCTCGACATTTTGCTTGTATAAACCATATCCAAAAAGGCAGCGGCATCTTGGCCTTTAATGTTGATTTTGCCAAGCGAACTCACATCACAAACACCGACGTGATTGCGCACATAACCAACTTCACGATCACAAGCTTGCCGCCAATGCGTTTCGCCCTTATGTGGAAAACAACGCGGCCGAAACCAATCGCCCTCTTTGACCATAGGCGCATTCATTTGTTTATTCAGCTTATGTGTTGGCAAATATCTTGGGGGCTGAAAGTCCTTACCAACACCGCCCGCACCAAGCGCCGCCAAGGGAATCGGCGTAGAAATCATCATTGATTGATCTGCAAGAGATTTACCTTTGCGCATCATTTAAGTTATTCCTTAATATTTTTAATCAGCGCTAAATAACTGAATTTATATTGTTTAGAAATACCATCATTTTTGTAGGGATTCATCACAAAATTCCATCTCAGTAGGCACCATTAATACTGAGCCTTTAAGACCCCAAGTTTCTAAGTCAAGCGCTCCAACGGGTTTATTAACAATACCTAGGACAACATCCATATCCAAAATTATATTTTGGTTACGAAAATCCCTGTCGCCGACATATCCGCAATTAAGCTGACCACCCATATCATCGACTGGGTCTAACTCATTTCCACATGAACCAAAAAAAACGTACACTTTCGGCTCCTCTTCACCTAGCACATCAATTATCAATGCCGATTCAGATGGTTGATCAACATAGGAAATCTCGTTAAGATAAGCAATGCCCTTGACCCCCATCTCCAGCCATTTCTGGTGGATTGCATTCGGCTTATAACATTGTTTTTCAAACGTGCTTTCTCCCATTTCAGGATCAATCCATTCAACTCCAATAGCGCCCTTATCAACACGTATCCATTCACCGTCCCAACTAACATTATCATAATAACTTACAGTTGAGTGAGATTTTCCTAAGACTTTGCGGCCTTGAAATTCAAAATATTCACCCTCAAAACCATATATATGTTCATTAAAATATTGGCGGCAGCGCGAAAATGGCACCTGTTCCAACTTAAATATGGTTTCATCCTCTCCTTCGTCTAAAACATCAAACCAGTTTATAGCAATATCTTGTTGCCTCGCCCGAACGACAAAGCCCTGAGATCTGGCATTCAGAACGGGCGCGCCCAAATCACTCAACCAAAGCGCGACATCATCACCACCATCCACAAATGAAGCGCATTCATATTCGCCATTTTCTGAGGGATAACACCCAAGAGACGATCCGAAATCCGTAAAGCGATCACGCAGACGCAGGGATGTGACAGCTGTAATGCCATTGCTCTCACTTTTTAGCGCGGGATTTTCAATCGCCATATAAAACTCAGTAACAAGTTGATTAGGATTTCCTGTCATATGCTCTGGCGAATAGGTTTTCTCATAACAATAATGAGATTCTGCCAGAAGAGGGCTCGCCAATACTGACATAAAAAATGACATCGCAAGATTTCTCATCTTATAGGTTCTCCATCTGCTGAGAATTGTGGTAAGCCGTCATTAATTTCGTAATAATCTGTTTTTTCATCCACAAAAATATGCTTTTGCGCCACAAGTTTAGTGCCTGTATCGAATGCGCCAGCTACAATCGAAATCTGATCTTCTTTATGTAGCTTCCAAAATAATTGTGTTCCACAATCGCTACAAAACCCGCGCTTAGCTTCATTTGAGGATGCGAACCATTTCACGTCACCCGTCACAGAAAAATCTGCAATATTCGCTGCACTTGCTGCAAAGAAATGCCCGCTCATCTTACGACATTGACCGCAATGGCAATACACAACAGGTCGAATATCACCCGCAACTTCAAAACGGATTTTTCCACAATAACAGCCACCCTTTATCATATAACTAAATCCTTTCGGCCTCTAAAAATTCTCTTCAATCTAAAATCTATACGAGGGCACGCCCTTCCCTTCTTCATCCAAAATATATCCACGTTCGAAACGATCAAGCCGCAGCTTGGTTGCAAATTCACTTGGGCGTTCTGTCGCGAGCAAATGTGCAAAACAACTTCCAGAAGCAGGCATCGCGTTGAAACCGTGATGACCCCAGCCACCATTGAGATAAAGCCCCCCAATATGAGTTTTGTCGATTATCGGCGAGCCATCCATCGTTAAATCAACAATTTCACCCCATGATCTCTGCACATTGGCGCGCCCAATCGCTGGGAACATCGCCATGCCCATCTCTGCAATATTTTCGAGTGTCGATAGACCAGTACCAGAAATATTTAAATCGTGAAAATCCAAACCGCTGCCCAGTACAATCCCGCCATTATCCGATTGGTTTATATAAGATGGCCCCATGCCGAAGGTCACGACGCAATCTAAGATCGGCTTAAGCGCTTCGGTTTGATAAATTTGCGACATATGGCTTGCGATCGGCAAATTCATCCCCGCCATTTGTCTAAGCCTAGCGGCTTCACCAGCTACAGATATCCCGACCTTGCCCGCCATAATTTTCCCGCGCGTTGTGTCAACGCCTTTTATCTGGCCATTTTCAATAATCATACCAGTAACTTCGCAGTTTTGAATAAGATCAACGCCGCGTTGATCGGCCTCAAACGCATAACCCATTGCAAGCGCTTCATGACTGGCAGTACCTGCATTTTTTTGCCAAAGCCCGCCATAGATCGGAAATCTCGCATCATCGAAATTAAGCTGCGGAACTTGTTCGCGCACCATCTCACGGTTCATCAGAACAGCTTCATCACCTTGTGCGATAATCGCATTGCCACGTCGCGCAAAAAAATCGAACTGCTCTTCGCAATAGCATAAATTCAGCACACCGCACTTCTTCAGCATGACATTGCAATTGAGCTCTTTTTTAGCATTCTGCCATAATTTCATGCTATGCGAATAAAACTCACTATTGCCATCAAGATGATAATTCGCCTGCACAATTGTCCGATTATCGCCAACATAACCACTTCCAAAATCACCTTTTTCAAGCACAGCCACGTTGGTCATTCCATGATGTTTAGCAAGATAATAGGCCGCAGCCAAACCATGCCCACCGCCACCGATAATGATCACATCATAATGAGATTTGGGTTCAGGATCGCGCAAGTGGAACTGCCGATTATTGCTGCCCAAACTGCCTTTGATCATATTCAATATGTTAAATTTCATATTCTCTCCAAAAAACCAGAACCAATGACAGCACCAAACGATAGTCTACCGAAATTTTCAACATAATTGCGTCACAGATCGTCAAAAAACATATAAATTTACATTTGCATGAATAAACGGCTTGTGCAAAAATCGAGATAAATAAGCTATGGAGAGGCTTTTGCTGAAAAATCTCGATAAATTGCAACTTCAAAACTGGCTCGACAAACACACAAAAATTGGTGCTTCTCTTGTCATTTGTAACGGAATAAGTCAGTGTCATGTCGTTTCTGGCAAAAAATATCAAAACTCAACCGACTGTATAAAATCAGACGATGCGTTTCATATTGGCTCAATCAGCAAAACTCCGCTACAGCAATTGGGGTTATGTCATCATTGGCTATCTTTTGGAGAATTGGAGCGGAAAAGCTTGGGAAACTCTGATGCAAGACTGGTTGTTTCAGCCAATGGGTTTACGTAGCGCTGGTTATGGCGCGCCCCTTGGTAACGCGCCTCTTGGTCACAGGTCACGTTGGATTCGATCTCCAAAACCGATAAATAATGATGGCGCAGCCATCTCAGACAATCCTGATATCATGCGTCCCGCTGGGGGGATACATATGAATATCCCTGATCTCGCGCGATATGGACAAAACATGCTTAAACGTCACGCAGAAGGCTCCGAGCTTTTTGTCCCTTATATATCATTGGGAAGTGATCTTGATTATGGCTATGGTTGGGTAGTTGATGAAACGGCAGATAATCACATAAAATACTGGCATAATGGCTCGAATACGATGTGGCATGCGCTCCTCATTATCGACCCCAAGCATGAACTCGTGCTCGCCTATGCTGGTAATGACCCAAGACAAATGGGCCAGAGAGAGAGAACAATCTGCACGAGCTTTTAAATGGTATTATAAAGCTAAATCTCAAAGCCTCAGATCACTCAGCCTCAAATTTCGCCCCATCACAATAAGCCTTACTGGCCGATCAACCACAACAACACAAAGCATAGCTACCCTTTTCGGCGATAAGAGCATTCTTGCGCTTGCCCTGCAATCCCCTTATAGCAATACACAAGCAAATTCATGAGGATATTATGCCAAAAATTAATGGTAACGAGATAAAAACTGGAAACGTGCTGGAACATGATGGCGGCCTTTGGGGTGTTGTGAAGGTTGGCCATGTGAAGCCCGGCAAGGGTGGTGCATTCGCGCAAGTTGAGATGAAAAATCTCCGCACAGGCTCAAAACTCAACGAACGCTTTCGTTCTGCGGATAAAGTCGAAAAGGTTCAACTTGAACAAAAAGACCAACAATTCCTTTTTGAATCTGATGGAAAACTGACATTTATGGATTCAGAAACATTCGAACAAATCGAGCTTGACGCGGAACTTCTCGGTGATCGCCGCCCATTCTTGCAAGACGGCATGACGGCACAGGTTGAGTATTTTGAAGAAGAGGCGCTGAATATCGCACTACCTTCGCAAGTGAAATGCCAAGTTGCTGAAACTGAGCCAGTTGTGAAGGGGCAAACCGCGAGTAAATCATTCAAGCCTGCCGTTCTCGATAATGGCCTGCGCGTTATGGTTCCGCCATTTGTGGGCGAAGAAGAGCATATCATCGTTTCAACAGAAACTTTCGAATATGTTGAACGCGCATAAAGATGCTCAACAATTAGAAATATCGGCGCTCCATTTTGGAGCGCTTTTTATTTGCAACTTCTAAAAATAATCGCCACAATATGCTCAACAATTGAACAGGGCATAAAATGTTAAAAGACGTCGCCACATATTGGACGGGCAATCAGCCGCTGCACTATATCCATCATATTTGCTTGGCGAGTTACATTCGAAACGGCCATAATGTCACGCTTTATACAGCCCCCAACATGATTGATAATATCATCGTACCAGAAGGTGTTAAAATCGCATCGGTTGATACCGTAATGGAAGGCCTATCCTCGAAACTCGTTGCAAGACAGCCATGTACATGTGCAGACCTATTTCGAATAATATTGCTCAAAAATAAAAATGTGATCTGGGTTGATACCGATGCCTATTGCGTCAAGCCATTCCCAGAGGGACTTGATTATATTTTTGCAACTGAAGCACCTGAAAAACTGGAGTCGAGTTCAGCTGGAAATCTCAATAATGGCGTATTTGGACTGCCGCAAAACTCTCCCGCGCTCGAACTCCTTCACCAATTTGCGCTTAAATCGCTCGGTTTGATTACCGATGTCGATCCAGAAGTTGATGCATTTATAGAAAAAAAAGCGCACCCCATTTTGAAATACGGCCCGCGCGCAGTCACCCATTTTTTAGATTTAACAGGCGAACTTATTCATCAGCTGCCTCCCTCAGCGCTTTACCCTGTGCATTTTAATCTCAGCGATTGTTTTTGGGATCCGTTAATTAACGTCGAAGACCGCTTTACAGAAGACACGCTTTCATTGCACATTTGGTGTTCGCAAGTGCGCCCGGGCTGGTTCAGAAGACGTGCATTAAAGGGAAGCTTCATGTGGAAAGTTGCAAAACTGCACAATATTAACATGCAAAAACTGGCAAGAAAAAAATAAATGGACACAGCATCATCAAACCAACTCCGCGAAATCGCATCATATTGGATGGGGCCACGATTAAGTTTTCTTGAACAATTATGCCTCAAATCTTTCGCTGATCTTGGTCACCCAACGAGCATATATACTTACGAACCACTTGAAGGCGTTCCCGAAAATGTCACTATAAAAGACGGGCGAGACATTCTTCCGCAAGAGATCTTTGATGATTTTAAAGCCCGCGGTCATGCGGCTGTATTTTCTGACAAATTCCGTCTCCACATGATTGTAAAAACGGGCGCCATTTGGGTGGATTGCGATGCCTATGCTTGGCAAAAATTCCCTGAGCTCGATTATATCTTCGCAGGTGATGTGCCAACGCGCTTGGCTACAGGCGTTTTGGTATTGCCAAAAGACTCCGAGGGCCTAAGAGAATATATCGATTTTGTACAAAGCCCTTATCCCAAATTCCCCGAAAATTGGCCGTTTCAAAATCGTGCAGATCGTCAAAAATCTTTTTTGCTATCACAGCAAAACGCACATATATGCGATATGCCAATGTGGAGTTGGGGGCCTGTTGCTCTCACCTATTTTTTAAAAAAATCTGGAGAAATCGACAAACAATTGCCCAAAGAAAGCCTTTATCCATTGGAAGGTTTCTCCATAAACCAAGTCTTTAGACGGCAAATGGCAATAAAGCGCCAAATTCCTGATGACTGCTTATCCGTCCATTTATTTGGCTCACTGTTAAGACGCAAACTGAGGCGCCGTTTCCCGGGTGGCGATTTGCCCGAAAACAGCTTCCTAAATGCATTATGTATCAAACATGACATTGATCCCCGCGCAGCGCCCGTGATCTAGCTTTTTTGTAATTTGATGGAATGAATAAATGGTACAGGGCATGGTGCCTAAAATGGAATCTCATCATCATAGTCACTTAGAGTTTTTGGTAACTTTCGTGCTATAGCGTTAATGCGAGTTTCTAGGTTAAGTAACAATATATCCTGCTTTTCACGAGGAACAGTTTCCAGCAAATTTAAAAAGCTTTTAATTTTTGAAATTTCGATTCTGTTATCTTTATAATATGAAAATCCTCCCTTAATAAAGATGTTTAGCGCTTTATTGGTATCTGGAAAGTACTCTTCCAGCATTGAGGATTTATACAAATCCTGCAACTTAGGAACAATTATACCGTAATCTGTTTGGCAGGATGAATCGTAATTAAGTTTACCAAGCGCATATGTCAAACTATTTGCAAAATCCCTATATGCCTTAATCTCATTCTCATGAAACTCCAATTCTGCGAATTGGTCATTTGCTATTTTATTTTGAATTTCTTTAAAACTATTGGTTCTTTCAGCTGGATCAAATTTACACATTTCGCGAACCAGTGCCAAATATTTAAACTCTCCAAGATTAGAATCCTTAATAGCTTTTTCAAAAATTTTTCCTATAAAATATATTTCGGTACATTTATCATAAACTGATTTTTCAAATTCATTTGGAGTATCACACCACCAATTTAAAGAAATACTTTTACCTTGCTCTTCAATCGCAGTCATGTCCACTTTCCCGAATCCAAAATCACTGGCTCATTATTACTTCCAATCAAGATATTATCTGGCCGAATATCTCTATGTAATACACGTCGCTCTTCAAGATGTGCAAACCCACTTACTGTCTTTTCAAAAATCAAAGCGGCATCATTTGGATGCGCTTCGATGTGTTCAAGAATATTTTCGCCTTCTACGTACTCCATCAAAATAAATGCTGTGTCATCATCAGGGTAGTTATAAAAGTTAAACACCCGTACAATATTTGGGTGATTAACACGAAATAAAATTCGAGCTTCTTGTTTAAACCTATTTAACAACTCTAAGAAAAATACTAAATCAGTGTTTTTATCAATAATTGGCTTGAATTTTTTTGCTACTATCTGAATATCAAGTTCTTCGTCATGCAGATGAACCGTCACTCCACAAGCACCGCTACCTATTCTTTTTATAAGCTTGTATTTTTTTGGCCGATTAAATTCAATTTGCATTTCTTCCATGCTGATCCCTATCACTTTGAACAATTCTTAATTACAAAATCAGATTTTTCAACTGAACTTTCACAATTAACCTCTCCACTCTATTTTCAAAATCTCAAAATCATACCTGCCGATTACCGCCCAATTACCGTGCGATTACGGTATATGAATATTTGGTAAATTGCACCCGTTAACAATTCCGTTATAAGGCTCGCAATTTACCGAAATCATACCCATATTTACTCTATGCAAAGACGCAATTTTTTACAGATTCTAGGGGCATTTGGCATGGCGCCTGCAATACCCACTTTGTCCACGGCATCCGCCAGCACCGTTCCGTTAACAGGCGCGGCATATAATCATCATATGTTCGGCCACGCCCTTGCCGTTGTGCGTTCAAAAGGCGCGATCTCGATTGCTGAGTTCCAAAAGGCGATGCATTTCACTGCCCCACAAGCCGAAGTCATCATTGGCGATTTAGCTCGAAAAGGCATGATCTCAAACAGTTTTTCTGCAAGCGGAATTCTCAATGCCGTGAAGCCAAATTGGTTCCCAAATGCGCCAAGCACATCACCCACAAAAATAATTCAAGCCATTGATAATCAATCAAAAAATATCAGTAAGACTGTAAAGAATCTCACTGAGGCCACAGAAAATGAAGCGGCAATTGAAGAAGAAGAATATGATGCATAGGCGTCATTTTCTTACATCCCTCGCAGCCATGGGAGCAGCTCCACTCGTCCCTATGGGTTCATTGAGCGGCACAGCGGCGCAGACAATCGGCTATAATCGCTATATGTATGGTATAGGTGTTTTTCATGCCCGTACCAGCGCCAGTTTAAGCGTTGTTGATCTGGCAAGAAAGATGGCCATCCCTCAATCACAAGCCAAAATGATGCTCGGTGAAATGATGTCCAAAGGCGTCATCTCTCCCCTTGCAAACTCGGCGCGAATAGTCCGCGCAATCGATCCGATCCATAAGCCAAAATACACAGCTCGAGAAATACTTGAAAAAGCCGCTGATTGGATTGATGAGCAAACCGATGATGACCAAGTCACCTCTCAAGAAACGCGTTCAACTGCTGAAATTTCACAATCACCCGACACTCAAAATCAGACCAGTTAAATCTCATTTCGCACTTGGACTTTGAACAAAAGCAAGCTATAGAGCCTTTGAAATAGGAGCACTCCATGGCTGACCAAAGCGCAAATCTTACACTCATGATAAAAGCCGTCCGTGCGGGCGCACGCAATTTGATGCGTGATTATCTCGAAGTTGAGAATTTGCAAGCCTCACGCAAAGGCGTTTTGGACTTTGTAAATAAGGGCGAATCTGCTGCCGAAAAAATCATTAAGGAGATTCTTAAAGAAGGTCGTCCGAATTACGGCGTTGAAAGCGCGTGGGGCGGCCGTGTCGATGGCAGTGATCCAACGCGCTATTGGATTATCAATCCACTGGATGGAAAAGATAATTTTGTGCACGCACTTCCATATTGGTCAATCTCTGTTGCCCTTGAAAACAAAGGGCAAATCATTGCGGCAGCGGTTTATGATCCAATTAAGTCTGAATTATTCGTGGCAGAAAAAGGTGCGGGCGCATGGATGAACGAACGCCGTATGCGCGTTTCGGGTCGCACTGATTTTTCAGATATGATGCTTGCAACCAATTTACCTGATACAGGCAAGCAGGAATTCCAAATGGGTCTTAAATCCACAGCCCGCACAATCGCCGAAGGAGCCATCATTCGTCGCCTAGGTTGTGCGTCACTTGAGCTTGCTTATACGGCTGCTGGGCGTTTTGATGGTTATTTCAGCAAGCATCTCGATACATTCCAAATCGCTGCGGGTGAATTGCTTGTGCGTGAAGCTGGTGGTTTTACGACTTCATATGAAAACGAAGAAAACCCATTTAAGCATGGTGAAATCGTTGCTGCTGGCGCCGATATATCTGAAAAGCTACGCTTAATCGTTAAGGGGTAATCGCGCGTCCCCAACATTCATTATGGGCTGAACCGCTGATAATTTTGCAAAGATCATGGCCTTGTCTTCAGAGATAGAGAGAAGCTTACCGATGACCTTGCCCCCTGCCATCACTTGCGTTTCTTCTTTTGGGTCACCTTCAATTTGAACGGCTAAAATTGATTTTTGCAGAACGGTTTTATGCCGCATGCGGGCCGCGATTTCTTGCCCGATATAACATCCCTTCTTATAATCAATCCCTCCCATCTGACTAAATCGCCATTCAATTGGATAGGCTTCATTCGTCGAAAAATCTATATCAAATTCGGGCACAAGATTGTCGACACGTAAAGCCAAAAACGCGTCCTCGCTTATATCTTTTCCTGCAAATGCCCCATAAAAACGGCAACCTAAATTTGGGTTTCGGGGATCGACAAAGCCTTCTTTGGTTTGATGAGCCTCAATATCCATATCAGTTAACTCAACATCAGCGCGCAATTTATACATTGAAAGCTTGGCTTTGATTGATGAATATTGGCTTTCTGGCAAGTCAATATTTAAAGCATCTTCCTCAGCCCACACGAACAAATCTGATTGTATTTTTCCTTGTGCCGAGAGAAGCGCACCGTAACGAATATGCATATCTGATGTAATCTCGATCGTTAAAAGGTCATTGAGAAATTTTACGCGATCTTTTCCTGTCACTTTCATGATTTTGCGTGCAAGTTTCATGCATATTTCTCCCGCATAGATTTCGCTGCTGGTCGCGCATAACAGCGGCGATAATATGATAGCGCTTCTTTGGAAAGCTTGAAGCCCTCACCCTTTGCCCAGCCTAAACAATGGGCGGTATATATATCAGCAATAGTGAATGTTTGACCCATCAAGAATGTCTCTCCGGCCGTTATTTCGCCAATTTTTTCACATGCTTGATGAAGTATTTTTTCAACAGAGATTTGCAGCTCTTTAGGGACAAGATCTGTGTTTCTTTTGGTTCGTGCCCGCATCCAAAGTGGTGCATCAATGAATTCATTCGCATAAGCTAGATGAGCGTCTTGTCTTGCGCGTTCAATTGAACCCGCTTCAAATCCAAGACGTTTATGGCGATCACAAAGAAAACTCAGTATTGCTTCGGAATCGAGCAATATCTCTTCATCAACGACCAACACAGGCACTCTACCTGCCGAAGATACCGAACGCACATCTTCAGATTGCGGCCTTGCATCAAGCCAATCATAGGCGATGCCCATTTCTTCCAGCGCCCACAGCACTCTTTGTGTACGCGTTCTAAATGATCCGATAACTTTGTACATATTTCCGCCTATTCCATTCTTGCTGATATTGTCTTAAGCATTTCTGATCGGTATTACAAAAAGAAAAAGCGAAAACATGTTTAGCAACCCCACAGATAACATACCAAAAGGCTGGCGCAAAATCATAGCGTTCAATTGGGTTTTGTTTGGGTTGGTATGTGTTGCTGTTTCCATTAGTGTCTTAATGCTTTATGGCGTTGCCAATGGCGATGCCGATGAATGGGCAGTTGGACAAGCCCAGCGTTTTGGCATCGGTGTATTCTTGATATTTTTCATTGCATTTATGCCGTCAAAATTTTGGAAATATTGTTCAATCCCGATCTATATCGCAACACTCATTATGATCATTTACACAGCCATGTTTGGTATCGAGGTGAATGGTTCGCGTAGATGGGTCGATATTGGGCCAATGCGTTTACAAGCATCTGAATTTGCAAAAATGGCCATTATTCTCATGCTTGCGAACTATTATTCCATTCTAAGCCCAAAGAAAATTTCGAATCCAGTTTATGTCCTGCCTGCACTTCTCATCATGCTTGCCCCTGCCTCATTGGTCGTATTGCAGCCCGATTTGGGAACGTCACTCTTTATCCTTCTATGTGGTCTAGGAGTGTTGTTTTTAGCGGGCGTTCATTGGGGATACTACGCGAGCGGTATCGTTTTTGGAATATTCCTTATGGCCATTGTGGGCGTGGGGCTTGTTGCTCATTCAGAAAATAGTGCATGCAGACTTGAGGAAAAACCTATTCCCGAATGGCTGGTGAGCTTTGCTGGTTCTGGTGTTGGTCAAAGCCTTGAACCTCTAAGCCAAAAGATGATCAAGCCATATCAATATGATCGGATTTATACATTTCTTGACCCCCAATGCGACCCAACAGGTGATGGCTGGCAAATCATTCAATCACAAATCGCTCTGGGTTCAGGCGGTCTTAAAGGGCTAGGATTTATGCAAGGCACCCAAAGCCGTCTCAACTTTTTATCTGAAAACCATACTGATTTTATTTTCACATCCTATGCCGAAAATTTTGGATATGTGGGCACTGTATTCTTGTTGAGTGTATTTGGGCTAATCTCTCTGTCATTGGGATATATGTCCATTCGTTCACGCGATCGATATGCAGCGCTCGTCACAGGTGGCGTTGGTGTGATGTTCTTTCTCTTTTACATGATCAATATGGCCATGGTCATGGGTATGATGCCTGTTGTCGGTGTGCCGCTTCCCTTTATTTCTTATGGGGGCTCGGCAATGCTCGTTTTATGTATCGGCATCGGATTTGCACAGAATGCTTATATTCATCGACCGCGAGGAGATAATCAATGAAAGTTCTCATTTCAACACATGAAGATCGAGTGACAACCTATATCAAAGAGCTTTCGGCACGCACATCTTTGAAAGAATTTCAATTTCTCAAAAATGCGGCCCCTAAAGAAGTGGATGTCATTATTTATGAGCCGAGCAGCTCGCTTCAAAATTTTCAACCTTTTGAAAATCTGAAACTTGTCCAATCAATTTGGGCGGGCGTCGACAGTATTGAGGGCAATAAAACTCTCAAAGCTCCCTTGGCGCGTATGGTCGATGCGGGGCTTGTTGAGGGTATGCGCGAATATGTTCTGGGTCATGTTTTGGCTGATCAATTGGCGGTTTCTACATATAAAACACGTCAAGATGAATGCAATTGGGATGATAGCGAATGGCTTCCCCTTGCACGCAATACCACTATTGGCATCATTGGGACGGGCAATCTGGGTACAGCAGTTGGCAATGCCTGTTCCAGCCTTGGCTTTCAAGTATTGGGATGGGCGCGCACCGCAAAACAACTCGACTTCCCTACATTCCATGGACAAGATGCGCTTTATGAAATGCTTGGGAAATGTGATTATGTTGTGACATTATTGCCCGCAACCTCAAAAACGCACGATATTATTGATAAGCAATTTTTGGCTGCAATGAAATCAAGTGCGACATTGATGAACCCAGGGCGCGGGGCATTGCTCGATGAAGATGCATTGCTTGACGCTCTTGATAACTGCGCAATTCGTAAAGCAGTTCTCGATGTCTTCAAAATCGAGCCACTTCCAAAGAATCACCCATTTTGGGCGCGCTCCGATATTCTTATTACACCCCATATAGCTGCTAAATCACGTGTCGAAACGGCCTGTGACACCATTGCCGATAATCTCATCCGTTTAAAAAACGGTGATGAGCTTTTGCATCTTGTTGATCGCAATCAAGGATATTAATAACGCAAATTTGGGGGTTTGATGGGTTCGGGAGCTTTTTGAGGCGCTGAGATGATTTCAACATTCTCTATAAAACTCTTTCCAAGAGCTTCAAAGCTTTCGCATGTTAATATTGAAATCTGGGCACGTTCTTGTTCACTGCTTACGAATTGATGGGTTTTGGCAAGTAGGCTGAATTCATTTTTCATGTCTTCCTTAAGCAATGCAAGCATAAGTTGCCCATCGATATCCTCTGCCACCCCAATCTGTATATCTAAAGCGAACTCAGAAAGCATATGAATTAATCTTGCGCGGAATGCTTCGGTAAAATTCGGTGCTTTGAATTCGATTTTTTCAGATGCAGATAGTTCTAAATCGGTTTCAAGATGTTTGAGGAAACTAGACAAGGTTTCTGTATCATAAATATTACCAGTTTCACCCTCAAAATCAAAACCGAACCAGGTCCCTGAAGCAATCAATTGACCAAAAAGCTCCGCTGCGCTCGTTTCAACGTAATGGGTTTGTTCCCCGCAAAAACGCGCGAGATTCAGAACTGATGAAAATCCCACCGTAAGTTCCGCCTCTTCCAATTGAAATTTCAATAATGAAATATCATCATTTTCTGAGACATTTGTTGGAACAAGAATGGGCTCAAATAACATTTTTGAGATCGCATTCGGTTCCATATCCAGTTCGTTTGTCAAAACTTAAATCCTTTTGTAATATATTGATGCAATCATAAGACTTAGTGTTGTTTTCAAGCGTGAGATACACTAATTCAATATGTAACAATATAGATAAACATAAAATATCAGGAGAATGTTTTGTATCGGGTTTGGAATTTTCTATCAAGTTACTCATTATTGCTCGTTATCGGCGCGATTATCGCACTGTTATGGGCTAATATCGACCATCATAGCTATGAAGCAATCGTAGAGTTTGTAATCTGGGATCATAATAAATGGATTGGCCATGCCCATTACGATGCTTCTGGGGTTCTTGAATATCGAACCCTTACCCTTCATTACCTTGTCAATGATGTCCTTATGGCCCTTTTCTTTGCGATGGCAGGTAAAGAAGTATGGGAAGCGGTAATATTAAAGGATGGATCTCTTCGAGGGAAAAAAGCGCTTGCTCCGCTTATTGCCACAATTGGCGGCATGCTCGGCCCTATACTTATTTATCTCGTTATCGCTGCTGCCTTTGGGTCTACGACTTATGATGCGCTCAAAAACGGCTGGGCCGTTCCAACGGCAACTGACATTGCATTCTCATATCTTGTTGGCCGAGTTATTTTTGGCGCGGGGCATCCAGCCATTCGCTTCTTGTTGTTGCTTGCCATTGCTGATGATGCTGCAGGTCTCATTATTCTCGCGGTTGCCTACCCACAAGCGCCATTGCAGCTAGGTTGGTTGTTGATGTCATTTGGCGCGGCTTTTGCGGTCTTCATGATTTTCAACGAACTCCCACGCCGCAAAGATCGCGGCAACCAGGAGCGCCCTCATTCAACGGCAATGCGCAAACGTTTTGGTGTTTGGCCCTATGTGGTCGGCGGTTTGATCAGTTGGTTTGGTTTCCAAAATGCGGGCATTCACCCTGCCCTTGGTCTCCTTCCCATAATTCCAGCCATTCCCCATGCAGATCGTGCATTTGGTATTTTTGCCGATGCCGAACGTCACTTGACGGATCTGCTCAATACAATCGAGCACGCTCTCAAAATGCCTGTCGAAATCGTTCTCTTCCTATTTGGTCTATGTAATGCTGGCGTTGCCTTTACATCTATGGGGTCTGCGACTTGGGCTGTTCTTGGTGGGTTGCTCATCGGTAAACCACTCGGCATTTTCCTCATGGGCTGGATCGCGGCTGTACCAATGAAGCTTGGGCTTCCAGAAGGAATGGATATGCGAGATTTATTCATCGTTGGTGTCATTGCCAGCATCGGATTTACCGTATCGCTCTTCGTGGCCGTTGCAGCTTTTAAAACGGGTTCAGTTGAGGTTCAAGACGCCGCTAAGATGGGGGCATTACTCAGCTTCGCTGGTGCGATCCTTGCGATAGCAACTGCGCGCATACTTAAGGTAAGGGCCACAGAATAAATCATGCTTGAATTCCGTAATGTTAGCAAATCCTTTTGGACTGGAAAAAAACGAAAAGTCATACTCAATGATCAATCGTTCCAGATTCCTCTTGGTATTTCTTTGGGAATTTTTGCTAAAAACGGTTCGGGGAAATCAACTATTATCAACATGATGGCAGGCAATGAAAAGCCTGATGAAGGTCAGATTTTTCGGCATTGCAAAGTTTCCTTTCCGCTTGGACCTATTGGTGGCTTTGGAAAGAAACTTTCTGCCGCTGAAAATGTGAGAATTCTAGCTAGAATGCATGATATGGATCCGAATGCCGTTGAGGCAAGATGTCGATATATCGCAGGAATTGAAGAATATTTCGATCGACCGATGAGGCAATATTCAACTGGCATGGCTGAACGAGCACGATATTCGATATTGCTTTCGCTAGACTATGATATTTATCTGATTGATGAATCACTGCCAATGACAACTGATGTTGAATTCAACCAACGCGCAGGAGCCCTATTAGCTGACAAATTAGAGCATGCGACTGTTGTGATAGTATCTCATAATGAAAATTTAATTCGCAATTTTTGCAAGGAAGCCGCCGTACTGAAAGATGGTCAACTGCATTTCTTTGACAATATAGACGAAGCAAGGGAACTCTATGACTGGACCGGATAACAAAGATTCAAGCGCCAAGCCGACAGAGCCTCAGCTTTCTGCAGCAGAGCTCCGCAATGCGCGCAGAAAAGCTCGCCGTATGGGCTTAAACCCGAAAAATGGCGTGGAAGCTGTGAAAATGCTCGCTGAAAAAGGCGTAAAAATTGATGCTAATGAGCCATCACTCATTGAAACAGCATCCACATCACTAGAGATTGCTAAAACTCAACCAGCCAAGGTGCCTACAGAACAAGCAAAGAAATCAAATCTGCCAGCCGTTCTTTCAAAAAAAGAGCGTCAAGCTGAGATTGATAAACTGCAAGCGCGAATGACAAAAAAACGGAATTCCCGCATTCGTCAAATGATGCGCCGTTTCTTTATGTATGTCGCATTCCCAACTCTCGCGACCACATATTATCTCTATAATGTTGCAACACCACTTTTTACGTCAAAATCAATATTAAGCATCGAAGAAGCCAGTAGTGCTGCTGCAGGAGGTATCTCAGATATATTTAAAAACTCACCTATTGGCGGTGGAAATCTCGATGCTATAAAGGTTCAAAATTACCTTGAAAGCCGTGACCTATTTTTAAAACTCGAAAACGATTATGATTTTCCTGGAAAATTTTCAGGTGATCACATCAATCGTTTTGAGCGCTTAGCTGATGATGCATCTGAAGAAGATCGATATAAAATTTTTAAAAAATATGCCATTTCAATTTACGATACGACCGACCAAGTTCTTCGGATTGAAATCAAGGCTCCAGATCCTGAAACAACTGTTGAAGTTGCTGAGCTTATGATCGGATACGCTGAAGATCAGCTTGATCTTGAATTAACAAAAGTGCGTGGTGATGAATTAGAAAGCGCGCGCAAGGCCTATGAAACAGCCGAACTCGATCTAAAAATTGCACAAGAAAAACTCATTGAAATCCAAAGCTCTCAATCTACTGTGAGCGCAGTCGCTGATACAGAAGTCATCATTGGGATTATTGGGCAACAGACAGTGATTTTGAACGAAAAACAAATTGCGCTCGATCAATTATTGCTAAATCAAAACCCAAACCAAGCACGTGTCAATGCACTTAAAAACGATATTGCAGCTATTGAGGCTAAAATTGAAGAGTTAAACATCAGCGCTTTAGCTGAGAATGAAGCAGGTGAATCTCTAGCTGTTGTTAGGCAAAAGATGTTGGTTGCCGAGGCAGATGTCGCTTCGAAAGTAACATTGCTCGAAACACAGCGCTCATTACTCCAAGCCGCTGAGGCTAAAAATATTGAACAAAAGAAATATATCACAAAGGCCATTCCACCAACCGCTTCATTCGAACCATTATATCCAAAAAAATTAACGACATCGATGATGGCATTCGTCATATTTTTCGGGCTTTATCTATTTATTGCAATGACAATCGATGTCATTCGAGAGCAAGTTTCTGTTTAAGGGAATAATTGTCAATTTTATCTATCTTGCTCTTGAATATGTGAAAGAATGGCGATAATAACTGCGCCACTGATGGGGTGTGGCCAAGTGGTAAGGCAGCGCTTTTTGGTAGCGAAGATCGTAGGTTCGAATCCTACCACCCCAGCCAGTATTTTCTCTCAACGTTGTTCAGTGATGTTCTCACCGGATTTTCTGTCTGTTTTCGGTGGGTTGTGGAGTTAGGTGTTTTGTTGAGACGATTCTATGTCACGTTATAGGCGGCTTTGCCCGCTTTGTCTCTTTGGGGTGTTTTTAGCGCACGGTTTTTGGAAACTACAGCTCGGCAGGAAACGGGGCGCTTAGAAGATACCCAATCGTTTTTCCTGCTGACGCCAATCACTTGGCAAGTCTGTGAGCTTAACGAGATAGGTCAATGTGACCTGACTGATTGCCTTTGATAATCACGCGCTGAATTTTCAGTGAGAGGAATGCGAGCTTGAGGTGCCGCCGAAAATATTCGGGTTTGATTTTGTGCTCTTTGAGAAGGGCTTGGATGGCTTTGCCGGCTTTGATTTCGCTGAGCCATAAATCGCCTTGGCGAGCAGATGTTCGTCGGGTTTCGCGGTATATTCGCCTATGATCAGCTTACGTTCGGCACCACGCTTGCGGATAGTAAGCGACGCGATGATGGTAGCACTTGGATGGGGTTCATCAAGCGTGATTTTGATTTGGGCCGGTGTTAGGTCGAGGCGCTTGATCTTAGCAATAATTTCTTCCATGGAAAGGAACTCGCCTGCGTAAGAAAATGCATCGATCTTGGTTGATTGTTTTTTTCAAATGCGTCTTGACCAACTCAGCCATCTGTTTTTCAATATCGTTTGCTGGTAGCTGCCATCCGCTTGGGTCTTTGATTCTGATAATTCGATTCGAGATATAGTAGCGCAAGATGCCGTTTTAGTTTTGCAAGTTTTCGTACTCACTTATTGGCTCTTCGACTTATTCTCGACCGCGCTTTGGACCCATCGCGCTCATACGTCTCATCGGGCGTTTGCTGCACATATGCCCCAAAGCCGCAAAAAACTATGGGCGCGATTCCCGAAATATGCAACATTTACCAAGATCAAGGCGGTATCGACGGAGAGGAGATAAGCGAGATACTAACTGAACTCGTTGAGAAGTGTTGTTTTTATCCCTTAACCCTTAGCCATAATTTTTGTAAAGCTCTTTTATTCTTAGGATAGGATTATGGCGTGAAAGAGATATAGTGAAGAAGATATACTGCGTTTAATTTGAGAGTTTGAGTTTCATTGTAATAGCGGTTTGGATGTTGTGAGCGCCTGTCGAGGTTCGAGCGTTCAATAAATGATCTGGGGGATGATTTATCTTGAAAAAGGGTGTTCCAGACAAGACATATTGTGGCTGGCGTAAGCGCTACGATGGGATGGTTCGCGCCAAGCTTACGGAGTTTAAGGCTTTGGAAAAAGAGAACTGGCGATTGAAGAGTATTTTTGCGGATCTGGAGCTTGATAAATTGATTTTGAAAAAGAGCCTTGATTATTTAAAGCCCCAGATAAAACTGCTGGCCTGAGCGTAACGGATCAACGCGAAACTGTTATTCATATACGCCAAAAGACGTGGGCATCTGAGGGAAAGGCATGTGCTGTGTTGGGTGTTTTACGCTCAAGCATGCACTATGTGAAGCGTGCCAATGAT
>CANMUM010000013.1 GCA_947501025.1 uncultured Paracoccaceae bacterium | reverse complement strand
GCCAGAACGGATCGTGAAATTTTACATTTTTTGGAAACATCATTGGCATCCAATTCACCCTTTGTAATAGCCTCAACAATATATCGCTTGAACTTCGGTGGCCAAATGCGATGCCCGCCATTCATCAAAGGAATCGTAAAGCCATACGCTTCCAGCGCTACAGGCGCTTTCTTTACATCTCCTGAACTATGTGTTTGAATATTCATGTTATCTCCGCTTTGGAGGCTATATTATATGTTAGGCTCCATCACAGAAATCCCCTAAATAGGGGGTCAGTTGCAACGCTTACAAATCAGGAGATTATCATCCCTAATAAGTAGAGATAAAAAACAAAAACTTATACATGGGCGTGTAAAACAATTAATGGACTACATCAAAGAGCTAAATAATAGAAGTTAGAGCCCAAATATTTCTGGTTACAACGAACCTCTTTGTCAAAACCCATTCATATTTATCCAGGCTCACCATGGCACAAAGGAGGAAAAGTAAACGATCCCGTGAATCATTTACCCGACGATGGGTGACAATGAACGCTTTAATCGCACGCTACGCCATGAAGTCCTCAACGCAAACGGCTTCATCACAACAAGGAAAACTCACACAACCATTAATCAATACCTCAAGCAATACAACCACATTCGTCCTCATCAAACACCATGGCCTTAAGGGCGATTCCATAAGGAACATCAAGCCCAAATCCAATAATTAAAGATAGAATTTAATTAAAAATATAGTTTATTTAACACTAGTCTTAAGCTATAAATAACGCGATAAGATTAGCTGTTAAGACAAACATAAGGTTTTAGGATTTTGTCGAATATCTCAAGATTTAGAAAGGGTATAAAATGGTTGAATTTATTATAAATGGTGACTTTTCGGAGACGGTAACTGACGGAGGTAACGGAAGCGGGCTTGATCCAGCCAGTTGGACTATCACAGAAACAGACGACGAACAGGTTCAGGCGGTTAACGACCAAGTGCGTTTTAACCGCACTGAATCCGACACTGGAAGCCAAATTGAGCAGTCTATTACTGGTGTCAAAATTGGAGATACTGCTACCTTTTCAATGGACTATGACGAAGCCGGGGCGGGACAAGACGTAAGTGTTTTTGTCGAAATTCTCGATGGGGATGGCACGGTCGTTTTTTCGCAATCGGTAACAACTGCAGGAACAACGGTCCAGACCACGTTTACGGCCGAATCAAACGATTACACAATCCGCATCACGGACACATCAGTCAATCCCACCGCCCACGACGCTGTGATCGACAATGTGTCGTTTGACGCCACGCTTGTATGTTTTGCGAGCGGCACATTGATTGAAACAAAATCTGGCTCCAAAAATGTCGAATATCTCAAGGTTGGTGATTTGGTTGAGACATTTGACAATGGCTTGCAAGAAATTCGCTGGATTGGCTCCCGCCATGTGAACTCAGCGGGCTTACTCACAAATCCAGAACTTTACCCAATTCGCATTCGCAAAGGCGCACTTGGATGGGGATTCCCAGAGAAAGATCTTATGGTTTCTCCCCAGCACCGCATTTTAATCAGCTCAAAAATTGCGAAGCGTATTTTTGACACAGCTGAAGTATTGGTTGCAGCGAACAAATTGGTTGGCATTGATGGAATTGAAGTGATCACGGATGTCAATGAAGTTGATTATTTCCACATCTTGTTTGATCAACACGAGCTTGTCTTTGCGAATGGCATTATTGCTGAAAGCCTACTGCCAGGCAAGCAAGCTTTGCAGGCTGTTAGCCAAGAGGCTCGCGAAGAGATTATTACACTATTCCCTGAGTTCAAGGATGGTATCGTTAATCCAAAGCCAGCTCGTTTTATAGCAAATCACGGCAAGCTTGTTAAAAGAATGATCGCCCGTCATATCCAAAATGAGAAAAACCTGTTGTCGTGAGCTTATACAAACCCAACATGATATATAAATGGCACAGTATATTTAACAAGCAAAATACAGTTTATACGACAAACAGCTTCGGTTAATGAGGCGATTGAAGGTTCCTGTGAAATTGAATGTTTGATTACAGATATGCACTTAACCGATGGCAATGGAGAAAAAATAATATCAAAATTACAATCCCTGCGCTCTAACGTCCCTGTTATGGTTATCAGAAGTGTTTAGTGAGACATTAATATGAACGGCGAAATTATTCAAGCGGTTACTTTGGTATTGCACGCCCAGACCGCAATTCATGACGGTAAAATTGACGCAGATTTTTTGCAAAACTCTGCGTTCAAATTTTGTAAATCCGTCGAATTTTTTGGAGAGAAAAAAGCCAGTTTTTTTCAGAGGCGGGTTGAACGAAGAAAAATTTTTCGTAACCCATTTGACTGGATTAATTCTCTGAAAAAAATGAAAGTTAAATGTGTGATGCTATCATCACTCAAGCCGCCCTCAAATCGAAATCTTGGCCCTGAGACCTCCGTGGCCTTTGTCGGAGGTGGCAATTATTGGACAATCGATATTTTTGATGCCAATCAGTATCTACATAGCTTTCACCCAGTTTGGCGGGTTGGCGATCAAAATGACTCAAGTCGAAAACCTTGGCATGTCATTTATGAACAACTGAAGATTAATCCCTACTATGACGAAAATTTGCTAACTGCCAAACAAAATTTTTTGGAGGCACTCACCGAGATCACGGAATTTTCAGCAAGTGACGCGAGGTTAAGCAATTGGACAAAGGTTTTTGAACGTGCGCATCAACAACTTGAAGGCGTAGATCAACAAGTGTTCCATCCAGATTTTTCACCTGAAGGCTTTTTAAGCACTGAAGCGAGAAATTTGCTAAGGACCTGTCAAGTAGGTTGGGTATTTGGCGGAATGGGATCGTGGAACGACATATGGACTGATGACGCCGAACAATACAAACGTGTCACAAAAAACTATTTTAACGCAATTGATTGTAGTGTAACTGCAGCAACAAATTCTCGTTACCTTTAGTGGCGGGATAACCTTTGGCTCGGAGTGCGTACTTGTAGGAAATGGAACTACGGACCGACAATTATTAAAATCAAACCACTAGGAACAATTTAGCCAGTTTTGAGCTGCCCTGCAAAGAGCAGTAGACTAGCTAAAAATCTTCGTTTTGGTGGTTTAAATCCGTCCCACTACAACGCATCAAGCAACCTGGATCTGAATAGCTCGGCAGAATTCTTCGATAGTATGATAGTATTTGGTGACACAGTGGTGACGGCGGACCTCTTCGAAAATGGTCTCAACACCCCAATACCACCGCCAAACGGTATTTAAATACCGCTTAACATACTGAAAACATTATTCAAAATAGTTTTAGAATTTGGTGGAGCCTAGGAGGATCGAACTCCTGACCTCTTCGCTGCCAGCGAAGCGCTCTCCCAGCTGAGCTAAGGCCCCGTGGCGCTCGATTTAATCAAAAACCAAATCAAGCGCAAGGTATATTATCAACAAGAATTACTCGTCGTCATTTGTTGTGACATCCGCGATTTCATCAAGTGAAACTGTATCGGTATCGTCGTCCTCTAAAAGCTCATCATTGATGTCAGCATCATCTTCAACCAAATCTACATCCTCATCAAGAATATCATCTGGTGTGGCTTCTTTTGCCTTTGCCGCTTCTTTCACATTCGATGCACGAATATCGCTTTGGTAAAGCGTAGAAATTTCAAATACATTATCGCAATTTGGGCAAGTCGCGGGATCTTGCGTCAAATCATAGAATCGTGTCGCACATTTTGGACAAAGGCGTTTGGCGCCCCATTCGGCTTTGGTCATTGTGAGTCCTCATTTTGGGTCAATATGCGGCTTCCCTGCCATAGCTTTCAAGACAGGTCAACCAATTTTGGTTATTGTCTCAATATAAGAGCCAAATCAGATATTCAATAGGCTTTGTGAGTTGCATTAACTATATATATTCACATATTTGCTATTTATGTTGCAAGTGCGAACAAAACTAGCTAGGCTTTTAAAAAGGATTAACATATGCTTTACCATTTTTATGAAATGTCACATGCCGCGATCAACCCTATGCGCCAAATGGCAAAATGGGCGCATAACTTTAATTCGTCACCAAACAATCCATTAGCATCGAACTATCTTGCGCGCTATCAAAGTGCTCAGCTTGAAATGTTTCTTGATGCCACAAGGCGTTATGAAAAGCCTGCGTTTAATCTCCCTTTTGTACAGGTGGATGGTAAGGATGTTGCAATTACTGAAGAGGTTGTTGCGACAAAACCGTTTTGCAAAGTTTTGCATTTCAAAAGAGACACGAAACGCAATGACCCACCCGTTTTGATTATTGCGCCAATGTCAGGCCATTATGCGACATTGCTACGCGGCACTGTCAAAAAAATGCTTGAAGATCATGATGTCTATATCACAGATTGGACCGATGCCCGTGACGTCCCTATGTCGGAGGGAACATTTGATCTTGATGATTATGTCGATTACATCCGTGAGTTTTTGCAGCATCTTCATAAGACATTTAATGCGCGCGCTCATGTTCTTGCTGTTTGTCAGCCAGGTGTTCCTGCTATGGTTACAGCATCACTTATGGCGGAAGAAAAAGATCCTGCTCGTCCTGCAAGTATGACATTGATGGGTTCGCCAATTGATGTGTCGGTTAATCCCAAGGGGCCAAATGAACTTGCCACCTCTCGGCCACTTTCATGGTTTGAAAATAATGTTGTCATGACTGTCCCCTTCCCCAATCGCGGCATGATGCGCCGTGTTTATCCGGGTTTTTTACAGCTTCAAGGTTTTATGTCGATGAATCTGGATCGCCATGTCAATGCGCATCTTCAGCATTTCCGTCACTTGATCAAAGGCGATGGCGAAAGCGCCGAGGCGCATCGTGAATTTTACGATGAATATATGGCTGTAATGGACTTATCCGCAGATTTTTACATCCAAACCATAGACCGCGTTTTCCAGAGAAAACTGCTTGCAATTGGTGAATATGATTATCGTGACCGCCGCATTAACCCAAGCGCCATTGAAGATATCGCCCTTTTCACAATTGAAGGTGAGCGCGATGACATCACGGGCATTGGTCAAACAGAAGCTGCGCAAAAACTTGTTACAAATTTACCAGATAAATATAAAAAGCACTTGCTCCAAAGCAAGGTCGGGCATTACGGTATCTTCAATGGTTCGCGCTGGCGTGAACAGATTTATCCGCAAGTGACTGAATTTATCAAGTCACATCGTTCATAGGCAGTTCTTATTCGCATTCAAGCTCTTCCCGATTTAGAGATCACATTGCGCCCCAATGCGCGGGCGCGCAGAATAACTCTGCGCCGTTCTGCCCGTGATGGTGGCTTTGCCGTGAGCTACCCAAGTCGTATGGCTATTCGTGATGTTGAAGCATTTGTACATGATCATGAAGGCTGGATGCTCAAACATTACAAACCCGTTGAAAACGTTCAAATCGGGTCAACCATTCCTTTCCGTGGTGAAACGCTTACGGTGACTCAAGGTCAAAAGCGTGGCGTGCGTTTTCATGGTGATGATATTGAAGTTAAGTCTCCCAACACGGGGCGCGCTGTTGCCTCTGCATTCAAATCTCAAGCTGGGCTATATGCGGTTGATCGGCTCGATAGCTATGCCAGAATGGTTGGCAGTCATGTCAATGAAATCCGTTGGCGTGATCCGAAGACACGCTGGGGCAGCTGTGATAGCAAGGGCAATATCATGCTCTCATGGCGGTTAATCATGACACCTGATTGGGTTTTTGATTATGTCATTGCCCATGAAGTTGCCCATCTTATTCATATGGATCATTCGCATCGCTTTTGGAAATTGGTTGAAGACATTTATCCGGAGCATATGCACGCCCGCAGTTACCTCAAGCGCGAAGGTGCGCGCATCCAATCCATTTCTTTTGGAAAAACATAAAAAAATGTACTAAAATAGATGCGCCCTTATTGACCTTTGCTCAAATGTGATCACAAATAAGGCTATGAAAGAGCATAAGCCCATTATCGCTAAAGACCCGAGCGTACCTGCCCATGAACGCATTTATCGCCAATTGCGAAATGACGTCATGTATGGCGATATAAAACCCGATGAGAACCTCACATTGCGCGGTGTTGCTGCTAAATTCGGTGCTTCTATGACACCAGCAAGAGAAGCCTTACGCAAGCTTTCCGCCGAGGGCGCTCTGCGCTCAACATATTCAGGCCGTTATGTCGCAAACTCATTGACCCCAGAACGCGTTGAGGAGCTTGCAACACTGCGATCCTTATTGGAGCCAGAGCTTGCTTCGCGCGCATTGCCACGTGTGCATAATGCCCTTATCGAGCGATTAACCGCGATCAACACAAATATTGAACAGCGTGTTTCACGCGGTGAAACTCATTTTTATATTCGCGGCAATTTAGAATTTCACCGCGCTCTATATCTGCGCGCGCAAAGCCCGGCCATGCTGGCACTTGTTGAGACGATTTGGTTGCAGCTTGGCCCCACACTTCGCAAGCTCTATGAAACTCAAAACCGTGCGCCCAATATCGACATGCACCGCCGCATTATCGGCGCACTTAAAGCAGGCGATGAACCTGGGTTACGCCTTTCTATTCGAAGTGACGTGACGGGTGCTTTGCGAATGATTCTGTCATAAAAAAACGCCCCATATGGAGCGTTTCAAATTTTTCATATGGCTTAGAAAAGCCTATGCGCTTAAAACACGTTCAACATAAAGCTCCGCAATTTGCACTGCATTAAGAGCAGCACCCTTACGAAGGTTATCAGATGCACACCAAAGATTGATACCGTTCTCAATCGTGCTGTCTTGGCGTATACGGCTGATATATGTGTTATAATCGCCAACGCATTCTATCGGTGTCATATAGCCACCGTCCTCGCGTTTATCGAGCACTGAAAGCCCTGGCGCATTTGAAAGAATTTCGCGCGCTTCATCTTCGTCTAAGAAATCCTCAAACTCGATATTGATCGCTTCACTGTGACCGACAAAAACAGGAACGCGCACACAGGTTGCTGACACCTTAATTTTAGGATCAACAATTTTCTTTGTTTCAACAACCATTTTCCACTCTTCTTTCGTGGAACCATCTTCCATGAAAACATCAATATGCGGAATAACGTTAAATGCGATTTGCTTTGTATACACGCTTGGCTCAACTTCTTGACCAGGCACAAAAATACCTTTGGTTTGATTCCAAAGTTCGTCCATCGCATCTTTGCCAGTTCCTGAAACGGCTTGATATGTCGACACGATAACCCGCTTAATCGGCGCACGATCATGCAATGGTTTCAAAGCGAGAACCATTTGCGCTGTTGAGCAATTTGGGTTTGCAATGATCATTTTGTTTTTATAGCCCTCAATCGCTTCAGGATTTACTTCGGGAACGATCAATGGGATCTGACTATCGTAACGGTAAAGCGAACTGTTATCGATCACGAGACAACCAGCATCCGCAGCTTTTGGAGCATATGTTTTTGTGCCATCTGAGCCGATTGCGAACAAGGCAATATCCCATCCGCTGAAATCGAATTGCTCAAGATCTTGAACAACCAACGTCTTATCACCAAAGCTCACTTCCGTGCCTTTAGAACGACGCGAAGCCAAAACTGCGATTTCTGCAACTGGAAAATCACGTTCAGCCAATATGTTCAACATCTCTTTGCCCACATTTCCTGTGGCGCCAACAACGACAATTTTATAGCCCATTATCATATCCTTATTTGATAGCGCATGCTTAATTGATATTTTTACAATTGTGAATATTCATTCGTGTATTTTGCCTGACTTAATAGTAATAAGCTTCACTTTATAGTAATATTCGTTACTTTATGCTCATTATTCAAAATATTTATTACACCCAAAAGGTTTTAAAATGTCATATATTGAAAATATCCGTGTATTTGTTCGCACTGTAGAAGTCGGCAATCTTTCTGCGGCAGGTCGTGATTTGCGCGTCTCCCCAGCAGTGGCATCGAACCGTATAAAAGAGCTTGAGAAACATCTGGGCGTGCGGTTGTTCAATCGTACGACTCGTCAGCTCGCACCCACAGAACAGGGTCGCATATTTTATGAAGGCGCCAAACAAATACTCGCCACGATTGAGGAGAGTGAAGCGGCTATTGCTGATATTTCAAACAATCCCAAAGGTGCTATTATTGTGTCTGCGCCCCTTGGATTTGGGCGCCACATCCTTGCACCACTTATTCCAGAGTTTCACAAGGAATTTCCAGATATATCGGTGCGGTTGCGTCTATCTGATCGCAAAGTTGACATCATCAAAGAAGGTATGGATCTGGCCTTTCATATGGGCGAGCTACCAGATAGCAATCTCAAAATGCACAAGATCACCGATATTGAACGGACTTTATGCGCTTCACCTGAATATATCAAAAAACATGGTGAGCCCAAAGATCTATTAGATCTGAAGCGCAATCATAACTGTTTGCTTTTACGCTTTCCAGGTTCGCGTGAATATTATTGGAGCTTCGCTGAAGATGATGGAAGCGTGACACGTTTAGAGGTTTCAGGGTCATTTGATAGCAACAATGGAACGGTCTTGACTCAATGGGCCGAAAGCGGGCACGGGGTTGTGAACAAAGCTAAATTTGAAATTGCGCACCAAATTTCCGCTGGCGAACTTGTTCCAGTTTTGACCGATCACAAACTTATCGGAGCACATCTGGCCTGCCTTTACCCACATCGCAGATATCAAGAACCCAAAATCCGCGTATTCATTGACTTCATGATTAGCCGCTGCCGAGACGAGATTAATAAGCGTGTTTCCAAACGCTAATTTTTGATATGGATTGGAATGCGAAACGTTTGTGAGCTTACTGAAAAGCCAGCTGGCGGGGTGCCGTAACGCGCCTTTTTTGCAGCCAACAGAACTGCCTTTTCCAATTCACGATTTCCAGAGCTGGACTCTATACTAGCTGATGAAAACCGTCCGTTTTTAAAACTGATTAAAACAACCACCTTCGCAGCCTCAACACCTCTTGGCGATCGCAAAACCCGAAATAATGCATCTCGGACAGAAGGCTGGAAAGAGTTATAAGCCTGCTTGTTTTGTGAATCTTGGTTTGCTGCTACCGGCTTGTTTTGCTTAGCTTGGCTTGAGTCAGAATTGGTTTTGGATACAGATGGTTTAACGTTACTCTTATCTGGAGCCTTATTAGCATTCGCCTCTTTCTGTTCGATGGCTTTTGGACTTGGTATTTCAATATGTGGCGTTTCAATTTCCAGAATTTCGCTGGCAAGAGCTTGGGATGCCGCGTCGATCAGCTCAGCAGATTTGCGATTTTCATCAAGTCGATCAAATGCCGATATTGCGTCCAATTCAGCTGGAGTGGCTTGCGTCACCTGCGAAATGTAAGTCGGTGTTGTATCAAAATTATTCAGTAGACCCACATGAATGATCAAGCTGAACCCAAATGCCGCAACGCAACCAATCACCCTCTTCATCATTTCTGCACACCTATGTCTCCAATAACAATACCTGCATCAAGAATGCGCTTCCATGCAGCAATCACCAAATTCGCAGGCGCATTTTCATCAGCATGAATTTGCATTTCAGTATGTTTCTTCGCAGCAAGCTTTATTGCATCGCCATCTACCAGGTCGTGGAAATATATTTTGCCTGTCTCATCTATAAAAATGGGCTCCAGCAGTGAAGTTTCATTTAAGCCCTTTGAGATCGGCAATGTTACGCTGATCGGTATAGGTTGCTGAAGCTGACCAACCATAAAAAATGCGATCAATAAAAAAACAACATTGATCATCGTGATCATCGGGTCAATTTTGGCGCGCTTAGTCTTCATTTTGTTTCTCAACCAAAACAACATTTTCAAAGCCCATTGAACGGATTTGATCAATCATTTTGACAACTTCACCATAGGTCACTTCTTGATCACTTCGAATGGCAAAAGATGTCTTATTTGGTTGCAAGCCAACAAGATGTGATATGAACTCATGCTCAGTTACATCAATGCCATTCAACCGCATCTGCTTACCAAGTTCAACAAGCTGAAGATCAACTTCATTCGCTTGTGCAGCTTCCCCCGCAACTGCTATCCGCAATGTCTCTTGTGTTTTAAATTGGCTTGATAATAAGAAAAAAAGCAATAACAAGAAAACCACATCGATCATCGGCGTAAGAGATGGAGCTGAGAATCGTCTTGCTTTCGTCATTTTGCGAGTTCTATCTTTTGCGCCATGCGCTCAATCGCGTCATCAAACAGGCCAAGAAAAACGGTTGCAACAATTGCCACAACCATTCCCGCGGCCGTTGTTGATAATGCTTGCCAAATACCTCCTGCAAGCAATGAAATTTCTGGAGCTGAACCCGCGGCCTCAAGTGTTTGGAAAGCCGTGATCATACCGATAACCGTCCCAAGCAACCCCAAAAGTGGTGCGATGACCGCGGCAATTTCCAAGCCTTTTAAACCATTGCCAGCCGTCAAAACATCAATTCGGCTAGGGTTAGGCTTGAACCAGTAGTTTCTCAATGTGAACTGCCCAAGCTTATAAATAATGATCATCAAAGCAAATATTGAGACGATAGCGATGGCCGTCATACTTGCTCCACCAAGGTTTAATAATTGTGCAAACTTATCCATAGGTCGTCTCCAATGCTTCGGTAGGATGAATGATCAAGCCATGATCGCTGTCTTGTCGAATGGCTTTTATACCAAAAACTTGTGCAAGGTTGTCATCGTTCAAAACGCTCATAGCGCTACCATCAGCCACAATTTTCCCTTCATCCATCAGCACAAGACGCGTACAATATCGTGCTGCTAAAGAAAGATCATGAATAGAAAATACGACTGCGCGGCCATCATCGGCAAGCTCTCGAAACAGCGACATAGCTTGCAGTTGATTTGCGGGATCTAGTGCTGCAATCGGCTCATCTGCCATAACCAATGGTGTATTTTGCGCTAGCAGCCTTGCAATCAAAACCCGTGCACGCTCCCCGCCAGAAAGTGTATGAAATGGTCGCTCTAAAAATAATTCAAGCCCAAGTTGATTTGCTGCCAATTCAATATATTTTTTATCATCTTTATGCGCGCGCCCCATAAATCCTTGCCATGGTATACGACCTAATGAGATGATTTGCTCAACATCCATATCCCAGCTCACTGAACGCTCTTGAGCGAGCCAGCCCGCAGTGACCGCCCGATCTTTTGAACTTTGGTCCCAAAGATTGCAAATGCCTGATGCATTGGCATCCATAGCCATCAGTGCCCGCAAAAGTGATGTTTTGCCCGCACCGTTTCGACCGATAAGCCCAACGCATTCACCACGGTCAACTGATATATTCACGCCATTTAGAATGCATTTTTTATCAATTTGAAGATATAAATTATGCGCGGAAAGCATATCTAACCTCGCTTGCTGGATTTAAGAACAAGGTGCAAGAACACAGGCGCGCCGATGAGTGCCGTAAGAACCCCAAGTTTCAAATCACGCTCAGGTGCGATCACGCGTGTAAGAATATCCGCCGAAGTGAGCAATGCCGCACCGCCAAGACCTGAAGCAAATAGAAGCGTTGATGGCTTAGAACCAATAACTGGACGAAGCATATGAGGAACCACCAATCCAACGAAACCAATAGCACCTGCCACGGCAACAGAAGCGCCTATTATCAATGCAATAGAAATGATCAGCATCGCGCTCATTGCCTTCATATTGACACCAAGTGATTGAGCCGTATCTTCGCCAAGTGATAAAGCATCAAGCTTACGGCCCAGAATAATGAGTATCGTGCTACCAATGATAATAAACGGTGATGCCATCCAAACATGCAGCATTGATCTATCAGCAACTGAGCCCATCATCCAGAACATAATTTCCATTGCAGCAAAAGGATTGGGGGATAGATTTAAGACAAGAGACATGAACGCTCCTGCGATTGAGGAAATACCGATTCCAATCAGTATCAAACGCTCAGTTTTACCACTGTGGCCAAATAGAAGAATCAATCCTGCGGCCAATAATGCCCCGATCATAGCTGCAATTGGAAGAGCGAAGACTGGAGCTATGCGGCCTTTATTCAGCGCACCAAGCAACTGGCTACCTTCAATCGCAAATCCCGTTTGCAGAGCAATCACAGCCCCAAGTGCCGCCGATGCAGAAATACCAACAACGCCCGGTTCCGCGAGAGGGTTACGCAAAAAACCTTGCATGGCCGCACCCGAAATTCCTAGCGCAAAACCAATCAGCACACTCAACATAACCCGTGGCAAACGTATTTCACGCATAACGATGACAAACACATCACCTTCCCCACGCAAAAGCGCAAAAAGCGCTTGGCTAATCGAGATATCAGCAGGCCCAATCAATAATGACACAGCAGCAAGTCCGCATATGACGATAAACAAACCTATTGAGAGGCTATATATGCGCATTATCTATGCCCTTCTGCAAATTGTTTGGATAGTTCAACCATCTGACTAAGGGCTGTAAGAATTTCAGGTGTGCCGCAATCCCAACTCGCATCCGATTTTGGTTGTTCAACCGTATGATCAACTACCGCAGCAAGCGCAGGATGAGCCAGTAAACTTTCTCCCCGTGATGATTTTGGCCAAGGTGTTGATGTCAGCACAACATCAGGATTCGCAATAACCAATGCTTCAAGCGGCATAAAGCCACCATCATCAAGACCAAATTCACTAGAAATGTTTTCAAAGCCAGACTTGGCAAGGATATCAGCATCTAAGGTGGTTGCGCCACCAACCCATCCATTGGGTCCGTATGCCGCGATGCGCGGGCTATGGCTTTGCCGATTCACTTGGGCAAGTAACTCTGTTTTGCGATTCTCAAAATTTTCAACAATATTAGCAGCTCTATTATCTTGGCCAAGGGCTGCACCCATCTGAAGAATAAGCGGCGACACTTCATCAAGTGCATTCGCAGAAGAAAACTGAACATATGGAATATCAAAACGTTCAAGCATTGAAAGCAATAATGGCGACGTCCATTCATGCGCCAAAACGAGATCAGGCTCCAGCAAAACAAGCTCTTCGATTTGCCCGTGATTGATATTGTAGTTTTGTGCTTCTTCCCACATCGCTGAACTCATCGGATCACGGGAAAGATAAGAAACAGAAATCAATTGCTCTGGAGACGAAACCGTCATGGCAAGTTGGTCTGTGCAAAGATTGACAGACACAACACGCTTAGGCGGCTCTGCAAACACAATAGAGACCGATAAAAGGGGCGCAATGCACGCCCCAATTTTTTTAGAAATTAACACGGTAACCTACATAAAATGCACGATCAGAAGTCCCATATCCACTGACCGTTTGGTATTGCTCGTCAAACATATTCTCAACACGAGCATATACCTCGCCTTCGCCAATTTGGTATCCAAGACGTGCATTTACCAATGTGTAGTCGTCAAGTGGCGTACCATAGGCATCATCAACCACATCACTCACCATCTTACCTTGAACGCCAAGAACCAGCCCTTCAGCCAACTCTGCGTCAAAACCAACATTCAGTTCATGCTTCGGGATACGAGCGAGCTGTGCACCGCTTGAATCTTCTGTATCAAGATATGTATATGCAAAATTTGTGCTGATACGATCTGTTAATTCAGCCGAACCCGAAAGCTCCAATCCTTTGCGTTTGGTCGTGCCTTCAAGATTATTATAAGAATATGTCGTCGTATCGTAGGTAATCTGGTTTTCTGTTTCCAACGAGAATATTGTCATAGCGATTTTAGCATTTTGACCTAAACTTTGCTCAATACCCACTTCATAGTTCAGGCTTGTTTCAACCTCTAGATCAAGATTTCCAACATAATCGCCATATAGCTCATATAGTGACGGGGCGCGATAACCAGAGCCAACAACACCTCGAACAACTGTACCTTCGATCGGACGATATGCAACAGCAGCGCGCCAACTTTGGTGGCTTCCAAAATTATCATGCTTGTCGTTTCTAACCGAAAGATTGAGATCAAGATTAGGTGAAACCGCGATATTCGTCCCTAGATAAACCGCAAGATTTTCAGCTTCAGCATTTGCGATTCCATAGTCACCATATTGGTCATAAACTTCTTTTGTCCAAATTACACCGCCACTAAGTTGAATATTCTCATTCACGCTCACATTAGCTGCATATTTCGCTTCATCACGCTGCCCCTCATAGCCATAACTTGCAAAAGCCGTTGTAAACTCACGATCGGTGTTAAGGCGCGAAAATGATACTTCATGTTCCATGCTATCAGTATGATAATTCAAAAAGACACGGCCCGCATTTTGTTGATCCGAATACTCGCTATCATCATCAGCAAAACTGGGGTAAGTTGTATCGGTATCGGCAATGCTATCAGCCACAAAACCAGAGACACCAATCGTTAGAGAATCACTCACATCATATGAAGCATTTACGCTCCAACGATCACCCTCAAAACCATCCGCTTCAGTCGCGCCATCGTTTTCATCAACAGCCGAGAAACCATCGGACATAATTTTGCTGTAAGTCACAGCAACAGAATGATTATTTCCGCCATGCGCGAGTGATAGCGATGCAGCACCAGTATTATACGAACCATATTCAATTGCCGATGAACCCGAAAACCCGTTAACCTCTGGTGCTTTTGTCGTAACTGAAACCACGCCACCCACAGCTGAACCACCATAAATCGATGACTGCGACCCTTTTACGATTTCAATACGGTCAACATCTCCCATGCCCATTCCGCTAAAATTAAAATAATTTTGTACAAGTGATGGATCGGAAACATCTATGCCATCAACGAGCACTTTAACTTCATATTGGCGCGCACCGCGAATAAGAACGCTCGAATTTCCACCAATCGGCCCATTGCGGTTAACACTCACGCCAGCATATTGACCTAGAAATTCTGAAAGAGTTAGGCTTTGCGCCTGATCAATGTCTTCGCCTTCAATAACTTCCACACTCGCGCCCGTGTGATCGGTTTCTATTTCATCAAGATTGGCAGATAATGTGATTTCCTCAAGCTCAATGACATCTTGAGCCCAAAGCGGAGTTACACTAAGTGCTAGTGTTGCAATAAGTGTTAAATTCAAAGTCTTATTCATGTTCGTTCCAATGTCGCAAAAGCCCTCATTGAGAGCCTAGATTTACAATATGGAGGGAATACCTCCGCAGACAAACACCGCTACGGACTGCCGTTTCTTTACGCACCCCGCGTATCGAATGGGTGATATCTGGGCAGGTCTCCTGGCTTACGGATCGAGCGTATTTTGAACCTTCCCAAAGCATGTGGCTTCAGTGGTATTTTCAAAATACTCTCCGCTTACAGTTGCGGGGGCAGCTACGGATTTCAACCGCATTCCCTATTATCCTCAATGAGGACCTAGATATAATTGTGATAGTTTGGCTTTAAAGATGAGTCAATTCAAAACGCGATACAACTTCTACATTTTGTTAACAAACTGAGTTTGGCTATTGTTTATGTGCTTTACTCACGACAAATCTAAGGGTTTATATTTCAATATAATACTGGAAGTGAGTGGTGGGGAGGGCAGGATTCGAACCTGCGTAAGGTTTCCCTGACGGAGTTACAATCCGTTGCATTTGACCGCTCTGCCACCTCCCCAAGAGATATGATTTGCAAAGCGATTTTTGCTCAATATATCCACCACATGCGCGCGTCAACCCTTTTGCCATTGATTTCTGCACCCAATAGCGAATAAGTGGTAAAAAGAATTGAGGATGACATGGCCAAAAAACCAGAATGGGTTGTTGAGAAAGAAAAAACCAAGCGGATGGATAGCCGTATTTGGCTCTTCGGAATTCATGCTGTGCGTGATGCGCTAGCCAACCCTGCCCGCTCGAAACGGAAATTATTGGTCACAAAAAATGCCCATCACAAGCTCGAAGATGTCATCGGTAATTGCCCCGTTGAAGTTTTTGATCCCCATCGCTTTCATCCCCCCATTGATAAAGGCTCCGTCCACCAAGGCGCAGTTTTAGAGGTTGATGTACTCAATTGGGGCGGGATTGATGACCTGCATCCAAATGGCACATCTGATTTGCTCGTACTTCTTGATCGAGTGACTGACCCACATAATGTCGGCGCTATTTTACGAACTGCTGAGGTTATGGGCGCACGCGCGGTGATCGTTCCCCATAGGCATTCTGCCCCAGAAACAGGTGCGCTTGCCAAAACAGCCAGCGGTGCGCTTGAACGCCAACCTTATATTCAAGTTCCAAATCTTGGTAATGCGATGCAAGATCTTAAAAAGATGGGCTATTTTTTGATCGGGCTTGATGGCGAGGGAGAGGGCACGCTTGCAGAGGGCATCGCATCCACTCGCCAACCCATTGCACTTGTGCTGGGCGCTGAAGGGCCGGGTATGCGAGAGCGTACAAGAAACGAATGTGATGTGATTGTAAAAATACCATTTGAAACAGATTTTGGTTCGCTCAATGTATCCAATGCTACAGCGATTTCACTATATGCGGCAAGGCAAGCCAGACCAACGAAATCATGAAGGTTGGACATAATTGAACAGAAAACTCCCTCATCTCACTTGGATACGTGCTTTTGAAGCCAGCGCTCGGCATCTGAGCTTTACGGCTGCGGCGAGTGAGCTTGGTTTAACTCAAGCCGCAATCTCAAAGCAAGTTAAGTTGTTGGAATTTTATCTTGGTGAACCACTGTTTTATCGCAAGCCCCGCAGCTTGGTACTCACAAAAGCGGGTGCTGCCTATTTGCCAAAAGTTCAAGATAGCTTTGATGTTTTGCAATCGGGCATTGATGAGGTATTTGGCCGCAAAGACAAAAATGCATTAACAATCCGCGTTATTGCAGGCTTCGCAATTAACTGGCTTGCACCGCGTCTTCCAAATTTTTACGCATTATATCCTGATGTCGATATTCGCATCGTCTCAAGTGTTTGGGCTGAGAATATTGAGAGTGAGCAATATGATTTTGACATTCAATATGGTCTTGGGAACTGGTCAGCTTGCCAAGTTGACCGTTTGACTTGGGATCATTTAACTCCTCTTGTTGCCCCAGATCTTACGCCCGAATTTTCTAATCCTGCTGATTTGGAGGCCTACCCGCTTATCCATGTTATGGGATATCTTGAGGGGTGGCCGAGATGGCTCCGCGCCGCTGGTGTTGAAAATATCGACTATAAACAGCTGCAAATTGATTCAACCCCACTAGCATTCGAATTGGCACGCGCCAAACTTGGCGTCGCCCTTGGGCGCTCTTCACTCTCAGAGCAGATGATTGCTAAGAACAATTTGGTTGCACCCTTTGAAATAAATGTTGCAGTCGATGAAGCATTTTTCTTACTTTCAAAACCCGAGAAATTCTCAAGACAAGCCCATCTCTTCCGTGAATGGATATTGAGCGAAGCCGAAAAAGGGCGGCCAAGCCACGCATAACGAAAACGTAGCCAATGGCATGATTTAAGTCATTTGAACGAAACTTTAACAGGATTTACCGTCGCTTCATTCAACAGATTGAGGTCCCGATGTTTTCAGTTATTCCGTCAGCGCGTTTGCGCCCCTCCCCTTTCCTTGAAGCCGCTATGGCTGAAGGCCTACAAACAGCATCTGTCTATAACCGCATGATCATGCCGGGGAGCTATGGCGATATGCAAGCCGAATATTGGCGCTTGATAAACGGCGTTTCCATGTGGGATGTGGGCGTTGAACGGCAAGTGCAAGTCAAAGGCAAAGATGCAGCTAAACTCGCACAAATATTAAGCCCGCGCGATCTTTCCAAATGCAAGATTGGCCAAGGCAAATACATTCCAATGGTTAATCACAGCGGCATTTTGATCAACGATCCAATCCTTCTCAAGCATGAGGAAGACATGTTCTGGTTCTCAATTGCCGATAGCGATGTCATGTTTTGGGCCAAAGCAATTGCCGCCGAGCGTGGGTTGGAAGTTGATATCACAGAACCCGATGTCTCACCGATGGCCGTACAGGGGCCACTTGCTGAAGATGTTGTTGCATCCATATTTGGCGATTGGGTTCGTGATCTTAAATATTTTTGGTTCCATGATAGTGAAGTTGAAGGCATACCTGTTGCCGTTCAACGCTCAGGTTGGTCAAAACAAGGCGGGTTTGAAATTTACCTCAAAGATAGCCGCTTTGGTTCGCAGCTTTGGAACATTATAAAAGAGGCTGGACTGCCATATGGCATTGGCCCTGGATCACCGACAACCGCTGAGCGCATTGAAAGTGGCCTTGTATCTTGTTGGGGAGATACGGATTACACAACAAACCCCTATGAGGTGCGATTGGGCAATTACATTGATTTGGATGTGCCTGACGATGTGATCGGTATAAAAGCCCTTCGTAAAATCCATGCCGAAGGGCCAAAACGCCATCAGCTTGGCTTGATCCTTGAAACCAACATTCCAAAACCATTCCGCTTTGCGTGGGAACCGTTAATGTCGGGTGGTCAAGTTGTCGGAGATATGACCTGCTGCTCATGGTCGCCTCGTTTGACCAAAAATATCGGGTTTGCGCTCATTTCAAAAGAGTTTAATGCTGGTGATGAAGTTGAAGTTATGCGTGGCGACGAGAATGTGCTTGCGAAATTGGTTGAATTGCCGTTTCTTTAGGGAATAAGGAGAATTCCATGAGTAATGCATATGACCAATTCGAAAAATGTGATGCGAATTTCGTAGCGCTATCGCCAATTTCGTTTCTCAAACGCGCTGCAAATATATTCGCAGATGATGAAGCGGTCGTTTACGGTGATAAGCGTTACAACTGGGCGGAGGTGCTTCAGCGCGTTCGTTCTGTTGCTTCCATTCTTTCACAACGTGGTTTTGGCCGCAATGACACAATTTGCGTTCTGGCCCCCAACATCCCCGAAGTTTTCGAGCTCCATTATGCAATCCCCATGGCAGGTGCTGTGATCAACACGATCAACACGCGCCTTGAGGCTGAAACGATTGCCTATATTTTGGATCATTCTGAAAGTAAGCTTGTATTCTGTGATGTCGACCTTAAAGGCGTTTTAGAGGCTGCCTTTGAAATGAATGGCGCATATATTGACGTTATTTGGCTCGGTGACAGTGATGACTACGAAACGCTTGTGAATGAGGGTGATGATCGTTTCCAAATCAAGCTACCAAATGATGAGTGGGATGCCCTTGCCCTCAATTACACATCGGGCACATCCGGGCGACCAAAAGGTGTTGTCTATCACCATCGCGGCGCATATTTAATGAGCCTCTCCACTGTTGCCGCTTGGTCTGTTCCGCAACGCCCTGTGTTTTTATCGGTGTCACCAATGTTTCATTGTAATGGATGGAATCATCCGTGGGCAATGGCAATTATTGGGGCCAAAATGGTCTTCACGCGCAACCCAATGCCTGAATTGATATTTCAAGCGATCGAAAATGAAGGCGTTACTCATTTTGGAGCAGCGCCCATTGTTCTCTCAATGCTTGCCGAAAGCGAGCACGCACCCAAAACGGCTTATAATCCTCGCTTGAATGTGATGACGGCTGGCGCGCCCCCACCACCTTCAATTTTACAGCGTTTTTCTGCTCTTGGTATGGATGTCATGCAAGTTTATGGTCTAACCGAAACCTATGGCCATATCGCACATTGCTTACCCAAGCCCGAATGGAACGATCTGAGCAACGAAGAGTATGCAGGCAAGCAAGCCATGCAAGGTGTGGCTTTTCCAATGACCGAAGATTTTTTGGTGCTGGATCGAGAAACCCGCAAACCCGTTCCCCATGATGGAGCCAGCATTGGTGAAATTGTGATCCGCGGCAATACTGTTATGAAGGGCTATTTCAAAAACCCTGAAGCCACCAAGAAGAGTTTCGAAGGCGGATATTTCCTTTCGGGCGATGCTGCCGTCGTGCATCCCGATGGCTATGTTCAGGTTCGTGATCGTTATAAGGATGTGATCATTTCAGGCGGCGAAAATATCTCTTCAGTTGAGGTTGAAGCTATACTTTACAAACATCCTTGCATTTCGGCGGCCGCCGTTGTGGCTATGCCAAGTGAAAAATGGGGCGAAAGCCCTTGCGCATTCATCGAGCTGCGCGCGGGAGAAACATCTACTGAAACTGAACTCATTGCATTTTGCAAAAAGCATCTAGCAGGTTTTAAAGCGCCAAAGGCAATTTATTTTGAAGAGCTTCCGAAAACCGCTACAGGCAAAATACAAAAATTCATTCTGCGTGACCGCGCAAAAAATCTAACAAGCACTTAGTGAGGGCATATGTATAATATTAACAATCAAAAACTCGAGAATTTGGCCCTAGAAATCCGTGATGATGGCATTGCGATTTTAACGCTTAATCGCCCCAAAAAACGCAATGCTCTTGATGCGCAAACAATCGAAGAATTGATTAGCTTTTTCTCATCGCTGCCACGCAACCCTGATGTGCGCGCTGTCATCTTACGCGCTGAGGGTGATCACTTTTGTGCAGGCCTTGATCTTGTAGAACACCACAATGAAGATCGCAGGCCCGAGGAGTTTATGCATATTTGCCTGCGCTGGCACGAAGCTTTCAACAAGATGGAATATTCAGGTGTTCCCATCATTGCCGCACTTAAAGGCGCCGTTGTGGGCGGCGGCTTGGAGCTTGCGACAAGCGCGCATATCCGAGTGGCTGATCACTCGACATATTTCGCTTTACCTGAAGGCCAACGTGGTTTGTTCACAGGTGGTGGCGCAACAATCCGTGTGGCTGATCTCGTAGGGAAAGCACGCATGATCGACATGATGCTCACAGGTCGCATCTATAAATCTGAGGAAGGCGAACGTGTTGGACTTTGCCAATACGTGGTTGAAGATAGTGATGCAAAAGCAATTGAACTTGCGCAAGCCGCCATAAAAATACCTGCGCTCTCAAATTTTGCAATTTGTTCAGGCATTTCACATTTTCAAAACATGTCCGCACTTGATGCGGCATATGCCGAAGCCGTTCTCGCAGGTGTTGTGAATACACAACCCGCTGCACGCGAGCGTCTTGAAGCATTTGCAAACAAAACGGCCGCACGCGTGAAACCGAAATAGTTTTACACTTGGCAAAGACACAATTACAACAATGGCAAATAAACCGATTGGATACCATTTGCCTTTGATCAAATTTGACAACACATATATGCGCGACTTGGCTGGGTTTTATACCCCAACCATAAGCCCAAACTTTCCGAGCCCCGAAAAGATTCTTTTCAATCATGAACTCGCGGCTGAGCTTGGCATTGAAGAAAGTCAGTTGAGCGCAGCAGCACTGAGCGGCCAAGAACCGCCAGAAGGTGCGGCGATGATTGCCATGGCCTATGCTGGCCATCAATTTGGTGGGTTTTCGCCCTCACTTGGTGATGGCCGAGCAACACTGCTTGGCGAAGTCATTGATAGGAATGGTGCGCGAAAAGATATCCATCTTAAGGGCAGTGGCCGAACAGAATATTCGCGTGGTGGCGATGGTAAAGCGGCACTTGGGCCCGTACTTCGCGAATATCTCATGGGTGAAGCCATGCACGCTTTAAACATTCCAACCACCCGCGCACTCGGGGCGGTTACAACTGGCGAAAACATCCTGCGGGACAGCATCAAACCCGGGGCCGTATTGACGCGCATTGCCTCATCCCATTTGCGTGTTGGAAGTTTTGAATATTTTCATGCACGCGGTGAGATGGATAAGGTTAGGCAGCTCGCAGATTATGCAATCGCCCGCCATTACCCAGAAGCTTCACAAACAGAAAACCCCTATCTTGATTTTCTAAGCGCAGTAATAAATGCACAAGCATATCTTGTTGCAAAATGGATGAGCATTGGCTTTGTGCATGGTGTGATGAACACTGACAATGTTGCCATTTCTGGCGAAACCATCGATTATGGGCCTTGTGCATTTATGGATCGTTATGACCCGAAAACAGTGTTCTCATCGATCGATGCTCATGGCCGATATGCCTATGAGAAACAGCCCATTATGGCGCATTGGAATCTAGCACGGCTCGCCGAAACAATGTTGCCCATCCTGCATCCTGAAGAAGAAGTCGCCTTCAAAATGGCAAATAATGTGATTGCAAGCTTCCAAGACAGATATACATATTATTGGCTCCAAAATATGTTTGCGAAGCTGGGGATATATGAGCCTACACCAGAAGATAGCACATTGCTTGCTGATATGTATGAAATCATCAAAGGTCAAAATGTAGATTTCACATTATTCTTCCGTAGGCTTGCTGATGCACTGGAGGGGAATGATCATGTTCTGGATCTTTTTGATGATGACGAACTTGCCGCGCTATGGCTTGAAAGATGGATAAAGCGCGTGGCGGATGCTGATATTGCCGCAGATATGGACGCGGTGAACCCTATCTATATTCCACGCAATCATTTGGTCAATGATGCTCTTGAAGCCGCCGAAAATAATCAAGATATGTCAAAATTCAATCAGCTGCTTGATGTGCTTTCAGACCCTTATACGGAACGTGAAGACCTTAGTGAATTTGAAAACCCCGCACCAATAGACGCAGAGCCATTCCGCACTTTTTGTGGCACTTAAATCAGAGCCTTGAGCGTTTCGTTAATATATATTTCGCGGAGCGCTTTTGTCATAGAGCCGACTTTTCCATCGCCAATGGCCTCACCATCGATGGAAATAACGCCGATTACGAATGCGCTTGCAGATGTCACAAAAGCTTCTTTCGCGGCTTTAGCTTCTTCAATTGAGAATGCGCGTTCGGTCAATTTTAGGCCCTCTTTTTGAATATAACTCAACAGTGATTGACGAGTTATACCATGGAGAATATCTGTACTCAGTGGCCTCGTAATTATCTCGCCATCATAGGTCACAATATATGCATTATTTGATGAGCCTTCTGTGACCATCCCATCACGTGCCAACCAAACGTCATCTGCGCCTGCTTTATGGGCGCGAGATTTCATAAGTGACGAATAAAGCAATTGAACGGTTTTGATATCAGAACGCTGCCAACGCAAATCCTCAACAAGATTGACCTTCATACCTCTTTTTGCAAGCGGTGTGTCTATGAGCGATTTTTCCTGCGTGAACGCGACAATCGTCGTGGGTGTTTCATCACTTGGGAACAAAAAATCACGATCAGCCGCGCCGCGTGAAATTTGAAGATAAATAGCCCCCTCTTCAATATTATTGCGAACAACCAATTCACGGTGCATAGCAAGCAAGCTATCTTTATCCATTTCAAGTGCCATATCGAGTTCGCCAAGCGAGCGTTTCAAACGATTCATATGGTTGTCGAACTCTGCGAGCTTCCCACCAAGCACTGCTGTGACCTCATAAACAGCATCCCCAAAAAGAAAGCCACGATCAAAGATGGATATATTGGCCTCGTTCTCTTTCAGATATTCACCGTTTACAAAGACTGTTCGCATAATTTCTTCCGTTTTCATTTCTTTTATCAACCAAAAACAGCCGTAAGCGCTTGATCAATTGCACTAAGTATTTCATCGATATCTGCTTTCGTCGCAATAAGCGCAGGCGAAAGGCATAATGTGTTATTGAACCCCGGCACCGAACGATTTGTCGCACCAATCAATACACCAAGCTCAGCACATTTACCAACTACGGCCTGCACCTTTGCTTCATCCATAGGTTTTTTTGTTTCACGATCTTCAACCAATTCAGCGCCCAAAAACAAACCTGCGCCACGGACATCACCAATCACATCATGATTATTCATAAGCTCTTTCAAACCCGCTAAACAATAATCACCCATTTTTTGTGTGTTCTCTAGGAGATTTTCATCTTCGATAATCCGCAAATTTTCTATGGCAGCCGTTGGCCCTGCTGTACAACCGCCAAAAGTCGAAATGTCACGGAAATAACTCAGCTTATCGGATGGGTCGTCTTTAAATAGGTCAAATACTTTCTCATTTGTGACGGTACAAGAAATCGCCGCATAACCCGATGCCACGCCTTTTGCCATCGTCACAAAATCAGGCTCAATGTCAAAATGCTGATAACCAAACCATTTTCCTGTGCGCCCAATGCCACAGACAACTTCGTCAATATGCAGTAAGATTTCGTATTTTTTACAAATCTCTTGAACGCGTTTCCAATAGTTTTTGGGCGGGACGATGACGCCACCACCAGCCGTTATTGGCTCCAAACAAAGTGCGCCAATTGTATCTGCACCTTCACGCAATATCACCTCTTCAATGGCATTTGCGGCCGCAATTCCATAATCTTCTGCATCGGGATATTGATTGCGATATTCAAGACAATGCGGAACAGAAACAAAGCCTGGCGCAAATGGGCCGTATTGCGCATTGCGTTCATCTTGACCACCTGCAGACAAGCAGGCAATAGTTGTGCCGTGATAATCACGATCGCGATAAAGAATTTTGCTTTTCTTACCACCATGATGTTTATGAGAGATTTGACGCACCATTTTGAATGCTTTTTCATTCGCCTCAGAACCTGAATTTGAAAAATAAACGCGGCTCATTCCAGGCATTTTTTCAATCAATTTTTCTGAGAATATCGATGAAGGGATAGAACCCGTGCTGGCGGCAAAATAGTTCATTTTGACAAGTTGGTCACGAACGGCATTCGCGATGCTTTCGCGTCCATAACCCACATTCACAGTCCAGACCCCGCCCGAAACTGCATCAAGGAATTCGCGGCCATTGATATCCCAAACGCGCATACCTTTACCTTCGACAATAATACGCGGATCGGCACCTGTGAAAAATGGCGCGTGTTGTGTAAGCTGATGCCAAACATGAGCGCGGTCGGCCTCAACAATTGAAGAAACATCGTTTGCAAGATGCTGTGTATTCATTGATCAATTCTCCCTTAAATCATCGGCCTATTCTCTCTTTATAAATTGAGTATGCATATTTGATAGTCACTGCGCAATACGTGATTTTCGTGTTATGATTTGAGCAATTTAATTCATAATCGTATATCTCCATAAACATAGTTCACTCTCAATGCGTCATAAGCATCAACACAATACGCTAACTCAGGAGAGCCAATGTAATGCACGGCATTGATAACGAGCCTTAATGGAACTGTCTTCCGAACGGTATCGGTACAAGCCTCGCATATGGCATATATAAGCTACCCCATCATATCCAATCGGTTATGATTGTTTTTGTATCTTATCGATGACCAGTCAGGATCCTGTCTTTTTGATATTGGCACATAAAAAAACCCGCCATCTAGGCGGGTTGTTATTTTACGAAATCATATTGAGAAGTTGATCAAGAGATGCCTTCGCATCGCCATAAAACATTCGTGTATTTTCTTTGTAAAATAACGGGTTCTCAATGCCTGAATAGCCAGAGCCTTGGCCGCGTTTTGATACAAACACTTGCTTAGCTTTCCATACCTCAAGAACAGGCATACCCGCAATTGGTGAGCCAGGATCTTCTTGAGCGGCAGGGTTCACAATATCATTTGAACCAATCACCATCACCACGTCTGTATCTGGAAAATCATCATTAATCTCATCCATTTCAAGAACGATGTCATATGGCACCTTCGCTTCGGCCAATAGAACATTCATATGACCCGGCAAACGACCCGCAACAGGATGTATGGCAAAACGTACATTTTTTCCTTTAGCACGAAGGCGACGTGTCAGTTCCGCAACTCCTTGTTGAGCTTGCGCAACGGCCATGCCATATCCTGGAACAATCACAACACTATCAGCGTCCTTCAATGCTGCTGCGACACCATCCGCATCGATAGCAACTTGCTCACCATCAATCTCGCCCTGAGTTGAAGCGACATTACCAAAACCACCGAGAATAACGGATATGAACGAACGGTTCATCGCCTTGCACATGATGAATGACAAAATTGCGCCAGATGAACCCACAAGGGCACCCACCACAATCAACACATCATTGCCGAGCAAGAAGCCCGTGGCTGCGGCAGCCCAACCTGAATAAGAATTCAGCATCGACACCACAACAGGCATATCCGCGCCACCAATTGCCCAAACAAGATGTGCACCAAGTGCGCCCGCGATCAATGTCATAATGATAAGCGGGAACATCGCACCCGATTTCATATAGGCAATCATAAGAAGAACCGACACAACAATAGCGCCCGCATTGAGAATATGACGCCCTGGGAGCGTGAGAGCTTTCGATCCGATCATTCCTGATAGCTTACCATAGGCAACAATTGAACCTGTGAAGGTGATCGCACCGATAAATACACCTAAGAAAATCTCGATTTGGTGAATGGCAATCTCAACGCCTTCTAAATGAGCAATGCCATGAAGATGCGAATTAATGCCGATGAAAACAGCAACAAGCCCCACAAGTGAGTGCATCGCCGCAACGAGTTGAGGCATCTCTGTCATTTCAACTTTGCGTGCTAAGAAAAGCCCGATGACAGCACCAACAGCAATAAGTGGAATTGTGATCCATAGGTTTACATGTCCAGACATAAAGGTTGCCAAAACAGCAAGCCCCATCCCCACAATGCCGTACCAAATTGAGCGCTTAGCGCTTTCTTGATTGCTCAGCCCACCCAAAGAAAGGATGAACAAAACGCCCGCGATAATATATAATGCAGTATCCATTTGTTTTCTCCTTAACTACGTTGGAACATGTTGAGCATGCGGCGCGTAACCGCAAAGCCGCCGAAAATGTTGATGCTTGTCATCAAAACACTCAAGGCTGCGAAAAGCTTAATGAAAAATCCTGTATCACCCGTTTGCAAAAGCGCACCGACGATGACGATTGACGAAATCGCATTTGTAATCGCCATCAAAGGAGTGTGTAAAGAATGTGCAACATTCCAAATCACTTGGAAACCCACAAAACATGCAAGTACGAAAACCATGAAGTGCTGGAAGAACTCTGCGGGAGCCACAGAACCAATCCACAAAAGCGCGATTGACGCAAGCGCAAGGATCATGATCTGTTTTTTGCCTTTAGCCTTTTCAACAGCTACTGGATCAATAGGTTCCACTTCAACAACAGCCGCTTTTGGCTTCGCTGCAATGGCTTTAATTTTTGGCGGCGGCGGCGGGAAAGTGATCTCGCCTTCATGCGTCACAGTGGCACCACGAATGACGTCATCTTCCATATTCACCTTTGGCTTGCCATCTTTTTCAGGTGTCAAATCGGTCATCATATGGCGTATATTTGTCGCATAAAGTGTCGAGCTTTGAGTGGCCATACGTGATGGGAAATCGGTGTAGCCTACAATGGTCACGCCATTACCCGACACAACTTTTTCATCCATAACCGTCAAATCACAATTGCCGCCCTTTTCTGCAGCAAGGTCAATAACAACCGAACCAGATTTCATCATCTCGACCATGTCTTTGAGCCACAATTTTGGTGCATCGCGCCCAGGGATCAGAGCCGTGGTAATAACAATGTCCATTTCTGGTGCAAGTTCGCGGAATTTCTCAAGTTGTTTTTCACGGAACTCGGGGCTTGATGGAGCGGCATAACCGCCTGTTTCTGCACCGTCTTGCGCATCAGCTTCATCAAAATCTAGGAACACAAATTCTGCGCCCATGCTTTCGATTTGTTCAGCAACTTCAGGGCGCACATCAAAGGCATAAGTCATCGCGCCAAGTGACGTGGCCGTGCCAATTGCAGCAAGTCCCGCAACACCAGCGCCAACGATGAGAACTTTGGCAGGTGGTATTTTTCCAGCAGCGGTCACTTGTCCTGTGAAGAACCGACCAAAATTATTGCCCGCTTCAATCACCGCGCGATAACCCGCAATATTGGCCATTGATGACAATGCGTCCATTTTTTGAGCACGAGAAATACGTGGCACCATATCCATCGCCATCGCTGTCACGCCAGCTTTTTTGAGTTGTTCTAAAAGCTTTTCTGATTGCGTAGGCCAGATAAATGAGATCAGCATCTGACCTTTTTCAAAGCGCTTAACCTCAACAGCTTCTGGAGCGCGCACTTTGATGATAATGTCAGCAGCTTTAAATAGAGCGGCAGCCGTTTTATGAACCTTTACACCTGCAGCTTTGTAATCCGCATCTGAAAAACCAGCGAGCAACCCCGCCCCAGTTTCCACAGCGCATTCATAGCCCAGCTTGGCAAGATCTGCCGCACTGGCTGGGGTCAAGGCGACACGCGCTTCACCCGCAAAAACTTCTTTTGGTGCTCCGATTATCATTGGGCCCTCCTATTTTTGGATATGTTATTGTTATAATTGCCTTGATTTTTTGCACAAAGCCAATCTGGTGTAAATGCGTCAAAGCTGTATTCACGACGAAACTTTCAGAAAAAATGATCATATTTTGCATTTGTTTCAGCTTAATATCTGAGATATGTGAATAAAATGACTATTTTACCAATCAATTTACTTGAACTCGGCTGGTCCCGTTTTTTCAATTCTCAGCTTAGCGATTATGATTCACAACTTGCACCAGCTCGCATTATGGCTGTTCACCGCGGCGAGGTTGAGGTGATTGCACCCAATTTAAACGGTCAATATTTTACTGGACAGATTTCATCATATATCGATGGCGCTCAAAACGAAGAAGAATATGCAACAGTTGGTGATTGGGTTCTCATAGACGGAGACAATAACAGTATTCACAAAGTCCTTAATCGCAAAAGCCTGTTTAAACGCCGCGCGGCTGGGAAAGAAAACAAAACACAGCTTATTGCAGCAAATGTCGACACAGTCTTTATCATGACGGCATGCAATGGAGATTTTAATCTCGCGCGTCTTGAGCGTTATCTCGTTCTGGCTCATGAGGCGGGCGCAACTCCTGTAATTTTGCTGACAAAAATTGACCTTGTTGATGATGTTGATGAGATGATTGATCTCGCACGCAGCCTTGAGCCAGATTTAACGGTTAAAGCCATCAATACGAAAAATATTGACGAGGTCACGCCGCTCCTTAAATGGTGCGAAATGGGACAAACGATTGCGCTCATGGGATCATCAGGCGTTGGAAAATCCACATTGGTCAACACGCTTGCTGGTTCGCAAGAGGCATTCACACAAGGCAATCGCAAGGGTGACAGCAAAGGGCGGCACACAACAACCCACCGTGAGCTTCATAGATTGCATACGGGTGCATGGTTGATTGACACTCCAGGCATGCGTGAGCTGCAACTGACCGATGCCGCCGAAGGGATTGAAGATTTATTTGAAGATATCGAAGAACTTGTTGGCTTATGCAAATTTAATGATTGCGCACATGAAACTGAGCCTGGATGTGCTATCCAGCAGGCTCTTGAAATAGGTGAAATCGGTGAACTGCGCCTTGAACGCTGGAAAAAGCTAAAAGCTGAAGATGAATTGAATACGCTCTCAAATGGTGAAAAAAGGCGCAATGCAAAAATCTTTACCAAAAATGTCAAAGCCGCATTAAGTGCGAAAAAACGCAAAACAAAGTAGATTATCAACAAAAAAAGGCGACGCAAAGCGCCGCCCAAAGTTGAGTGGATTGAAAAATCAGTTGCTACGCAGGCCTTCACTCATGGAGATGCGATATTGTTGGCGTAGCAGATCAATAGGAACGATACTTCCTTCCTTCTTGAAACCCCAATAAGTCCAACCATTACATGAAGGTGCATTTTCGAGTTGCGCCCCCACTTGGTGAATTGAACCCTTCACATCATGCGCAATGAGCGTACCGTCAGCGCGAATTTTTGCGCGGTGACGCCCGTTGAGCGAAGTTAGCATCTCGCCTGGGCGTAACATGCCCGTTTCGATGATTTGACCGAATGCAACACGCGGTTCTGCGCGCTTGCTTTGCGAGACTTCAAGTGCATCGCGCTCATAGCGACGCACATTATCAATACGTTTTTGAGCCACTTTGCGGTAAGCCGCTTCTCGCTCAATTCCAATAAAGTGACGACCAAGCGACTTCGCAACCGCGCCCGTTGTTCCTGTTCCAAAAAATGGGTCAAGTATAACGTCATTTGGCTTTGTTGTCGCCAAGATCACACGGTGCAAAAGCGCCTCTGGTTTTTGTGTTGGATGCGCTTTATCGCCATGCTCATCTTTAAGGCGCTCACCGCCATTGCAAATCGGGATCAACCAATCCGAGCGCATTTGAATGCCATCATTGGCTTGCTTCATCGCCTCATAGTTGAATGTATATTTTCCACTATCGGATTTTGCTGCCCAGATCAGTGTTTCATGGGCATTTGTTAAGCGCATGCCTCGGAAATTCGGCATCGGATTTGATTTGCGCCAAATCACATCGTTCAAAATCCAAAATCCTAGGTCTTGCAGGCTAGCTCCCAAGCGGAACACATTATGATAGCTTCCGATCACCCAAATTGCGCCATTGGGCTTCAATAAACGTTTCGCTTCCTTAAGCCAGTCGCGGGTAAAGTCATCATATACCTTAAAAGTGTCAAACTGATCCCAGTCATCATCACATGCATCGACTTTTGAATTGTCTGGGCGCAAAAGTGAGCCCTTCAACTGAAGGTTATAGGGAGGATCCGCGAAGATCAGGTCGATGGATTCGGATGGAAGCTCGCGCATTTTCTTAATGCATTCGCCCGCAAGAATCTGATCGATCGGCAATTCTGCCGTTATCGTTGTTTTGCTCATATCTGCCTCAATAGTCGTTTTTATATTTATTGACCCTTTATACACACAAAAAACGAATCACGTCAAATATTTATTTGAATCAATAGGTTATTTAATTTTGTTCACACAATATGTTGTGTAAAATAAGGGACTTTAGCCATAGAGAGGCCAAAAAACGAATTTTGCAGCTTTTATGAAATCTGGCATTATTACATTACAAGAGCACGTAAATCGCCCATAACTTGCGCAAATATTTTGTCAATTTGACAGACTTATTCGGGTGGATTGCGTGAATTTGATTTCATCTTCAAACAAATTGCGCGATTGGCTTAAAACTCAGGCGGTGATGAGCACAAATTCCATTGTGAGCAAGACCTGTTTGATGCGCCTTGGTGCCATAACCCGCATTTGTTTCCCATCCATAATGGGGATGGCGCAAAGCAAGCGACCCCATCAGACGATCTCGGAGTTCTTTCGCGATTATGGATGCAGCAGCTATATGAGGATGCGTCGCATCACCTTTAATGATTGGCGTTGCAGGCGCTGGAAGCTCAGCTGGCACATCTCGACCATCAATATCGATATGATGAGGGACTTCTTTGAGAGCCAAAACAGCTCGTCGCATCGCAAGATGGGTCGCCATTCGAATATTTAACTTGTCAATTTCACCCACGCTCGCACCCCCAAATGCAAAAACTGCACATTCTCGAATTTGCAAATCAGATTTTGCACGGGCTTTTGCCGACATTTTTTTGCTATCGCGCAAATCAATATGCGAGAAATCATCGGGCAATATCACAGCCGCTGCAATGACGGGCCCCGCCCATGGTCCACGGCCAACCTCATCGACACCGCAAATTTTGTATAAATTGCTCACTTCCAATCCCCATGCACGCTTTGCCATAGCGTAATTGCGGAAACCACAGCGGTATCAGCGCGCAAAATACGGGGGCCAAGGGAAATACGAAGCGCAACTGCATCGATAAGCTCTTGACCTTCGCTTGGAGAGAATCCTCCTTCAGGGCCGATGACAATCGTCCACGCATCCGCTTTCGTTGAGGAAAATCTATCTGCCCCCTCGCCCTTATCGGCAGTTTCATCACAAAAGAGAAGCTGGCCGTTATCACTATTCAAGAAATCTGCAAAGCTTTGTGGCTCGCAAACCTCTGGCACAAATGTACCGCCGCATTGTTCGGCTGCCTCAATGGCGTATTTTTTAAGTTTATCAAGACGGATGCGATCTGAATTCGTGTATTGGGTTATAATCGGTTGAATAGATCTCACGCCAAGCTCCGTTGCCTTTTCGATAACAAAATCAGTGCGAGCTTTTTTTATAGGCGCAAAAGCAAGGGTAAGATTGGGTGGCATTTGAAATGGTGTTGCCATAGCCACAACTTTTAACTGCGTTGCGCGTTTATTGGAACTCAAAATCTCCGCGTCAAAACCATCACCTTTGCCATTGAACAATTCAACAATAGCACCCGCTTTCATACGCATCACACGCGAAATATAGTGATGGGCATCAGCGTCAATTGCAATTGTCATGCCAAGTTCGAGCGCCGTCTCGACATAAAGCCTAGGTTTTGCCATAAAGCCTCCAAAGTTTGTTCAGGAGAATAGCGTGAAAGATGTCAAAGTCCAAGATGCGATTGCGGGATCATGGGTCGATATTTATGCGCCCATAAAAATGCGCCCTTATTTGCGGCTTTCAAGGCTTGATCGGCCTGTTGGCGCATGGTTGCTATTTCTACCATGTGTTTTTGGAGCAATTCTGGCTGCGGCTTCATCAAATGCGAGTTTTTATCAGCTAGCTCATGTGATCATTGTTTGCGCGCTTGGGTCATGGCTGATGCGCGGCGCGGGTTGCACATGGAATGACATCGTTGATCGTAAAATAGACGCGCAGGTTGAGCGCACAAAATCTCGGCCAATCCCTTCTGGGCAAGTGAGTGTTCGTTCTGCCTTAATTTGGATGTTTATACAGATGGCCATAGCGGCGGTTGGGCTTCTGACCTTTGATATATCTGTGATTTTCCTAACGCTCAGCGCCCTTATGATCGTGGCGGCCTATCCGTTTGCGAAACGCTTCACCAATTGGCCACAACTTGTACTGGGGCTATGCTTTAATTGGGGAGTGCTTACGGCATGGATGCAAATAACAGGTGAAATTTCTATTGCAGCACTGGCCTTATATATAGCCATGATTTTCTGGACATTATTTTACGATACGATTTATGCTTATCAAGATGTAGAAGATGACGCATTCATTGGCGTGAAATCATCCGCACGCGCCCTCGGTGATCATCCAAAGCGAGTCCTTGCCATATTCTTAACTATAAGTTTTGGACTGTCTCTTTTTGCTGTCGTGAATAGCCTTGGCGTTTCTTTACCGCTTATTTATATTGGGCTTGCGATCTTCTTTGCGGCTTTAGCCGTTCAGCTTTTTTATCTTGATACAAAAAACGGCCAAATGTGCCTCAAAATCTTTCGGCAGAATGTGACAGCTGGGCGCATTTGCGCTGGCCTTTGGTTCATCGCCTATCTGATTTCATAAAGTGGTAAAAAATTGCGCATGGGCAAATTTGCCCTAAGATATGTTGTATTTCTTCAAAAACTAACCTATCCGTGAAGCTAAATTAACGATTGAAAGCCGTAATGAACGTCCATGTGAAGCAAAAAGCCATGCGCAAACCCGCAATGATTTTCCTCATTGTCATTTCGCTGCTATTGGGGGCTTTTAGCTGGTTTATATCAAATGACCTCACAACGCGCATTGAAGATAATACACGCGAAGTTGTTGATCACGCGATTCCGATCAAAGACATGGGATGGGTTTCTGCAAAAGTTGATGGAACAATGGTACGTTTATCTGGGGAAGCCCCCGATCAAATCGCGCGTGTTCGTGTGAGCGAAGCCATGGCTAAAAAAATAAACATATCGCGCATTGTGAATGAGATCACGGCACCAGATACAAATATTAAAGCGCCAGAAGTTCGTATTGAAATTGTTCAAAATGAGCGCATCTCATCGATCATCGGGCTTTTGCCGAGAGACCCCTCACCTGTTGGGCTTTATCGCGCACTTGATCGCTCGAAACCTTTACTCGATACACTCAACCTTGTTGAAGACACATCTTCGGATGCAGGGGACACATGGGCCGACCAATTGGAATTTTTAAGTGCGGTTGTTGGTGAAGTGCCGAGTGTGAAAATTTCGGCAACACCTGGTATTGTAAAAATTGATGCCGTGGCCTCTTCCAATGAAATTGCTGCGAATGTGCGTAAAAAAATTACAGATATTGCACCAGAAAATGTTCAATTACAGCTAAATATTTCAAGCCCCCGCCCTATGATTGCGCCATTTGAATTTGCCCTAACGAAAGACAATGAAACGGTAGAACTCACAAAATGCTCAGCGACTGATCGTGATGATTTGGTCGCCATGCGTGCAGCTTTCAGAGGGTTAGAAGCGACGGCTATGGAAACTTGTAAGCTTGGCCTTGGTGCACCTACCGAAAAATGGGGGCAATTGATTTCGGATATCCTTCTAGAGTTTTCAGATGCGGATAGATTCGGTGTTGAGGTGAACGACAATCAAGTGCTCATCAAAGTTTCAGATCAATTAGACGACAATGAACGCGCGGATCAGATCAAAAAAATCAAATCAATTATGCCCACAGGATTTGGGCTAGAGACAGAAATATTAACAACCAAGCGTACAATTGAAGACGTAAAATCTGATGGAGAACTATTAAAGCTCACCTTTGAAAAAACTCTTGATGGAATGCTTTCTGTTGATGGCTTACTTGGATCCGCGTCAAGTCTTGAGAATTTAAAAGGTTTTGCAATCGCGAAATTTGGATCAGAAAATGTGAAATTTAATGTCGATATCGTTGAGGGGCTTCCTGTATTCTGGGAGAAAAATGCATTCACATCTATTCAAGTTATTGCAGCCATGAACTCTGGCCAGGCGGTTCTTACGAAGGATCAGTTGATTTTCAATGGTGATGCTCAAAGCGAAGATATACGCGATGGTCTTGAAAAGATGCTCAAAGAAGAAATCGTTGAGATCCAAATTGCAAAAGAAATTGGTATTAGTGAGGTTATGAGCGACGATGGCACAGCCATTAGCCCTGCAAGCTGTGTTGAAAATATCAATAATTTACTTGCTGATGGGCCAATACAATTTGAACAATCGTCAACAAAAATTGCAACCACCTCTTTCCCAAGTATTCAAAAGATAGCAGATGAACTTGTTATATGTAAAAATTATCGCTTTGAAGTCGGAGGGCATACGGACTCACAAGGCGGCAATGCATTGAACCAATCAATCTCAGAACGGCGAGCAAAATCTGTCCTTGATGCAATCTTTGAAACTGGCTTAGATTTTGGAGAACTCAGTTCAGCTGGTTATGGCCCCAGCCAACCGATCGCATCAAATGACACAGCCGAAGGACGCGCAAAAAATCGTCGAATTGAAATTCGGTTAATCACGCAAAGTGGAGAATAAAAATGACCAGAAATGAAATGATAATGGTAATTTCAATCATACTCGTTTTGACCTTTATTGCAGGTTGGGTTTCAAGATGGCTATTTGGTCGTCTGAGCGCCTATAGCCCCCTTGCAAGTGATGAAGCCATGTCGCGACTTATTGAGGCCGAACAAACTCTGGAGGCACGCGAACATGAATTTGCCACGACAGAGGCACAATATGCAAATGCATATGCACAACTAGAAGCCGAGCTAGAAGCTGCTATGTCAGGGCTTGGGGAAGCGCGTCGCGAATTACGTGAAGCAAAGTCCGAGGCATAAAAGCTGCCCCAATGGAGCGGTAGTTTTTCCGAGGGGGGAATACAATAAATAAGATATATCTCGGCATCTTTATAGCATATAGCTTCCCTATCCTTTATTACTCTTCTCATCACCCAACCATATTGTAAATTATACAGACTCCTTTAAACTCTTTGTGTAAAATAATTCACAATACTGAGCGGAGCCAACTATCATGAGCAATATAATTGGACGGCGGATAAGAAATGTACGCTTATCGAAAAAGATAACCCAGCGCAATCTGGCACAAGATGCAGGAATTTCGACAAGCTATATGAACCTCATCGAAAGCGGTCGCAGACCAATTGCAGGTAATCTTCTCAATAAAATCGCGAAAATATTAGATACAGATTCTGCACAGCTAAGCGATGATGCTTCTATCTCAATGATCGATTCCGTATGGCCATTAGTTGAACATCATGAAATATCAAAGGCTGACGTTGAAGATCTACTTATTCGTCATCCAAAATGGGGTCATATAGTTCAATCACTTGGACATGAAATTGAATCACTTAAGGGTCAATTAAACGAGGTTGCGAATAGCCTAAGCTTAGAAAGTGGATTCTCTAAAACCTTTCACGAACTTATCTCACGCATTTCATCTATTCGTTCAACTGCAAGCATTCTTAATACTCAGGGAGATTTAACAAAAGAAAAGGACAGCCAATTCCGTCATATTTTACACAGCGAAGCGCGCAACGCATCAATCGCGGCGAAAGATTTGATGAGCAGTTTTGAACAACGAAGCCGATCTCTTGGATCAGATGTATTATCCTTGCAAAGACTATCTTCACAGCTTTACGAGGATCAATATCATATCCCATTTTTGGAGGATTTCTCGGGCAATATTTCGCAAGCTGACCTTATCGAGGGCATAAAAACGACTTATGGCGATGATATATCCGAAAGCCCTATTTTGCTGCGGTTATTTTTCACGATGGCAAAAGATATACATGCCATTCCAAAAAAGAAATTCATAGACGCAGCCCAAAATTGCGGGTGGGATATTGAAACCCTATCCGTTGTTTTTGATGCTCCGCTTGATCGTATTTTGCGCCGCATTGCAATGCTCAGTCAATATTCAGAACTGCCGCGGGTTAGTCTCAATATTTATGATCAAATGGGCGCGGCATGGCTAATGAGCCCTGTTAGCCTTTCCTCAAGTTATAAAAAAATTGGATGTGCTTACTGGCCTATTTACGATAGAGATTCGGGTACAGATAGATTGAGCTCAAAAACAATCAAGGTCGGAAAAAACGAAAAAATTCGTGCATATTCAGCTCACGGCTTACCAAATACAGGTGAAAACAATCGCAGTGAAGACCGTATTTCAACAATGATTTCTTATACAAGCGAGCGTGAAGAGGTTATTAAAGATATTTTAACTGAAGCTCATATAGACTGCGCCTCATGCAACAAAACAGATTGCCATTCACGCCGGGATCGATCAATATCGCTATAATTGACATCAATCAGGGAAAATTAGCATGAATAAGGCAAGAAAACCAATCGTGTTACTTGCTGAGGATGAGCCAAATATTACGTTCTCATTGAGTTTTATTCTCGAGCGGGCGGGCTTTGAGGTGCAAACGACATCAGATGGCGCTCAAGTAGAAAGTCAGGCGCGTTCAATGCTGCCAGATGTATTAATCTTAGATTTAATGCTACCCAACAAAAGTGGCTTTGATGTTTTGCGTGACATTCGGAAAAGCAAGGAAACTGCACATATCCCGATATTAGTGCTTTCAGCAAAAGCTCAGGAACGAGACCTTCAGCGTGCAAAAGATAATGGCGCAAATCAATATATGACAAAACCATTTTCCAATGCTGAGGTTGTTAAAACCGTTCAAGAGCTTGTAGCACAGCACAGTTAATCAACATGAGCAACACACAAAAAAAATCAGAAATTTCACCAAGTTTAGACCGAGAAATGCATTTTAACCGCTTCCGAGATTCATTGGTCATTTTGCCGTGGTTAGCGCTAATTTTAATGCTATCACCCGTCTTAAACCTCTTTGGTCCAGATGTTTTATGGTGGGGCATACCTACACGGGTATTTCAACTTCTATCATCTTGGATTGGAATAATCATTCTCCTTTTCTTTATTAACAAGGGGCTTCGTTCAACGATCGATTCACGTGATCAATGAACATCAATACACTTATCATTATATGCTGTTTTTATGGTGTACTTCTTTTCGCTGTAGCGTATTTTGCGGATCGCGAAGCTAAGCGCAAGAAGCCCGCTTGGTTAAGCTCACCACTTATCTATACGCTTTCGCTTTCTGTATATTGTACAGCTTGGACATTTTATGGTGCAGTGGGCTCCGCAGCGCGATCAGGCATTGAGTTTCTAGCGATTTACGTCGGCCCCTCATTAGTCTTTTTCTCATGGTGGGTCATCTTGCGCAAAATGGTGCGCATTGGCCGCAGTCAAAATATCACATCAATAGCTGATTTTATCTCGTCACGTTTTGGCAAAAGCAATACGATTGCAGTTATTGTCACATGTATTTGTCTGGTAGCGGTAACGCCATATATTGCCCTCCAGCTTCAATCCATCTCACAAAGTTTTTCACTGTTTTTTGATGTCGACACATCTAAATATAACTCCAAATGGATTACCCTTTTTAGTGCAACCGCACTCACTTCATTTACAATTTTATTTGGCACAAGAAGCGTGACTATCAGCGAGCGGCAATATGGTGTCATTGTCGCCATCGCATTTGAAAGTATAATAAAAATATTAGCGCTTATTTGTGTAGGAATTTTTGCAATATATATCATCGGATCGCCCGAAAAAGTCTTTGCCCTGCCAGAGGCCAAGCGACTCCTAGATATGCCAATATTTTCCACAAGATGGACGGCATTAGTAAGCGTATCATTTATGGCCGTTCTTGTATTGCCGCGAATGTTTCATGTCTTGGTCACGGAGAATACGAACGAGAAGCATCTGCTAACCGCTTCATGGGCTTTTCCACTTTATTTATTACTTCTCAATATTTTCGTGTTGCCAATTGCGATTGTTGGAATGAACATTCTTGGCCCATCATCAAACCCAGATTATTTTTTAATTACACTGCCTCTCCATCAAGGTCAGAATTGGCTCGCTACGCTCGCATTTATTGGCGGGTTTTCGGCGGCGACCTCGATGATTATTATGACCTCAATTGCAATTTCAATCATGGTGTCCAATCATATCGCGATGCCGATTTGGTTGGGTTCACGCGAAAATCGTCACGATCCTACGAATGTTCGAACCGCACTGATGACGTCTCGCAGAGCCACGATCATCATCGTTATGTTGCTAAGTTACGGCTACTACGAATTGGCTGGCGACAGCGGCTCTTTGGCCAGCATCGGGTTGATTGCCTTTGTCGGCGTTTCTCAGCTCTTCCCAAGCCTTATGGCAGCATTATTCTGGCGAGGTGCAAATCGAAATGGTGTAATAATCGCTATGATCGTCGGAACGATAACCTGGCTTTATACACTTTATTGGCCAAGTCTTGGCGCAGAAAAAATTTCTGTTCAGCACGTTATTGAACATGGGCCATTTGGTATCTATTGGCTTTCGCCACATAATTTATTTGGTTCTCGAATCAATGACCCAGCCGTTCATTCTATCTTTTGGACTTTGTTCCTAAATGTATTATTCCTCGTTTTTGGGTCATTATTCACTCGACCAAGACAAATCGAAAGATTGCTAGCAAACCAATATGTTGGAATTCTAAGCCCCCAACACACATCATCATTTATGCAACGCAAACATGATACGCGTATCGAAGATATATATATACTTTCACAAAGGGTTTTAGGACCAGTTGAAACCAAAGAACTCTTTGCAACTATATCTAAGAGCCAAGGTCGTGACGGTGACTTACCAATCGTGACCGATGAATTTATTTCCCAGCTAGAACGCTCCTTTAGCGGTGCGCTTGGTGGAGCTGCAGCTCATGCATTGATTTCACAATTGACAGGATACAGAAATGTTCCGGTAATTGAAACGATACAGCTAGCCGATGAAACAATTCAAAATATCGAATATGCACGCGCACTTGAAGCACAATCAAAAGAAATCGAACGGCAAGCCCAAGCATTGCGCGAAGCTAATGCCGTCCTTGTGTCTCTTGACGCTCAAAAAGATGCGTTTTTAAGCCAAGTTTCTCATGAATTACGAACGCCAATGGCGGCAATCCGATCATTCACCGAAATTCTACGCGACGATGATAATCTCTCCCAAGAAGAGCGCTCTCGTATGCTTGGTATCATTGCGAAAGAGAACGTGCGCTTGACCAATATGCTTGATGAACTTTTAGACATCTCACATCTAGAGAGTGGGCGAGTGAAAATGCAGCGCGAAACACATCTAACACACAATATTGTTGAGCAAGCCATAAGTGTCACTGAAGCTGTTTGGAAAGAAGCGCATATTAATATTGTGACAGAGTATCCTGACAAAAAACTCTATATTCGCAGCGACTTTAACCGCATGTCACAGGTATTCATCAACCTCATCACAAACGCCATCAAATACGTTGTACATGAAACGCCAGAACTGACAATAAGTATCAAAAAGAAAGGCAGTTTGGTCTATATTGATTTCGTCGACAATGGCAAAGGTATTCCGCCATCCGAGCGCCCCAGAATATTTGAAAAATTCATTCGTGGCAGCGCAAGTGACCTTGCTGGAAGCGCGGGCTTAGGCTTGGCCATCTCCAGAGAAATTGTCGAAAACCACGAGGGCACGCTTGAATTGATGGACTCAGTTCAAGGTGCGCATTTTCGTGTGAAATTACCGCTAGAAGGCGAAGCTTAGATAACGGATGCAATCGCTTTTGCAAGATGATCAACACGGCTAAGCTGAAGACCTGCAATATTAAGGCGACTATCATGAACCATATAAATTGCGTATTCATCACGAAGCTTCAAAACTGCCTCAGATGAAATACCTGTCAAACTAAACATTCCGCGATGGTTTTCAATGAAATCGAAACGGTCAGAATTGGTTTCACGACGAAGAGCCGCGCAAAGTGCTTTGCGCTTTTCAAGCATTTCAAGACGCATCGCTTCAAGCTCATCCTTCCAATCAGCGACAAGTTTTTCATCACGCGCAAGTTCCATCAAAACGGCTGCACCATGATCAGGTGGGAATGAATAATTGAGACGGTTCAGCGTGTTTAAATTCACCTGAGCAATTTTTGCTTGCTCCTCATTTAGTGAAATTGCAAAAGCTGCCCCAACGCGATCGCGATAAACGCCGAAATTCTTTGAGCAGCTTTGCGCCACAAGCAGTTCTGGCATTTTAGAAGCCAAAATACGTAGCCCAGCAGCATCCGCTTCAAGCCCATCGCCAAAGCCTTGATAAGCTATATCGACCATCGCCAAAGCACCGCGCGCATTGAGGTGATCTGCGACGATCTCCCATTGTTCTGGTGTTAAATTGGCTCCTGTCGGATTATGGCAGCATCCATGCAAGATGACGACATCATCAGCAGATACCGTATCAAGATCATGCAGCATCGCTTCAAAATTAACGGAACACGTCTTGCGATCAAAATAGGCATATTCACGATGCGGCATTCCGAGATATTTCAAAATTGCGACATGGTTTGGCCAACTTGGATCCGAAACCCAAATTTTTGCATTCGGATTAGCCATACGAATAAGTTCGTAAAGTTGACGAATAGCACCTGTGCCACCTGGGGTCTGAATGCCAGCAATGCGATCAGCAGACACACTATCAGCAAGTGACATCTCGCGCATGAATTTCACAAAATCAACTTGCCCAGCCAAGGCCACATATGATTTAGAGTCTTGGTTCTTCACAAGACGCTTTTCAGCTTCCTTGACCGAACGCATTATGGGCGTTACGCCTGCATCGTTTTTATAAACACCAACACCAAGATCCATCTTACCCTCACGCGTATCCTCCTTATAAAGACCAATCATCTCAATAATTTTATCAGAAGGTTGTGGGCGGAGATCTTCAAGCATTGGTTTTTCCTTTCAAGAATTTTGGGCCAAGACATTTCGTCAATAAATTGCGGGGCATTCTTCAGTATGTGTGATTTCGAATCCCTTAGAAAGATAAAGCGGCAAAGCACGCCGATGGTCAAGGGTGCAGGTGTTAACCGTCACTTTTTTGCAGCCTTGTGTTTTCCATGCCTCAGATATCGCATGATCGAGCCATTTACTGCCTAGCCCGCCACCAATAACGTCAGTCAGCAATCCAAAATACGCAATATCTACGATAGAATTTTGATCATGAAGAACAAAAAATCCAGCTGGAGCGCCCATATGAACCAGCGTATATATCCGCTTATTATCGTCTGAACAATATTGATGCAGCTCTTCTTCGCTATCATCAAGGCGCTCATGCCAATAATAGTGGCGACCAGTCTCGGCATAAATTGAACGAAAATAACTCGTCGGAATGGGGCAAGCGATGAGCGTTTCCAGTTCGTGATGCGGTAAGCTTGGGCGCATATTCATTTCTAAATATGTAATCGTGGTTGCTGGAATACGCATTAAAGTTCGGCGCCTGTTTCCACTTGCAGCAAGGAATTTCCACCCCACTCGCTCCAAGATCCGTCATAAAGCGCGTGATTGGAATATCCTGCAAGCTCAAGTCCGAGCGAAATAACAGATGCCGTTACCCCTGATCCACAGCTTGTGATAATCGGATCTTTCTCAGAAACGCCCTTTGATTTAAATATCGCCTTCAATTCATCAACAGATTTATAGGTACCATCAGCCTTAAGCAAATCTTTAAAGAAGAGGTTTTTTGCGTTGGGAATATGACCCGCACGCAGCCCTTCACGTGGTTCAGGAACAGAACCCGCAAAACGCTCTGGCGCACGTGCATCAAGGATGGTTGCGGCTTTAAGCTTTGAGCTTTGCGCAACTTCGCTCACTGTTTTGCTCCAATTAGCGCGGCGTGAAAGTGTGAGGTGACGATCACGAGGGGATCGCATTGTCGAAGTTACATTTCTTCCTTCTGCAATCCATTTGGGCAACCCACCATCCAAAACAGCCACATCGGCTTTGTTGAAAAGTTTAAACAACCACCAAACCCGTGGCGCACTAAAAATCCCAGCACCATCATAAATTACAACCTTTGTACCATCAGCAATACCAAGCTTACGCGTGCGCGAAACGAATTTTTCAAGATCAGGGGCCATATGCGGCAAATCAGAATGATCATCGCTGATATCATCAATATCAAAAAACTGCGCCCCTGGAATATGCTGTGATTTAAACTCTGCAAATGCATCCCGGTTTTCAGCAGGCATATACCAGCTCGCATCAAGAATGCGCAATTCAGGCAAGCGCAAATTTTCCGCGAGCCATCCTGTTGAAACGAGATTTGGAAAATCAGACATTGAGCACCTTTGGTAATGAAATTGCGTTTAATTTCGCTTTTAGCGATTATTATTTCTAAGTTCCAGCAAAAACGCGTCACCAAATCTCTTAACCCGATTATCATCCATGCCATTCACTTTTAACAATTCATCATGCGTTTGCGGATTGGCTTTCACGATACGCGCGAGAATTTTTTCAGATAAATCAATAGGACGTTCGGTTCCAAATTCACCCAAACGCAGATGGAGAGAAATTTCACGGAGCCTTTCAAAAATATCACCTTGATGTGAAAGCGCGATAGCTCGGCGTGTTGAAGAGCTTGCTATAATATCATTCCCAAGGGCTTCCAAAATCCCTGCCCCATATTTTTCTAAGCGAGATTTTCCAATACCTTTGATTGCGGCAAGTTCATCAATCGTTTTTGGCTGTGCATCTGAAATTTGAGACAGTATCGCATCTGGTAAAACCATAAATGGCGCATAGCGCTTTGTGGTTGCGATTTTGCTACGCCAACGCAACAATTCTGGTGAAATGTTGTGGCTCTTATGTCTTGCATGAAATTCACAAATGCTTTGTGCATCATCTGATAGTTTAAAATCTATCTCACCAAAACCAAAATATGCATCAATCTCTTCCCAGCCTTTTTGATCCATTGCAAGAGACAGCATGCCAGCAAGCTTGTTGGATTGCAGATCGCGTCTTTGCGCATCATGCGTGCCATTTTTGATGTGCCCTACCCGAAACTCAATGTCATCTTCATTGAAGAGGCACAATGCAGAAGATGCTGAACCATCACGCCCAGAACGCCCAATTTCTTGGACATATGACTCGATTGACGGAGGCAAGTCTGCATGGATGACGCATCGAATATCAGCTTTATCAACACCCATTCCAAATGCATTGGTCGCAACCATTATCCGCGTTGTGCCATCTAAAAAATTGGTCTCTTTCTGTCTGCGCTCATCAGGATTAAGCCCTGCATGATAATAATCCGCTTCTTTACCGATAGCCTTTGCGAGAACCTCGGTTTTGCTGCGCGTGCCAGCATAGATCACAACACTGCCTATTCTGGGGATGCTTTTCATCAATTGTTCACGTGGAGACATTTTGGGTTGAAACTCAATCGATATATTGGAGCGCATAGGTGATTTTATAAAGGTCTTTGGCTTACGCTTTTTAAACAACAGCCCATATAGATCCTCAACCACTTCGGGCGTTGCGGTTGCCGTAAAAGCACTCACATTCATATATGGGCGTGCATTTATAAATGTTCCAAGCGCACGATAATCTGGTCGAAAATCATGTCCCCAACTTGACGCACAATGCGCTTCATCAATCACAATTCGATTGATTTTCACTTGATCAAGAAGATGTGCAATGGAGGACTTCGCAAGCTGCTCAGGAGAAAGATAGAGCAATTTTAACTGACCGCGTAAGAGCTGACCAATGACCCTATCACGGTCTTTATCCGTAATATCACTTGATAGCATTGCAGCCTTAAGGCCCTTTTCTTTTAGCTTGCTCATTTGATCTCGCATCAACGCCAAAAGTGGTGAAACGACAATAGTTAGACCATTTTGAGTGAGTGCTGGAAGCTGAAAGCAAAGCGATTTGCCCCCGCCTGTTGGAAGTACGGCAAACACGTCTTTGCGCTTAAGCCCTGCATCAATAATCGCCACTTGCGCCTCCCGCAAAGTGCTGTGACCGAGCTTTTCGAGTATGGTTTGAGCGCGCGCTGTGAGCAAATTATCTTCCGTTTTCGCTTAATCACCATAATTGCCTAGAAATGTCAAAATTTGGGTAAAAATCGTGAACACCTTGCGCGTCATTAGATACCAATGCTAAACACGTCAAAACGATAAAAGGAAAACACATGACCGAACGCCAAACTAGCTTTTCATATGATGATTTGATCCGTTGCGCCCAAGGGGAGTTGTTTGGGGAGGGCAATGCCCAGCTTCCAATGCCACCTATGCTGATGATGGATCGCATTACGGATATCTCTGATGACCGTGGACTTTCTGAAAAAGGTCATGTGGTTGCTGAATTCGATATTAAGCCAGAGCTTTGGTTCTTTGATTGTCACTTTCCCAAAAACCCGATTATGCCGGGCTGTCTTGGTCTAGATGGCCTCTGGCAACTCACGGGCTTCAATCTCGGTTGGCGCGGTTGGCAAGGTCGCGGTTATGCACTTGGCGTGGGCGAAGTTAAGCTCACAGGCATGGTGCGCCCTGAACGTAAGAAGCTTACATATTTCGTAGACTTCACAAAAGCTATCCAAACACGCCGCCTGACTATGGGCGTTGCCAATGGCCGCGTTGAGGCAGACGGCGAAACCATTTACCAAGTTACAGATATGAAAGTTGCGTTGTCTGCTGAGTAAGCAAAACGCCATCAAGGGAGAAATAATATGCGTAGAGTCGTTGTCACAGGGATCGGGATTGTATCCTCAATAGGTATTAATCAAGATGAAGTTTTGGCTTCGTTGAAAGCTGGGAAATCGGGCATCACATTCGCGCCTGATATGGCCGAGCATGGATTTCGTTCACAAATTGAGGGACGTCCAAATATCGATCTCAAAGAAGCTGTGGACAAACGCAATCTCCGCTTTATGGGCGATGGCGCGGCGTATAATTTCGTGGCCATGCAGCAAGCGATTGAAGATAGTGGACTTGAAGAAAGCGATGTTTCCAACGAACGCACGGGGCTTGTTATGGGTTCAGGTGGCCCCTCTACCAAAAACCTATTTGATGCGCATAAAATCGTGATCGAAAAAGGCTCCCCAAAGCGTATGGGGCCATTCATGGTCACGCGCGGCATGAGCTCAACGAATTCTGCATGTCTTGCAACACCGTTCAAAATTAAGGGTGTAAACTATTCAATTACATCTGCATGTTCAACATCTGCTCACTGCATCGGCAATGGTGTTGAGCAAATTCAATTCGGCAAACAAGACATCGTATTTGCTGGGGGCGGCGAGGAGCTAGATTGGACGCTTTCATGCCTATTTGATGCGATGGGCGCAATGAGTTCAAAATATAATGATGCGCCTGAAACAGCTGCGCGTGCATTTGACACGACGCGCGATGGTTTTGTGATTGCAGGAGGAGGCGGTGTTCTTGTTCTCGAAGAGCTCGAACATGCAAAAGCCCGCGGCGCAAAAATTTACGGGGAAGTCACAGGCTACGGCGCAACATCTGATGGCCATGATATGGTTGCACCATCTGGTGAAGGCGGAGAGCGCTCCATGCGTTTGGCCACGGCAACAATTGGTGAGCGCAAAGTCAATTATATCAATGCACATGGCACATCGACACCCGCGGGCGACGTCACTGAAGTTGAAGCTGTTCGTCGCGTCTTTGGTGAAGATCAAACGCCGATCATCTCATCAACAAAATCTCTCACAGGTCACTCACTTGGCGCAACAGGCGTACAAGAAGCGATCTATTCTTTATTGATGCTCAAGCATGATTTTATCACAGCCAGCGCAAATATAACCGAGCTTGATGAAGCTATAAAACCTGAAGAAATTGCGACAACACGCATCGACAATGCTGGTCTAGACACAGTGCTTTCAAACAGCTTTGGCTTTGGTGGTACGAATGCCACTTTGGTAATGAGCAAATATAACGGGTGATATCATGGGAATTCTTGAAGGCAAAAAAGGTCTGATCATTGGTGTTGCGAATGAGCGTTCAATCGCGTGGGGTATTGCGCGCGAAATGGCTGAACAAGGTGCAGAACTCGCGTTCACATATCAGGGTGAAGCATTTGGTAAACGGGTTGTTCCATTAGCTGAAAGCGTTGGCTCATCCATTGCTATGGACGCGAATGTTCAAGATGATGCGTCTATGGACGCAGTTTTTGATCGTTTGAAAGCGGAGTGGGGCAAGATAGACTTTCTTATCCATGCCGTTGCATTTTCCGACAAAGACGAGTTGACAGGGCGCTTTACAAAAACGACCAAAGCAAATTTTCTAAACTCGATGGATATCTCCGTTTATTCACTTATAGATCTTTCACGTCGTGCGGCGGAGATAATGCCCGATGGAGGTTCAATTTCAACATTAACCTTCCTCGGATCACAACGTGTTTTGCCCAACTATAATGTCATGGGCGTTGCTAAAGCGGCTCTTGAAGCCACTATGCGATATCTTGCAAATGACCTTGGTCCACAGGGTATACGTGTCAATGCGATCAGCCCTGGTCCAATGAAAACTCTCGCTGGGGCAGCCATTGGTGGCGCACGTAAAACATATCGCGCCTCCGAAGAAAACGCTCCATTGCGTTCAAACGCAGCTCTTGAGCATGTCGGTGGTGCGGCTTGTTACTTGGCGAGTGATTGGGGTAAATCAACAACCGGCGACATCTTATATGTCGATGGTGGATATCATGCCATGGGTATGGCACGGCCTGAAAACCTTTAATTAACCCGTTAATGTGGCCTCCATTAAGCTGTTGAGTTCATGTAGCTTAAATGGCTTTTCAATAAAAGGAAGGTCATTAACCACTTCAGCGTTTTCAATGCTATCGGTCTCAATACCCATCTGAAAGTTCCCGCTCATCAGAACGAATTTCGTATCATCACAATTTTTACGCAATTCAGTTAAGATATCTATTCCTGTTCCATCTGGCATATACATATCAGACAGAACGATATCAAATTTATTGGACTCAATGTTCTGAAGTGCATCATTTACGCAATGTACACTTGTAACAATCGCTCCAAGACGCTCAAGATAAATTTTGATAAACTTAACAAGTGCCTCCTCATCATCAACGAGTAAGCAAGAAGTATGCTTCATAATATCACCTTTCTTTATTTTAAATTTTCTTTTCGATGTAATACGGTCATTTGTTTTCACCATGATAACGGAGAATGTTGTGCCTTTTGAGGATGTTTCAGAAACGTAAATTGTTCCCCCCATTCGCCGCAAATATTCATATGCCATTGATAACCCAAGCCCTGTGCCCTGCCCGACAGGCTTTGTAGAAAAGAACGGGTCAAAGACCCTGCTCAACACATCTTCAGGGATACCACCACCGCTATCAATGATATCTACAGCCACATAATGAGCATTTATATCAAGCAAATTTTCACGTATTTCTTTTGGTCTTGGATTGCGCTGTGAAACTGAAATCACACCAGGAACCCCACCCAGTGCATCGCGTGCATTGATAATCAGGTTCATAAATACAGTTTCCAAAAACTGCGGGTCTGCAACAACATAAATGTCAGCATCAATTGCAATATCAAGATTAACGCTTGGTCCTAATAGATTTGAGAGTGAGCTGTATTGTTTTTGAAATATCTCTTTCAAATTCCCAACTTCAGTACTCAATTTACCAACACGAACAAATTGCAGAAGTTGCTTTACGATTGATGAGCCTCTCTCAACTGCATCTGAGCCAATTTTTACTGCGGCCTCATTTATCGCTGCATCATCACCAATTTGCTCAAGTGCTGCTAATATAATTGCAAGAATATTATTAAAATCATGAGCAACACCGCTAGAAACGCCGCCTAAAGATTCCAGTTTATTCTTTTGATGCAGAGCGTTTTCCATTTGTTTTTTTGAAGTCTCATCAGATGCAAAAATTGCGCGCTTATCGCCCTCTAATTTTAAAATCCGTATTTGCCAGATCTCACCGTTTTCAAGATAGGCCTCAAAGCTTCGAATGGCTGAATTATTATCATGTATTACATTGCGAATATTTACATTATGATGCCCTTCAATGATTTGAATATCTTGATTGCCCTCAGTGAGCGACGAAATAAGCTCTCTAATATTTGGAGGCGCCCAGCCACCAAACGAAATATCATTCCCATCAGAAGCTCCATTTTTATAGGTTAATGCCATTTTTGACTGTTCTATCGCCTCTTCAAAAAGGCGCACTTGTAAGCTTCGTGTCTGGTTTTCCGTTGTTAAATCCCGAAGAAGCGATTCACGTTCTTGAAATAATGTCTTCACCTGCGTCGTCACAGCATCATATGCAATGGCCACCTGCCCTAACTCAGATCGTTGCAAGACCATCTGTGGTGGCTTAAAATCACCATCGATTGCATCTTTTCTTATAGAATCCGTTAATGTCGATAGTGGCTCAATAAGCTCACGCTTGAGAATAAACTGCATTATTACAGAACCAAAAATAACAATAAGCAGCATTTGCGCTCCACCACCTATAATAAATGCCGAAATACCGATTGGTCTTGTTGTAGCACCTCGCCAAACCAATAACGTCCCGACCATTTCTCCATCTGGTGTCATAATCTTATTTTGATAATCATGCATTTTTGTATTTGGAACTGAACCCAAATCTGCTTGCACATAAGAATATCGATCCAATACCTGGATACGATCAAAGTCTAAAAATTCACTATAGCTTTTCAAGGTTGAATCAATATGAGCGAGGTCAAAATACTGAACAGGCTCAGAAAGAGTTTGCGAAAGAACGTCAAGATAATCGATAAATCTCTGTGTCTCTTGGTTGTGTAGATAGAAGCTTGCAAAGAACCAAACGATACTCACTCCAAGCAACAATAGAAAAGCAAATGCTATGCGAATTCGGCTTATAAGACCACGTACAAGAGAAAATTGCAATTGTGATGGATTGTTTTTTCGCATTCATAATTACTCCAACAATCTAGTGACCAGCAGTGACAATTGAGAGCATCTGCGGTTATTATAAGTTGGTATATTTAAAAGAATTTTATCCATGTTTTTAATTTACGCTAGATGCTTTGCGCTTCTATTTACACACAGTACGATGCGCTAATATTGAATAAATTCAATATAGAAATAGCTGCATGACTATTGCCATAAAGTACCAGTTTAGTTATGTCAGTGTTCACTTGCACCCGTAGCTCAGCTGGATAGAGTGCTGCCCTCCGAAGGCAGAGGCCAGAGGTTCGAATCCTCTCGGGTGCGCCAATAAAATCAATAACTTAAATGTTATTTGGGAACGCTTACAAAAGCGAATTTCCAGACTTTTCCCAGATTTGGTGCGAATATACTGTGAATACCGTACATACCGCGTACAGAATTTACTATTTTCACCGCCCGACAAAAGAAAAACCGCCGAAGGGGCTGCAACCCAGATCGACGGCAAATTAGTTATTTTCTCTATAGATAGTTCATACTGCAATGTATTGCGTTTTGCAAGATTTATCGGGGGCGCCCTATGAGTATGCATTGCTTCGACACAGAGATAGCAAAAGAGTTAGGTTTGATTGAGGGGATTGTTTATCACCATATTTGCTTTTGGACGAATAACAACACCAAGGCTAAGCGTAACAAGCGTGAAGGTAAACATTGGACCTATAGTTCAATTCGAGAAATTGCAGTCACTCTCAATTACCTGACACAAAAACAAATTCGAACCGCGATTGATAACTTGGTCAAGGCAGGTAAAATCCTCAAAGCCAATTATTCTAGAGGTAAGCGAACGAATTGGTATCATGCTGTTGATGCAATCAAGTATTTCAAGAGGTTACAGGAGGCTGAAGACTCGAACGAAATTGGAGCTGAACCATTTGCCCCTGAGGGAGAAACTACAATTGCCCCAGAGGGCAAATCTATAACAGATATAAAACCTGATATAAAAACCTCTTCTATCGAAGTAGCAGAAGTCGATAATTTATTCGAAGAAGTTTGGAAAATTTACCCCAAAGATCGGTGTCGATATCCAGAGAGAACAAAGAAGGCTTATAGAAAGTTGGTTCAAAATGGAGCTGACCCAGATACAATTTTAAGTGCCCTTAAGCTGTATGCGAGCAAGAGCATTAATCATTCAAGATGGACTGTCAGTTACAGCGACAACTGGTTTGCGCAAGCACGCTATCGTGAACAAATTGTTTCATTGTCGGAGAGGAAGGATAAGCTCAAACCGCTTACAACCGAACAAATTCAATTGCGAATTGATTGGTTAAATACTGGCGGCAAGATGGCAAAATCCATTCCACAAGATCAGCTTGACCAAATCATTGCCAGTGGCATGTGGAGTCCGCCAGAAGGTTGGCTTGGACGGAAGGCTGCATAATGAGGTCTAGCATACAAATGACAAGGTTTCCAATGAGTCTTGCCCATTGGCCATGGGTTTTGAAAGGGAGCGGAGCATCCCTTCACCGACAACGAATTGTAAATTCGGCTAGTAGGTTATGTAAATTTGTCCTTGCCCCTTAAACCTGTGCCACTAATTTAGTAAAGCTGTCCTTGCCCCTTAAACCTGTGCCACTAATTTAGTAAAGCTCTGTTATTTGAAGGATAATTTAATGGCACGAAAGAGATATGGTGAGGATGATATATTGCGCTTGATCCGCGAAGTTGAAGTGCATTGTAATAGTGGTTTGGATGTAGTGAGCGCATGTCGCGCAGCGGGTGTTTCTGACAAGACATATTATGGCTGGCGCAAGCGCTACGGCGGAATGGGTCGCGCAAAACTGACG
>CANMUM010000012.1 GCA_947501025.1 uncultured Paracoccaceae bacterium | reverse complement strand
AAGGAGAGAAACCAAACTCAAAACCATTCAAACCCGCAGCTTGCAACATCAGAAAAAAATGGCATAATCAAAATCAACAAAAAAACTAGAGCATCCAATAAATTACAAGCTCAAATGTTCCAATGTTCCAATGTTCCAATGTTCCAATTTATATAACGACGGACATGACTAAATTTGCAAGATATTTAATGGCGCCTGAGCCTAAGTGGCTATCAACGAAGATTAAAACCGTTTGGCTGCCTTACGGGAAGATCTATTAGCATTAAAACATTTCCCATTCATGCTGGGGCCCTTTTTTGCCAGTTTTATTAATATCTTTTACGCAATATGCGAAGAAAATAACCTCGAACAGGCTTCCAAATAATAAATTAAAAAATACTTCCATTGCCTTGTATATGGATAAATCAGGTTCAGCTCCTGTAAGATACGAAAGAAGAAACGCACCTGAATATGTACCAACTATAGAACCCACAAGAAAACCGTAAGGCGTATAATAAACGCGGCCTTCTTTGGAAGATGCATATCGACTGCCTATCCACATTGCTATGATATAGACTATGACATATTCAGATGAAATTATCGGCCAGAACAAAAACCTATCTGCAACTTCTAAACCATATGGTTTGTTATGAGGTGCAAAAGCTATCAGAGCTATGTTTGCGAGCACGAAAAAAACATAAAATCTCCAACTCTTAATCCAAGACATCGCTTGCCTAAACGTGATCTCATACTGAGATCCACTAATGCTCGTTATATAGAAAGTTTCATCTGCTTTGCTGCTTGGCATAAAACCGTTCCGATAAAATATTGGTAAGGTCAAAGGTAAGTGGAGATATTTGTGACACACGGGCGACCACTGACAAGGAATAGAAAAAGATCCTGTGAACTATTTTGAGCGAAGAACGTTGCAATAAGCGTGCCACGCTTAAATTCTTTATCAAAACAATGAAGAAATACGGTTCTAGACAGGCAATCACAACGGATAAATGTCCATCATATCGCGCCGCATTTAAAGAAACGTGCGCTGAATATCAGCAACTTTGTGGCATGATATCAAACAACAGATGCAAGAATTCGTATCTTACATTTCGACGACGAGAACACGCGATGCAGGAGTTTAAAAGCCCTGCAATGCTCCAAAAATTCACGAATCTCCATGCTCAAATCTACAACCATCTCAATCACGAAAAACTCAGTAATCCTATAAACAGAAACAAGCAACTGCCTTAACCGAGTAGTTTGAACTTTGTGCGTGCACGCTTACGCGGAAATCAAAGACGGGTCAGAATTGATTTTACAATAAAACTAAACCGCCACCATATATTTTCCAAGTACTATGGCTTCGTTATGGCGCGCATTGGGATACGCAAGCGGCCCGTAATCGGTAAAATCATATGATTTAAGTTGTGGAAATATTTCAAAAATCTCATTGCGCGCGGCTTGATCCAGAGCGGCAAAAGATTCAACGCCAGGATGGAAGCTTTCTGAAGCCGCTCCTTCTGCAAATACAATCTCATGTTGATCAAACATCATATGGAAATATTCGACCTCGCCACCTTCATCTATGGCGACGGAAGACCCATTAACCAATGACTTAGCAGATACCAACTGCGCATCTTCACCAAATAAAACTTCTGCCTGATAACCTTTTAAGAGCATTCTATGTTGTTGCGAAACCCGTAAATCCCGCTCATTGCCAAGCGCACCTTTGCGGATCAAAACGGGTGCTAGCTTGCCTACAGCCTTGCGCTTTGTGGAGCCAATCCAACGGATAGGCTGAAGCCCATGATCCATCGTTTCGACCATATCACCAACAACAAGATCATCGATAGCCACATGGCCATTTTCAGTTGCAATCAGCGTTCCAGATGTAAAGCAGATAATAATCTCACTATCACCGATAGTCTCTGTCTCATCATTGGTGATGGTGCCTTCACTATCAATTTGAATAGAGTCAACATTGGTGTCCCAGGTACCAACCGATGTTAATGATTCCCCGGCGGCCACACCTTCATCTGGCAAATCATCTGTACCGCTAGAAAAAGTCGTACCGATACTATAGGCATCAATTGTTGTATCAGTAGCTGTATTCGTTAAAGCGACGGCCTGAGCGTGTGTATCGTTTCCTAGCACCACAGTAAAAGCCGCAGGTATTTGTATGACCCAATAATCTGAATATTCGGGATGCTCCACGATTTGAAGATCCACGGATCCCGTTGTGGTTGCAGCCACAGAACCAGGCGTTCCCGTCAGCGCCGATACTTCAGCCAATGTTATTTCAGCAGGGCTATCTGTAAAATAATCTGAAGAAGGCGCACCATACGCCAAGCCGTCTTCATTATAGAATGAAACGGTATAATCACTTAAATCCTCTGTTTTGAGGATAGTGATCTCTACATACTCTCCAGATGTAACACCTGCGCCAAAATATTCAATTTCCGAAATAAATACGTCTGCCATAGATTGCCCTTTCTTGTTTAAAGCAATGTTAATGTACTAAAATGACGTTAACAATCATTACACTATTTTGCTAAAGCATTAACGAATTTATTAAAATAGCAATAATCATTTTTGGTTAATAAATGCAACCTCCCGCAACCCTTCCTTCAATATATCGTAATCTTTGTAACTTATCTGAAGCCTGAATTGTAGATGCAAAGCAGCAGGACACCTGCAAGGTTTACTTCTAATACAGCCTCTTACCCGTTTAAGTTACTCTTACAATGCCGCTGCTTACTCTGCCATCAATAATTTGATCTCTTTATAAAGATCTGGTTCCCATTCTTGAATAGATGTATTTGAAAATAGATCATTAACCTCTGCCAAAACTTTCTTACTTAAATGAGTTAATTTTAGATCTCTAAGTTTTTTAGCAATTTGTATCGATTTTATTGATTTGTCCTTAATTGTAATATTACTTTTATATAACGATTCAAACTGTTCAAGTAGATCCTGTACTGAGACAACTTCTTCAACATCATTTTTATCACGATATTGAGATTTATCTTTCTTAAAACTCTTTTCGATTGGCTGCGTATTCACCCACTCTTTGATGTTGTCTGGCACAATTGGGTCACCATTTGCGTAGCGTAAATTCTGTATTTCAGGAAGCTGTCGAAGCCTATATTGAACACGTTGGCGGATTAATTTGCTAACACTATTTAAGCCCAATTTGTCTGCAATTTGTGATGCCATGAAATGGCCTTCGAACCAATCAGGGCTATTGGATAGACGATCCTCCAACCTTTGAAGCCCTGATGAACTGGGCAATTCCAGCTCCTTATTAAATTCTGAAACAATCGACCCAGGCATTGCATTCATAGACGTAATGCCCGTGGCATCACTTTCTGGCAGAGATGTAAGCTCCATCCAAGCGCCATAGCTCCTTAAAAAATATGCAACACCTGCATCAGGATCGTGGTTGGTGATTTTAGATGCAAGCAATCTGATATCGCGTCTTAAGTCTGCACGACCCTTTGCATCCAACACGGATGAAACACCATTGGCGCCACCCTCAGAGCTTACCTGTGTTCTTTCGCCCAACTCAAAAACTTCAATCTTATCAGCATCAATGCCATAAGACGGAGCAATCTTTCTAAGCACATCAAGCAACTGATTGAGTTCAGAAATTTGATTATCACTAAAATCAACCGCAGCGGTTTTCCCCATGGCAGCCAATATGATTTCCTTTAGGCGAGCAGATTTGAGGCGATTAAATTTTTTTTCAAATGGATGTATAATGTCAAGCTGATGTTCAATAACAAAGTTAATGGTCTCTATGACAAGTAACACATTTTCGGCAGTGGCCTGCCGAAGTAAATCATTCCATATGAGGGTTAAAGCTTTTATGTTTTTATGTGTTGCAAGTAAATTCTCAGAAGCTATCCTTCCAGCTTTCCAATCAATTGAATCATGCGAGAGCGTGCCAAGTTTTAAAAGCTCGGCATCAATAATATCAAGCTGCTCAGCAGTATGTGGATTGATATCCTCTCCCACGTTCACAGCTTTGCAAATAAGCTTTTTTAATTCAGCATGCTCCATTAACTTCAGCCCACCTTAAGATACTAAATCAATATCTTCAAAGTTGCGCACGGCACGCCCCTTTGCATTTAATTTTTCTGGAAGAGAAAAGTTTGACAGAGGAGAATTCAGAAATAAGTTGACCTGGCTCTCACTTCTAAAACGCCAAACAACCCAATTACCTTCCGAAGGTGCAAAGCTGATATCTGCTGAGTTATTCGTTACGTTTACACGGCTTCCTTGCTCAATTAAACGAATGAGCGACCATGGACCCGCGGAACTCACGCTGAAAGACCTTCCGTTTTTGGATGTTGGAGAAATATCAACACGCGAACCAATTACACCATCAGCAACATTGGGCCATACCAATTTCGTATGCCCTCTTGGGCCGTGGGCGTAACTGACCAACTGACCCTCGACATTAAGTGTCGCTCTCAACGAGTTATTGCTCATGGCAATTGGGCTGACGTTGAATGCAAGATTGAGATTACCGCTGTCATCAAAAAAGTTTTTTGTTATTTGTTGTGCCTTTTTAATCGATTCAATGAACTCAGACTCAACTGACAATGCATTGCCAGCAATTTCTCTTGGGTTTCCTGTTGTTTCGTCAACAAAAACGAGAAGTTCCTCACGATAGAATTTGTCGAGTATGCCCTCCGGCGAGAAAAAACCTTCGAAATCCTCCAAAGGCAGATCATCCTCGCTTCCTACCGTAAAAGGAAAACGCCCAGCAATTAAACGTTCGTAATCGCCATATATTTCATTTTGCCATTTCTCATTCAGTGCAACAGCAGCCATATCCAAAATGACGCGCCATGCGTCATCGGCAACTTGATTAAGCTGACGATTGAACGGTGCGGGTAGCTTATCTGCAATCCGCTTCAGCACATAAATTGGATCGTCACCTTTTAATTGGGCGCGCTCAATCGCAACCTCTAATGCTTTTTGAGATGGTGATGCATCATCTTGAATTTGCTTGAGATATTCATAGAGATCTGCATTCGCCTGTATCATGGTCGATACTTTTGTAGGAATTTCATCACTGGTGCTTACAAGCATTTTTTGAATTTCACGGAAAGAACGCTTAATCTCGAGGCCTGCAACAAGGTTTTTATCACTTGGCAATTGAGATGCCACACCTTCAACATTTCCATCAGCATCATCTATATTTTCATATATATTTGTATGATCCGAAACAAGCTGTGCTATGCGTCTGATTGGGCTATCTGAGCTACCTAATACTTTTGTAACCTCAATCGCGTCACGAATATTCTCGAACTTATGAATCTGCAGGCCATTAAGCTGGTCTCGCCAAGTTTGAATATAGTCATCCACATAAATTTCGCGAATATTTTGCTCAATCATGTCATAATCAGCCTCGCTATATTGCGCATTTGCAAGCGCGCCAAGCACCCATAAATCATCAGCTGCAATTCGTGGGAGTTCTTTATTGTTTTCCAAGAAAAACCCAAAGAACGCTTCTTTTGAATAAAACTCTGGAATGATGAACGGAGGCAATTCGCGCGTATCTGCTGAAACAAAACCACAACCATCATCGGTGGTAGATATGGTCGAACTTTCGTTTTTATCAACAGACGTGTAAACAAGATCAAAGCTCGATCCAGCCGCGGTAATAAACGACTCCGGATTTACAAGCTCTCTATCAGCTTTAGCCCTTAGTGAACTATAAACACGCTTGAAAGGTAAAACTCCAGCCAAATTGCGTTGGGAATCAATCACAAGATCTGTATCAATTTCATAAGATTGTGGCGAATATGCCAATGCATAATCAAGATGCGCATTAAGATCGTCTTGAGTTTCTGCATTTCCTTCAAACTGCGACTGCCAAACATCACGATAATATGCTTGGATATTACCATTCTCTCGACCTTCGATTTCGCCAAGCATGCGGTATACGCGCAACAGATTCAACTCTTCATCTGATCCTTTAGGACAAATATTGCGCAGCTTTGTTTCGACATCTTTTACCAAAGATGGAACGAAGACTTCGTTGAGCGCCGATTGATAAGCCTTATCAGTAATAGGACCTAGGCGTTTACCCTGATAAAGTGATCCTAAAGAGGTGAGTATATTTTTCTCACGATAGTTTCCAAAGGCTAAAGTCGCTTCTCCAATTGTATTTAAGGGAGGCAAAAACTCCGCTTGATTAGCCCCATCAATTGCAGACATATTTGCAGCCATAAAGTCATCAACTTTTGTTTCAACAAAATCGGCTTTGTTGAGATTTGTTGTGTATTGACGCAACCAAAAGAGAGATGTCAAAATAATCACACCAGCAGATCCAAGAACCGCCATCAAAGAGCGGTAACGCTGCAATTGCTCCACTCTCATATTTGCACCTGCTAGGGAGGCTTCAGGGAAGATAACTTTATTGAAAAGTCGCGTCACAAAGAATGGGTGAGAGCGGCCTTGAGCAGTTCCATAAAGTGGCGCAGGTAAACCGTAACGTTCGCCCACAGATTGATAAAATATATTATCTGGAGCATTTTCTTGCCGCACGGATGTAAAGTATATACCCCTCACTTCAGGTGGTGTCGAGAACTTGTCTGAAGACAAGGCGGCCTCAAGAAATGCTCTCATTGGGCTCTCAATACCAAAAAACGTGCGGTAGAATGTGAATGCTTCACGACGCGCTTCAACGGTACGGATATTGTACAACATGTCGCCGACATGGCTGCGCAATGAGCCTAGAAACTCCTCTTGCTGCTCTGAAAACTGCTCTAGCCAATCTTGCTTCCCATTCCGACGATATTCAAAATGGAACCCAAATAGTGACTCACGGTCTTCACCCTTGAGAGCATTGAAATATTCATTAAAGCCAGCTACCAAATCAAGCTTTGTGAAAGTCACATATACTGGCAACTTTGTTCCAAGATCATCTACCAGATCACTGATTGTGCGTCTCACAAGAAGCGCATAATCTTCACGTTCAGTCAGCGACATTTGGAAAAATTCGACAGCATCAATTGCCAAAACTATACCGTTTAATGGACGGCGTGGGCGGTATTTCTTTAACAATACCAGAAATGATTCCCACAGCCTGCGCTGCACATCAGTGCGATCTTCATGTGGCACAAAAAACTCACCCTGAAGATCGATCAAAACCGCATCATTTCCTGATATTCGCCAGCTTGCAAAATCAGCGGCTTCAAAGCCCTTAAATTCGCGCAACTCTGTTTCAACTTCATGATCAATTGGAAAACGAAGGCCAACATTATCAATCAAAGATGTCTTTCCAGCATCTTTCTTTCCCAGAACAACATACCAAGGCATTGCGTATTTGAAGCGCCCTTTTCCATGCCATTTAAGACGAATAATCTTAGTGACACGTTCAAATATATCGCGCATCGCTTGGCCTTCAAGTTCAAGGCGGGAAGGCTCAACTTTTTCTTTTTTTGAATTGCGGTTTTTAAACAGCTGCCAAAGCCAACTGCCAATCGCCCAGCTTGCCCATGCCGCTGCAACAAACCATGCAATGAATGAAACCCAATTCCGTACGGATTCGGAACCAAATGGTTTGATTTGACCATATCCCAATTTTTCACCAAAATATCGGACAACAAATCCAATAATCACCAGCACCAAAATCGTAAATACGGTTGGGTGTAAAATTTTCTTCAATATATTTAGTAAACGTTTCATTTCATTCCCCCAATCAATTCGCCCAGTCGCAATGGCGACCAAGATGTTTGATAACTGTGTTTAGTTTATTTGTGTCAAAAAATGCGCTCTGAATCTCATCTCCATTATGGAATGACATTTGAAGCACATCATCATTAAGAAGCTGTCCAATTAAACGAATGCCTTCAAGCCCGCGAGGCATCTGCAATTTATAGCCCTTAGAAATTGTGCGTACACGCAACTCAACATCTCGTGAACTATTCCGACTAATGTTTGAGCTGATAAACCGCACCTTATTATAGCCGGTGGGCAGCGGTGTCTGGAGATATATCTCAAAATTTGTGATATTGGTTTGACAACTCAATGCCAACACGGATTTAACGCCCGTGTCTTCTCGTGATTCAAGTGCGAGCCAAAGATCAGCCTTCTGCTTGAGATCTTCAACATCAGTTTCGTTAAGCCCCTCCAAATATCCGAATAATGGCGCATCATATTCTTCCCATACATCCATTGTATTCGATTTATAAAGCGCAAGAGCAATATCCTTATCCGAGCGTTCTTTGGATGCTGCGAGATGGAACGCACGTTTTGCATCAGCAGTCATAGGCGATGTCGGATCAACAGGTGATGTGTTCACGCCCATAATTTTTGTTCCAAGCAATTCATCGTAACAAAACAATCTATCAAGTCGTGCCGTCACAGATTGACAATTTTTTAAAGCGTCATCATCCACATTTAAGGCATATGAATTGCCAAATAACGCCAGTGCTAAACAAGTTCCAAATATTGTATTTTTCATAATTGATACTTTCTGCATTTTTCCGCCAATGTGCGTTTCGGTATATTAAGTTCATGAGCTGCTGCGGTTCTACTTCCATCGTTAGCGATGAGCGCACGCTTAATAAGACTCCGTTCAAAATGACTAACAGCATCACGAAAACTGTGCGTTTCAAGCTCAATTTGATCATGATTTAAAAAATCTCTTACCATGCTTGCTGTTATAACCCTCTGATCACGAGCCATATTGCACAGCTTAAAAACAAGCGCCCTAAGTTCTCTGATATTCCCTGGATAATCCCGCGTTCTGAGCAACATAGCCGCACCAGCATCAAAGCTAAGATCACGCTTATATTGTTCCGAATATTCATCCAATACTTGTTGAAGCAATTCTTCAAAGTCTTCAAGACGCTGCTGAAGATTTGGAACATGCGCCACAAATGTAGAAAGCGAATGTGTTAAGCTTGGCATGAAATTTTCACTTTCATTTGGCGATAAAAACGCAGTTTCCGCAGAAGCAATAAGCCTAACATTCACTTGACGGCGACGTTCTGATCCAATCGCCTGAACTTGTCTCGTATCGATGACATCAAGTAATATTTTCTGTCCGGTCATAGAAAGCTTATCGACATTCTCAATAAATAAAGTACCCTCCGATGCCTGAGCGATAACACCCGTATGCGCAGCAGCGACACCTTTTATCGCGCCTCGTTTAGCACCGCAAAGTGCATATATTTCTGAGCCTTCGGCAATCATTGCCGCATCAATGCTAACAAAGCGACCATCGCTCACATCAGATATTTGATGAATTTCACGTGCAGCCTGCGTACGCATCGTCCCTTGATCACCCAATAACAGGACTGGAGATGAGTGCTGAGCATATTGTTCAATTTTCTTGCGTAGATCTTTTATCTTTGCGGTCTTACCAACAAATTTTGATCCGTGTTTCTGCAGACGATTTTTCAGTTGCTCACGATCACGTGTAACCACACTTAATGATTTGCGCAGTCGTTCACTTTCTTCCTTATGGACTTGCTGCTCAATAACTTCACTAACACGAACACTTACCGCCTCTTCAATAAGATCGTTTAAAGCGGAATTTTTTATAAGAGTTTCATCTGCACCAATTGTCAGCATTACACCAAGTGTGCCACCATCAGCTGTGTTCATTGGTTGAAATTTCAACCACGAAAAAGCATCCCCAAAAAGAGTCGAGAATGGTTCGATTGAGTAAGCTGAGTTTGCCATCTCAAATTCAACCGTTTTCGCCAAAACAACCGCATTTGAAATCGGGCACACTAGCCCTTCTCGCTCCAACATCATTTCAATTTGTAAGGCATCTGGTGCAAAATTGGCATCTCCAGATTTAATCGCCGAAGCCAAATAAAAATGTGTCCGCTGTGAATTAAACAAAAACAATGCAGCTGTTTGTGCGTTATTAAGTTCAATATAGATTTGACATGCTTTACGCAGCGCGGACAAAGCGTTTCTATCCCTTACCAAATGGCAAAGTGACAGTAGATAATCGCGTGTATTCGTCGTCATCATGTTCATTCAGAAACCGTCTCAGAGCTAGAAGAAGTGTCTATGAACGGCAGAAATTCCAAATCAATTCCACCATCCGCAACATGCGCGATAACTTTTTCTAGCGGCGTATTGACCACCATGCGCTGCAAGCTTTCTTCGGCTATGGAAGGAATAATCCAGCGATCGATAACTTGATCAACCATACGCGCACCATTTTCAGCATGATCACAAAGGCCGAGTATTGTTTGCTGAAGTTCATCATCCCATTCAAACACTAGATTGCGTTTATCCAATAACCTATTTGCATATCCTTTAAGCTTTAAAGCGACAATATCCGACATAACCTCAGCAGGAAGTGGCTTATAAATAAGAACACGCATACGTGCTAAAAGCGCAGGTTTGAAATGCGAGTCCAAATGTGGACGAATGGCTTTATCAAGTTGCTCAACGCTCGCATTTTCGACCGTTTCACGGTTCTGCATAATTGCGTCTGAACCCAGATTTGAAGTCAAGAAAAAAACGATGTTTTTACAATCAATTTCACGGCCTTCGCCATCATTGAGTTCACCTTTATCAAAGGCTTGGAAAAACAAATTGAGAATATCTGGATGAGCTTTTTCAACTTCATCCAGCAAAACAACCGAATAGGGCATTTTGCGAATAGCTTCAGTTAGGACGCCGCCCTCACCATATCCAACATAGCCTGGAGGCGAGCCGATCAAGCGCGACACTGTATGCTTTTCTTGATATTCTGACATGTTAATTGTTGTCACAAATTTCGTGCCACCATATAAATGCTCAGCAACTTGCAGCGCGGTTTCTGTTTTGCCGACACCAGAAGGACCCACCAGCAAAAAGACACCCATCGGTTGCCCTTCATTTGTAAAATCAAGACGTGCAGACTTTAACCGGTCGTGAATGATCGTGATTGCATGATCTTGTCCGCGTACAACCTCTTGAATTTTATCGCCCAAATCAAGGATTTTGCTAGCATCATCATCAGACATTGACGTTGAAGGAACGCCAGTCCAATCCGAAATAACCTTACTCACAATCCCAGCACCAACTTCAAAATCTACAAGCGCATCGCCCTTTTCATGAAGTGTATTGAGCTTAGCCAAGCGATCTTCAACTTGGAGCTGAAGCGTTTTAACCTCGGCTTGATCATGATCATCATCCTCAACCAGCTCAGAAATTTTGCTCCGTCTCGTCACGATTTCATCGACGGTCTTTTTCTCATCATCCCACTGAGTTCTCAATGCTTCGGCTTGCTGTTGAAGCGCCTCAAACTCTTCCTCACTAAGCAATGTCATCTTATCGAGCCTTGCTGAACGCATAAGCTCATCGCGCTTCAATGCCTCAAGCGCACGTTCATGTAGCTGAATTTTCTTTTCTAGAACGTCCAGTCGTTTGGGCTTTGCAGTTTGAGCCGATGAGACCCGAACCGAAGCTGTATCCAGCACGTCAAGCGCTTTATCTGGCAATTGTCGTCCTGTCATATATCGTGCCGAAAGCGAAGCCGCTGCATATAGGGCCGCATCAGAAATATACACATTATGAACTTGCTCATATTTATTGCGAAGGCCACGCAAAATATCTACGGCCTGTAATACAGTCGGTTCATCAAGTTTAACCACATGAAAACGGCGGCTCAATGCGGCATCCTTCTCGAAATATTTTTTGTATTCAGACCATGTTGTTGCTGCAACAACCCGTAATTCGCCACGCGCCAAAGCAGGCTTTAAAAGATTAGCTGCGTCAGAGCCACCTGCCTGCCCACCGCCACCAATCAAAGTATGGGCCTCATCAATAAAAAGAATAATTTTTTCAGCAGAACTTTGCACTTCATCGATAACCGCTTTTAAACGGCGTTCAAACTCACCTTTAACACTTGCTCCCGCTTGTAATGCACCCAGATCAAGCTCCCAAAGTTTTGCGCCTTGAAGCGCGATTGGGACGTCGCCTTCGTTAATTTTAATCGCCAAGCCTTCAGCAAGCGCCGTTTTTCCAACCCCCGGATCGCCAACCAAAATTGGGTTGTTTTTCCGCCTGCGGCAAAGCACATCTGTCATCAGTGCAATTTCATCATCGCGACAAAATACGGGATCAATGCGCCCTTCTGAAGCCTCCTTAGTGATATCACGGCCAAACTTTTCAAGCGCACTGTCGCTCGTGATTTCAGGCGCGGCTGTAGCCTCACCCTTACGTGCGCCATGTTCCATGGAGCCTCTGGTAATCTCTCCATAGCTCGCAATGATCCCATTGCCATCTAAAGATGCAAAATCGGTGTAAAAATAATGATGACAATAACGATCAGCCCCGCGTGCAATCGCAATGACGACAGCGCCAGAGGTTATCTCATTTGCCTCAAGTTCAGCGGAAGACACCATCCATGCATCTTGTAATAATTCCAACAACAATGTTGCAAATTGAGGAAGATCCGTGGCACCTTTTTTAACAAAATCAAAGCTCTTATTGACTTTAATGGTAAGCGCATCCATATCCAGCCCAGATGCCGCCAATATTTTACGTGCATCCGAAGCCTCCTGCTCAAGAATAGCAAGTGTGAAATGCGAAGCATTGACTTCAAATGCTGATTGCTCAATGCAAATTTCACTCGCACGCTGTAGCGCAGCACGTGTATAGCTATTAAGCTTTTCAATAATTTTTTCTTTTGGAACCTGTAGCATTACACTTACCCTTTAACCCAATACTGAAACCTAGTTTTCTAATCTAAATTCTTCGAAAGTCTCATTAATCCCTGAACCAATGCTATTGACTCTCGCTGCTAATAACACGGTGAAAATCATGAAAATAATCGCCAATATTCCGAAAGCAATTCCAACGATTTGTAAGGCACTTAATCGCTTTTTCAATGTTTGGCGTTCATGGACAACATTTTTCTCTGGAGTTAGCTGTGGCTGAGGTGTTTCCATATTTTTTTCAAGCAATAAGTCATTAACTTGTCGCATCAAATGTTCGAGCTTCGATTTCCCATTATGAGCGACATGATATTTACCTTCAAAACCGAGCAACATGCACAGATATTGGAACTCCAATAGATCTGGAAAACGTGAGGCGTCATTGATCACACGATCCAATATGGCATAAAACTTTTCACCACCCCAAGTTTCATTATGATAAATAGAAAGCATCGTATTTTCGGACCATGAACTCTCGGCACCCCAATCTTGCGACATCACACTTTCATCGACCATCGTACACATACAATATCTTGCCGCTTGAATTGTGGCCTTATCATATCCCGCGGTTTCGAGTTCAGAAGAAAAATTCTGAATTTCATTTTTAACACGTGCATGAAGCTCTTCCACAGAGTGATAATGAGATGCACCACGCACACGCGAACAAAGTCCCAGCAAAGGAGTTGCAAGCTCTAATAGCTCACCTTTTCCTGAACGCACGAGTTGAAAATCCAATGTTTCCCTTGGTGTAATCCGTGGGGTTGGCGCATCTTGATGAGTGGCAAGTTGCGTCCCTTTTTCAGCCTCTCTACGTTCTTTTTCGCTAAATTCGTCAAAAGCTATTTCGTTCATAACTTACCCCCTTATTGCCCAGAACTGCATTTCAAGCCCTGGAATGTGATTGGTAACGTGGAACGCGAAACCTTTGGAGCCGCGCACGTCTTTCCATGAGTTTTCAGACCGATCCAACGCAAAATACGTATAGCCCGCATGATAAGGTAGCTGTCTTGGGGCAACCGGCATTAGGCGAACAGGAATACCCGGAAGCTGCTTTCCAACAAGTTCACGTATTTTTTCGATCGTGCTGACTTTTGAGTTCGCCGCAAATTCACGTTGTACTTTTTCAATCGGAGCCGTGGCCTTCACAGCAAGCACAAATTCACATTCCTCGAGAATTGAAGGATCGTGTACAGGTGCCAAATAGTAACCATGCAGTTTTTTCTCAAGATTAATTGAGACTGCGTTTGCTGCGAGGGTTGCTGCAATAAACATCCTTAATTTCGAGATGATTTGTGGCCAACACCGCTCTGGTAGGTCATGATCATATTGAGGTATATCTTTCGGAACTTTCTGTTCGTCAAAAAATGTAGCCAACTCACCATAAATTTGTATGAGGCTTTCAAAGAGCAAGCGAGGGTGCAGATTTGGTAAGCGCGCATAATGGCGCAACAAAGGTGACATACGGTTCAAACCCTGCAAAAGTAAAAAATCAGAAACATCCGCAACACCATTTTGGTCGGGTTGACCGATTCGGCTTGCGATTTGAATTGCTCTACCCTCAAGCCCTTCGGCAAGTTCTGTTACAAAGCTACGCAATTGATGTGCTGATGCAATTGAAAACATTGTCGGATAGAAGTTCTTATCCAGCCTGATAGAGCCATCTGTGTTTTTCTCAACAATCCTTGCAACTGCAATTTTTGTATACGCCGAGAGATCATCGGAGCCAAATTTAAGCCTAGGTTGTGCTTTGGCGACCTTAATTGCAGCAAGCTCGCCATTATGTTCTGAATTATCCCGTAAAGCTGCATCATCACCAACGTAACGTGACATCACATCTTTTGAAGCCGACTCCCCAGATTGCACTTCAAGTCCGCCCTCAACCGGTAAAGGTATACAGAGATAAACAATTTCATTCGCTTTAAAGCCCTCTTGCAACTCCAAAGCAGGCGGCGGCATATCTGTATCTGGAAATGAAAATGCTGTTCCATCAGGTGTCATACCAGATCCCGACACCAATGCTATTTTACCGAGCGTTAAAAGCTCTTCATTAATGATCAGGGATATGAAGCCATAAGGAAATGTCTCCACACCTTTCACATATTGAGAGGTATAATTGTCATGATAGCGAGATTGTTGTTGAAAATGCTGAGGCTTAATGAACAGCCCATCTGACCAAACAACTTTATTACGAGAGAACATTAATTATTTTCCTTCCAAACGGATCGAGACCGAATTATGTGTCACAGATAAGATGACATTTTTAGGCTCACCAACATCATCAACCTCAATGGCATCACGCCATTTCACACCATCAAAATCTCCAAATTGAGCGATCACAGCAAGATATCTTGTATTTTCAGGCATCTTAAACGCACCAAATGTTTCATATTCACCTGGCTCCATGCTCACCTCATCCATTACATCTACCAAAGTTGGGCCAAGCACATCTTTAGGATCGCCAATCAATGAATATAGATCATATCCATAAAATCTGTGATCAGAGCTCAACGCATAAATACTCACAACAATTGGAGCGCCGCCATTGACGTCATTTGATGCGATCGCATTAACTGTTATAGCTGTAGGTTGGTCAGCATCATCGCCAACTTGTACGTCGGGATCTTTGACAACTTCCACAACTTTTGTGAACATCTCACACCCAATGAGAATAAAGCTCGCGCTCAACAATACCAGTAGATTCTTGAGTTTCATGGTTATTCTGATGCCTCCGAAAAATCATCTTCTTGATCAAAATCAAGCTTACGCATGTGATCTTGATAAGCCGAGCCGAACACTTCCCAAAACAACATTTTGAGACCTGTTTGACGATGCGATGTCATTTCACTCACATAAGCCTCAAACATTTTCCATTTCCAGGCATCTCTCGCCATGCCTTCTTCTGGCATCTTGCCACGAGAATATTTGGAGAAACGACGCTCAAGTGCTTTAGGATGTAGCGCGCGCATAATGGCGTTTAACCCTTTTTCAATCGCGACTTCTGTAGATTGCTGATGCTGATCAACATGGCGCAAACCTTCTTCAATCGCCGCAGGTGCACTCAGGTGAACCTTCCCACGATTTATATACATGGCATCAAGCGCCTCTGATACATTCTCGCTGAATTTAAGCGGGTTATCTTCGATTGCATGAATATGCATAGTCGCAAGTGGGAAGCGGTGCGTACCTCCTGATCTCGACACGAATAAATGATTGAGTCCTTTAACGGCTTCGTGCAAGGAAATGCCAATCTCCGCTAAAAGCACTGGTGCATCCTCTGGCAACAAATCATGAAAAGGCACACCAAGATTTTGGGCAAGCAATCTCAATGTTTCTTGATCGACATCCCCCTCAAAATTCTTGTCCGTGTAATAGAAATTATGGCTTTTGTCTTCTATTTCGTCTGTTTCAAAACCGTAATCATCATGTACGATTTTTTTCGGAGAGAGAGATGCAACATTTGTATTATGATAATCAGGCGCTGCTGGTTCTACTTGTTTGGCTTTTGACATGCGCTTGTCCTTTTGTTTCTGTTCATTACGTTCGTCATCAATTAATTCGATTGGATCACTTGTATTTTCATCGGGTAAATCTTCAAACTCATCCATTGGGTCTTGATTTTCAGATAAAGGAACATGACGATCCTCAGCATGCACAAGATGACCATCAATAACCAGTCCATCATCATCGCTTTCATCCATCTTCATGATGGTATCTGCATGTCCCGCATTATCAAGATCACTCATATTTAGCTTAGTTTTAATTTGCGCTTTAAGATCCCCAAAAGAAATTTCATCGCCATCATTAATTAAGACCCGCTTTTTTGCTGAGACAGATGATTTAGCTCCATTTATGTAAACCTTAGAGCGCGGGAAAACAGAAAGAGCATATTGCCCATCAACAAACTCAACCTTGAAGTGATTATCATTAATATTGCCATCATTATCTTGAATAACCCAATCTGCATCTTCAGCCGCACCGATCACCGCACCTGGAGGATTTACCATCGCATGAGCTCTGCGCGATGGATACACATCACTAATATTCATGATTTCAATTTTCATTCTCATAACTAAGCCCTCACCTGTAAAGTTACACTATTGCTTGTTTCGCTTTTTTCCCCGACAAAAGTTGTCCAACCTAAATTAGAAACATTGTCCTTCCCAAGCTTAAAGCTTGGTCGTTCTTTTTGTTTGAGATTAAGTTTGAGATCAAATGCCAGTTGATCTTTTAACAGGAACTCAACCAAAACCTTTAGTCTATTAAAATCTTGACCACTTGGTAAAAAGTCTCGAAAACGTTTAAAATGCAGCCCATGCAAATTGATGACGAATTTTCCAGTAATATCTTTAACTGAAGTGCCGATTAACGCATCTTGTCCAAGAACTGCGTTCCGTTGGCCTAGACTTGTTTGCTGATCTTTTGGGATAAGCACTTTCCGCATTTGCAATTCATCGATGCTAACGCGCTCAATGTTGAAAGCATGCGCTATCACACCACTAACTGTTTCAGGAGAACGCGTGCGTGCGGAGATCACACCAAGATAAGTCAGCAACTTTGACCAAGGCACATCTGACTTTACACGCGAAGCTTTTCCTTCAAGCCCAATAAGTGAAAACATCCAATTGGAAAATTGGTCTTGTGCTTCTGGTCGAAAGCGAACGTGGTAACGATATTTTCGCCACGACATATAAAACAACCAAATCAGCCTGTTGGAAAAGAAATCCTGAAAATGCTGCTGAACACCATTTTCAACACGGCTAAGCGCAGCCGATTCCACCAAATGCGTTGGCAAAGGCGAGCTCGAACCATGCAGCCCAAGAAAATTCGTTGTCAAAATATGCAATGGCTTATCATCAAGCTCCTGTGCCTCAATGCTTGAGAGGTCGCTACCTGGAAATCCCAAACCCGGATGCACATGAAACATCAAGCCATCAGGACTTTGTCGCTGAAGCCCACGCTCTTCAATTTGATGATCACGATCTTTTAGAAGTAACTCAACAGCCCGATAAAACGAGAATTGCTTTGGGTTTTCATATAGTTCCTCAACTAGATGAGAGGTTGATTGCCGATGCGCGTCGCCCATTTATATACCTCCCCCATTTCTGTACCTAAAACTTCCAATTGGTGAAAAGAATTAATCGTTGCGTAAAGTGCGAAGAATTCCGAAAGCACGGTCGCGAACAAAAACATTTCACCTTCAGATGCAAAGTGACTTTCTTTCATTTTGATCAATGTACGCATACCACGTACAGGCATTCCTTTAAACAGCCGATCGATCGTTTCGGTTTCGATCTCCAACATTCCTTTCAAGCGATGTATCGCGGCACGCTCTTTCTGACGATCGATCTTAGCCCCGAAATCAAAATTCAGCAAAATTGTGCGCAATGTATCTACATTTTGCAAAGACATGTAATTCAACGATAATGACGATATCAATTGCCACTGTAAAGTGCCATCAACCAGCGGATATTGTGGTTCTGTTGGACGTGTTATGTTGACAGGCTGAATAAATGATGGCGTTGAATTGGTTGTAACGCATACATCACCAATGGCTAAATCGGCTGGTGCTCGCCCGTTTGAGCAAAGCGTATTAATCGAAATTGTCTCGCCCTTTTTCATCGACACCGTTTCATCTTCACGAACAAAAGATACATAGCGATCAAGTCTGTCACCTGCGAGAGACTGCTTTACCTTCTCACGATAATAGACAACTGTACGGCCATCTGCGCGCTCCATTTCATGCTTAAAGCTTTCAAAACGCGGATATTGTCGGGAAATGCCACCTGATTTCGCATTTTCATCAGGCAACCATCCTGAGATTTCTTTTATCTCAAAAATATCGATATCAGTTGATGAACGAAGTGATGGCCGCACCTTATATTCAACATGACGGCCATCAAGTAGAATAGGCTCCGCATCATGGTTAAATAAATTAATTGCAGGCACGCAATTAAGCTGGAATGCATCAATACCAATCTTTGTTTCAGGCGGCAGCGGTCGATTTAATTTTATCTGTATCTCAAAGCCTGTTTTTGAAGAATCGATCGTATTGATTGGCAAATCAACCATATGCACAAAATGGTACTTTTGAGGAAAAGCAAAAAGCTCTTGTACCAATCTGTATCCAATATACGCATTTTCAGGATAAGGTAATACCGCCTCTTCTTTGGATAAACCACCTTGCTGAATTGTTTTGGGGTCAATACTTACCCCTTTTTCTTCACCAATATTGCGAATCTGGATGCCGTCAAGATAACGATGTATCCATAAATTTGTTGTTTGCGCAGACACATCAGCCGCGCCTAGATAAAAAACCAAATCCTTGATATTGATTGTTGTGAGAGGTTCATCATTTAAGGATTCAATTCGCAGAGTTATCAACGACGCTTCTCGCGATGTATCATGCCGAATATCGCTAACTTTAAGCGGATAAACTTCCGTATCATATGACGTTCGAAACTTACAAACATGCCCCGCTGCTGGCACGCTCTCAACCATAGCCCCCGCCTTAACCTTTTGACGTTCTGTAATCGCGCCTTTGACAGGATTTAGCTGCAAAATAGTCATCGATGGAACGGGTCTTAGAAAGTTTGGCCAAAGCAACTGGAGCAAGGTTTCTGTAACTTCTGGAAGCTCATCATCAATTTTTTCGCGAAGCTTTCCCGTGAGAAACGCAAAGCCTTCAAGCATGCGCTCAACATCTGGATCAGTCGATTTTGACGATAGATAGCGGGTAAGTTTAGGATAGATACGAGAAAACTCATCACCAGTTTGGTGAAGATAATCCAGTTCCTCTTGAAAGTATCTATGTTTCATTTTCTACCTAATTTCAAAGCCACGATTGCCCATGAGTACAAGGTCAATAGTTAGATGTTCATCTTTATGTTCAATTCTGGTTTGCGCAGAGATATGGAACATAAGCTCTAACTCGTCATTGCCAGACCGCTCAAAATGAACGCGAACATTTTCAACACGTGGTTCATAGAGCTGTATAGCTTTGGTAATTTCATTGGCAATTTGGCGCAGCATATCTGAAGATCCGACATTCGCATCATTCAAATCGCCAAGGCCATATAGGGGCGCGGAAGGAGCCCCACCACTTCGTGAATTTAAAACGTTGACCAAATTTTTCTTTATCGAACGCAATTTCGCCGAGAGAACGTCAGGGGACCCACCTAAGTGGATCTCCTGATCATCTGCTTGAATACGCTCGAATAGAGAGTCTGAACTACGCCCAAATTTCTGCGAAATATGGTGCCGATCATTCATTGGCTCATTCTTTGTCTAAACGGCCAACTAAGGAAAGTTCGAAATTCGCACCCATATATTTAAAGTGTGGACGAACTGCCATTGAAACCGAATACCAACCTGGATCACCCTCTACATCAGAGACCTCAATCTTAGCACCACGAAGTGGACGGCGCGAACGCACATCTGCAGGTGGGTTTTCTTGGTCTGCAACATATTGTATTATCCATTGGTTTAGCTCGCGCTCAAGATCAGCGCGCTCTTTCCATGAACCAATTTGCTCACGCTGCAAAACTTTGATGTAATGTGCGAGGCGGTTGATAATAAACATATAAGGCAATTGTGTGCCGAGTTTATAATTGGTTTCTGCTTCTTTACCCTCTTTTGTATTCGGGAAACGCTTTGGTTTTTGGACCGAATTGGCTGAGAAAAACGCAGCGTTGTCAGAACCTTTGCGCATCGTCAAAGCAATAAAGCCTTCTTCTGCAAGTTCATATTCACGACGATCCGTTACCAATACTTCTGTCGGGATTTTAGCCTCGATTTGTCCCATTGTTTCAAAAAGATGCACAGGCAAATCATGAACCGCACCACCTGATTGAGGACCAATAATATTTGGTGACCAACGATATTTCGCAAAACTGTCATTAATACGTTCAGCCAACAATACAGCAGAGTTGCCCCAGAGGTAATGCTCATGATCTTCCGAAACGCTTTCACGATAGTTGAAAGTACGCGTTGGGTTATCCTCAGGATCATAGGGATTGCGCAACAAGAAACGTGGCGCGGTTAATCCAAGATAACGCGCATCTTCAGATTCACGTAGCCCACGCCATTTTGTGTATTGCGGGCCTTCGAAAATTGATGACAATTCTTTGATATCGGGCAATTCACTAAAGCTCTCTACGCCAAAGAAGTCTGCACCAACCGATGAAATAAATGGTGCGTGCGCCATGGCGCCAACTGAAGCACAATATTGCAAAAGTTTCATATCTGGTGTCGTTGGACTAAATGCGTACATACCGACCATTACACCAACAGGTTCACCACCAAACTGACCATATCCAGCAGAATAGACATGCTTATAAAGGCCAGACTGCGGAACTTCTGGAGAAATTTCAAAATCCTCCAATAACTCCTCTTTGCGGATGGAAATAAGCTCCATCTTAATATTTTCACGGAAATCCGTACGGTCCACAAGAAGCTTCAAACTGCGCCATGTTGATTCAAGCTCTTGCAAATCAGGATGATGCAGCACCTTATCCATTTGAAGTGAAATCTTACGATCTAGCTCCGCGATCATTGTATCTACGCGGTTTTTATTAACAGTTTCGTCAACATTTTCAGATCTTATAATCTCTGAGATAAAGGCCTCGACACCCTTACGTGCAATATCATAACCTTCATCTGCAGGCTCCATACGGCTCTTCGCCATGATTTGATCCAACAGGCTACCTTCTGCCGCAGAGTTAGAACCACTTTTTTCTACAACTGTTTCCATATTTATCCCCTTTCCCAATTATTCGGCTACTGATTTTGAAATTTCGTCTGAAATTTCGTCACGTTTAGACTCATCATTGACAATCTCACCAAGTGCTTTTCTAAAATCTGGCATATTGCCAAGCGGCCCCTTAAGTGCAGTTAGTGCTTCACGCAGCTCAACAAGTTTATTGACCTCTGGAATTTTTCGAGCAAGCTCATCCGGTGTAAAATCTTTCAAAGCGTCAAATTTGAGATTCAATTGTAGCGTAGCGTCTTCATCATCAGATAGAACATTATCAACTTCAATGTCTCTTTCTAGCTTCATTTCTTTCATAACACTCGCAAAAGTGTTCTTATCCACCGAAATCGCGCTTCGCTCTTCAACAGGCGAATCATCTGCTCTACCTGTGAAATCACCAACAACCATCATTTTTAGTGGTAGTTCAATTTCTGCCTGCTGATCACCAGTGGCTGGTACAAACTTGATATTAATACGTTCTTTTGGTGCAACTGAGCTATCTTTTCCCATTACTGTTTCCCTTAATTACTGTTACTAAACTTACACTAGAATTAACGTAAAATATTTGAAACGCAATACAATTTTGAAAGATTTTTGAACATTGTTCATAAATTTTTAGAATCGAACCCAGATTGGTCATTTATTTGAGTGTCATAAAGACACCAATTTAAATCAATATTATACTACGAATATACGATTGTTGTACTAATTCCGAACCTTACTAGATATCCAACCTTTGACGTTAAAATTGATTTAAAGCATATATTCTCAGAAAAGTCTCTTCACAGGACTAACTTCTTCAAACTGTATTTTGGCAATTAAATAACGTTGCATATCACTACGTCCATAGCGGAAGCCCAAACTTTATACAATACAACTGAAAGCCTGCGTTGCCCTTGGTAAGCTCAACCAGAAATCAAGAACTTAGCAGCACTTCAGGTAACAACTTCAAAATATAAGCATATAATTGCTTTCCAATTGGAACACAATCTGCGCTTCATTATCAAACATCATTTAATCAACACTGAGAAACCAGCCAAACATATATCCAATTTTTCTAAAAACATCTTTAATTTTGAACATTTACTACTATATATATCTATAAAGGATTAATTGAATTATGCGAAATCCATTTGAGACGCCGCTTTAAACAAATCTAATCCGCCAATAAATTTAATAATGAGGTAGAGGATAAATGACCAATTTTTCACAAGCAATTCAAAAATCTGAGAACGAAGTCAAAGAGGCGCAGGCGCGCATACAAGAATTCACATCACGTTTGGAAGAAGCGCAAGTAAAGCTTGCTAAAGGGCAAGATATTACAATCGATATTGAAAACGCAGATTTAGAGTCGGTGCATGCTCATACCAAACTTATGGACGCAAATATTGCAGATATGATTGTTGGATTAGACCAAGTGACCGCTGGATTTTCAAAAGATTTTGATCAGATGCGCAATAAATCAGGCTGGGAAAAGTTTGTTGGTATTTTTTCGGGCAGCCGAGCGGATTCAATTCGCGCTGAACGCATACGTGAAGCGTCAGTTGACGATAAATTGCACGATTTGATCGCAAAATCAGATGTGATTACAAATCTCCTTCGTGGACAACTTGGTGTTTTAGAGGAGCAAAAAACGAAGGTTGAAACCAATCTTACAGGCACCCTTGCTGAGCGTGAGGCAATTGTTGCTGAAATGGAGGGCTTAAAACAAAAAATAAATGATCTTGATCCTGAGATCATACGTTTAGAAAATCAGATTGCAATTGAGCAAGATGCAAAAAAACGAACAAAGCTTGAGGGCGAATTGGCGAAGCTTAACAGCCAGCACAATGAAATGGTTCAAGAAGAACAAGTGAAGCTTGCTAAATCTCAAACACTTGAGCGTTATATTGAAAAGGGCAAGACTTGGATCGATAGTCTTCAAAATCAAGCGGCAACACAAATGGTACTTATTAATAAGCTTGAAACGGATACGAAGCAACGAGTTGTACTTTACGATGCCCTTACTAAATCCTTGAAAACAGCACAGCAGCAAGATGTTGCTCACCGTATCAATGAGATTGGTGTTCAAACAGATAAAGAAGCACAACAAGCGATGGCTGCTATTGGCTCTGCAACAAATCAACGCATGGCGGACATGCTTGAAAGCCATGAGGACAATATGGTTTTCGCGCGTAAAGTTCTAGAAGAAAAACAAAAATCTGATGAGCGCTTTGCTCGCCGCTTTGAAGAGGTAATCAAAAAGCACGACAATAACCTTTATAGCTAATTGCATTTGCGCATCGCATTTTACCACGTTTGAAAGGGGTGATTGTTTGTATCAGAAAAGAGATCATTTTGAGCTCGATGAAGCAGAGGCTTCGCGCAGATATTTTCAAAAATTTGATGGAATACTCAGGCATCTATTTAATTTGATAGAGAGTGAAGCTGAACAAAAGAAAATTAGACAACATGAGGTTGAGATTTTCAGAAAATATTTAGGGAATATCGTCAATACATTTACGGCTCTTTCCTATAAATATTTGATGACGGAGCAACTCTCCGATGCATATGGACGCAATCTAGAAATGGATCGTGTGAATAGCGGTTTTCCCGTTTATTCGGAGATACTTAAAATGGCTAATGATGCCATGCAAGTTTCAAATTATTTGAGTTCTCTTCCAAAACGCACAGCGATTATGGAAGACATGATTCGTGAAATACTCAGTGAAAATAAGGAACCGGTCAATTTGCAATATGCAATGGCACAGCGCACTTACTACGAGATTTTGGCTGAGGAGAAAATGTTTTGGGCGCAGAACCATCCCTGCTTAACTTGGGCGATGTCGCGTGATTATCAACGCAATTCTTTCGTTGTTGATTGGGCGATCTATGATAGCCAAACCAATCTGCCAGTAATCTACACTATGGAAATTGAAGTTTCAGGCTCAGAGCCTTTTATGAAAGATCAAGAGGATTGGCCTCGATTGCAAAGCTATCTACTTGCACAGTCTATGAGCAGTTTAAAATTGTTAACCATAGGACAAGGTATAGATAAGGATTTTGAAAATGTGCATCCGATGAGCTTAAGGCGGTTTACACTTGGCCCGATGCATTCGCGTCATTTTACCAAACAAAATGTTGTCATTGATTCGATCCTTGAGGACACAAAAGCGCCTGTTGGTGAAGATTGGATATTCGGGTGGACGATTGAAACTCTGCTCACCAAAAATAGCAAGGTTGAGCGTACAGGCATTTTCCGCCGTCAAGAAATACAGTTATTTGATATCGACTCAATGGATACTGAAATGGTCGAGCTAGGGGCAACGAGCATTGAGCGATCGATTGTCACGCCGCTTTCCGTCTATCAAACCATTCGTGAGCGTAACCCTGTGAGTTTGCGCGATTTTAGAAAATATGCCGTCAATCCTAATGGTGGATTGCTAAGTTACAGTTAAGGGAAAAATTATGAACGCAGGAAATCTACTCGAAATCAAAGAAAGTGACATTAAAGGCCATTACGGCTTCGCGAAGTCATTGCTTGAGGGCTTTGATTATTCACCTCGTTTTGGCAAAGAATCTGTTTCTGCGCCTGCACAAGAACGCTCGCCAGGCATTGGTGGCTCTTCGCGCAGATTTCGTTCCACGACGCCTGGAATGGTCACACGTTCTACAGCGCGTGCAAGTGGTGTTCATTTGATCCAAACAATAAACGCTGTTGATGATGACAGCTTAACATCACCCACTGAAGCGCAAGTTATTCATGCACTTCGGCGCTCACTTGCAACGGCAAATGCGGCTGCTGATCAATTCGCCGAGCAAACGGCTCTTGGAGAGATGATGAAGCAAAATCTTGCAGGGCAACTACCTTCATCATCGCAAAGTGAGTTTGGAGAACTGCTAAGCGCAGCGGCGCTAATCGCTCTTCAGGTTTTCGCGAATATGACAAATTTCTTATTATCGCGCTTTGAGAACACGGAAGGCAAAGTGGAAATTGGTGAGGTCGAAGAAATTGTTACGGATAATGTTCATAACGCACTTTCAGGCGCATTATGGGAGCTTGAGCAAAACATATTAAAGCATAGCGTCAGTGAAGCCGAGCTCATGGCAACGGTTCTTGCGTGTACAGAAAGCTTGATGGCTAAGCTTGAATTGCGTGCGGCCAATACACCGCGTCTTGAAGCATTTGTGGCCAATAGTTACCGCGTAGAGGCTGATGATTTTGAAATTTCAGGTTTCCGCGCAAGCAGCAGTCAAAAGAGTACGAAGCTCACAATGAGCTTTAAAAAACCTGAAGAAGTTATCGGAAACCACATCGCCAAATATCAAGCAATGAAGCTTTCCAAAATGGTGATGGCATATGATTTTGAACGCAAGCTTAATCCATTTGCGGAGCTTGGCGGCTTTATCTTTACATTTATGGGGGATGGCAAACCGGGTACAGGTAAAACCACACTCATTCAAATGATGGCAGGCATAATAAACAATTACTGTCAGGTCGCGAAATATCCATTCGTCTATCAAAACCTTTCTACGGATAGCATTGATAGCTATCAGGGCAAATCCGGGCAGAATGCAAAAGCCTTTATTCGTGCTGTCATCGACCCCAATATCATCGGTTTTGGTACAATTGATGATATCGATCAGCTTGCAGGTAAGCGAGGCGATAAAGGATCAAGCGCTGGTCAACAAGAAATTACAGCTGTTTTGATGGAGAGCTTTGCAGGCGCAAATACAGTTGTACGTGGGAATTGTACATTTGGCATGTTCTCGAATTATCCAGAGAATGTTGACGATGCTTTGCGCCAACGTGCGGGCGCACGTTTCTTGGTGGATGGCCCGCAAACACGTGATGATTATATTGATATTTTAAGTTTACTATTGGGTAAAAATCATGACATCCCGCTTGGAGATCACGAACTTTATGCGGCCCAAGAACTCAAACGCGCGGTGAGTGAGAGCTATGAGCGCTATTCAAAACCACAAGAAGCAGGGCTTTTGAATGTCTTCGATAAGGTAAGCAAGGATATTGGCGATATGGATGATATTGCTAAGCTTGGGACATATCTCAAAGCCATCCAAGAAGCCGATGAACGCTTCACAGGCCGTGCGATAAAAAACATTACAGATGCCGTTAAAACGCGGGCTATGGATTTTGAATTGCCTGATGAGTGGATGGAGAAGCCTGAGCTATTTTTTGAAAAAACCTATGATGAAAAGAAGGCGATGATTTCAGAATTGGCGCAACCCATAACGCTTGACATGATAATCCAAGAGATCAATCGTTACGCTGATAGTGAATTCCGCTATGCCGATAAATCTGATGAGGTAGCCATTGAAAATATAGTGCGTGAAATGCAACGCCGAGAAATTGCCATGAAGCGATATGAGAAAGGTGTGTAAATGAAGCGTCTGCTTGAGAACGGATTGATTTATGGAAATTTGTTCCATGTCGCGTCGCCTGCATTAGTGGCGCGTTATAATCGTGCGCTTAAGCATCTCACGGGTTTAGAAACCAAATTAGAAGATTTTTATATTGATATCTCTGGCTATTCTCCTGAGATCGCCGATGAGGTTAAAGATCCACTTTATCTCAATAAGCATGGTTGCAATCACCAATTTATCATAGTGAGCCTGTCTCAACGAACAGCACCATTATTGGACAGTTCGTTTTCAACAACACGCGATATCTTGCAGCAGTTTATTGATGCCAATGAGGAGCAACTTTTAGCACTAACGTCCCAAGATGCGCTTGCAGGTGAACTCTATAATACAATTTACGAGCTTGATAATCCTCAAAGGCTATTGGACGTCCACAAAATCACCATTGAGGCCGATACGACAGTTTCTCACCTTGAAGAGGCAAAGCAACTTCAGACGTTGATCCATAGGTTTCAAAATGAAAAAGACGCTTGGTGGGATAAAGCTATCATTAATGAAATGATGGAGATTGGCAAAAAGACAGGCAATGTCACATTGCAGCCGATTCATCTGACACATACCGAATTTGAACAAAAAGATTTTTATACAAGTCACTTTGGAGGTATGTACATTTATACATCGCTTAGTGTACCAACGGTGATCGGGCATAAAAAATATGCCAATGATTTCCCGGATATTCAATTTATTGATAAAGCCGATCACGAAGAAATTGGTAAATTTTTGCTAGAAAAACACATGGTAGAAATAGCAATTGCGAGAGACAATCAAGATAGCATCGATAATTTTGCTCTAAAAGTGAAGATGGTTGTTATTGATAAATTGATTGAAAATGGTGAGAAAGTTGATGATCTAAGTGATATGAATTTTCGGAAACTCTTGCGCAAATATGCGAGCGGGGCGGGGCCAATTTTTCATGGTCTCAATGATATACTCCGATGGGCGCAATCAGATGGTAGGTGGCCAAACATTCAACCTGGACATGAAGCGTATTTTTATCTTTTACGCTCTACAAGCCATGATGATGAAGATATCACAAATCGTTTGTTATCTGAGCTCACACCGCTTGATCTTCGTCAACTGTTCATAACCAACAAACCGCTGTTTTATAAATCTTATAAATCGTGGAAAGTTGCTAAGAAAAAATTTGCCGTTTCCTTACTTCGTGATGAATATCTCAAAAATAAGGCTGGGGTGCGTTCTGCTATTTTTGGGCCGCATCCGACACCAGAGCAAGCTAAAGAAACTGTAAAAGGCCCTTGGGGATAAGAGGTATAGATGTTTGTTTTGTTAATTCGATTATTAATGTTCATTTTGGTTCTGATTGCTATTTATGTCAGCATTTCATTTTTTCAAAGACGTGATGAAAGAAGCCGCCTTGAGCATGAAGCAAATAAACAGGAGCTTCAAGATGCTGCTCGCGCTGATTATGTCTCGAACAATCTTACGGCTTTTGAGAATCGTTCGCGGGCCAAGCGCATTCTTTTTGTATTTATATTGCCAATATTCATTGCAAGCTTATTGCTCTGGCTTGCAATGAAAACCTAAACCGAAAGAAGTCATATGAGAATTTTTGTTAGATGTATTACCTTTATCGCTCTCATTTTTGCGATCTGCTTTTTTCATTATTCCTTGCCTCAAAGGGACATTGTGAGAATCGTTGGTACCGAAGTAAAGCGAATGGATATTAATGATCGAAATTGGTTTTGGGCGTCAGAAGATGCAGGTACAAATGTAGAGGGCACGCGTGATGTTCGTTTTATCAATACAGAACGCGCTAATGACAAAGTTATGGTTTACCGCAATGAAGATACAAATTGGAGTTGGCCACCATATCTAAAATTTGATAGTTCAAACCTTACGGCAGAGGCGCAGGCTCTTGCAAAATCACAACAAGAAAAATGGGTTGCAGTCACTCATTATGGTTGGCGTGTTCAGCTTTTTTCGATGTTCCCTAATGCTGTGAAAATTAAAGCGGTTGCTGATCAAAATGTCACTTTGATACCATGGTTTAATATCGTATTTCTTATTATTGTTATACTTTTGCTGCTTTGGATTTGGCGTATAATGAACCGCTTTTCGGATCGCTATATTAAGCCGAAATTGAACAAGGTGAGCGAGAATGTCACTTCTGCTTCAGAACATCTTGGTCACAATTTGGGCGCACTCCAAGATACAGCCAAATCGTTTTCGGATGAAGCGGATACGAAAATCTCAGGATTCCGCGCTTGGCGCAAACGCTGGTTCGGGAAATGATGTCAAAGCTCAAAAATATCTGCCCTAAAATATTAGCTGAGATCAACGCTCCTCTGTCCCGATAAAAATTTACGAAAAAACATTAGATTTTCTTGCTAGGATACGTCAGGCTAAATTGCACAATAACCTAATACTCGTATTTTCAACTCTTACAGTATTTCAACAAAATCGTCTGTTTTGAAGGCGCTTCTTTACCATATAGCTTGACATAATTGTAATTCCAAGATCGTCTAGCTGGTACGAGATGGAGTGAGAGCAAATAGTATTATAGTCCCCGCGTGAACAATATTGCATATGCCTTAAGGGGCTTACAGTTATCTTATTTTACAAAACTATTAAGGGCGAGTTAGAGCAATATAATAAACAACAAAAAGTCAATCTATTGTTTCCCATGGTCAAAATTACAACAAAACAAAATGGAAAATAAACTATGAAGAATCTGCCTAATGTCAGTACATTCACAACAGATTCAAATTAAAGAAGTATGTTAAAATATCAGTTTCGTATTTGAGGTAGTACATAGGGAATTTTTTTGTCTTCCCGTATATTAACCTCCCAACCTTGATGATAAACTGTATTCAGATTATCGCTGGAAACCACCTGTTGCGCCTCGCCATTATCATATATTTCACCATTGTTAAGTAAGATCATTCTATCACTATACATAGCGCTTAAATTCAGATCATGCATCACAGCAATCACGCCACCACCACCAGCCGCAAATCTTTTTGCTATATCCATAACCTGAATTTGATGACGAATATCAAGGCTTGAAACTGGTTCATCTAAAATAAACCAGCGGGGAACATCTTCATAAACTGGCTCCCAAATTTGACAACGTACACGCGCGAGTTGAACACGCTGTTGTTCGCCACCCGATAGTTCATGATAATATAGGTTTTCAAAACCCTGCAACCCGCACTCTTCTAAAGCATCGTGCCAGCGATGCGGATGCTTTATTCGTGTAGGCGAAGCACTGAGGCCTATTTCGACAATCTCACGAACGGTAAATGGAACGCTAACCTGCACAGACTGTGGTACAACTCCACGCATGGTCGCGAGCTTCCAATTTGGTATTTTTTGCTGATCTTGTCCCTCAATAACGATTCTGCCAGCATATCTCTGTTCACCAGCCAATGCTTTGATCAAGGTCGATTTGCCTGACCCATTTGGCCCAACAATAATTGAAAACTGTCCTGCTTGGAACTCGCAGCTTAAACCATCCAAAACAGTCTTTTTATTATAAGCAACAGATAGATCTTTAACAAATAAACTCATAGCCGTGTCCCTCCGCCCCTCAAGAGCATCCAGATAAAAAATGGCCCGCCAATAATTGCTGTGATAATTCCAAGCGGCAATTCAGCCGGTGCAATAATCACTCTGGCAATACTATCAGCTACAATCAAAAGTATTGCACCAATTAACCCAGCTGCAGGAAGAAGATAACGATGATCTGGTCCTAGTGTCACGCGCACCAAATGCGGAGATACGAGCCCGATAAAACCAATCCCACCACTTACCGCAACAGCCGCTCCAGTTGATATGGCTACCGCAACAATCAGAACCCGCTTTGCATTTTGTACATTGATACCAATGTGATTAGCAACAGCCTCGCCCATAGCAAACCCATTGAGCATTTTAGCAAGGAATGGAACAGCCATAAGAACAATAACCATCAAAGGTGCACTTGATATTACTTTCGGCCAAGTTACGCCAGCAAGAGAGCCCATATTCCAAAAGGTTAGCTCTCGAAGCTCATTATCGTCTGCAAAATAAGTGATAAGCCCTACAATGGCTCCCACAATCGCTCCAAGTGCAATGCCGCCTAAAAGCAATAACGCGACAGATGTCTGACCTCGAATTGATGAAATCGCATAGAGTATAAGGGTAAACGTCCACGCACCAATACATGCGGCAATCGGCACATCATATACGCCCAAGATTTCACTAACACCAATGAGAACACTATTGCCCAAAACAATCATAATCACTGCTCCAAGCGAAGCGCCAAGGCTAACACCGACAACACCAGGATCAGCAAGAGGATTGCGGAAAAGCCCTTGCATGATCGCACCCGAGCAGGCGAGAGATGCACCGACCAACATACCCATGATCAGCCTTGGGAAGCGGATTTGGTAAAGCACAACTTCATCGCGCCGAGATAGCGCTTCAATACCAAAAAAACTATTGAAAAGGCGTATAATATTTAAATCTGTCGCCCCAACCGTCAAGCTCCAAAGCGCGACCAATACAAAAAAAATTGATAAGATAGTGACCCACCGCCAAGCGCGATCACTGCGCCCAGAGCTTAGAGACTGGCCATGAGTTAACGTTGCTTCTACCATCTTATTTCTCAGGATAAATAAGATTTGAAAGTTGAGTGATGGCTTCACCCGTGCGCGGCCCAAAACCCAACATCAAAAGTCCGTCCATTTTTATGAGTGCTTGATTGCGCCCCGCATTAGTTAGCTTGATTGATGGATGAGTAAGAACCGACAGATAGACATCATCCGTTCCATGACGGTTCATCATAATAATCACGTCGGGATTTTCCGTGATAATCGCTTCATTCGTAATGGATTTATATCCATTGATTTCCTTAGCCACATTAATACCACCCGCCATTGTGATGATCGCGTCCGCAGAAGAATGAGCGCCACCAACCCTTAACTCACCCTCGTTATTGGAAAGCACAAAGAGAACACGTTTTTTTTCTGATATATTATTCGCTTTTGCTTTTGCCTTTGCTATTTGCAAAGCGACCTTAGACGCTAACGCTTCCGCGGCTTCAACTTTTCCAATCGCCTGGCCAACAATTTCGATTTTTCTTGTGATGACATTCGCAGTGAATCCCTCATCTACCTCGACATAATTAATGCCAGTAGATTTGAGTGTTTCAATTGTTTCGAGTGGCCCAGCGCTAGCTTCCGCAATGATCATTGTCGGTTCTACCGAAAGCACTCCCTCTGGTGCAAGCGCCCGAATGTAGCCTACATCAGGGAGGTCAACAGCCTCAGGCGGATAGCTGCTCGTCGTGTCGCGCCCAACAAGCTCTTCCTGCCCATCAAGCATATATATAATCTCTGTAACCGTTCCACCAATTGCCAAAATGCGGCGCTCATCTTCCGCAAAACTGATGCCCACAATACCTAAAATCGCTAGTAAATATGTAAGTATCTTTTTCATTTTAGTTCCCCCGAACCTTATTTGACTCTTCAATAATTTCTAAAACACCCGCTCGCCATTTTGGATTTTCGTCCATGCCCTCTATCCGCTTACCAAAGAATTGCGCAATAAGTTCACCATCATGATCATATGCTTCAATCGAATTGACATGACCTTTATCGGTAGGTTTTTTCACGGCCCATATCTCTTTAATATGGTCAGTACGTAAATGCAGATTAAATTTCGGATCAAGCACATTGATCCAAGGCCCCATTGGTTTCACAGTATTAATTGGCCCAGAATGAATTTGAATACAGCCGCGAGATCCTACAAAGCACATAATTGGAATGTCTGTGCCAGCGAGTTTGTTTAAGAGTGCTGTAATGGCGTCTTGTTTAAGCTGATATGAAAATTTCTCGCCATGATGAACCGCTTGTAAGCGTGTGAGGCCAAGTTTGCGTATAATATTTACATATTGATGAGTATCTGTCATTTGGCTCCACTGCTCCACCAAAGTTTTTTTGACCTCATCGGTTACCTCAATAAGTGGCTCTTTTGTGAACGGTTCAATATCAAGATTGAAGTTTTTGAAGACCAATTCATTCGTGACTTCTTTAAAAAGCTGTTCATGTTTATTGATGCCTATATGCACTTTATGAACAGAGTCACCATGCTTGTCAAAAATTTGGAAAGATCGTCTTATTCCTTCATCTGTATTTTTTTCAACTGCGAAAGCATATACCCATCGTGCAGGGAACATACGCATATCAATATCTTTGCCTAGCGTCATGGCTGCAAATTTTCCTGAATGATAATTTGTATAGACACCTTTTTTCTCATGCACTGCGGACGCGTTACGTGTTAGAGCCATAACCTCACCAAAGCGCTCAAATACTGGGAATAACTTATCTAGGTCTGGCGTAATCGGAGTTACCCCGTGGTCAATGTTTGCCGCAACAAGTTCGGCTTCTGATATACCTAACTTTTCGCATAAATCCCGCTCCCTGAGCTTAAGATTATCTATAATTGCTTTGCGGATATCTTCCGCTGGCAATGTTGAAATTTTAGCACACATGACAATCTCCGACTAATTTAGTCGGGAATATATTGACATCAATGTTAACTGTCAATATACCCGACAAAATTAATAAAGTATTATGAAAGGTTAACGATGAAAAGATCACTTATCTTTACAACATCTCTCTCTGCTCTCCTCATTGGAGGGGTCGCAAGCGCACAAGATATTGCAACTCTTGATGAGATTGTTATTGGCGCAGGTGAAAACAAGGACGTTAGCGATACAGCTCAGGGCGTTACGGTTTTGGGTCAGGAAGAGATTGATCAAGAGCAATCTACTACAGTTGGTGAAATCGTCGACAATTCCCCAGGGGTGCAAACCACGGGTTCGGATAATGTACTCGGACAGTCATTCAATATTCGAGGAATTGGCACTAATACGAATGCGGCCGAATCTCAAATTCTTATCAATGTTGATGGTACCCAAAAATATTATGAACAATACCGGCTTGGTTCATTTTTCTCTGACCCAGAAATGTTGAAACGCGCAGAAATTCTGCGTGGCCCAGCATCTTCAACACTCTATGGTTCAGGTGCAACAGGTGGTGTGATTAATTTAGAAACAAAAGATGCTTCGGATTTCTTGGGTGAAAGCGATAACTTCATCAAAGGTAAAGTTCGCTATGATAGCAACACTGAAGGCCTTACCTATTCAACAATCTTTGCAAAACGTGCGGGTAATGCAGAAATGCTGCTCAATTTAAATTACCGTGATTTCGGTGATCTTGAATATGCCAATGGTGAGCCTCTTGAAGGAAGTGCTTTTGAAGCCACATCAGGACTTGCCAAACTCAATTACACTCTCTCAGATGACAGTCAAATTGAATTGTCATATTCACGCTTTTTCACAGAGGGTGAAGCTCAGCTCTATGATCAAATTACATTCAATCCAGATTTTGGTTATATTGATCGCAAAGTCATTGATGAAACTTATGCTCTTCAATATGAGAATGCCTTTAGTGGTAATGATCTCTTAAATCTGAAGGTTGCTCTAACCCACTCCAATACCGAAAACGAGCAAACCAATGCAACTTCACCTTTTTGGTCAGACACGGTTTATGCATACACGTCCACCAACTTAGATATAAATAACGTATCACAATTCTCAACAGGCTTTGCTGAGCATTATTTGACAACGGGAATAGATCTTAGCTATCGCGAACGTATCGCAGATTCTGAAACTGGTGGCCTAGGTTATCATCCCGAAGGTACAGAGAAACGTATTGGCATTTACGCTCAAGATGAAATTCATCTCACAGATAAATTGCTCATTATACCAGGCCTACGTCTTGATTATTTTGAACAGGAAGCTGCAGATTCTGTATCCGCCCAAACGCGAGATGAGGGGGAGTTAGCTTTTTCACCTAAAATTGCTGCACTTTATGATATCACAGATAATGTTGGTGTTTTTGGATCATTAGCAAAAACAGAACGCTTACCGACTATTGACGAACTTTTCAGTGAGCGATTTGGTCTCATCCCAAACCTTGATCTTCATAAAGAAACTTCAATCAACTATGAATTTGGTATAACGGCTAAATTCGATAACCTTCTTCAAACTGGGGACGCCCTTCGTTTTAAGCTTACAGGTTTCAAGAACAATATCGAAGATAAAATTGAAGCTGGAACAATTGGGGTAGATACCGTTTCTTATGTCAATATTGGCGAAGCTGAATATCAAGGCTTTGAAGTGGAATCCAACTATAGTACAGATTTCGTTTACGCCAATCTTGGGTTTTCAAAAGCAGAAGCAATAAACTCCGCCACGGGTGATTTATTAGATAGCTCACCCGCAGATAATCTTTCGCTTACAATTGGCATGAAGCTCCCACAATATGATCTTCAAGTCGCTTGGAATTTCAACCATTATGCGGAAACTGAATATGCAGATGGAACAGTTTATGATGCATATGGCGTTCACGGGCTAGACATAGCATGGCTGCCTGATGAAGGCGCCCTTCAAGGCTTAGAATTCCGAGTAGGCATTGATAATATTTTGGATACTGATTACCAAAACTCATTAAGTGAAGTTAATGGTACGGGCCGAAATGTAAAGTTTACAATCGGTAAATCAATCGCTTGGTAAAGCGATTTGAGCCTCGCTTTTAGAACCGGCGAGGCTCATATTTCTAGATATGTGCGCGAGTTCAGTTATCTAAGATAGACGTCAATGATTCGACTATTTTAGTCAAGTATGTAAGTAATTTGCTCAAGTATATAAAGTGATTTACTCGGATTTATATTCCTAAAAAGATGAAAAAAATAACCATTTTACCAATTATTTTTCACGTTTGCGATTAGACAGAAGGTTTATAATAGAATAATATTACCATAGTTTAAAAATCTTAATAGAGGAGTAATTATGGTAGATACAGCGCAAAAATATTTCCAAAGTAAATGTTCAATGTGTAACAATTACGAACAGATTACAGCACATCCAACTGCATCAAGTGATGCAATTAATTGTCCTGTAGGCGGTGAAGTCACCGTTGCTTCTGGATGTGATAAATTTTCTGCATCACCAATCGCGGCTTGTGGCACATGCTGGAATTTTTCTGATGATGCCAAAACTGGCTCATGCAGCGTACATGGAATTTTGGCTAAGCTGCGTGAAGCATGCCCAGATGCTGTTGAACGCGCTCAAGTTTAAATACGCAAATAAAATGTTGCTAGAGCTATGGCTTTAGCAACTTCCTAAAACGCCGCTTAATGACCTTAAGCATGTCTTTCATAGGCTGGATATAAATAGTGTGCAGTTTCGAGGAATGTTCAGTTTGAACATTTTTTAATCCAAATTCGAGTGGCTCATCATTTTCTGATATATGCAAAGAACCAAAGATCCAGTCCCATATGGCCAAAGCCACACCATAATTCTTATCATAGTGCCTATCGGCAATCGAGTGATGCAATTGATGTTGAGCGGGTGAAATCAGAATATGCTCCAACCATGGCCAATATCGAATTTGAATATGTGAATGGCGTAAATTCGATCCCGCTATATGGAAAATAAACACCAACACATTAATGCCAAGGACTGTATAAAGCGAAACGGCACTTCCAAAGAAAAACGAAAACAAAGCGATAGTCGTTCCTTGCAAGAATAACCCTCGAAGCGCGTATAGAATTCCCTCAAGTGGATGAATACGATAAACAGTCACTGGAGTAAGGGTTTCGGCTGAATGATGAACTTTATGGAGCGACCATAGAAGAGGCCATTTGTGCATCCAACGGTGAACAAGATATTTACTAAAATCATCAACCAAAAATAATGTCAGCGAGAACAACGCTGTGACATAGATAGGGTTTACGTTTGCAAATTGGCCTGATGAGAATATATCGAAACTATGCAGAAAGTAATATACGCTCGTTGCGATTGCGAGCTGAGATATCAGTAATGGCGAGATGAAAAGCGTGAACATACGATTTAGAATGAAAACTTTATAATCCGCAATGGCAGAGCTAGAAAGCCAAGTGCCTCGGTTAAATAATTTTCCAAGCGCTTCTTTCAGGTCACTGCCTTTAATAGCGACAAGCCATAAAAGCGCAATAATTATCGACAAAAAAAGATAGCCAAAGAATACGCGTTTCTTCGGGTCCCAAAAATGTCCAAATATATCAGATAAAATATCAATCATCACAAAAATGGGCGGCACAATGTACCGCCCAACCTTCTAACTTAGTCAGTTTCAGCTGCTTCAGCAGCTTCAATGGCTTCAGCGAGATTTTTAAGCTCATCAGAAAGATCGTTTTTGCGCGCTTCAAGACCGAAATCATCCGCAAGCAATTGTTGAAGCTTTAACATATTGATCTGATAATCGCCAAGGCTTGTGCGCTGAAGCTTATTAAATTTACCATCAGCATCCACGCCCGTTACAAAACTACCATCCTCAAGGACAGGACCAAATCCTGTAAGAATATTCATTTGTGTGGCGGTTTCACCAAGGTTGTTTTTACCAGTTTGCAGTGCCATCAAGAAGCCTTTCAACTCACCCCAGTGCTTAATATAATCGGCTGTGATGTCTGCTTTATCAGCATCTTCGGCTTCTTTAAGCTTATTGATATCGTTATAAACTGAGCCCGCATATTTGAATGCCGCTTCTGCAAGAACCTTTTCCCAGTTGTCAGCAATAATCCTTGCTTGAGCTTTTAACTCAGTGCGTTGGTCATCCGAGAGTGCTTCACCAGCTGCATTGGCAATGATCATGCGGCCATCAATAAAGGCCGTCATAATTGTGTGCAAATATTGGGTCTTGCCGCTTTTATCAGCATCCGCTGCATAATAAGCTGGACCAAATGTATATTCCGATTTCATGTCGACAACGCCATCACCATTTGCATCAGCCACAGCCAAGTCAGCTTTTTTCGCAATATTGTAAGCCTGCTCAGGCGTTAGAGAAAGTGCATGTGCTGGAGCGCCCCAATAACCGAAAGCTTCATCCCAAGAATGTTCCTTGCCTGTATAATGCGCGCCCTCGCTGTAAGCTTCGTTATTAGGTTTGGTATCTGCTTCGAGTTTTTCATCAAGATAATTATCAACAGCTTGGTGGAAAGAAACAGCACCCATTGTGAACTTAGAAATCAATTGCGGGTAATGCAGCCCATTCTCAAGATCAACACCACCATTTGTTAGCGCAGCACGCTCCATCATGTCCACTATAACGTCTTTTCCCGTAAGACTGCCCGGCCACGCATTCATAGAACCGTTATAAAATTTACCTTCAAGATTCGCTCCAGAAGAAATTTCACTTGTATTCGTTTGCATAAATCCAAAATCGTCTGTGCTAGCAGGAGCTAAAACCTCAAGCCCATTTTCATCGCCATTATAATAGGCCATCATTTGCGCGAGAACTTCCTCAGCATTCGCTCCACCGTTACCATTCGCGGCAAGAACTTTGAGGTTATCATGCAAAACATGGCGCGCAATTTGGCCTGAATAAGAAACTGTATTTTCTTCCGAACCTTCATAACCCTGTAAAGTCACGGGGAATGGGCCATAAGTCCCTTCTGCGAATACAGCGTTTGTGAAGATAGTCGACGCTAACAGGGCTGTAGAGATTTTAAGAATTGATTTTGATGAAATTTTCATTTGTAGCTCCATATTTTTGGGTGCGTTTCATGTCGAAACAATAACAAAGTAATTTAGTAAAGTATTAATCCAAAATAGTAAAGTAATTTAGTAAAGTATTATTGGTGAATAATTTTATTAATGCAAAATACGCTGAGATGGCTCTGAGGCAGCATCTAAACTGATCACTTGATCAACAAACGCATCGGGTACAGGAAATAAATTTTTTCCATAGGATCTTAATAAAAAAACAAATTCACCAGCACTATTGAAGACACGGGAATGATTTTCTAAGTTACAAAATGAATTTGCGCATTTGCGTGCAATGCTATCATCCCCATTTTGAACAGCCGATAGTAAGCTTATAAACAAACATTCTTCTCGGCAAATATGCGGCGAGTTCATTTCAAAATACCGAATTGGGCATTTGGCACAACCAGAGAAGCTCGACAGATAATTTACAAAGCTATTATAGGCAATCCCGCCTCTTTGGGGTCCTAAATGCTTTTGGAAATGTTGGAATAGATTAATCAACCCTAACTCATCAAAGTTATGGGCAGCTTGAAACCAAATTCTATATGCTTTCAATATGAAATTTTCAGCATCCGAATGGTGTAGGCCATATGGACAAGAATCTTTTGGACATTCTTCAGACATTTATATTTCCAATCTAAATTTAAGTTAAAATAAGTTATTGAATTTTTACGGGTATGTTGAATGTTTTTGATTTGCCATCAGGCGTAGATGGGAAAGGGGCCGAACGGCGGATGTGAGAAAGCGCAGCTTGGTCTGTAGATGAATTACCAGAGCTTTTGGCTATGCCAAGCCCAGATATAGAACCATTAGGCGCGATTGTTATCTTGACTGTCGTTCGCCCAGGCGCGCCACTACGGCGTGCTCGAGTGCGCGCTATTTTTGCCTGAACGGCCTGTGCATATCGATTGATCTCATCTTTAGACGCACTACTTTGTACGGGCTTTTGTGCAGCTTGTGCCTTTTGAGTGCTGACTTGAGAGGCCACTTTTTTTTCAGCTGATGGCTGTTTTGCAGGGGCGGGCTTTGGCGTAGGTTTTTTAGAAGGCTTGGAAACAGACTTTGGCTTTTCTACTGGTTCGGGAATAGGCTCCGGCTCAATTGTAGCCTCAATTATAGATTGTAACTGATCTTCAAGATTGCTTACATCAGGCAGTTCTGGCAGTTCAATCTCAACTGGAAGAACTTCTATCATGCGTGCTTCTAAAATAGGAATAGTTTTTTCATCTTCACCTGCACTTCGATGAGCCGCAGGTGTAGAAAAATAGAATCCAAATAACACAATGTGAACAGAAGCAGCCGCGCTAATCGCAATTATGTATTTAAAATATATCATTCCACATTCTCTCCAATAAGAACAATTTCAGACCATCCCGCTTCTTTGAGTCGTGAGAGTTTTTTTACAAAATCGATCGCGGAAAGATCTTTATCGGGAGCTATTCTTAACTTCGAATCAGTTTGCGGATTCTCTGGTAAAACGTCATCGATCGAGACTGGAATAGTATGCCTTATCATCATACCATCCGCTCGAATTGCAAGTACATCTTCAGGTAAACTATCAATTGCATCTGCAACTGAGACCAACCGAATTGATTTATCAACAGCCTGGCTGAGCGTCCCTGCAACGAGAAAAAATACGAGCAGCAAGAACACAACATTAATGAGAGCAATGGTCGGCTCTGGTTTTCTTTTCCGTGTCTGTTTACCTATTCTAGCCATTCTCATTCTCATCTTGATCGGTCAATAGAGTGACCGTACTGTTATGGATTGATTTTAAATCTTGGTAGAAGTCTATAAGGCTCTCAGTGTTTAGCTCATCTCTCGCAACTAAGAAAATTTGAGCCCGATCAGACATTTGTTTTTCAATCGTTTCAATCACAAGGTTTTTCTCTATATCTTCTCTGTTCAGGCGTATTATTGTTTCACCTAGCTCAACGACATAGACATCTGGCTTGTCCTCACTACTTTCAGATACGCCTGAGTCAGTTTGGGCCAACGGAATCTCAACATATTTGCTAAAGCTCGTTGACAACATAAAAAACAATAAAAGAAGAAATATCACATCGATCAGCGATGTCAGTGAAAGCGTTTTTCTTCTTTGGAGGGCAGACTTAAGTCTCATGATGACTTGTCTCCGTAACGTCAGGACGAAATATCACTTCGATAATATGCTCTGCGCGACGCGCGGCTTTTTCAGAACAAGCCTCAAAATAACTCAACGCAATTGATACGGGCATTGCAACCGCAAGCCCAGCAGCTGTGGTCATAAGTGCGACCCATATTCCACCCGCAAGCACTGAAGGATCAACAACTGAGCCAGCATCCTGAAGCGCACGAAAAGCACCAATCATACCGAGCACGGTTCCAAATAGTCCTAACAATGGAGCCGTCTGGGCTATCAAATCCAAAGTCCGATTGCCCCAGTTGAGATATGAAAGCTCATGTTCAGCATCAATAATAGAACGCTCACGTGCATCAGAAAGATGTTCTGTCTTATTTTTATATTGCTGACGAAGGAACCAAGAACGCCTTGCAATTTTAGGCATCAGACCCTTAAGATTTTCTAGCTGCACATCTTCTATATCGCCACTGTCAATTCTAGAAAGCAATATATCCAAAACACCTGTACGCCCAACCCGACTTTGAATAAGAGTAGCGATCTTTATGAGTATAATTGCTAGAGCAATTACAGATGCAATTAATAGGATGAAGACGACAGGCCCCCCAATTTCTACAAAAGTAGAAATACGTAAAATTGCTTTATTAATAAATTCCATGATCTTATATCCTTATGAAAGAGAGGTGTTTTTAAGTGTTGTTCTTTGCCAATAGCTTGCAACATATACATTCTTACTTGCAAAACTCTGGCGATCCCGAAAGTATTCACGTACAAACTGAGCCGTTTTTTTCTCCCCAGCAAACCATGCGAAGTTGAAATCTTTTGGCAGCGGATTCATCGCCGTTATAATATTCTTTAAATCAGAGTGGCCATTTTTGCGCGTAAAACGGATAATATCGACCTTCGAATTATTAGCTATGAAATAACTGCTTGAATTGCTCCCTGTTTCAATAACGGCATAGCCTTCTGTTGATGGGTCAAGGTTCTCAATGATACGCGCAATTGCTGGTAATGCGGTTTCATCTCCACAGAGAAAAAGAGACTCACCTTGCGGTATCCAGCCTCCCCCGGGGCCACTAATACCGAGAACTTGTCCTGGTTGCGCCGCTTCAGCCCATGCACATGTCTGACCATTCCCATGAGCATATATATCGACATCAAATACACCTTGAGCAGGATCAATATTCCGAAACGTATATGCAGGTGTATGGAGTGCATCTTCACCAACAGGCCAATTGGTCTGGCCTTTTGAATTAACGCTTGGCCATACAGGCTGTTTTTCGTTTGGCGGCAGAAGCAGCCTAAAGTGAAGACCTGTTTTGGCGAAGTCATCAAGATCATCTGCCGCAAAGCGAAGCCTTATAAAATTAGCTCCAATGTGAGTTTTGTGGATCAGCTCAACAGTCCTAAAGTTAGGTGGTGTGTCAAGCTTACTTGGCCTCTTGCTCCATTCTAAGTGAAGATCCGCACCATTACTCAGCTGTTCAACTCGGAAATGAATAGCTTCACGGAGCATGTATAGATTAGCAGCCGTTTCACACATTGCAGAAATATTAGCCGTACCTTCTTCATCACAATTCAACTTTAGAACACCAATACCTGTATCCCAAATAATACCATTTTGACCCTCCCGCTCATAATGTTGATCGGTGCTTTCGAGCTCATGAATAATCTGTTCAACAAGGTAGGTCCCGTCTGTCCCTGTTAATTTTGCAAATGCGATATGTAGATTCATTTTTGGTCTTTCTATATCAAGATAAATTAATCAATTTTGTTTCGTTCACGCTGTTTCTAAATTGTCCAATGGAATAATGAGTGGATAATTTTCCCATTGCATAACCGCACATGGCCAATCATAAATTTTCTGTAAATTCTCAGATGTTAAGACAGTCTTGCTGGCCCCAGAGGCAACAACTCTTCCTTCTTTAAGAGCAACTATGTGATCTGCAAATCGGGCGGCTATACCCAAATCATGAACAACCGTTACAATTGTCTTTCCGTGATCTTCCGTTAATGTTTTCAACAATTGAAAAATCTCAAACTGATACCTCAAATCGAGTGCTGATGTCGGTTCATCAAGAAGTATTATGTCTGTTTGTTGTGCTAAAATCATAGCAATCCATGCACGTTGTTTTTGACCGCCTGACAGCTCTGACAATAGTCGATTATGATTGCCAGTCATTGCTGTCGCTTCAAGAGCTGACTTGACAGCAGCTTCATCGCTATCGCTCCATTGTCTCAGGAAACTTTGATGGGGCGCCCGCCCGCGTGAGACTAGATCAAATACTTTCAGTCCTTGAGGCGATCGGGGATTTTGCGGCAAAAACCCCAGCATTTTTGAAAACTGTTTGATGGGAATGTTTTTAACGTCACGTTTGTCTAAAATTATTTTTCCTTTTGCGGAGGAAATTAGCTTCGCTATACTACGCAACAATGTTGATTTACCACATCCATTAGGGCCAACAATCATACTAAGTTTTGCATTTTCGATTTCCAGATCAACGCCTGAAAGAACGGTCTGTTTTGAAAGCTCTACTTGTAAATTTTCAACCCTAATCATTGCTTCACTACTCCCTACAGAATCTGTTTTTTTAATTGAAATGTGATTAAAAAAATCAAAAATGGAGCGCCAACAAATACAGTAATAAGCCCAACAGGAAGTTGTATTGGAGAGAACAATGTTCGCGCGACAAAATCAGCAGAAATAAGTAAAAAAGCCCCCATGAGCCCTGATAAGAAAACTGCTGGGCCACGTCCGATAACCAACCGTGTAATCGGCCCAGATGCGAATGCTACAAATGCAACAGGTCCACAAATATAAACAGCCGTCGCAGTAGCAGATATAGCTATACCAATGACTAGAACACGCCAAAAAGACACATGGACTCCCAAATTTTGTGCAACTCCTTCGCCCATATCCATTAAAGCCAAAACAGGTTGAGTCCGAAACGCAAGTAAGGAAATACTCACAACCAAAAATGTGAGTGCACTGATATTACAAGCTGTCGTTGCATTAAGCGAACCGATTAACCAACGATATGCTTGCGCAACCTGCATTACATTAGCACTAAGAAGCACATATTGAACAATTGCAAAAAGTAGGGCCCCGACTCCTATGCCTGTCAAAACAAAGCGAGTTTGATTTATACCGTTGCGCCAAGAAACCAACGTGATCACCAAAGCAGTTACGACGACACCCAACACAGCTCCAACTGCCAATGGTATAAACGGATTTTCAATCAAAAGAAGCACTGCGACAACACCAAGTGCAGCCCCTGCGTTTAAACCAATCATATCAGGCGACGCCAGATCATTATGTGTGAGAGATTGAAATGTTTCACCTGAAATACCAAATGCCATCCCAGCCAACAAGCCCGCTACTATGCGTGGAACGCGAAGCTCAACTAACATAAATTGATCTGTACTATCACCATTTCCATTCATGATATTCCATAAATCAACAACACCGAAATTCCTAACGCCCATGCTGAGTGATGACCAAACAACAAACAAAATACACACAGTTACAATCAATCCAAAATAAACAGAACGACGGTAAAACAGCATCGAAATGTGCATAAATTTAAAATGGAAATAGGACTGTGTCATCTTCAAATTATCAACTCTTTTGAATAGCGCACAACAGAGAGAAAAACTGGAACACCAATAAACACGATCACTACACCGACTTGAATCTCTCCGCTTTGTAGCAATAAACGTCCAATTATATCCGCACCTAAGAGTAATATTGGGCCAAGGAATAGGCATGCGGCAAAACGCCAGATCATGCTTGCTCCCATAAGAGCGCGTGCGACATGTGGCGTCGCTAAACCTAAAAAGCCAATTGGCCCCGCTATTGCCGTTGCTGATGCAGCGAGCAGAACAATAGCTACTATTCCCAAAAATCGAATTTGTTGAAGACTGACCCCCAATGCCAATGCGGTGTCTTCTCCAAGTTGTAAAACGTCCAACCCTCGAAGTACGAATATAGAAATGAACATGCCGATTAATAATAGTGGAAGAAATCCAGTGAGCTGCAAAAGCCGAGTATTTCCTCCACTTGATAACGAACCTACAATCCAATGTCTAAAAACATTTATCGTTTCATCTGCTAAAAATAATATGCTTGATGTAATGCTTGAAAATATCGCAGTCATAGCGGCACCTGCCAGAATAAGCTTTATCGGGCTGGCATGTCTAGCACCCGAAAAACCAATCAACATCACAATTATTATTGCTACACTAGCGCCAATAATTGACAACCACCCAAGATCAAAAGAGCTAGAGAAACCAAAAGCCCAAATCCCTATAACGACAGCTGTACTCGCACCCGCATTTATTCCCAAAATCCCAGGATCAGCTAGACCATTATTTGTGATGTTTTGGATGAGCAAACCCGCCACAGCAAGAGCGATACCTACAACAATGCCGACCAAAACACGTGGCAAACGCAGTGAATTGACTGTAATTGATGCTATGCTCTCAGATTCATGTCCACGCAAAGCATTCCAAACCTCACTTAACGTAAGTTCACGGGCACCAAATACTAGTCCCGCAAAAATCATCATACCAAGTCCAATCGCAAGAACAGATATAATAATTATCCGTGGCCACCAATGACCATCACCTACACTTTGCGAATGATCCTTGAAGAAAATCATTCGGCCAAAAGCCCTATTTCTTCAGTGGATGAAACTAAAGTCAAAGGGTCACCATCAATTGCACTTTCGATAAGTGGCACCATTTGATCGAGAACATATGGCAGGCTTAAGAGTGAACCATGTGAGAATGCTGATGCAAGTGTTGGGTCAGCGTAAATTTCGCGCCCCTCTTTGTACGCATTTAACGTTGGGCGTAAAGCCAAATTTTTAACTGTCTCTACATTTCTCTCTTCTATAAACCAAATCACAATATCCGTATCAATCGGCGAAAGATCTTCAGGAGAAAGCTTAATAGCAAATGCATTTGGTCCCGAAACATCATCAATTTTCTTTGGCGTTATGAGACCTAAATTAGCTAGAAATTGTGGTCTAATATCTGAAGATGTATACGCGCCAGGAGCATCACTCCAATAATAGGCTACAGCTGCGCTCTTGCCTTCCCAGCTTGGGTGATTTTTTCGAATTGCGGCCATTCGGGATTCTATTTCTTCGACCTTGGCATCAGCTTCTTCAGATTTCCCAACGATAACCCCCGTTTCCGCAGCAATTTTCTCCCATGGCATCCCGTAATCTTCATAGCCTTTTAACGGTGGAACAACTGGAGCGATTTTACTTAATAAATCATATTGATCTTGGGTAATGCCCGACCACATAGCCTCAATGAGATCTGGCTTCAATTCTGCAATCTGCTCAATATTAATATCACCTTTTAGAATTACGGGCTTCTCGCTTCCAAGCAGCTCTTCTGCCCATGGCCAAACGCCAAATTCAAAATCTCCATACCAATATCTAATCGCAATCGGTTGAACCCCTAATGCAAGAAGATTATCGTGATTTTGATAGCTTAAAGAGATCACGCGGCTTGGCTCTGAAACAATCGTCGTTGAGCCGTATTTATGCTCCACTGTAACTGGAAACTCATCAGCCAATAGGCTATTTACACCCAAAACGATTATTCCGATAGAAACAACTATACTCTTAATACCCATTTTTTATCCACATCACATTGAATTAAAATTTACGAGTTACCGTTAAGTCGAATGTTCGACTCTCGCCGAGATAACAAGCATAGGAACTGCAAAAAGTCGTATGATAATTATCGGTAAGATTTCGTATATTCAGAGATGTATTCCAATCATCTGTCTCATAGCCAATCATAGCATCATAAAGTGTGTATTCTGGGTTTGTTGCAACATCGCTGCCACCTTCCCATTTCTCACCAACATAACGAGCGCCAACAGCCATTTTAAAGCCTTGAAGTGCTGCTGGTTCATATCCCACCCAAATCGATCCTGATTTTTCGGGAACCCCCGAAATTGCAAAGCCATCAGTATCCTCTGTTTCCATCGAAGTGAAAGATGCATCAATCGAAATTTCATTGAACTTGTGGCTGACACCAAGCTCGTAACCACGTGCATTCACTTCACCCGTTTGGATTTGGTAATCTGGATTGTCTTCATCCATAACAGCAAGATTACTTTTGTTGATATCAAAATATGCAAATGTGAAAAGCGAGTTGGTGTTCAAGGGTTGATACTTTACTCCAACCTCATATTGGGTGCCAAAAGTAGGATCGAATGGATTGCCCTCATAATCAGAACCAACAACCTCTTGGGTAAAACTCTCAGAATACGATGCGTATGTATTAAGCCCAAACTGGCTTTCATACATTATAGAAAAGCTTTTTGTGAAAGCATCGTCAGTAGCTGAAATAGTAGCATCTGAGAATGTGGCGTCAGTTTCGCCAGTTTCAATTTCACTCCAACCAAGCCCTACATCCAAATGGAGCTTATCAAAGAACGTTGCACGATTTAGTAGATATACACCAATTTCTTCAGAAGTTGATGCAGCTGAATCCGTCACCGTAATGTCATTGTAACCTGTGTAATCTGGGTCATATGGATCAATAGATCCGATTTGAGTACCATAACCACTATCGGTGTCATATATTCCGCGTGCATAATTCACACCAATTTGCGTAGACATTGCAACATTGCCAAGCGACCATATGCCATCAACTTGACCGTTCACACCAATAGTATCAAGTGAACTTTCAGCGCGGTAAAATGTGCGGTTAATTGTGCCGTCATCATTATATCGGTCTGTTTCATAGTTATCAAACGCCCACCAAGCGTGCTGATACTCAGCGGTTGATGTAAGTTTGCGCGCATTTAGATTTGCGTTCCAGCCATTACCGAAGTTATGGTCAAGCATAACGGTAATGGCTTTTTGTTCTGTATTAAACATATCGAAACCAGGCTCTCCAACGAATGTATTCGCTGAAAGATATTCACCATTTGGCCCCGGCTCACTCACACCGACCGGTGAGAAAAACTGTATGAGCGGCCCTGTCTCTGTATTTTGATAATTCAACATCACCTTAAGCGTCGTATCATCTGTTATGTCCCAAGCAAGAGATGGTGCGATTGCAACACTATTGTCTTCTTGGTAGTCAACCTGCGTATCGGCATCGCGCCACAAGCCTACCAAACGATATTGTACGTCTTCATTCGCCCCCAATGTGCCAGAGTAATCAATGCCAACTTCTTTTCGATTATTGCTACCGTAAGAAACTTGTAAGATATTTGGCGCAACTTCCCCCGCTATCTTAGATGTTGTATTGACCACACCCCCAACAGATCCGTTCCCATAAATGTTTGAGGACGGGCCGCTTAAAATACCAACCTGATCGAGCATAAAGGTCTCGGGCTTTGTATCATTATAATACCCATAACGCGATATCAGCCCATCATGATAAACAGTGGGACTAAAACCACGCACATATGACCAGTCAGAACGGTTATCAAGGCCCCACTGACCTGCAACAACCCCAGGACTATATTGCATTGCATGTTCAACACTTTGCGCACCGCGCTCTTGCATTTCTTCTTGAGTAATAACACTTACCGATCGGGAGGTCTCAGCTATTGGGGTTTCAGATTTTGAAACACTTTGAGAACTTTCCTCAACACTGTCTCCATAAAAACCATCATAAGCTTGCCCGCCATCAATGACCACCTCAACCAATTCAGTCACGTCTTGGGCTGATAAATTGCTCGTCATACTAATTAGCACTAATGTTGATACGGTCGCTCTAAGTTTATACATTTTTGTCCCAAATAAATAAGATGTAAGCAGAAATATTTAACCCGACTATTTTTGTCAAGTAAATAATTGATTAAAATAGTCGGGTTTTAGGGCAGCTGTCTTTTAACGCTTTTATTGGGGAGTAATTAGATTCACTTATGAAGTATGGGACTTTTGCATTAATTTCCTTCAGTGAGAATGTTCAATTTTAACCCCGCTTAAGCTACACCTTGAAACAGACTCTTTACTAAGTCAATTTCGCCTTTCACGCTTGGTTTGATGTTACGGATGTGGTTATTTTTGATCGGTTTTGTGAGAATCGATATGATTTCTGCGATTTTAGGCATATGAAATCCTTTTCTGGGTTAAAGAGCTCCTGACCCAAGGACGGCCACTTTTTGTGACCACTTCTTGACTATTGCTGGCTTTGGTTCGCTAGCTTCATAAAAGTAGGTGACACGCAGAGGCGCGATACCTATTAACCCTAAGATTTGCGCGCGAAGTTGACGTACCATTGCACTCTTATAAACAAATCGGAAAAACCAGTTCGGAGTGTCCGAGGTCATAATCAGCCGCGCGCTTCGACCACTTAAAAGTGGTTTGGGCATGCCTAGCCATGTCTTCTTGCGTGTATCGAACGCATTGCCAGGAAGAAATGACCTGTCAAATAAGCCTTTCAACTTAGCTGGAAAACCTCCCCACCACATGGGCGTCAGAAGCACGAAATGCTCACTCCATTCCAGATTGTCCAGAATATCTTTAAGGTCTCGTTCAAGTAATTTTTGGTTTTTGTATCCGCCCCCTCCAAAGTCGGAATCAAATTCAAGATCATGCAAATGGGTGATCCGGACTTCATGACCCGCTTTCGCTGCCGCTTCCACATAGTTTTCTGAGAAAAGCTTTGACAATGACGCTTCACCAGGGTGTCCATTGAGGACGTAAATGCGTTTAGTATCCATGTGATCTCCTTTAAAATGACCGCGGTCAAATTATTATCATTTATGTTGACCGCAGTCAATATTTTATTTAGAAAAAGACATGGCTCGCGCAAAACAACTTAGAAGTTTGAAGACACGGGAACGGCTCCTAGGCTCTGCACGAGAGTTCGTGTCAGATGTTGGATTTGAAGAACTTCGCATTGAGGATCTTGTGTCAACAGTAGGAGTCGCAAAAGGCACCTTCTTTGCTCACTTCAAGGATAAAGACTCTTTGATGGATATTTTGATCGCAGAGCGAATTAATGCGCTACTCGATGACATGGAGACTGTCCACAATTTTGACTCTGTTGAACATGTGGTTGCGAGTATCATGCCGCTCCTGATGTTCATCTCAAGTGAGCGGTACGTCTTTGACATTTTTCTGCGCTTATCAGGTGCGCTTGCTGTAGAAGAAATCGGAAAAATTGCTGAGACCATATATAGATATGACTGCATATTGATCGACAGATTAAAGAGTGGCCCCTTCCGGCAGGACATATCGGCGGAATTGTTATCAGAAGGAATTCAGGCTTTTTCCGTTAGCTCCATCGCACTGAGCCTTTGTGCGTTGCACAGCGAACAGAACCTCGAAAATAGGCTTGTAATTCAGCTGAATGCATGGATGTGCCCCAGCTAATGGGACTATTGCATTAATTTCGCTATGGTGAGACTCGTTTCATTACGCGCCCCTTTTGTGTAACATCTTGGAACAAATTCGGTATAAAATCAATTTCACTACAAAAAACCTTAATGACCCCAAATTGATGTTGCGAATGTGGTTCTTTTTGATCATTCTGTGAGCCACGATTGCTAAAAACTTTGCTTTAGAAGAGTGCATGATTTTAAAATCTTTTCTTAATCTGAACGGCCGCTTTAATATGGCGTGATCACCTTCGATCCAATTAATTTTCCACTTCTCATCAGCGTGCGCAAACCGCCTTTCCAGTGGATCAACTGCTTTTACATCGTGTCTCGCAGTTGATCCAAATTCAATGAACTGGCCATGCTAGTCGGCCACACACCAAAGATACTGTCAATCGATTTAACCTTTTCCGTTTACCTTGATACAGTCTCATCGATGTACCAGTTTTATGTGTGTGAAACGACATTTAGCAATCTCAAGCTCCAGCAAACAAGTCTCTCACATTACGCTAGCTTAACGGATATCTGCAATATCAGCGTACCGCTAAAATATGATATCTATGGGAAACCTATGGTGCTTAAACGAGTTAAGGCCTGCCATATATAAATTCAAAAGTTAAATAATGAGCGGTGCAAAAATTAATACAAAAGTACCAGTTAGTCTGACAATGCCTTAAATCACGCCAGCATCCTGCATCGCGGCTTCGATTTTTTTGCGTGTATCATTTGTCACGGGAAGCAATGGCAAACGCACATCATCAGAGCACATACCCAAAATTTGCAATCCAGCTTTTGCGCCACAAAGACCTGGTTCTGCAAAAATCGCTTGATGGAGGGGCATAAGGCGATCATTGATATCACGTGCTTTTTCGTAATCCCCAGCAAGCGTAGCTTCTTGCATTTGCGCACAAAGTTTTGGAGCGACATTGGCCGTTACCGAGATCATACCCACTCCACCCTGTGCGTTAAAACCAACGGAAGATGGGTCTTCACCCGAAAGCTGTATGAAATCATGTCCGCATGTAAGGCGTTGCGCTGAAACGCGACCAATATCACCCGTAGCGTCTTTCACACCGATGATTTTATCAAGCTTAGAAAGCTCACCCATGGTCTCTGGGCTCATATCAATGACAGAGCGCGGCGGAATATTATAAATAAAAATCGGGATACCAGAAGCATTATTGAGCGCGGTAAAATGCGCGATTAAACCTGCTTGTGTTGGTCTATTATAATATGGCGTAACGACCAGCGCTGCATCTGCACCCGCTTCTGTTGCAAATTGCACCATATTGAGCGCCTCAGCGGTATTGTTTGAGCCTGCTCCTGCAATCACGGGCACGCGCCCAGCAGCCGTCTCCACCACGATTTTAATCACGAGCTGATCTTCTTCATGTGTCAATGTTGGGCTCTCGCCTGTTGTACCAACGGGAACAAGTCCAGTAGAGCCCTGCTCAATATGCCAGTTCACAAGTTTAACCAGCGATTTCTCATCGACTTTTCCGTTTGCAAACGGCGTGACGAGTGCGGGCATTGAACCTTTGAACATTGTGAACTCCTATACATTTTGTTAGATTTTCATAAACGTGATTTGCATCTAGAGCAAGTTTCATCTCAATATTGGGCATTGGATTTAGGGAAATATTATGAAAAATTGGTTCTTAGTGCTTTGTTTGTCGCTATCTGCTCCGCTTTTTGCAGATAATGGCCAAATATTACGTGTCGTGCTTGATAAGATTAAGTATGAACAATGGAATAACGCAAAGAGTTTTGCAGCTCATGCTAATGATCCCATTGTTATGGAAATTTATGATTGGTACGCGCTTCGCGCTGGAATTGGTGCATATCAAGATTACAAGGTTTTTCTGAGTGAAAACTCTGACTGGCCTGGTTTGCCACTCATGCAAAAACGAGTCGAAAGAAGACTACCAGATAATTTGCCTTCAATTGAAGTTATAGATTTTTTCAACTTGATACCATCACAAACACCAGAGGGGCTTGCGCGTTTGGTTGCGGCATATTCAGATATTGGCGATTTTGAAAAAGCGAATGAAGTCTATCTTGAAGGTGCGGCACGCTTAGAAATACCAGTCTTTGTGATGAACACAATATCGGCAAGCCTTCCTGATTTTGAAGAAGGAAATATTTATGCCCATGTAAACCACTTGCTTTTTGAAGGTCAGTTTGAAATGGCGAAGGAATATTTGCCGCTGCTGAGTGTTGAACAGCAAAAGATTGTCGATGATCGGATCTCGATTGCGGCAAATGGAGCGGTGAAACCTATCGAAAATGAAGCAACCATTGAAGACGAGACTGAAACGATAGATGCAACAAATGAAGATGAGCTAGATGCTGAGGTCTCTACGGAAGAAACTGTCAATGTTGTTAAGCCAGATATTCCCGAGATTGAGTTTGAAAAATTTCGCTATGCTTTTAAAAATAAAAACCGCCGTGGTGCGCGCGCTATTTTGCTCGAACGCTCCATTTCTCGTGAAGCACTGGGCAACCCCGAATATTGGTCACAAGATGATCGCCGTGTTAGGCTTTCAGGTGATGCCATTTGGGAAAGAAATTACAAAGAGGCATATCAAATCGCTTCACAGCATTTTTTGGAAGATGATGAGGATGGCTATGCGCAAGCCGAATGGAAATCTGGCTTTATTGCACTTGAGTTTCTAGGTGATAAAGAACAAGCTCGGAAGCATTTTGAAAATTTCAAAAATGCTGTGAATACACCGATCTCCAATGGCCGGGCGGGGTACTGGCTCGGTCGAGCAGGTGATGAAGGCGGTTATGCATATGGCGCACAATTCCAGACGAGCTTTTATGGTCAACTCGCGGCTGAGGCTGGTGGAATTGATTATGACATGAACTTATTGAATGCCGAAAAACCGAGTTATTTGCGCACTGAATTGCTTTCCAAAGATAGCGTACATGCCGGATTGATTTTTTCCAGCGCTGGAGAAGTTTTGCTTGCTGATCGTTTCTTTCGACATGAAGCCGAAACACTTTCTTCTATGGATGCAGAAGCCTTAGGGCTTCTTGCGCTCGATCTGGATTTACCACATGCTGCGGTTGGCATAGGAAAAAATCTCGCTCGCCGAAATGAAATAATAACTCATAGTTACTATCCCATGCCTGAATTATTCAATCAACCTATCCCTGTTCAAAAGGGATTGGCATATGCCATCACTCGCCAAGAAAGTGAATTTTACCAACGCGCAGGAAGTTCCGTTGGAGCGCGTGGTTATATGCAATTAATGCCTGCCACCGCTGAGCTGATGGCAACGCGTGAAGGAGTTCCATTTGTCGAAAGAGATTTGTTAAGCAATGGCGGATATAATATCCGCTTGGGTACCGCATATCTAGATGAAATGTCAGAGAAATTTAATGGCCGATTAGTATTAATGGCAGTCGGTTATAATGCGGGCCCCGGTCGCTCCATTAGCTGGCAAGATCACAATGGTACCGTCGGTCCAACTGTTGAAGATGCTGTGCGCTGGGTTGAACTTATACCTTTTGAAGAAACTCATAATTATGTACAGCGGGTTCTTGAGGGTGTGTTTATCTATGGTGCGAAACTTGCAGGTGAGTTTGCTTATAACCCAAGTGACTTGCTTCTTAAGGCGTACGCATCACCAGAGTAACTAACTAATTCTGAAGCCTCTCTTCACGATTGGGTGTGATACTGTAAGCGCTGATCTATGGTTAACTTACTGGGCATTTTAGATTCAGTTTAATGTTGATGATATAGTGCAAAATAATCTTACATTAAAAGCATCTATATTTTAGTGAAGTCATTGCAAGGGCTATATATTTGCGCATCTGCTGCTGTTAAGGCATAAAGGGAACTTTAATATTTAATATGATCCACATAATTTCAAAGTATGATCAAGTGAAATTATTTGAAACACCTCCTGCAATTGTTCATTATATCATATCGCAAACGTTGCAACTAGCCCTCTATTTTGAATCTATTTCAAGCTTTATCTATTGTATAAACTAGCTTTCAAATCAGAAGCAACATGAGCTTTCAAACCAATATTCTAGAAATTATATGCATAACCGAATGTAACACCCATAGCACTATAATTGTCTTTGCCTAAACCATCATAGTCTA
>CANMUM010000011.1 GCA_947501025.1 uncultured Paracoccaceae bacterium | reverse complement strand
CATGCCTCATTAAAAATGCGACCACCAATACCCGAAACTACGACCATAAAATTGGCACAAACAAAGGGGGCTTGACACCCTCGCGCCAGCAAAAAGCAGCGATGCTGTCTTCTTCGCGCAAGCACGCTAAAACAATACGAATTTTTCTTCAGCCCAATAATGTTTGCCCGTCTTGCGACGAATGCCTTTCATGAGGCGATTAGCCGCCTCTTTTGAATTATCAGATTTTTCTTCATCTTCGTTGCCTTATCTAACTACGATGAAGCAAAAATCCTCCGTTAGCAAATCTGGACACCGTATCCATAAGGTGCTGACAATTTACAATGAAGGGTAAGCAGTCAGAACTGGAGTAACTTGAAGCGAAAATTCAAACATATGAAAATCAACACTACTGACGTTTTAGACGTTGCTTCAGCTAAGCTAGAATGTTCTCAGGGGTTACTACTATTGGCTTTGGAAAGATTAGCGGATTTATCTGAGGACTTTAGCAACAACAGTAATCGAGCGATTCAGTTCTGGGGAATTATGACCGCACTAAAATCGCAAATCGGTGCAACACGCGCTCAAGTCAATAAAGTTAATAAATCCATTTGGAGGTCGCGGCATGATTGATCACATACAAATCAACACTATGAACCTATCAGTTAAAGAGCTTGCTAAAGGCCACACTGCTTATCGCAGCTTATTAGATGCATCATTGCCTGATAGTGTATCCAATGCAGCATATGAGTCGTACAGATTTTACGAAGACGCTCTAGAAGCCGCCATTCCCGAGACAGCAGAAGAGTTCCTAATCCAGTGCGCGGCACTCATGGATGAAACCGATTATTTGGGTACGTCTGGTCATAAGGCCGTCAATGAAAAGGCCGTCAATGAAAACGCTGTGAATTTAATCCAGAAGCAGGAGGTAAGCGCGTGAACAATGCTGGCGCACATAGCGTTTAATCTCCATATTCATTTAGTGTTCGTGACAAAGTATCGTCAAAAAGTCCTGTCCGAACTTACAATTAGAGAACTCAAAGAAATATTTACAGCAATTTATGCTGCGTTGTGTGAATGTGATGGAAAAGACGATCATGTCCATTTGCTCGTTCAATACCCGCCAAAAGTGAAGTTATCAACTTTGATCAATAACCTCAAAGGCGTATCAAGTCGGTATATTCGAGAAAATATACCCGAAATTTTGGGTTCTTATAGAAAGACGGTTTTATGGTCGCACTCCTATTTCGCTGGCAGTTTCGGAGGCGCTCCGCTTTCCGTGATTGCTGAATATGTAAAACAACAAAGAAAGAAGGCGGCATTTCCTCCCCAACCTAAAGGACCGGGTATCCATGCCGAATTTAAATGGCTTGCATCAGTTATTAAGCCGCGTAAATGAATAAGTCCCTAACAACAAATGAACGGAACTTACCAGCATGGGCACAAGAGATTGAGCTTGTGAAGTCCTTGGTGTTGGCAGAACTGCACTTTATGGGTATATCAAAGAATGCGAGAACTGCTATGAATTACGCGGCTCTAAAAAGGTGTTCTATCCTGAGCATATTGAAAAGCTAAGAATATAGCTATCGAACTCAAGCAAAGAAACGGTATCTGGCAAATCATCAGAACCGATCCAGATGGAAAGCGCATTAGACAGTCTTGTAAAACTCGTGACAAGCGACAAGCAGAAGAATATAAAGCCAAACTCGAAGCGAAGCTCTGGGAGAGTCACGTATATGGCGCAGAGAAAGTAAAGACATTTGATGAGGCAGCCCTAGAGTGCGCACAAAACGGCGGTGAAACGCGGTTTATTCTAAAGCCCGCTCAACACTTCAAAGATATTAAATTGGCGCAGATCACGCCTAAAATGATCCGTGATGGGGCAAAGTCGATATACCCACACGCCAAAGCCTCAACGCGCAATAGGCAATTCATTACCCCCGCCCGATCAGTTATCAATTTTGCTCACGAGCAAGGCTGGTGTAATCAGATCTGCGTAAACCATTTCAAAGAAGACAAACCAAAGCGTGTATATGTTGAACGTGATTACATAGAGGCTCTTATTCCACATTGCAGCCCCAGGTTAGCCGCACTTGTCCTTTTCCTGAACCAGGAAGGACGCCCTGTCAGTGAAGCACTCGCAATTGAACAGCGCCATATTGATTATAAGCATTTAACTGTAGAGGTTGACCGCGCAAAGAATGGCGAACCTTTCACTTGCCATATTACTTCCGAGCTTGATCAAATGTTGGTAGAGCTTGAACAATCACCCATATTCGGCCTTTCTCATCGATCAGCAGTAGCAACAGCTTTGAGACGCGCAAGCTCTCGTGCAGGGCTGCCATATGTCACTTCTCACCAGTTAGGTAGGCATAGCTTTGGGGCGACTTTGTGGCGCGAAGGATGAGATAGTAAACGTGTTGCGGACGCTAGCGAATGGAAAACCCCACGCCTTGTCGAGAAAACATATGCACACGCAACTCCATTGATAAAAGAGGCAGCTGAAATCATGGCCTCTAAAAAGAACACCAAGTGAACAAACTGTGTCAATTTTGTGCGTATATTGACACAAACTAGCAAACAACTACGAACAAACGGAAAACGCGTCAAAAATAGAAACGCGATAAGATACTCAATATATTAGAAAAATGGTGCTGCCGAAGAGAATTGAACTCTCGACCTCTCCCTTACCAAGGGGATGTCATTTCGTATTTTATTTAATGTTTTCATAGTCTTATTTACCTTTCCTGTTTTTCCTTGCCACTTTTTTGCCAATTTCATTGAATTCATCTCGCGTTTCCTTCCCTGATTCCTCCAAGTTTGTGTAAACTTCGTTGACCATAGCCACCGTTTTCCAACCACCAGCATCTGCAATTTTTTTGGGATTCCAGTTTTTCTTTGCAAAAAACGTAGCAAAAGAATGACGACCAAGTTCATGAAATTTCCTGTATGGCAAGCCAGCCTTTTTCGTAGCTATTTTCATAGCTTTTCTGGCCGAGCTTTTACTTCTATAGCCGAATATTCTTCCGTTTCTTGGTGGCAGTTCTTTCAATATTGAAATCATTTCATCCGTTAGATGCACGGTAAATGGATCACCATTCTTTGTTGTCTCATACTCAATTATACCATCATCAAGATCAACTTTCTCCACTGCGAGAGTATTACCAACTCGGCTACCAGATTGAAAATCGTACAGTAATATTGCGCTAATGTATGGATTGCACTTAGAGCGCAACCTATCCAAGTCTTTACGAGTTATTGGCTTTGATTTGGCCTTAACCTCATCAAATCTTTTTACTTTGATATTTGCACAAGTTTCATAATTATCAGCAATAAAATTGATTACAGCCTGAGCTGGAGTGATAACTTGCCTATTGAGCGTTGAATTTACTGCTACTGGATACAGCTTTCGTGCTAGATTACGAATTTCGCCTCTCTTAATAGACCCGACATCTCTGCCCTGAAAGGCTTTTGAGATAGGCTCTAAAAACCGAGCCTCTCCACCATCTTCCACATATTTAACGGCAGCAACTTCAAAAACTACTGAACCTTTTCGGGAATACTCTGCCTGATTCCTAAGTTCATGCTCTAAATTTGATCTCTTTTGCTCTGCTTCTCTTTTTTCACGAGTATTGAGAGCCTTTCTAATGCGTTGTCCATTAATGGTGCCGTGGGCGTAGTACTTACCGTTTTTGTGCCTTCTGAGTTCAAGCATTTTCTAAGCTCCCTTATGTGCTCCGGATAAAACATTTTATTTCGTCCTCTAAATTCGAAATAAGGAAATTCCTTTAGTTTAATTGTTAGAAATCTTCTTGAGATACCTAATGTTTTTGCTGCATCTTTCATGTTTATTGGTTCTTGAATTTTTGCCCATTCAGGGATTATTTTTTGTTTCAACTCACTATTCATTACTTTTTCCCTTTACTACTTTTTTCTCGTGCCCTAATATTCATAATAAGTGTTGTAATATATATCTATAGTTACAATTGTACCTTTTTATTCACAAAAGAAGCCATTGGTCAAGGGTGGAAATGGATTTAGATAATAAAAAAATTGGAGCCCGTTTGGATTCTATCAGAACGAGTGAAAATCTTACGCAAGAGGAAATGGCTTCAAATATAAATATCAGCCTATCATCTTATAAGAACTATGTCCGAGGCACGCGTGACGTGCCAGCCTCACTAGTGGCAGTTCTACTCGAAAAATACAGTATAGACCCATTATGGTTTGTTGCAGGTGAGAAAACAGACTATATATTAAATCGTGAATTCAAATCTTTTAATAAGATTAAAGAAATCTCAAATGAAGTTGAAGATTATCTGACTTCCAAGCAATACTCTCTCGACAGAGATCAAAAATGGCGCATAGTTTCACAATTGTATGCGCAATATGTAGTTCAGATGGCTCAACAGAATAGTGATCTACTAATAACATCAGGAATGATTGAAAACTCTTTGGGGAACGTAGCATGAAAAATGACAATGTGGTCCACATGTTTCCAGATGAAAAACCAAGGAAAGTTATCATAACCAATAATAACGATAATGACTTAGACATTGCACAAATTATGTCAACTGAAAAGATATATCCAAAATACTATTCCAAACTTTACCTAGCTAAGTCTATTCAATTTTTCTATCTATTGCTCTTAGTAATCTACTTTAAAAACAAACTTGGATTTCCCTTTAGTTCAATTGATGCAATCATAATTATAATTTCTTGTGCAGTGATTTTAGGAACGCCCATATTAGCCTGCACGGCATTCATTATTTCATGCCTTCATAGACTGAAATTCCTATGACCCTATTTAACCGCAAAACAATCGCGCGCCATATCACCCAAGTCGCTACTCCTAGTGACGCAGCGCTCGAGATTTTGCATAACTGGTCAAGCATGATCACAACAGGGCAAGTCAACTCACTCAAAGAAACCGCGCTACATGGCGATTTCAAATCCAAGATTGTCGAAGGCGTTCTTGGTTACAAATCGGCAGTTGGCAATCCCGAATACACAGTCGAAACTGAGCAAACCATTCTTAGCGGATCAGTCGATCTCGCACTTGGACACTTCACGGCAACTGACGCTCGCATCATTGCTCCATTCGAACTCAAAGGTGCTAAAACCAAAGACCTTGATGCCATCATGCATGGCCGCGCGAAATCGCCTGTCCAGCAGGCTTGGGAATACGCCACAAACAACGTCGGCACCAAATGGGTACTGGTCTCCAACTATCTCGAAATTCGTCTCTACGGCTTTGGTGAAGGCACGCAGAGCTATGAGCATTTCGACATGGCGCGATTGCATGAACCCGAGGAATATGCGCGCTTCATGCTCCTCTTGTCCGCAGACAATCTTCTAACGGGCAAAACGATTGATCTTCTCCATGAGAGCCGCAAAGAAGACAAAGACATCACCGATGCGCTATATGCAGACTATAAAGCCCTCCGCTCCACGCTGATCCATGCAATCAACGATGCGTCCGACATATCCGCTCTTGATTCGATCAGCACAGCGCAAACCGTTCTTGACCGCGTGCTCTTCATAGCGTTTGCCGAGGACACTGGCCTCCTGCCGCGCAACACGTTGCAAAAAGCATTCGAGCATAACGACCCCTACAATCCCCGCCCCGTCTGGCAAACTTTCCAAGCGCTTTTCACGGCAATCGACAAAGGCAATGCCCAGCTCAAAATCCCGCGCTATAATGGTGGCCTCTTCGCACCTGTTGCTGAGATTGACGCGCTCACTTTGCCCGATGACACTTGCGAAGCATTCAAGAAAATTGGCGAGTATGACTTTGGTTCAGAAATTTCCGTTACCGTACTTGGTCACATTTTCGAGCAATCCATTGCCGATATGGAACGCCTTCAAGCAGAGGCGCGTGGTGAGGTTGTCGAGGATAAAAAGGCCAGCGGCACAAGCGGTCGCCGCAAGCGTGACGGCGTTGTCTACACGCCTGATTATGTCGCGCGCTTCATCGTTGAGCATACCATAGGCACACATTTGCGCGAAATTTTCGACGGCCTTCTCACTGATAACACGAAGAAGAACGCCGATATTTCCGACTATGAAAAACTCGATTGGAAAAACAAAGCGTCCGAGCTGACCACATGGGAAAGTTATCGCGACCGCCTGCGCTCATTGCGCATCGTTGATCCAGCTTGTGGCTCGGGCGTGTTCTTGATCATGGCCTTTGATTATCTCAAAGCTGAACTTAGCCGTGTGAACAATAAAATCTCTGACCTTAAAGATGGCGCAGGCGATCTCTTTGATCCTGATAGTGAAATCCTAACGCACAACCTTTTCGGTGTGGACGTAAATTCAGAATCCGTTGAAATCACTAAACTCAGTCTTTGGATCAAAACCGCGCGCCCAGGCAAAGTCCTCGATGATCTTGATGGCAATATCCGCGTTGGCGATAGCTTGATTGAAGACAGCAACTTTGCTTATCTCGATCACGCCTTCACATGGAAAGACGCGTTCAAAGAGATTTTCAATGAAGGCGGTTTTGACATCGTGCTTGGCAACCCGCCCTATGTGCGTATGGAGTTTCTCAAGAAACTCAAACCCTATTTGGAAAAGCGCTTTGAAGTCGTTTCTGATCGCGCTGATCTGTATGCGTACTTTTTTGAGCGTGGTCTTAAAGTCCTCAAGGATGGCGGTCGTATGGGCTACATTTCTTCGAGTACATTTTTCAAAACAGGTTCAGGAAAGCCGCTTCGCAATTTCTTACGCAATCAAGCAACTCTCGAAACGGTTGTGGACTTTCGCGATCATCAGATTTTTGAAGGTGTCACAACTTACCCAGCAATTTTGACGATGAAGCGTGGTGCGGCCCCGAAAGATCATCAGGTTAGTTTCTGGGTTATCGATGAAATGCCTGAAAACAACTTTCGTGCATCTTTTGAAGATCATCGTTCCAAATATCCGCAGAATGCTTTGAGTGAAGGCAGCTGGGCATTTGAAAATCCTGCACTTTATGCGCTTCGTCATAAAGTGACTAATGGCCATAAGACAATCAAAGAAGTCTATGGTTCGCCATGTCGTGGGATTGTCACTGGTCTCAATGAAGCCTTTGTAATAGACACGCAAACCAAAGAACAGCTTTGCGCAGAAGATCCAAAATCAATTGAAATTTTGAAGCCATTTTTAGAAGGTAAAGACCTTAAACGTTGGCGTTCGGAGCCGCGCGGCCTTTGGATCATCTATATTCCAAAGAACAAACTCAAAATTGATGGCTACCCCGCAATCCGCGATTGGTTGATGCCATTTAAAGACAAGCTTGAAAAGCGTGCGACGAAACAAGAATGGTTTGAACTGCAGCAAGCGCAGGAGGCTTATCAAGAACATTTTGAAGGCGATAAAATTAATTATGGTGAGTTTTCCCAGTCAAACCTATACGGAAAAAATTCAGGAAACTATCTAAATAACAAGTGTTATTTTATCCCAAGCTCAGATTCCCACTTATTGGCACTGCTCAACTCAAAACCTCTGTGGTCAATTGTCTGTGGAAAAAGCGTGGCTGTTAGAGGTGGTTTCTACCAGATGCATACTCAATACGTTGAAACACTCCCTATCCCAGATGCAACCGACGCACAAAAAGCTGAACTAGCAGCTCTTGCCGAGGCCGCGCAAACGGCAGCTGAGGAACGTTACAAATTGCAAGAGAATTTGCGCCGTCGCATCCCTGATCTTTGCCCAGATGATCGCGAGCCAAAACTCACGACGAAGCTCAAAGAGTGGTGGAACTTGCCCGATTTCAAAGCTTTTCAAGCTGAGATCAAAAAATGCTTCAAATCAGAAATCCCGCTGCGTGATCGCACGGAATGGGAAGACTGGATGAGCAAAGACCGCGCGGAAATCAATCGCCTAAGCGCGCAAATCCGCGGATATGAAGATGCAATCAATACAATTGTCTATGAACTGTTTGAATTAACTGATAATGAAATTAAATTATTGAAGAAAAATATATGAATTTTAATGGAACCACGATACGCAAGGTTAAAGACCAATTAGAAGAAATTGGTTATTTTAACGATGAGCAATTTTTAGGATCAGCCGCTGTAAAGCACCATAAAGATAAGATTTTTATAGATTTACGATCTATAGGCTATGAAAAAACGCTTTCTAGTAATGGCGGTTTTTACCCTGAAACGGGTGCTTTATATTGGATGTATGACGAGGAGATGGTTTCATTTGTAGAGGCTACAGAAATGAGCAATGCCTTTGTCAAATTGCAATTGGATGATGGTTGAAAATTCCTATCTAAGGTTGCTGTCAAATAAAACTGTATCCCTCCCCTCCATCTCGATTTGGTAAAATCAATTAGGCGTCTTTACATTGACAACAACAACTGAACCCTGCATATTCTATCTCGGGAATTAGGCGCTGCTTTGTTGTCGTATGGGAAATATGGGTATGGAACAATCCACAGCAACAAAAACCAAAGATCTGTCGCCTTATCTCGGTCATATCCATTACAAGGATGGTGATGGCCGTGACGTGATTGCGCGGGGTGCTGTGTGGTGCGCGGATCGCGCGGGTTTTGACACGGCGCTTGAGGTTCATTTGAGCGCCCAAGGCGCTAGTTTCCTTTGGTCTGAAGAAGTTCACGAGGCGACCGACTGGCTCAAAAAGCACGGCCATAACGGCCTCATGGCGGGGCTTGCCCGCAAGGTTGATGGCATGGTTCCCGTTGCGCTTTCTGAACCGAAGACCGCCCATGATGAGACCCCAGAAGACGAAAGCTATCTTATCATCGAGGAGATCGAAAATGTCGAACCGCTCGATATGCAGATGGGTGTTTATCCCAAATTGACCGTTCCCGCCGCGATTCAAGAGGCCATATTTGGCCAACCAGAGCCTACAGAAGCCGAGATCGAGGCGGCAGGCGGCAATGCCGAAAACGTCCCGACAATGGGCACTTATGCCATTCTCGATGCCGCCAAAATGCCTTATCTTTTGACAACCGCACTCTCGCAATCTGACCTTGAATATCAGTCGCTTTTCCAAGGCGTCGCCCAAGAAGAGCTTGGCGAACACGCGCCATACATCGTGCGCCTTGAAGGCGGCAACGACTTTACCCGCAAGCTCTTCACAGGCCTTAAACCACCCCTCGGCCTATGGGAAAAAGAACTCGGTATTTTTATAAGAAGTCGTGCGAGTTTGGCGGAGTTAAGGAAGCATTTTAGGAAGTTTACGAAGGTTCAAGACGAAAGCGGAAAGTGGTACTATTTTCGATTCTGGGAGAGTAGCACAATGACAAGCTTCATGTCCTCTTGGGCAGATCTTACCCAAAGCAATTTCTTTACAACAAGCTCAAATCACGTAATTTCATATTTAATTGCCCGCGCCGATAAAAACACATGCCATACGATGCAGTTGAAAAAAGCAAAGTACAATCCCAATGCAGGCTCATATCTTCTTACTCAGGACGATAAAAACAAGCTTACACAATCTAAGCTGATGGTATTTGAGATCAAATTGATTGCACATTTGTCTCAAAATAATAAAGCATTCGGTGATTTAGATGATCAGCGCAAAGTGGATCTTGTCAAAACCATTATTGCAGATGCACGGCGATATGGAATTAAAATTGAGAAAGCTGTTGCTGATTTCGCGGAGGCTTCGTTCCTTCATGGAAGGCCGCTCGATAAAGACGAAACGTATAAAACACTGCTTGAAAATAAACTTGTTGGCCAAATCAAAAAATCTGCTATCTTGTTGGATAAGGTTAGGAGCACAAAATGAACGCACAAACACAATTTTCTGAAACAGCCGAGGTTGATGATCCGATTTGCGGTTGCCACAATTGCAAGCAATTATATGAAGCAAGCGTTGAGGAGTTACAAAAAGTCATCGTAACGCCAGATAATAATTATATGCTTGCATGGTTAGAAGATGTCGTAAGGGTTCTTGACGTTGATCTACTCGATATATCAATTACCACTAGGCTCGAAGCTGTACAATTGGGCGCAAAATTAAAACGTATCAAACGGATTGCAGCTCTTCATGCCGAAGCGTTTGCGGATTTTGCCAATTTTGGTCTTGCAAATCCATTTCAGGGCGTTGCGCCTTTTGCTGCAAATGTTGTTCATTATGAGTGCACAAGAGCCGTTGAGGGGCACTTAGTGGCTCTCTTGATTGCAGACAATCCGAGATTAGCAAACATTATTCAACTTAGGCTGAGTCTAACCTATCCGCTTTTGGCACCATGGCTAGCACTTGGTCGAAAAATTGGACCAAAAACGGCAAATCACCTCGTTCATCACATCATTTATGGCAATTTACTCGTTTTTGTTGAGGTTTATCCGATTTTTGTGTTTTGCATCAAGCATTTCCGCGCATGCGGCGTTCCAAAGGGCGGCGATATTGATACATTCGAAACTTGCCTGACCGATTTTCGCGATTGGTGGCGCGCGAATAATTTTGGCTCCATGGACGCGTTTGCCCCAACTATGAAAGTTGATCGCGCTGGTTTCGTTGTGGATGGTATTATCATGTGCCTGAGGGGTGAACACAAAGAGGGCGGCATTTCGATTGCGACGAATGAACAAGATTTCACTCTTCAAGAATATATGTATGACAAGATTGATACATCCAGCATTACCCGCATTAACGTTCCCTTCGATCTTGATGATCCATTTTATCTCGCAACAAAAGTATTTGGAGCTGTTTTAAAATTCCATCATGACCCAGGCAGCGATCAAATCCCTGATAAATATCTTTTGCCATTTCCTTGGTTAGGCAATGTTACGGTTAAAGAAGAACGGATGGAATATACAAGAGGCGTTCTAAATAAGTTTGATGGTTATTATAATGGCAGTGATCGTGATTATTTATTGGCCGAGCATCGCAAAATCAGGAGCCACAAAAATGACAAATAAGCGCAATATAGCCATTGCCGTATTCGCTGTTTTACTGTGCCTGTTCTGGATTGTATCGCAAGGCAAACCCTCTACAAAACAGCATTTGATTTTGGAATTGATGACATCTTTAGGTGAAATAGAAGAGCGCAGTACAAATTTTGAAACGCCAAACATCGCACACTATTCTAAAATATTAAAGAGCCAACAAGTTGATACAATTCAAGATTACGAAGGCGCCGTCAGCTTCCATGTCCAAGGATTTGAGTTTACCTCCAGCGATGCATTGGTAACCTATTATTCGAATGCAGGTTATGTGCGCAGTTTTGATATTTTGGAATTTCATGGGCAATATACGGCTGAAGAATTCGCCGATAAATATATCGAGATTTATCAGCAATTCGAAAACCTACCCGATTGGCTCTACCAAAGTGATTTCGTCAAAGAGCAAAACATGTCATCTGATCTACCCATGCGGGATAATTTATTGAGCTTCCTGAAAGCGCAAGGCGAAGGGTTTCGCAAAATAAGCCTGCTCACAAGCGATAACAAATTCATAAAAAACGGCGGTGAATACGTACATTCTTTGGACATCAATGCGACTTATGATGCAGATAATCCCGAGCATCCTTATCGCTTTGCGTTTCACCTTGGGTTAATGGCAGGGTCAATTAGATGTTTAAATGAGATTGGGTATATATTTATATTTGATGAATTCGGCACGCCTGACTACCAAAAACGTGATCCTGAACTACTTGATGTATTTGCCGATTGGGATGGTGTTGATGTATCGGATGAAACCCTCAAACCGATGATTGATAAATATGTTTTTGAGCGTTGTGATTTGAATAAGACGGATTGGTAACAAAGCCATGACTACGATTATTTAACAGATTAACACCGTAAAATCAGGAGGCATCGTCATGATCAATAAACGCAAAATAGTGATTGGCGTATTCGCCTTTTTTCTGTGTTTGTTCCGGCTGACTTTTTATAAAAATTTGTCATAATCGTTGAAAGTTTGAAAAACATCCACTCGTCACTATTGTTCATTACAAAATTCCGATCTTGGCATTTTTGTTCTATTCGCGGTAATTTTTGTTCTAATTCCTTGAACTCTTATGAACGTAAGCTGCTGAAAAATAAGAAAAAAATGTATTTTCGCCATTTAACTCGATGCGATTAAAAAATAATTAATTGTTTTCAAAGGCTTGGAGGTGATTTTGGGAGCTGCGTTAGGTGTGTATAAAATGATCGACGTAGGAGTAATATTTAATTGCTTTATGATTATATCAATTATCGTAAATTCAAACTTCAATCAAAATCCGCTACGCATCATACCAGCAATAGAGATACTCAAGCTCACCTAGGGACAAATAGGGGAACTCATCCACAATATTCGGCACACCTTCAACACCTGACCGTTGCTGTTCACGCCAATTTTCAAATACATCTATATCAAGCTCAATGAACCGTTTCGTAATTTTCATTGTTTTTGGTTCATATCTCCAAAACAACTCCCCTTTACCTTTATTCATTCCATGGAACCATCATAATGGGATATATTCATGGAGCGTTACGCAGCGGATATAGGGCGCAGTGTAATACTTAACGTCCAAGTTATATGTACATGCAAAAAGTTGATTTAGGTCCACTCCGAGCCCAAGACGGAGCTTAGCGAGCTGATTTCGGTTCATAAATCTCAACCCTTGCTCGTAGTAGCCATACGCACGCTCACCAACATGGAAAAAATAGGCCATTTCTTTTCGGCTATATCCCATGCGCATACGAAGCAATTTAAGACGCTTTCCAATAATCTCCAGAGTTGGTGCTCTTCGAAGTTTGTACTTTGTCCGTTTCGCCGAACAAGGCTTGTAGAACTTTTTGGTGTAATATCCATCGGTTGTTCGTATGAGCCAATTTAGATCTATATGGGTAATGAGTTGAAAAAGAAGTATTTCATTTAGGTTCATGAAGCTTCGGCCAAACTCATAATGGGTGTAGGCAGATACTCCAATCTCCATTTTTTCGGCCATTTCACTGCGCCGCATGCCTGCCCAAAGTCGTGCCTCGGCTATTCGTTTGCCAAGCTCCCATTTTTGAGTATTGCGGTCACGTAAAAACTTTCCGTAATTGTCAGCACCATTGCGTATTATTACACGTTCGTATTTTGACTTTAGAAACTTATCCTCATTCGTGATATTGGCAAGAATGCGAAGCCTGTTTGCTTGATCGAGTTCGGACATTGCCATCCTGTATATGCCTTCTTCCGACATGCCAGTAATTTGCTCCTCAATTGCTAGGATCTCTTCGTCGTCTTGGGTTAGTGGGAGGCGCTTATGTAGTTTAGTCATGCTGTTGTCCTCAATTGTAAATTGTAAAATGGCAGCATATAGCCTCTGTCCTCGTATTGTTCCGTGTCTGACACGGGTCGCATTTTTTTGTTCTCCCTTTGTTGATTCATAAGCTTTAACCTCCGTGCTTTTTGAAATCGATAGCTCCCCTAACAAAGTTCTTCCATCGAATGATAATACTTCCATGATTGCGCGGAATTTGATGTCGATCTATGTTCACTCTAAATTTATCGGACAATGAAGCAAGGCAAGGCATTAGTTCACCAACGTTCTGAACTTCGTATGCAATGACTTTCCAAAATTTACCGATATGTCGACTAGCTGGAAACGTTAATTTGTTATTTGAAATAATAAGTAATGATCTTTGATCATTGTCATGACTACTAGGAACTGGATCAATTGGAGCCTGTGCAAATGTGGATAACCAGGTACGGAATCCACAAAGCACATAACGATTTTTGAAGTTATGAGTACGGTCGTACCGTTTGCGTAAAACTCCGATGATACTTGCTTTTTCTAAGATACGCATAAGAATACGAACATAACGCTCAGTGACGCCCATTTCATCCGCAATCTCTTTGCTGGAGATGCGCTTGGTCTCAAAACAGTACTTACCTTTGCAAAAAGACACTCGCAGGCTCTCAAGTACATCTAGTAGCTCACAAAGTGATTTTGATTTAGCTACAGTGATGCCAAATTCTGTAACAAATACTTGGCGCATCATTCGACGGTACTTATTGAAATTCGATGTAGTGGCATGTCGTTTGAGATCAGATAGACCATTACTCATAACGCACCGCCGATCTGTATTGATAGAAGTGTGAAATTATGATATGAGTTATTTATAGAATATTGAAATATGCCGTCGTTATGGGTGCTAGCCCAAACGGCGGTTTTTCTTTTGTCGGGTGATGAATAAAGCCTATGAAGTTTAAGATTCCATTTTGCCAATTTTTTGCCACATTCCAGTGCAAATCTATGCATTATGGTGCGTGATAGCCACAAACGACTGCCCTGCCCAATTGAGCGAAAGCCTTCTATATATAAGGGATTTTGTGGTGCTGCCGAAGAGAATTGAACTCTCGACCTCTCCCTTACCAAGGGAGTGCTCTACCCCTGAGCTACGGCAGCATGTGCGCGTTATTTAGACCTGTGTCCCCCAAAGTTCAAGTGTAATATGGCAAAGTTCAAGAGTAATCTGGACGCGCCTGTTATTTCGAGCTAAACAAGGGCCATGAAAAAACGCATTGTCATGAATTCAGATAAATCAGAGCTTCAAAGCTCAACAGATCGGCATGATCGATTGGCAAAAACCATGCGTGAAAATCTCAAAAAACGCAAAGCACAGGCACGTGCGCAAGGGCGTGCACCCATCAAGCAGATTAAGGACATATAATGGATAGAATTCGAATCACGGGCGGTAATCAACTTAGTGGTGAAGTTCGTATTGCCGGCGCCAAAAATGCGGCGCTCGCTTTGATGCCAGCCACATTATTGACCGATGCACCTTTGACCCTGACAAATGTACCGCGCCTGTCTGATATCAAAACGACAAATGAACTGCTTGGTTCACTTGGTACTGAGATCGCATCACTCAGCGATGCCACGGTGATGGTATTGTCTTCTAAAGAGCTTACATCTTACCGCGCGGATTATGACATTGTTCGCAAAATGCGCGCATCAATCCTTGTACTTGGCCCACTTCTCGCTCGAAAAGGCATCGCTGAAGTGTCCCTTCCTGGTGGTTGTGCCATTGGGGCGCGGCCTGTTGATATTCACTTACAAGTTATCGAAGCACTTGGTGCTACATATGAACTTGTTGATGGATATATTCACGCCGAAGCTCCCAAAGGTGGCCTGATTGGTGGCAATTACGAATTTCCATTCGTTTCCGTAGGCGCGACCGAAACCGCCCTGCTCTCTGCTGTTCTGGCGAATGGCACAAGCGTGTTTTCAAATGCCGCATGCGAACCAGAAATCACTGATCTTGCGGAAATGCTCAATAAGATGGGCGCAAAAATCACAGGTTTGGGCACATCAACATTAACAATTGAAGGCGTGAAATCGCTTCATGGCGCAACCCACGCGGTTGTGATGGATCGGATCGAGCTTGGGTCTTATATGATTGCTCCAGCTATGATTGGTGGCGATGTCTTCTTCCCAGATGCCCGCATTGATCTCATCGGAGCATTCGTAGAAAAACTCACTGAGGCTGGAATTGATGTAAAAGAAGAAAATGGTGGATTGCGTGTAAAAGCATCAGGCAAAAACATCAAGCCGCTTGACGTGCGCACTGATCCTTTCCCAGGTTTTCCGACCGATCTTCAAGCCCAACTTATGGCGCTGTTATGTTTGGCAGATGGCGCATCAACATGTGAAGAAACCATTTTCGAAAACCGCTTCATGCACGCTCCAGAGCTTGCACGTATGGGCGCAAAAATTGACGTTGAAGGAAATGTTGCAACGATTCACGGTGTGGACACGCTGCGCGGCGCCCCTGTAATGGCGACCGATTTGCGCGCATCTTTCTCGCTTATTTTGGCTGCATTGCGCGCTGAAGGCGAAACCATTATCCGCCGTGTTTATCATCTTGATCGTGGATATGAACAAGTTGTGCGTAAGCTCCGTGGCATCGGTGCTGAGATTGTGAGAGAAAACGATGAGTGATGCAAGTTTCAAAGACGGACAAGAAGCATCGCTCAAGCTCATTGCACGTGATGGTGATGATCTCGCGATAATTTCTGCGATGATTCAGGATTCGATTGCTGAGCGCAAAGAAATGGTTTTTGAAACTGATCTGAAATGTTTTTCACTTCTCCTCAAACGTTTTCGTTGGGAGGATGCGGATGATGCACAGCGCCAAAATCGTCCATTTGAACGCGTCCAATCCGTTTTAATGATTCAATCCGCAACAGGTGCAAAATTTCGTGGCTTTGAAGACGCTGATACAGATCTCGCATTTGATCTCATTGGAATTCACGCTGAAGGCGATGAAATCATTCTGGCATTTGCTGGGGATGGTGAAATTTCGATCTCTTGTGAATGCGTTGATATATTGCTCACCGATGTATCACGTCCTTACAAAGCAAAATCGCAAACTTTACCGCGCCATAAGGAAGACTAAAACATGTTCAAACTTGATGAGAACAACAAAAGTTTTTCCAGTGATTTCAATAACTTTATCAATCATGCTCGCGAGAATGAGCATGATATTTCGCTCATAGTCAAAGATATCATCAATGATGTTGCGCAAAATGGTGATAAAGCCCTTTTTGAATATAATGCCAAATTCGATAGCAATATGGAGAGCTCACTTGCTTTCACAGATGATGAGATTGAAGCGGCAATAACCTCAATTTCAGCTGATGAAAAAGCGGCACTCGAGCTTGCGGCAAGCCGTATTCGTGTTTACCATGAGCGCCAAAAGCCCGAGGACGCGGATTACACCGATGATGTCGGGGCGCGTTTGGGTTGGCGTTTTTCACCTGTAAGCATTGCTGGCATTTATGTACCTGGTGGGCTTGCGAGTTACCCCTCCTCAGTATTGATGAACGCAATTCCAGCCAAAGTAGCAGGCGTGAGCCAAATTGTAATGTGTGTGCCCTGCCCGAATGGTGAGGTGAACCCACTGGTTCTTTATGCAGCCAAGCTCGCTGGTGTCGATCAGATTTTTAAAATTGGAGGTGCCCAAGCTGTCGCCGCCATGGCATATGGTACAAATACAGTGCCAATGGTTGATAAAATCACGGGGCCTGGAAATGCTTTTGTTGCTGAAGCCAAGCGTCAAGTTTTTGGCCGCGTTGGCATTGATATGATTGCGGGGCCATCTGAGGTTTTAATTATTGCCGATCGCGATAATGAGCCTGATTGGGTTGCGGTTGATCTCCTATCACAAGCCGAACATGATAGCGATGCTCAAGCGATTTTGATTACCGATGATGCCGAATTTGGCGATCTTGTGATCGCGGCTGTGGAAAAAAGACTTGAGACTTTAGAGCGCCGTGAAATTGCTCGGAAATCTTGGGAGGATCATGGTGCGGTGATTATCGCAAAAAGCCTACAATCGGCGGCAAATTTGTCGAATAAAATTGCTCCGGAGCATTTGCAAATATGTACAAATAATGCGCGTGAATTATCGCATTTAACCCATCATGCTGGTGCAATCTTCATCGGAAAATGGACACCAGAAGCCATCGGCGATTATATTGGCGGACCAAATCACGTTCTCCCGACATCACGCTCAGCCCGTTTCTCAAGCGGTCTCAATGTGCTTGATTTTATGAAGCGTACAACCGTTTCAGAAATGACCACCCAATCCCTCAGCGCAATTGGCCAAGCGGCCGTCACACTCGCCACAAGTGAAAGCTTGGAAGCACACGGGCTATCCGTATCCTTACGTCTCGCACAATTAAACAAGGCAACAAAATGACCGATCACAAACTCATTTCTGTACAGCTTGCCGATGATGGTTTACCGACCCCTACGCTCGAAATCGAACAGGAACGCAAGGTCGCGATTTTTGATCTGATTGAAGATAATAGTTTCGAACCCATTGCCCCAAACGGCCATCAAGCCACTGGGCCATTTGCTCTTACACTCGGCATGAATGAGGGGCGCCTCGTTTTTGATGTGACCGATACGAGCAATGATGGTCAAGCACAATTTATCTTATCGCTGAGCCCATTTCGCCAAACGATCAAAGATTATTTCGCCATTTGCGAAGCCTATTTCGAGGCTGTTAAAAACCTACCACCTTCACAGATTGAAGCTATTGATATGGGCAGACGTGGCATCCATAATGAAGGTGCCCGCCTGTTGATTGAGCGGCTTGAAGGTAAAATTACGATCGATAACGACACTGCGCGCCGCCTATTTACACTCATTTCAGCGCTGCATTTTAGAGGGTAAACGCATGAAAACACATGGCATTTCATCAGTATTATTTTCATGTGATCATAATGCCGTCCGTTCGCCAATGGCTGAAGGCTTAATGAAAAAACGATATGGTACCGAAATCTATGTGCAGTCAGCAGGCGTAAAGCACGATCTTGAAATTGATGGATTCGCCATTGCCGTATGTGCCGAAATGGACATTGAGCTTGATGCGCATCGCGCGCGCAGTTTTGATGAAATGCAAGAATGGGGCGATGCGATTGATGGGTTTGATCTTGTTGTTGCCCTTAGCCCCGCTTCATTTGCACAAGCCAAGGAACTCACAAAAGGATTTGCCGCCGAAGTCGAATATTGGAATATCACCGACCCAACTGCCACAGGAACGATGCGCGATGAAAAGCTCGCCTCCTACCGCAAAACAAGAGACCAAATTGAACAGCATATCAAAAACAGATTTGGATAAGGTCTTTTGGCCATTTCGCACTCATATATTTCACTCATTCGCCTGCTATTTATCAAGTATTCTCATTGGATCCTTGAGCTTGTCAATAACTGAAAACATGAATGTAATTGCGCTTATTTTTATGGGGGCCTTAATAATCGGGCCATTTGTTTTTATTCCATTTTATTTTGCTGGTATTCTTGCTCATAAATATCTCTTAAATCGTATAAAAAATGATTTTCTGCACTTTTTATCTGCAAGCATGATAAGCTTCGTTCTGACTTATATAACATACGTAGTTTTTTCAGGAGGTGAACAGGATTTACAAGATGTTCTAGCATTTTATTTCTATTTTGTTATGACACCCGCGTCCTTTTGCATTGTCTCATTTCGGCAATTTTACAAGCTGCGTAACTAGAACTGCACATAAATCAATCATGATAGGCCAAACACTTATTGACAAAATTAAGATATACCACAAATATGCAGATCAACATATCAAAGAAAGTTTCTAAAAATGAGAAAACGAATTTCACAATCACCATTTGAAGAGCAAATCGGATATTCGCGCGCTGTAGTGGATGGGCCTTGGATTTTTGTTTCGGGAACAACGGGCTACAACTACAAAGACATGACCATCTCAAATGATATAAAAGAGCAAACGCGCCAATGCTTGGAAAATATCATCTGGGCATTACAAGAGGCAGATGCAGAGCTTAAAGATGTTGTGCGCGTTCACTATATTGTTCCGAACGCCAACGAATTTGAGAGCTGCTGGCCAATTCTCAAGGAATATTTTGGAGATATTCGCCCTGCTGCTACGATGTTTTCAGCAGGACTTATGAACCCCCAAATGAAAATTGAAATTGAGGTGACTTGTTATAAAAGCTGAGCCTTAGCTCAACCGCTTTATCAAGCTTGATGTATCCAGACGATTTCCACCCATATCTTGCACTTCGCCATAAAACTGATCGACAATTTTCGTCACAGGCAAATCCGCACCAATGCGAGCGGCCTCTTCCATGACGATGCCAAGATCCTTACGCATCCAATCGACCGCAAATCCAAAATCAAATTGATCATCAAGCATGGTTTGCCCACGATTGGCCATTTGCCATGAGCCCGCTGCTCCGCCCGTGATGACCTCAAGAACTTTGCTGCCATCAAGACCCGCACGTTTTGAAAAATTCAAAGCTTCTGACAAGGCCTGAACAAGCCCCGCGATAGCAATCTGATTCACCATTTTACATTGCTGCCCCGCACCATGGCCGCCAATTAACTTCACGGTCTTACCATAGCATTCCATTATGGGTTCCGCGCGTTCAAAAACAGCTTTCTCACCGCCGCACATAATAGCAAGAACACCGTTTTCGGCTCCAGCTTGACCGCCTGAAACAGGGGCATCAATAACGTCAAATCCATTCGCTGCTTCACCAAGTTCACGCGCAATATCGGCACTGGCTGTAGTGTGATCTATAAAGACAGAACCCTTTGCCATTGAGCCAAACGCCCCATCCGCACCTAATGTTACCGAACGCAAATCATCATCATTGCCCACACAAGATATAACAAAATCAGCACCAATTGCCGCTTCTTTTGGTGTCGGGGCGCTTGAGCCGCCAAATTTACCAACCCAAAGCTCCGCTTTTTTTGAAGAACGATTATAGACGGTTACATCATGACCGTTTTTCGCCAGATGACCCGCCATTGGAAAGCCCATTACACCCATGCCAATAAAGCTGATTTTCGCCATAACCTCTCCTTTAATAATCAATAACTCTTGCCTCATCTTGCCAGTTCTCATATTGATAATCAAGCAACAAGAATGGCAAAATACATGAATGCATTTGTGAAATGGGGATTTAGAGCGGTTGGACTATTATCGCTTCTGATAATTGTAGCCCTCATCGTCATTTATATGGTCGTTACACGATCTATTCCTGATTATAATCGTAGTTTCACAACATCATATGGCGATTATAATGTAGAGATTATTCGTGACCGAAATGCCGTTCCGCATATTTACGGATCAAATTTTGAACAAGCGCTTTTTGGGCTTGGTATTGCTCACGCCCAAGAGCGGCTTTGGCAGATGGTAATGCTCAGACGCGCTGCACAAGGGCGCATCTCTGAGATTGCAGGTGAAGATCTTGTACAAACCGATTTATTTTTGCGCAATTTGGATTTATGGAATCTTTCCTCACGCCAAGTTCCAAGATTAAAGCCTGAAACGCAAAAGTTTTTACAAGCCTATGCCGATGGGGTGAATGCACAAATTGCCAATATCAATGAGAACAAACTTGGCACAGGCGCTCCAGAGTTTTTTCTTATAAATTCTGAGATTGCACCTTGGACACCTGCAGATTCGGTTGCCATCCAAAAACTTATGGCACTACAAATGTCTAGTGGCGCACAAAATGAAATATTGCGCACCAAGCTTTCAACTATTCTGACACCAGAAGAAATGAAAGACATTGAATATGAAGCTTATGCGCCTCAAATCGCACGAAACGGCACCACATTATCAACCCAGACGGATGCACCCGATATTTTGGCAGCATTATCACCCATTGGCTATGGTCGAAATGCGGGCGCATCAAATGCATTTGCGGTCACACCCAATCGCTCAACAAGCCAAAAAGCTATTCTGGCATCAGATCCACATCTTAAACTCACCGCTCCTGCAATTTGGATGCTTGCGCATCTCAGCGATGGAAAGAATAACTATGTTGGTGGCTCAATTCCCGGTATGCCGCTCATATTGATCGGGCATAATAATGATCTGGCTTGGGGATTAACAACTTCAAACCTTGATGATCAGGATTTGGTGATCATTCGTACCGATCCCAATGATCGAAGTCAATATGAAACCTCAGCTGGCCTTATTCCTTTTGATGCAAGAGAAATACTGATCAATGTCAAAGGTGAAACTGAGCCTAGACGTTTCGTCGGGTTATCGACACAATATGGCCCGGTAATCCCCTCTCATGGCCCATGGGAAATAGAAAACATCTTACCGCATGATCATTTAGCTGCTCTTTCGTGGACGGCTTTATCTGAAGAAGATAAATCATTTGACGCAGCCTTTGATATGGTCAGATCCACCAATGTGCGCCGCGCTATTGCTGTTCTTGAAGATCACTTGGCTCCCGCACAAATGTTCACCTTTGCTGATAGCTCTGGAAATATTGGGCAGGTTGCAGCAGGTAAAATGCCCCAAAGATCACCGAGCAACCCGTCACAAGGCTCTTTGCCCGCCGTAAGCTGGGCAGGTGATGCTGGCTTTGAAGGTTTCTTTCCATATGCCGAGAATCCAAAATCCATTAATCCTACATCTGGATTGGTGCTGCATACAAATAACAAATTTATCGATCAGCCATATCCCAAACATTACAGTTTTGATTGGGGTGACAATTACCGCATCAAACGCGCGCAGGGTCTTATTGCAGGGCGAAAAATCCATTCAACGGAAAGTTTTATTGAAGCACAAAACGATGCGATCTCCGAAGATGCACGCGCCTTATTGCCGCTCATCGCAGGCCCCTTCTGGTTCCAACCTGATCAAGAGGGACAAAAAGCTGAGGCCCTCAAAATGCTCGGTGAATGGAATGGCAAGTTCGATGCATTCGGCCCTGAAGCGCTGATTTATTCGACATGGATTTCGGAATTGAATGAGCTTGTCTTCCGCGATGAGCTTGGTTCAGTTTTAGATGAAATGGGGCAGACTGACCCTTTCCGCCTTGAGCGTGTATATCGCAATGTGGGTGGAGCTTCGAAATGGTGCGACGTAAAGCCCACACCTGAAAAGGAAAGCTGCGCATATATTGCTGATATTGCTCTTGAAAAAACCCTTGAAAGACTAAGTGCCGTTTACGGAGACGATCTCAATACATGGCGCTGGGGCAAAGCTCACAAAGCCCTACATGAGAATGAAACACTTGGTGGGATACCCTTGCTTGGTTTATTTGCCAATATCACACAAGAAGTGAGCGGCGGTTCACAGACGCTTTTGCGCACGGCATCAAAATCGGACAACCCATTTGATTTCACAGCGGTTCATGGGGCATCACTGCGTATGGTTGTGAACTTTGCCGATCTTCAGCATGCCAAATTCATTATTTCAACGGGACAAAGCGGCAATATTTTGTCAAAGCATTACGATGATCTGTCTGTCCTCTGGGCTGCTGGTGAATATATCGATATCCCAACGGATCGTGAAATGGTTGAGGCAAGCCAAATTGGTATAATGAATGTCACGACGGCTGTAAATGCGGATATGGCTCCCACAAACTAAATATCGAGTTCAGGCTCGCGGCCAAGACGTTTTGAAAGTGGTGCAATCGTCAGTCCTTGTACAATGATCGAGAAAACAACCACAAAATATGTCATTGTGAGCAGTACAGGCTTCCACTCACCTTCGGGCAGTGACAGCACAAGCGCAACAGAAATGCCGCCCTTTAATCCGCCCCAAGTCATGATAGGCACGACACCTTTTGAAAAGGTTTTGAATGGTTTAAGTATGAATACAGGGATCGAGACCGCACCAAATCGCGCCATCAAAGCCAGTGATATAGACACGGCAGCAAGCATGAATGGATTGTGGCTATCAAATGTGAGCGTGAACACCTCAAAGCCGATCAATAAGAACAGTATCGCGTTAAGAATTTCATCAATGAGTTTCCAAAATGCGTCAACATAATCCCGAGTAATTTGTGTCATACCATGTTTCATGCCGACATCACCGATGAACAAGCCTGCAACAACAGCCATAATTGGGCCTGACATATGCAGATAGATGGCAAGTTCATAACCACCAAAAGCAAGTGCGAGTGAGAGCAAGACTTCAAGCGCGAAATCATCAATACGTTTCATCAATTGGAATGTGAGCCAGCCTAAACCTGCTCCAAGAAGTGCGCCGCCGACAGCTTCTTGGATAAATAATTTGGCGATCCCAAAGAAACTTGTTTCGCCATGCGCATCATGTGGAAATGCAATGCCAACAAGAATAAGGAAAACAACATAACCCACACCATCATTAAACAAGCTTTCACCTGCAATTTTGGTCTCAAGCGATTTGCGTAAACTCGCGCCACGCAACACGCCCAGAACAGCCACAGGATCCGTTGGTGAAATCAATGCACCAAAAACAAGCGCGATTGCAATGGGAATCCCCAAGATCATATTGACCCCAAAACCAACGATCGCAGTCGAAATAGCAACGCCCAAAGTGGCCATCAAAAACACAACAGAAGCCTCTTTGCGCAGATCCGAAATTTTCACGTGAAGCGCACCCGCAAAAAGCAATAGCCCCAACATGCCCTCCATTAAAGTGCTTGAAAACTCAACCTCTTTGACAAATGAGGAGGCCATATGTTGCATGCCCGCTTCTGGCCAGATAAAGTCGATGATCATCACGGCAAGAGACGACAAAAGCGCAACAACCAGAATGCCGATTGCTGCGGGTAATCTTAAAAACAAATAATTCACCGCGCCAAAAAGACCCGCCATAGTGATAAGAAGTGCTGCGATTTGAAGTATGTTCATCTGACGATCCGTTCTATAATTTAACGCAAGCTAGCACTCTGAAATAGGATTGAAAAGCCAGAGCCTATCCAAGCAATTTCTTTGCCAAATGAAGGGCGTCAATAAATTTATCAATCTCTTCTGTGGTATTGTACATCGCCAAGCTTGCCCGACAAGTCGAGCTGACACCAAATCGCTCCATAAGCACTTGCGCGCAATGCGTACCCGCACGCAAAGCTACAGCTTTTTGATCCACAATTGTAGAAATATCATGGGCATGAGCCCCCTTCATTGTGAAGGAAAAAATGGCGCCCTTATCAGCGGTTGTGCCTTGAACTTCAATAAAATCAAGTTCAGAAAGCTTGGCAACCATATCGTCTCGTAGGAATGCTTCGTAAGCTGCGATATTATCCATTCCGATATCCATCAGATAATTCAGCGCGACACCAAAACCGATTGTTTCCACAATGCCTGGCGTCCCTGCCTCAAAGCGCATTGGCCCAGCGGCATAGGTAATTTCATCGCGCGTCACGCGGTCGATCATATCGCCACCACCCATAAAGGGCTGCATTTCGACCATAGCATCATCACTCACATAAATCGCTCCTGAACCCGTCGGGCCATAAAGCTTGTGACCTGTAATGCAATAAAAATCTGCACCAATATCCTGCATATCAACAGGCCTATGAACCGCGGCCTGCGATCCATCGACAAGGATACGAACACCCTTCTCTTTTGCAACTTTTGCAATAGATGCGACATCCACAATCGCACCCGTTACATTTGACATTTGAGAAATGGCGATCAGTTTTGTTTTAGGCCCGATGGCATCAATGACGCGCCCTGCAGGCAATCCGCCATCATCATCAATATCGATCCATTTGAGGACAATGCCCAATCTCTCGCGCAAAAAATGCCATGGAACAATATTGGCGTGATGCTCCATTGTGCTCAAAATAATCTCATCGCCCTTCGCCAAATTATTGACGCCCCAACCATAAGATACAAGATTTATGGCCTCGGTTGTCCCTGTTGTAAAAATAATATTTTTTTCAGGAGCATTTAAAAACTTCGCGACAATCCCCCGTGTGCCTTCATATTTTTCTGTCGCGAGATTGGAAAGATAGTGAAGGCCACGATGCACATTGGCATATTCGCTGTCATAAGCCGAAGTCACAGCATCAATCACGCATTGTGGCTTTTGGCTTGAGGCACCATTATCAAAATAAACAAGCTGATTGCCATTCACTTGCGTATTCAAAATTGGAAAATCAGCGCGAATTTTTGTGATATCAAAACTCATAGCGAAAAGACCGAAAATATGAGGCTTGCAAAAAAGCCGACACCGAGCATACATAACATACTCATAAGCCAAATAAGAAAAGCTTTACCAAAGCCACCGACATCAAAAACACCGCGAATAAAGTGAATTTTGAGAATGAAAAATATCACGGCACAAACAACGATTACATTAGAAAATGCTGCGCCCATGGAAAGCGAAACAGACCAAAACAATATCGCAATGCCTTGAAGCGCACCAATCAATACCGTTTTGACAAATTCAAATCTGGCAAGGGCTGACTGGCTTTCTAAGAAATCAATTGATGGTGAAAAATTGCGCCCCACAACATATAAAAGCAATGATGAAAGAAACCCCATTCCAGCACTCAGCACAACCGTAATGATGGGATTGCTACGAAAATACTCGAATGAAAGCTTGATCATTTCGAATATTTGGCGCTGGGTTTCGGTTGCATCTACGGGTATTTCAACTTCGCTTGGCTCGACCGAAATAAAGTGGCCTAAAATGTTAGAGATAATCACTGAGATGATTGCGCATAGGACAAATATTGCAATGATTATAGGAAGCGAAAATGGTAGAGCCTTGGCTTGCTTGCCCGCAAGATATGGGCTTTTGATAAACTCAATAGATCTACCAATATCGTTTCCTATCATAATGCCTGCCCAAAGATCCATTCTTCTGACATCGCACCAATTTGTTCGCGTAAATCTTCAGAGTGAATTTCTTCAATAGCTTCCTCAATAAACGCACGGACGAGCAATTGACGTGCCTCATTCATAGGAACGCCGCGTGAGCGCAAATAAAACAGAGCCGTTTCATCCATGCCCGAAGTGGTCGAGCCATGCGAACAAGCGACATCATCAGCGTAAATCTCAAGCTCAGGCTTTGAAAGAATTTCGGCACCATCTTCAAGCATCAAACCTTGTGAAATTTGATAACCATCGGTTTTTTGAGCATCTTCTTTGACCAAAATTTTGCCTTGGAAAACAGAGGTCGCGCCCTCCGTTACAACACGTTTGAAAACTTGGCGTGAATTGCAATTTAGCGCATCATGCGTGATGTAAACGGTATCATCTTGATGACCTTTATTCATCAATAGATCAGCCCCAGCTATTGACACATGGCTATTATCACCCAGCAAATCAACAACGCTTTCAAAACGATGCAAATGCCCTGCTCCCGAAAAAGAGAATGAACGCAAATCACAATTCGCACCAAGTTCCGCGAATAAATGTGCATGAAACTTATCTTCAAGCGCCGCAGCTATGCGAATATGGTGAAAAGACGCGCCATCAGCAAGCTCGGCTTCGACCACCATATTCTTGGTAGACGATTTTGCGCCTGTTTCAATTATGGTGAGCGTAGCACCAGAAGCAACTGTAATTCCAAGATAAATATCATCAGGCCAAACATCACGGTCGATTGTCAAAACGCCGCCATCACCCATCACTTCAATATAAACACCTTGTGCTGATAGCAGTGTTTTTTCTGCCAAAGGGCGAGCACCGCGTCCATGCGCACTGGCCACAAGTCTTCCAAAGAGCTTGTTTTCTGCCTCTTCTATCGGCGTGATTTTGAGAGCATCGCTTGATGTTTTTGTCGTTGGCAATATGGCCGTTCCAGCAAATGAAGGCATGGCCACGTTCAATGATCCGGTAGATGCATCGAGAAGCTTAGGATCTGTATAGCTCCAATAATGATCACGCGCATGAGGCCCGCCATGAGCGAGGAGCCATTTGCGGGATTCCTCTAAACGAGCTGCGCGCCAATCAGAGACAACAGGAGCAGAACTGACCCAATCTGATGCAAGGCTTTGCTTTGCCTCTAAGATTGCATTCATAGACCTGCCTCTTTCAAAATGGCGGCATAACCGTTATTTTCGACTTCAAGTGCGAGTTCTGGGCCACCTGTTTTGATAATGCGGCCTTCAGCCATAATATGCACAACATCTGGTTTAATATGATCAAGAAGACGCTGATAGTGAGTGATCACCAAAAAGCCGCGATCTGGTGAGCGCAATGCATTTACGCCTTCTGAAACAAGTTTCATGGCATCCACATCAAGACCAGAATCCGTCTCATCAAGAATGCAAAGCTTTGGCTCAAGCATGGCCATTTGCAAAATCTCGTTGCGCTTCTTCTCACCACCAGAGAAACCAACATTCACCGCACGCTGCATCATATCAGCATTTATTTTGAGAGTTTTGGCTTTTTCACGAACCAGTTTTAGAAAATCGGCTGCTGACAGCTCATCTTCCCCGCGCGCGCGACGCTGCGCATTTGCAGCCGAACGCAAAAATGTCATATTGCCAACGCCTGGAATTTCAACTGGATATTGAAATGCCAAGAAAAGCCCTGCCGCTGCACGCTCATCTGGCTCCATCTCCAATAGCTCTTCACCCGCAAAATCAACAGTTCCGTCAGTGACTTCATATCCATCGCGACCTGCAAGCACATATGAGAGCGTCGATTTACCAGACCCATTTGGCCCCATAATTGCAGCCACTTCGCCAGCTTTGACGGTTAAATCCACACCCTTCAAAATGGCTTTGTCTTCTTCCTCAAGTTTGACGTGCAGGTTTTTGATATTGATCATTTTATCTCTCATTTGTGTATAAATTATTGAACCCACGAATATGAGCCTATTTTTCGGGTTTTTTATCGGCTTTTGTTTATCGAGGCAAGGTCATCTGCGAATTAAAATAGTCCAGAATATATTTTGCTTGGCCATTCAAAAAACTCTATCGGCGATACTATGATTTTTGTTTTATAAAAGCCAAATATCGAACGGTTCTCATCAACTATAATGGGCCGTGATATAGCTTGTGAGAGCTGAAATCTTCGGAAAAAGAAGGGATACCCTCCTCCAAATCTAAAGCTCCCTACTCAGAATCTGCTTTATACCACCCCAAAATACGGGCGACAAAATTATGCAAGAAGTGGAATACCAGCGCAAAAATGGGCGCCTTAATAGAAGCGCTTATAAAAGCGCGGATCATTGACTGACTTTCAAGCACAATCCCTGAACCGAAATTCAAAATCCAAAAAACGATCATCGCAATGATCGTCGCACCTAAAAAACTATTTTTCATGTGTTATTCCCAAAAAAGAAAAGACCCCCAATTTTGGAGGCCTTTTAAAATGTAATGATTAGTCAGCTTTTTTCGCAGCTTTCTTAACTGTTTTTTTCACAGCTTTTTTAGCGTCCGTTGCAGTGTCTTTAACTTCTTCAGCAACATCACCAGCAGCTGTGGCACCTTTTGAAAACAAACCGAGTAGCTTTTCTAAGCCTTTGTCAAAATATGGCAAGGTCATGTCTGTCAAAACAAGTGCGCCAACAGCGACAACACCATAAACAACCCAATCCACAGCGCCAGAAAGCATCACATCAAGGATGTTTCCAACAACAATACCCAAGATACCAGCCCAGATATATTTCTTATATTTATTCACAAAGTCCATTGCCATCTCCATAATTATTTCCAAATGTTCTATTCTTCGTTTCATATAAGCGTTTTATTGCCGCTTTACCACCGTCTGAAATCAACTTTTTGGGATAATTGCTATCCAATCGTCAGTATATGAAAGGTCACCAATCACCCGACACTGCCCTCAAGCGAGATTTTCACAAGTGCCTGCGCTTCAACAGCAAATTCCATCGGCAAGGCTTGCAATACCTCCTTCGCAAATCCATTCACAATAAGCGCAACAGCATCCTCTTCTCCAATACCACGTTGGCGGCAATAAAAGAGCTGATCTTCGTCAACCTTACTTGTCGTGGCTTCATGCTCCACCTTCGATGTTGCATTTTTAACCTCTATATAAGGCACAGTATGCGCACCACATTTATCACCAATCAGAAGACTATCACATTGAGTAAAGTTCCGTGAACCTGTGGCTTTGGGATGCACTGTGACAAGACCGCGATAGGTATTTTGCGCTTTACCCGCCGAAATCCCCTTGGACACAATGCGCGATTTGGTATTTTTGCCAAGATGGATCATTTTTGTGCCTGTATCGGCCTGTTGCATATTATTTGTGATCGCCACCGAGTAAAACTCGCCTTGTGAATTATCACCACGCAAAATGCATGAAGGATATTTCCATGTCACAGATGAACCCGTCTCCACTTGCGTCCACATCACATGGGAGTTTTTACCACGGCAATCAGCGCGCTTGGTCACAAAATTATAAATTCCACCCTTGCCTTCATCATCGCCCGGATACCAGTTTTGAACGGTAGAATATTTGATCTCCGCATCATCAAGCAAAACAAGCTCCACAACAGCGGCGTGCAGCTGTGCGCTATCACGTTTTGGCGCCGTGCAACCTTCAAGATAGCTCACATAAGAACCTTCATCCGCTACAATCAATGTGCGCTCGAATTGCCCTGTATTTTCAGCATTAATACGGAAATATGTGGATAGCTCCATCGGGCATTTTGTACCTTTGGGAATATACACAAAACTGCCATCAGAAAAGACTGCACAATTAAGTGCGGCATAAAAATTATCCGCTTGCGGAACAACTGTTCCCAGATATTTTTTCACAAGCTCAGGATGTTTTTGGATCGCCTCTGAAATCGGCATAAAGATAACGCCGGCTTTTTCAAGCTCGTCCTTAAACGTCGTACCGATGGATACAGAGTCAAAAACAGCATCAACCGCAACTTTGCGCTGCTTCACGCCCAACAACGCCTCTTGCTCTTGGAGCGGGATACCTAGTTTTTTGTATGTTTCCAAAAGCTTAGGATCAACATCATCAATGGTCTCTGGACGAATATCCATAGATTTTGGGCGGGCATAGTAATACTGCTCTTGGAAGTTGATTTTGGGATAATCCACCATCGCCCAATCAGGCTCAACCATCGTCAACCAACGGCGATAGGCCTGCAAACGCCATTCAAGCATCCATTCAGGCTCATTATTCTTGCTGGAAATCAAACGCACAATATCTTCGGAAAGCCCCATAGGCGCAAATTCAGTTTCAATATCGCTGGAAAATCCATATTTATATTCCGAACCGACTTCACGGACCTGCGCTACGGTTTCAGAATCCACACCATCTTTAACATTATCAATAACTTCTGTCATTTTATTCACCTGAAATTAAGCAGCTTTTTTTCGCCATTTGTTGTATTGTTTGAGCCATGCCTGAGCAAAACTCTCTATTTCTTTTTTGGTATTTTGCGGAGCGAGACTCACGCGAAGACCACTTGCCGCCGTTATCTCATCATATCCCATCGCACGCAACACCGTACTTTCACGAACTTTACCTGATGAGCACGCAGATCCAGCCGATACCGCGAATCCAGCCAAATCCATCTGCATGACTTGGGTTTCCCCTTTCCATCCTGCAACCATGAAATTTGACGTATTGGGCAAGCGATCCATATCCTGACCCGCAATGATGAGATCGGGACATCCGTTTAATAACATATCTTCAAGAATGTCGCGCAAAATCGCAACTTCTTCCCAAATGCCCGCTTCAAGATCTTTGGTCGCCGCTTTTGAAGCCGCAGCCATGCCGACCGCACCAAGAATATTCTCGGTGCCCCCGCGCCGCGCGCCCTCTTGCCCACCACCCAAAGTCAGTGGCTCAAGATCAAGGGACGCATCCAAAATAAGAGCGCCAACACCCTTTGGCCCACCGATTTTATGGGCTGAAATAGCGCCTGTCTGTGCGCTGCGCCACGAAAATGCATAAGGTATTTTTCCAAATGCTTGAACAGCATCTTCAAACCAAACAGCTCGCGCTTGTTTTTGCAAAACGCCCGTTTCGGAATTGGCAGCTTGCCTAGCAATGCCCTCACCTTCCCCTACAACCACCCCATTATCAAGGGAAAGACTGGCTTCACAATGCGCCATCACTGATGGATGCTCGACCGCTGCGCATCTGCATGACCGATTCTTCAAAACCATCGCAGCGGCTTCCGTCGCACCACTTGTGAAGACAATATCATGGCCAGATGCACCTACGGCTTCAGAGATAACAGCACGCGCATTTTCCAATAGTGATTTGGCCGCACGCCCCTCAAAATGCACTGAACTTGGGTTGCCCATCACATCCATTGCCTCAATCATGGCTTCGCGCACCTCAGCCCGCAATGGGGTTGTTGCGTTATGATCAAGGTAAATTCGTCTCATTTAACTTTAACCGATTCCAGTTCATCTTGTAGCGCTTCAAAATATTGAGAAAAAATGCCCTCCGCAACTTCAAAAGGAATATAATAACAATCCATCGCATTAATTTCATCTTTTTTTTCAGATGCTACCTTCCCAATAGCACTGCGCAAAACGGCACCGCTTAATTCTACAACATCCGTTTTACTTCCCGTCAATCGGTTATAAATTTTTCCAAAAATATTTGCGTTGCGTTTACGGTTCTGCTGTACATCGTATAGTTTTTGCCTAAAATTTACAAATGAAATATCATCATTCATATACCAATGCTCACTAACATCACTAAATGCAGCACCAAACCCACTACCGACCAAATCATCTGCAAGTAACCCGCTAGGCACAGGGCCAGTAAAATTCTCTTCAAATCGCGCAGTTACAGATTCAGAGGCCGTTATCGGATTTTCGCTGCTACTGTCACCACGCCTTGTGATCGTTTTTTTGATATTTTTAGTAGTCAATCATCAGCCCATTCGAAAAGCTGTGAAACCGCAGGGCATGGAACCATCTCATCGCGGATAACATCCGAAAGCCGCGTTTGGTGTAAAAACACATAAACATTGGCTGAAAGCTGTTCCCATAGCTTATTGGTTAAAATCTGTTCCTTGGTGTCGGTTGCGCCGCCTTGCGCGCCTTGACCACGCGAAAGCGCATCCATGCTTTCATCAACGGCTGCAAGAATTTCAGACACACGGATATCTGCTGGCAATCTCGAAAGTCTGTAACCGCCTCCTGGGCCACGAACCGATTCCACAAGCTCCGCACGGCGCAATTTTAAGAACAACTGCTCCAAATATGGCAGCGATACATCTTGGCGCTCCGAAATTTCGGTTAAGCTCACCAAGCGCCCTTCACCATTATTCACCAAATCGGTGAGTGCGATCATCGCATAGCGGCCTTTTGTCGAAAGTTTCATATGATTATAATATCCATTATATGTTCAATCAGAACGATCCACGCAATTTTATTGACCTTTACCCAAATGTCCTTTAGGGGTCTGGTTAACAGATAAACTTGATCGATCGCTTTATTTTCCGTCTTTAGGTAATGTACCAAAGTGTTTCTGTCAAGAAACCAGAAGAACAAGGGAATGACATGCCAGAAATTATTTTTCAAGGTCCAGATGGCCGCTTAGAAGGCCGCTTTCATCCACAAAAATCAGACCAAGCGCCGATTGCCATCGTGCTTCAGCCTGATCCGCGTTTTGGTGGAACCATGAACCAAAAAGTTGTGTATAACCTGCATTATAGCTTCTATAAACTCGGCTTTTCTGTTCTGCGCTTTAACTTCCGTGGCGTTGGGCGTTCACAAGGCGAATTTGATGAAGGTGTAGGCGAATTGTCTGATGCGGCAGCTGCCCTTGATTATCTCCAGCTCGTAAAACCCAATTTCCGTCATTGCTGGGTTGCTGGCTTTGGCTTTGGGGCGTGGATTGGTATGCAGCTTTTAATGCGCCGCCCTGAGGTGACGGGTTTTGTGTCGGTTGCTCCACCTGCGAACCAATATGATTTTACATTCTTGGCGCCTTGCCCAACATCTGGTCTGATCATTAATGGTGGTGCTGATCGCGTTGTGCCGCCTGCATCTGTTGATGATCTTGTTGAAAAATTACACGAACAAAAAGGCATCACCATCACTCATGAAACGGTCGAGGGCGCAAGCCATTTCTTTGAACCTGGCATGGATCAGATGATTGGTACCGTTGAGGATTATGTGAAACGCCGTTTGACCGAGAGCACACGTTAAGCGGGTTTATAAATTTTCCCGCCTATATTCGGTTTTTCGACACAAGTTGTCATAGGGTAGCTGATCGGCTGCTTTTTGAGAACGCGGTAAGCCAGATAGGCAAAACCTTCCGCCTCGGTCATATCGCCATTGAGATCAAAATTCTCAATCGGAACGGCATTAAGGTCGCTATCATTTAAGCCGCGCATAATCTCGCTATTATTGCGCCCGCCTCCACAAATGATCCAATGCGACACCGCGCTTGGAAAATGATCCGCGCTTGCCTTAATTCCAGCGACGGTAAAAGCGTTTAAAGTCGCAAGCGCATCGGGCAACTCAAGATGCTCGATGAGCGCGCGGAATTTTTGAAACTCATCACGATCGAGAGATTTTGGTACGGGTTTCCCAAAATATTCATGCGCCATCATTTGATCGAGAATATCTTGATTAACAGCACCCGTTGATGAAATTTGACCATCATGATCATAGCTCTCCCCCGTAACTTCAAAAACAAGATCATCTGCCAAAGCATTCCCAATCCCACAATCAAATGCGACAAGCCCTTCCTCAGGCGGCAGGCTTGGATTGACAAAGCTGACATTAGAAACACCGCCAATATTTACAAAGGCAATTGGCTTTTTGAAGTGGCGTTCTTGAGCAATCGTATAATGGTAAATCGGGATGAGCGGCGCCCCCTCACCGCCCTTGGCGACATCATCAGAGCGAAAATCGTAAACCACAGGACACTCAACATTTAATGCATCTGGGCTGCCCGCCTGAAAGGTGCGGCCATTTGCTGGATCATGATTTAATGTCTGGCCATGAAAAGCGGCATAATCAAATCCTTGTTGGATGGCGCCAATAGCGCGGTTATGGGCATTATGAATCACACCAAGCACCTCTTCTGAAGCTTCCCATTTGCCCAATGCGCCGCGCAAAATTTTCCGCTCTTCATCGGTATATGCCTCAAAATGCGACTGCCCACGATAAGTGATCGCACCATTTGTGAGCGTGACAACAGCGGCATCCACACCGTCAAAAGATGTGCCCGACATCAAGCCCAGTATGTTGAATTTTTCGATTTGTTCATCATTATTATCCATATCAGCGTTCTAGCGAGTTGTATTGAAATTGGCCATACAAGATTTGGGGATTGTCAAAGCACTCAAGCCCTTCACATTACCGCCCATGGCGCTATAAGGTTCAGACATAATTTTATGGAGAATCAAATGAACGCGACAACATACACCCCAAAGACCGAATTCCTTAAGGTGATGATTGAACGCGGTTATTATAATGATTGCACAGGCCTTCAAGCCCTTGATGAAAAAATGCAAAAAGGCGCTGTGCCAGCCTATATCGGCTATGATGCAACGGCTCAATCGCTTCATGTTGGCCATTTGATGAACATCATGATTTTGCGTTGGTTGCAAAAAACAGGGCATAAGCCGATTACGCTTATGGGCGGCGGCACAACCAAGGTTGGTGACCCATCATTCCGCTCAGATGAACGCCCCCTCCTTGACGATTCAGCCATTGCCAAAAACATTGCATCAATGAAGCAAGTCTTTGCAAAATATCTAAGCTATGGTGAGGGTACAACCGACGCCATGATGCTCAATAATGCTGAATGGCTCGATGGATTAAACTATCTCGAGTTTCTGCGTGATGTTGGCCGTCACTTTTCTGTCAATCGTATGCTTGCTTTTGAAAGCGTTAAATCGCGCATTGACCGCGAACAATCCCTCAGCTTCCTTGAATTCAATTATATGATCTTACAAGCCTATGATTTTATGGAGCTTTACAACCGTTATGGCTGCATGTTGCAAATGGGCGGGTCTGATCAATGGGGCAATATCGTGAATGGTATTGATCTCACAAGACGCAAAATGGACGCCGAAATCTTCGGGCTAACCACGCCATTGCTCACCACGTCTGATGGCAAAAAAATGGGCAAGAGCCAAGGTGGCGCAGTTTGGCTCAATGCCCAATTGCTCAGCCCCTATGAATTCTGGCAGTTTTGGCGCAACACAACCGATGCCGATACGGGCAAGTTCCTTAAGCTTTTCACCGAATTGCCTGTTGAAGAATGTGACCGTTTGGGCGCGCTTGAAGGCTCAGAAATCAATGCTGCAAAAGTTATCCTTGCCAATGAAGTGACCGCCCTTTGTCATGGTGTTGATGCCGCGTGCTCTGCCGAAGCGACCGCTCGCGAAGTTTTTGAGAAAGGCGGCGCTGGTGGTGATCTGCCGACATTTACCGTTGAAGGTGATGAGTTTACTTTGCCCGCTTTATTCTTGGCAGCTGGTCTTGCTGAAAGTGGTAAAAAGGCAAAGCAATTAATCCTTGATGGTGCAGCGCGCGTAAATGATGAAATTGTCAAAGATCCGAGCATAAAAATCATGGCCTCAGATATTGGTGATGGTTTGAAATTATCGGCAGGAAAAAAACGTCACGCGATGATACAGCTTGGGTAGCAAGCAATCAAGACTGATTAAACTCCGCAACCGCACCTTCCCAGTGCGGTTCAATCACATAAATAATGCCAGCAGTGATCAGCATCGCAAAAAATAGCATTTTTAATATTGTTTTCATGTCATCCCGTTCATGTGCTTTTATAAATATGAACTCATTTCAACCAATGATCAAGAACAAGGCGCCAAGCAATAAGCTCGAAAACGTCAAAATCATTCCGGGTTGGCGCAACAATAGATGTGATTTCATGTTTTTTACAAAATTTTGAAAAGAGGTCGCATGCAATATGCGGCCCAAAACTGCCAATAATCCAAGCAAATGCAGCTTCCAAACAGAAACATCGGAAAGTTCACAAGCAATGAGCATACAAAGGATCATCGGCGTATATTCCGAAAAATTACCAAAGGCCCGCATATGACGCTCGAGTATTTTATTGCCCCCATCGCCAATCGAAATGAGATCCCGCCTACGAATGCGAATAACCTGAAAAGAAAGACCAATCATGAGAAGGGCGAGAACAGATATATATGGGGCTATGGTCATCAGGTTTCCTAAATGCAAAAACTACGAATTGCGCATTTTTGAGAAAACTTCAAGGGTAATATCTCGGAACCTTTTAAGAGCTTTCTCATTCTGTCCCATATTGTGATCATAATATATACCACAATCGGGAAGCTTAGGAAGACTATTCTTATCAATAATTTCAGCCCCATGCGCGACATCCCCATCGAGAACTATCCGAACAGCCAAATCGGCAAGCATTATAGACTGCGAGACATCACTATTTGTATATGGATTTTCCCATTCGATATTAACATGTGCAAGGGCTTGATGAGCAATTGGTCTAAAAGAGCAAGTTTGAGACATAGCTATTTTGAGAGGGCGTGCAAGTGCGGCTTTGCCACCAGCACGCCCAACCCAATGCAAAGGCACACGCAACAATTCATCGCCCTCCCCTTCGAATTCAGTCGTCAGGATCATGTCAACCTTTTTTTCAGATAGAAGCTCTCGTAATACGATCGTGTTTTCACTCACAAGAGATATCTCGGCTGAAGGATAAGCTTGAGAAAATTCGAATAGTATTTGCGAAGCATAATTAAGCAAATCATGAGGCACACCAAATACAAGAACGCCATCAAACTCTTTGTCTGTCAAACGCGCATACATTTCGTCATGGGTCCGCAAAATCTGCCTTGCATAAGAAATGCATAATTCACCATCAAATGTTGGAATCAATTTTCGGGCTTCACGCACAAAAATGGCCTTTCCAAGAACATCTTCAATGCGTTTGATTTGCATAGAAACAGCACTTTGTGTCAAATTTAATATCGATGCTGCCCGCGTGACACCACCATGATCAACCGCCGCAACAACCGCTCTCAAACTCGCCATATCCAAATTATACATATTCATCACCATTATTGATAGTTATCATCATAAATATTCATTTTACTTATAAATCAATTTCGATTTAATATCAAGCATCGGAATACTAAACATCAACAACATTAGAATAAGGAATACAACTATGGATAAATCACTTTCATCAACTCAGATTTGCTATAACATTGCCAGAAACAGAAAGCTCGGAAGGATTGCTAACTTTATGAAAGCATTGAGCGTTTATAATCAACGGCAAAGTTTACTCAAAATGACCGAGAGCGAATTGCGCGACATTGGCATCACAGCAGATGATGCACGCGCTGAAGCCAGAAGAGGTTTTTGGGACATAGATGATGCTGGTGCTTAAGCCCAATTGCGAGCATTGCAACAAAGCGCTACACGCCGACAGTATAGATGCGCGCATATGCACATTTGAATGCACTTGGTGCAAAGAATGTGTTGAAGAAATATTGTTCAATGTTTGCCCTAATTGTGGGAGCGGTCTCGAAAAGCGGCCGATACGCACGAAGGAAATGCTCAAAACATATCCCGCACAAACTGAGCCTTACTTCAATCCAGTTGATTTTAGCACGCCAAATCCAAGATTGGATCGTTTGATAAAATATAAAGGCATACAACCACATTTAAGGTAGCTGAGGGCGCATATACGCGCCCTCCTCACATTATATGTTCTGGGGTTATTCAGATATTGGCAATGCGTCCAAAATTTTAGCCGATTTGATAAAATCTGGATCACCTTCAATCATGCCATTTTTATTCGCATCGCCTTTTTTAATTGCAGCAACGACATCCTCGCCTGTGACAACTTCACCAAATACCGTATACTGACCATCCAAAAAACGGCCGGGAGCAAGCATGATAAAAAATTGTGAATTGGCAGAATTCGGACTGCTTGATCGCGCCATGCCAAGAACACCTTTTTCAAATGGCGTATCGGTGAACTCAGCCGCAAGATCACCCAGTTCTGAGCCACCAGAGCCCGCACGCGATGTGTCGCTATCCATACGGCCAAACTGAACATCGCCCGTTTGCGCCATAAAACCATCAATCACACGGTGAAACACAACACTATCATAAGCGCCCGCACTGGTTAGTTCGACGATACGCTCGACATGTTTTGGCGCCAAATCAGGGCGCAGATTAATTTCGATGACGCCTGAATTTTCACCATCAACCTCTAAAACAAGATAGGGTTCAGCAGAAATCGCAGTTGCAGCTATAACAATGGCAGAAGCTAGAAAATTGCGCATAATTTTCATCAATTTAAGCTTTCTCAACGGTGACTTTGATCATACGATCTGGATTTTTCGGCGGCTCACCTTTAACGATGGCATCAACATGCTCCATTCCTGAAATCACCTGCCCCCAAACTGTGTATTGGCCATTAAGAAATCCGCCCTCTTGGAACATAATGAAAAATTGTGAGTTGGCAGAATTTGGCATTTGTGATCGTGCCATTCCACATGTACCGCGCTCGAATGGAACGTTAGAAAATTCGGCTTCAACATCAGGATATTTTGACCCACCAGTGCCCGCACGGCTTGGGTTATAGTCTTTTTCCATATTAGCGTTTTCAACATCACCCGTTTGCGCCATGAAACCATCGATCACACGGTGGAATGCAACATTGTCATATGTGCCTTCATTGGCGAGCGTTTTGATGCGTTCAACATGTTTAGGTGCAACCTTATCAAGCAATTCGATGACAACGTCACCATCTTTAAGTTGAATGCGGAGATTTTCTTTATCAGACATTATGTTTCCTTAGATTTAAATTTATTTTTTAACGCCACCTCGACATGAGGCGGCACAAAACGTGACACATCACCACCTAAGCGGCAAACTTCTTTTACAAGACGTGATGCGATGGCTTGATATTCAGCATCCGCCATCAAAAACATCGTCTCGATTTCAGGGTCAATGGCACGGTTCATTCCGACCATTTGAAACTCAAATTCAAAATCCGATACCGCACGAAGCCCACGAATGAGGACTGTGGCATTATGTTCACGCGCGCAATGCACCAATAGGTTCTCAAATGGAACAACAACAAGCTCGCAATCATGTTTTTCGCGCAAATCATCGCCGATTTGCTCGATCATCGACACCCGTTCTTCAAGTGAAAATAACGGTCCCTTATCACGATTGATTGCTACAGCCACCACCAAACGATCCACAAGCGCCATAGCGCGGCTAATTATGTCATAATGACCCATTGTTACGGGATCAAAAGTACCAGGATATAGGCCAATACGTTTTGTCATTTCTTCCTGTTCAGTTTTAATTGGATCTCTCTTAACAAAGAGTGCCGTTAAGGTCTAGAGATGCTATATCGCGATGGAAGAAAAGCGCCTATATCTTCTAAATCAGCATACAATTGGGATCAAAATGCATTTCCAGAAATCATATCTGTCATTGCACTATTTTCCTGCTCCATCTGTTCGAGGCGCGCAGATACAACGTCCCCTATTGATATGACGCCAGAAAGCGTGCCCTCATCCACAACAGGAAGGTGACGAAAGCGCCCTGCGCTCATGATCTCCAAGGCGTCTTGTGCGGTCATATCAGATCCAATTGTCTTGACCTCTTTCGTCATCAATTCTGCAACCTTCAATTGCAAGGCTTCTGGCCCACGCTCACCAAGACGGCGCACAATATCGCGTTCTGATAGAATTCCAATTAGCGTTTTCCCACCATCACTGGATACAACGAGCGAACCGATACGCTTTACAGAAAGCTCACCCACGGCCTCTGCAATGCTTTGCTCTGGCGTAATGTGGTAAATATTTGAGGCTGGTTTGCTTGATAGAATTTGTTCAACGCGCATGATTGTCTCCATTTTTGTTAAAACTGCGGGCAAATGGATTGAAAATCAAGATAGAATTTGAAAATTAATCATTTATTTTACCTTTATTTCCCAATGCGCCCTAAATGCGTATCTTGAAAACCCGTAACTTAATGAGCTTTTCCATTATGAGTATAATTTGCAAATATTCCAATATTTTCTTTTTTATAGCTGATCGTGTTGGGATATTTAATGATAATTCGTGCAGATGAAATATCCGTGCTCACAGGATCAATTTTCATCAATGTAGGAATAGATGTCACAGGAACGGTTGTGCATGCCATGAGAATTGCGAGAAGAAAACTTCCAAATATTGCCAATCGTTTATTCATAACCAAATACTCCCTTTTTTGTTTTAATAGCCAATGAGAAAATTCCCTGTATCTTTCCATCTGTTTTTCGCTACCGATGTATAATCATATCGTGAACAAACCATCGATATATAAAGAGCGCTTGTATGGGAACCTAGCAAAAAGAATCCTAAAATCAATACAGATTTGGATGCATAGTGCAATTTTGCAATAAGGCGCTTATGGGCATATCCATACCCACCGTTATGAACATATATCATATACCAAATTTGAAAAGCACCCGAAAGAAGATAGAGAATACTCAATGCAATATTGAGCAGTACGAAACCAATCAAAGCCACAAAATAATAGAACACCATAATTTAAGCCCTCTATCTAAGCATCTCTTTCAAATATTTACCCGTATGGCTTTTCTTGTTTTTAGCAACCTCCTCTGGCGTGCCTGTCGCAACAATCATACCGCCGCTATCGCCACCTTCTGGGCCAATATCGATGATATGATCTGCGGTTTTGATCACATCAAGATTATGCTCAATAACGACCATGGAATTGCCTTGATCAACCAATTCATGAAGGACTTCTAGCAATTTGCGCACATCTTCAAAATGCAAACCCGTGGTCGGCTCATCAAGAATATAAAGCGTTTTTCCTGTCGCGCGCTTAGAAAGCTCTTTTGACAATTTCACACGCTGCGCTTCGCCACCTGATAATGTCGTGGCTTGTTGCCCAACAGTTATATATCCCAATCCTACGCGCACAAGCGCATTCATTTTATCACGAATAGCTGGCATAGCCGAAAAGAATTTTTCAGCCTCTTCCACAGTCATATCCAGAACATCCGAAATCGATTTCCCTTTGAATTTCACTTCCAAAGTTTCGCGATTATAGCGCTTTCCTTTACAGCTTTCACAAGTCACATAGACATCAGGCAAGAAATGCATTTCAATCTTGATAACCCCATCACCTTGGCACGCCTCACAACGGCCACCTTTGACATTGAACGAAAAACGCCCAGGCTTATACCCACGCGCCTTGCTCTCGGGCAAATTCGCAAACCAATCGCGAATTGGGCCAAATGCGCCCGTGTAGGTCGCAGGGTTCGAGCGCGGCGTGCGGCCAATCGGGCGCTGGTCAATATCGATAACTTTATCCAAATAATCCAAGCCCGCCACCTCATCACATGGCGCAGGTGTTTGGCGCGCACCGTTCAAGCGCATAGAGGCCGTTTTGAATAATGTCTCAATGGTCAATGTGGATTTCCCACCGCCTGAAACCCCTGACACACACACAAATTTGCCAAGTGGAAATTCGGCATCAATACCTTGAAGGTTATTGCCTGTCGCGTTTTTAATTTTAATGGATTTACCATTGCCTTCACGGCGCTCTTTTGGAACTGAAATCTCACGGCGACCAGCCAAAAAATCACCCGTAATCGATCCCACATTCGCGGCGATATCTTCTGGTGTGCCCTCAGCCACAATATGACCACCATGCACACCCGCACCTGGGCCAATATCAATAACGTGATCCGCCGCGCGTATAGCTTCCTCATCATGTTCAACCACAATGACGGTATTGCCTTGATCGCGGAGATTTTTAAGCGTTGTGAGCAAGCGATCATTATCGCGCTGATGCAAACCAATCGAAGGTTCATCAAGCACATATAATACACCTTGAAGCCCAGAACCAATTTGTGATGCCAAACGAATACGCTGGCTTTCTCCCCCTGAAAGCGTGCCAGATGAGCGCGCAAGTGTGAGATAATCCAAACCCACATTCACAAGAAACCCAAGACGCTCTTTGACTTCTTTTAAAATTGCGCGGCCAATATCTTGCTTTTGTTGGGAGAGATGCTCTGGAACTTCATCAATCCAATTCAGCGCGTCTTTGATCGACATCTGAACGATTTGCCCCGCATGAATGCCGTGAATTTTGACAGCCAAAGCCTCTGGGCGCAAACGATATCCCCCGCAATCCCCACATGGGCGATTGTTTTGGTAACGCTCGAAATCTTCGCGAATCCAATTGCTGTCAGTTTCGCGGTAGCGGCGCTCCATATTCGGAATAATCCCTTCAAATACCCGCTCAACTTCGTATACCCGGCCATTTTCATCATAGCGAAATTTGATCTTCTTTTTCTTGGAACCATAGAGCATCAAATCTTTGATATTTGCGGGCAGCTTATTCCATGGCATATCGACGTCAAATTTATATTGCTTTGAAATGCACTCAATCGTCTGCGTGAAATATGCCGATTTTGTTTTCGCCCATGGCGCGAGCGCCCCTTTGGGAAGGCTTAGGCTTGGATCGGGTACAATCAAGGCTGGATCAAAATAAAGCTCAGCGCCAAGGCCATCACATTTTGGACATGCTCCAAATGGTGCGTTAAACGAGAAAAGACGCGGCTCAATTTCTGGAATTGTGAACCCAGATTCAGGACATGCGAACTTCTCCGAATATGTCGTGCGAACACCCTCACCCTCAGAAGGCGCTGTTTCAATAATGGCTATACCATCAGCTAGGTTCAGCGCTGTGCGCAAACTATCGGCCAAGCGCTGCTCAAGCCCAGGCTTAATGACCAAGCGATCAATCACCACATCAATATTATGGCGGAATTTTTTGTCCAATGCGGGGGCTTCGGCGATTTCATAAAACTCACCATTGATTTTTACACGCTCAAAACCTGTCTTTTGTAGCTCCAAAAGTTCTTTGCGGTATTCGCCCTTGCGATCACGAACAATCGGAGCAAGCAAAAAGCAACGCGTGCCCTCTTCCATTGCCATAATGCGGTCAACCATATCTGATACTTGCTGCGCCTCAATGGGCTTACCTGTTGCTGGTGAATAAGGCGTGCCGATGCGCGCAAAAAGCAAGCGCAAATAATCATAAATCTCAGTAACGGTCCCAACTGTGGAACGCGGATTTTTTGATGTTGTCTTTTGCTCTATGGAAATCGCTGGAGATAGCCCCGCAATATGATCCATATCTGGCTTTTGCATCATATCCAAAAATTGGCGCGCATATGCCGACAAACTCTCGACATAACGGCGCTGTCCCTCGGCATAAATGGTATCAAATGCGAGAGATGATTTGCCCGAACCAGAAGGCCCCGTAATCACAACAAGCTGATCGCGCGGAATATCGACGTCAAAATTTTTCAGATTATGCTCACGCGCACCGCGCAGCTCGATATATTTGAGATCAGACATTCACGCCCCCATTTGCATTTATCTTGTCATATAGGATTTTATAAATCTTGCAAACGGAAAATGAGAACAAAAGGTGAAAACTTATCGAGCTAAAAAAAACCTTGCTTTTTTTTTAGTTTCAACAATATTCTTCCTCATTAATAAAACAACATATAGGGTATAAAATGAATATTACGCATTTATCAACAATTTCACTTATTGCATTACTCACCGCATGCAGCAGCTCCGATAGCAGTTCAGATGTTACCCCCGAAGAAACCACCACGCCTACAGTTGAAACACCTCAGACGACAACATCCTATGATTCTACAGCTAACGAATTTACATTGGGCAACGGATCGGTTGTTGAAGCTTCAGAAACTCTAACATTGGCCGATGGTGAATCTGTGGATATTCTTGTCATTTCAGAAGAGAGCATTGTAGCTGAAACAAACACTGCGGCTGTTGCAATAAATCACGGCAGCTTCACTGGAAGTGTCGTTGAAACGGCAAGTTCTAATAATGATGAGTTTGCTGATACATATGATAAAGATGTTGCAATGAACGCTACATTTTCGGAACCGCTCACATCTAGCGGTGTTGTTTCATATGAGACAACTTATCTATTAACAAATGGCCCAGCTGCGAGCCCAGTTCAAGGTGAGCTTGATCTGGCTGTTGATTTTGATGCGGGTACTTTAAGTGGCACAGATTCTGATACGGGTTACGGCATTGACGGAATTGTTGATGGCTCCGAATTCTCAGGAACAACCACATATAATGAAAAAGATGCACAAATGACAGGCGGTTTTTATGATGAAGATTATTTAGGAGGCGTTTCTGGATATGGTGGTGAAGGTACCAATCATTCATCTGTATTTGTTGGCGTTGCAGAATAAAATTCAATCTTTATTGATTGCAGGCGCGCACGAAATGGTGCGCGTTTTTTATTTTTTGCTGTTAAAACTCATCAATAAATATCATGGCTTTAAAGCTATCGCATATAAAACTTAATAACTTAAACCAGTCCTAATCCCACATATCAGCCTTAAGCGCATTCAAAAAATCATTGAAATTATCAGATATTTTATAAAAATTTTCAAAGCCCTTTTTCTTTGTAGGCAATTGGCCTTTTTTACGCAAATCCAAATATTGTTTGATAGCTGGATGTAAATTTGGAAACATGTTGTAGAATTTATCATCATCCCAGCTATATCGATATTGAGGATCAAAAATATACACTTGCGACAAGTCACAATTTTTTCCTAAATACAAGTAAAACCAGTTGTTTACACAGTTACTCGCGAAGGGGATAATAACAGGTGCGCCTTGCGATATTTCTGTATTATTAAATAAATTTAGGCTGTCACTTCGATCATCATTAAACCCAAAAATATATTCTACAGATGCTTCATTGCCAAAAGGCATGGGCTCAAGAATATCTACCTTAGCCTGCACTTGAGCGAGCCCATAGATCATTAGGAACTCTCGAAAGATTTCAGGCAGTTTGACAGCAAACTCACTTTCAAACCGCTCCAAATCACTTTGAAAGTCGTTCTGAATGCTCAATTCCACTTCAATCGATTTATCAATCAATAGCCGCCCCCTATATTAACGGTATTATCCCAAAATCTTTTTTACGTAATTCTGTGTTTCTTTATAAGGCGGGATACCACCATATTTACGAACTGCCCCCGGGCCTGCATTATAGGCTGCAAGCGCATAATCCCATCGATGGAATGTTTGATATTGTTCAGCAAGATAGCGCGCACCGCCCTCAATATTTTGATAAGGATCCCAAGGGTCAGTAACACCAAGATAATCGGCAGTCCCGGGCATAAGCTGCGTTAAACCAATAGCGCCGACATAAGATTTAGCGCCGTCATGCCAACCACTCTCTTGAGTAATGAGATTCATGAAAATCACTTCTGGGATGCCGTATTTTTGAGCCATGCGCTTCGCATGAGGTTCATAAGCGGAACGCGGACGATTAAGGGCGTGAGCTTGATCTATATAATAATCATCTCCACCGACATGCATTTGACCCAGACGGTTTTGAAGCCGAGCATTAATTTCTGCGAAACTTGCAGGCGCAGTCATTAATGTCATCATAAAAACAATCAGCAGTTTATTTTTCATTTACTCGAACTCTTTATCACTCAACTATCGAACTTAGCTCAATAGCTATGGCAATTTAATTAACTTCTATATAAGGTAACGAAAATATTATTGAAGAACAAGGAGAGACAATGGCTGGGTCCGTAAATAAAGTGATTATCGTAGGAAATTTGGGCGCTGACCCTGAGGTCCGCACATTTCAAAATGGTGGAAAAGTCGCAAATTTGCGCATTGCCACCTCAGAATCATGGCGCGACAAAAATTCTGGTGAACGCAAAGAGCGCACGGAATGGCACCGCGTGGCTATCTTTTCCGAAGGTCTTGTTCGTGTGGCTGAGCAATATCTTAGAAAAGGCTCAAAGGTTTACATTGAGGGCGCACTTCAAACACGCAAATGGACGGACCAAGCCACTGGCCAAGATCGCTACCAAACAGAAATTGTTCTTCAAGGCTTTGGCTCGACATTAACAATGCTTGATGGTCGAGGTGGCGGAGCTGGCGGCGGCGGTGATTTCGGTGCTGGCGCGCAAGGCGGAAGCTTTGGTGGCGGCGACAACTCTGCTCCTGCTATGCCTGGCCCATCAGATTTTGACGATGAAATTCCATTCTAAACACTATTATAGATCGTTATGAATATTTCAAAAGGTCGGGCTTGAGTGCCCGATTTTTTTGTTTTATAATTTTGTTCTTGGAGTGCGCAATTGACTGAAAAATCTAAACCCGACCCGCATCTACAAGCTGCCTTTGAAAAGGGCGAATACCCCTATCCCGACAAAATGACGCGCGCTCATTATGAGAAGCGCAAAGCTGAGCTGCAATCCGAACTTCTCAAAGCCCAAAGATGGGCCGTTAAGGACAAAAGGAAGATTGTGCTTCTATTTGAAGGTCGTGATGCAGCAGGCAAAGGCGGCACGATCAAACGCTTTACCGAACATCTCAATCCGCGCTCTGCCCGTGTGGTCGCCTTACAAAAACCTACAAAAATCGAGCGTGGGCAATGGTATTATCAGCGCTATATCCGCCATCTCCCGACAAATGGTGAAATCGTGTTTTTTGATCGTTCATGGTATAATCGCGCCGGTGTTGAGCGCGTTATGGATTTTTGTTCGGACGAACAATATAAAGAGTTTATGGCGCAAACTCCCGAATTTGAGCGCATGCTGACACGTTCCAATATCATGCTCTATAAATATTGGTTTTCGGTCACACAAAAAGAGCAACAGCGGCGCTTTTCAATGCGCAAACAAGATCCATTAAAGCAGTGGAAACTCAGTCCAATTGATATCGCATCACTGGAAAAATGGGACGAATACACAAAAGCAAAAGAAGCTATGTTTGCCCACACAGATACCGCTGACGCTCCATGGACAGTGATCAAATCTAACGATAAAAAGCGCGCGCGCATCAATGCTATGCAGCATTTTCTTTCGACACTTGATTACAAAGGCAAGGACGTTGAAATTGTCGGAGAATTTGATCCAAATATCGTTTTGGCAAGGCATTAACGGCTCTTGTCAATTTGCTTTCTCTAAAATCAGCCTTGCCCCTTGCAAATTTGCTATTCAGGAGCTAATTACACCCAAATTCAATCAGGTCTTCCTATGCAAAATATCGTTCTCGCCATTCACATCATCCTAGCAATCCTTCTTATTGGCGCGGTTTTAATGCAGCGTTCAGAAGGTGGTGGCTTGGGCATTGGTGGCGGCGGTAACGCAAAAACGGGATCACGCGGCGGACTTGATGGTCTTGGCAAAGCCACTTGGTATTTGGCGGCGGGCTTCATCGCCACATCGCTGACATTAACAATTATGGCAACACAATCCACAGGAACAGCTTCTATTCTGGATAGCCTTGTCGACAGCGCGCCTGTTTCATCAGAAGGCGCCGTGGATGAAAGCAATGCTCTCCCTGAGCTGCCAAGCGACACCCCTACTGAGTAAAAATTCTGTTTTTTTGAGTTTCTAGCCTTGCGGTTAGCATCAGATTTTTGATAGACTGAAGCCCCGTGAAGAGTCGATTTTTGACGGAATAACCACGGGAGAATTCATGGCACGATATATCTTTATTACAGGCGGTGTTGTATCATCGCTAGGCAAAGGCTTGGCATCTGCAGCACTCGGCGCCTTGCTCCAAGCACGCGGATATTCTGTAAGATTGCGCAAGCTCGACCCTTATTTGAACGTTGACCCTGGAACCATGTCCCCTTTTGAGCATGGCGAAGTTTTTGTCACAGATGATGGCGCAGAAACCGATCTTGATCTTGGGCATTATGAACGATTTACGGGCGTTTCTGCGCGCAAAACCGATTCCGTCTCCTCTGGCCGCATCTACTCAACCGTTCTTGATAAAGAACGCCAAGGGCTATATTTAGGAAAAACAATCCAAGTTATTCCCCATGTAACCAATGAAATCAAAGACTTCATCGAAATTGGTGATGACGAAGTTGATTTTCAATTATGTGAAATTGGCGGTACCGTTGGCGACATTGAAGGGCTGCCATTTTTTGAAGCGATCCGTCAATTTGGACAAGAGCGTCCACGCGGCCAATGTATTTTCATGCATTTGACATTACTGCCATATTTGGGTGCTTCTGGTGAACTCAAAACCAAACCGACACAGCATTCGGTGAAAGAGCTTCGCTCAATCGGCCTTGCTCCTGATGTGCTTGTATGCCGCTCAGAACATAAAATTCCTGAAAAAGAGCGCGAAAAACTGGCCCTCTTTTGTAATGTCCGCCCTGATAGTGTGATTGCGGCACCCGATTTAAAATCTATCTATGAGGCCCCAATTGCTTATCATAATGAAGGGCTGGATCGCGCTGTTCTTGATGCATTTGGTATTAACCCCGCACCAAAACTGGATCTGGCGCGCTGGGATGATATTGAAGACCGCCTCCATAATACCGATGGCGAGGTTAAAGTCGCAATTGTCGGCAAATATACAGCCCTATCGGATGCTTATAAATCCATTGCAGAGGCTTTGACGCATGCGGGTTTCCATCACCGTTCCAAAGTCCACGCGCATTGGATTGAAGCTGATCTCTTTGATCAAGATGATGCCAAAGTCCATGAAATGCTCTCAGGATATTCCGCGATTTTGGTTCCGGGTGGCTTTGGTGAGCGCGGAACAGAAGGCAAAATCCGCGCCGCACAATATGCGCGCGAAAACAAAATCCCTTATCTTGGAATTTGTCTTGGTATGCAGATGGCGGTTATTGAAGCTGCGCGCAATTTGGCTGGTATAAAAGATGCGGGTTCTGAAGAATTTGATGATGAATCTGGTCGTGAGAAATGCACGCCTGTTGTTTATTATCTCAAAGAATGGGTTGAAGGCAATTCTAAGCAAACACGTTCAAGTGATGATGACAAAGGCGGAACGATGCGCCTTGGTGCCTATACAGCCACTTTGGCGGAAGGTTCGCGGATTGCCGAAGCCTATGGAGCGAACACAATTTCTGAGCGTCATAGGCACCGTTACGAGGTTGATGTGAAGTATCGCAAGCAAATTGAAGATGCGGGCTTAAAATTCGCTGGCATGTCGCCTGATGGCCAATTGCCTGAGACCGTTGAATATGAAGATCATCCTTGGTTTATTGGTGTTCAATATCATCCTGAACTCAAATCCAAACCATTTGCGCCTCACCCTCTCTTTACGAGCTTCGTGGAAGCTGCGATCAAAAAATCACGCTTGGTTTAATTGTATAGCGCACTCGTCTCACAGTTTTTGCAGGCGAGTGCCAACCAAGCCATAACCCTTACAACATCAAGATTCTGCAATGAACTCATGATTGTATTGCGTGGGTTTTGAATATATCCTTAGCCTGAAAAACAAAATTCAAGTCAAAATTTTAATCAAATATTTGTTAAATATTATTAAGAAGAAGCGATTTGAAAAAAGAGGCAATATTATGAGCAATATCAGAGCAGTTATTCTTTGTGGAGGCTCGGGCAAGCGTTTATGGCCGCTCTCACGAGAAAGCTATCCCAAGCAATTCTCCCATCTTGTGTCGAATAATGAAACCATGTTCCAAGCCAGCATTCGCAGAGTACTTGGTTCAGGAGCCCTCAAGCCAATATTACTCACGGGTAATGAATATCGCTTCATTGTTGGAGAACAGCTCGAATCTATTGGTGTCACGGATCATGACATCATCATTGAACCATCAGGGCGCAACACCGCACCAGCGATCGCCGCGGCGGCACTTCGTATCCAAAAAACAGACCCAAATGCCATCATGGTCGTTTCGCCAGCCGATCATCAAATCCATGATGATAATGCATTTTCAGCGGCACTCGAAATTGCCGTTGAACAAGCTGAAAAAGGAGACATTGTGACTTTTGGTATTGTCCCTGATCGTGCGGCAACGGGTTATGGTTATATTGAAGTCGAAACCAAAATTGAGAACATCAAAACTTCAGTCCCATTCAAACAGTTCCTTGAAAAGCCAGATAAAAGCAAAGCCCAAAAAATGCTTAAAACGGGCAAATTCCTCTGGAACTCAGGTATTTTTGTCTTTTCAGCAAGTGCAATCCTCGCGGCATTTGAAAAACATGCCCCCTCGACCTTATCTGCTGTGAGGCGCTCGGTTGATGAGGGACGAGATGATTTAGACTTTTTCCGTCTTTCCGACGCATTTAACAAAGCCGATGATATTTCAATTGATTACGCGATTATGGAGCATGTGACGGGTCAAGTTGTTCCACTTGATTGCGGTTGGAATGATCTCGGCTCATGGCGCACGGTCTGGCTTGAAAGTGACAAGGACAAAAACGGTGTTGCCACCAAGGGTTCTGTGAGTATGCATAATTGTGAAGATAGTTTATTGCGCTCTGAGGATGACAAAATGCATATGGTTGGTATAGGGCTCAAAAATATTGTGGCCGTTGCCATGCGAGATGCCGTTTTGGTCACCGATATGAGCAATTCACAATCGGTATCTGACAGTGTCGCGCTCATGCGCAAAGAAGATATTTATCAAGCCGATGAGTTTCCACGTGCTGCTCGTCCTTGGGGCTGGTATGAAACCCTGACCAAACATTCTCGTTTCCGCGTCAAATCTATCGTTGTGAAACCTGGTCAAAAACTCTCATTGCAATCGCATGTTCACCGCGCAGAGCATTGGATCGTTGTGGAAGGAACAGCGAAGGTAACGATTAATGATGAGGTCAAAATGGTAACTGAGAACGAATCTGTATTCATTCCACTTGGCGCAAAGCACCGTATGGAAAACCCTGGAAAAATGGATATGCATTTGGTTGAAGTTCAAACAGGTTCATATCTCGAAGAAGACGACATTATTCGCTACGAAGATATTTATGACCGCAACATTGTTTAGGCAGTCGCCTGTGCCAATTCACATAATCACACTGCGAATGGCATAGGCAACAATGCTAAGCACGATCACACCAACCACCCAAATCAATGCGAACCAGCCGAAACGCTTCAGCCAAAGCATTAGTGATACCCCGCATCAGGCTTCACTTTTCCACGGAAAACCCAATATGCATAGCCCGTATATGCCAGTATCATTGGCATCAATATCAATGCCCCAACAAGCGTGAATTTGAGGCTATTATCGGGCGCTGCGGCTTCCCAGATCGTAATCGATGTCGGAACAATATTGGGGTAAAAGCTAATCCCAATCCCACCAAAACACGCAACGAATAGAAGAATAGATGCCGCAAATGGCCATATGTCATGCTTTTGCTTGATTCCTGTGAAAAGGCGCCATATGGCAATCACAACAAGCGCGGGCGCGATGGATGTGTAAAGGCTGCCGGGGAATGAAAACCATTTATGGAAATAATCTTCATTAAGGAATGGTGTCCAAAAGCTGACGACAGCGATCAGCGCCAATGTGACAATGGCGCATTTATAAGCATAATCGCGCATTTTGGCCTGAAGTGCCCCTTCGGTTTTCATATTGAGCCATGTCGCCCCCAATAAACCATAGCCGAACCAAACGGCAGCACCACAAAGGATTGAAAATGGTGTGAGCCAATCAAACCAACCGCCGGCATAAGCCCTATTCTCAATTTCAATACCTTGAACCAAGGCACCAAGCGCAATGCCCTGCATGATCGCTGCAACAGAGGAACCACCAAAGAATGCGTGATCCCAAAAACGCTTGCCACGGGTTGTCCGCCAGCGATATTCAAAGGCAACACCACGAAAGACCAGTGCAAGGAGCATAATGGTAAGTGGCATATAAAGCGCAGGCAGGATTGTGGCATAGGCAAGCGGGAACACAGCCATCAAGCCCCCGCCTCCAAGAACTAGCCATGTTTCATTGCCATCCCAAACAGGCGCCACAGAATTCATCATAATGTCGCGATCAAGCTCGCTTTCGCCAAGCGGGAACAAAATGCCCACCCCGAGATCAAAACCGTCCAAAACCACATAGACGAGAACGGAGAAAGCAATAATCGCAGCCCAAATAAATGCGTAATCAAGTTCCATTATTTTTCCTCCGACATTTTTGTTTTGCCATCGCTTGCAAAGATTTGACCAGCAGCCGAGATCCCTGTGCTGCGCATAGGCCCCACATTAAAGCCGATATTTGGCGCATTTGGAGATTTATTCATTAGACGCAAAATATAAAATGTGCCCGCACCAATGCATATAAAATACACAATAATAAATCCGATAAGTGAGGCCGCTACAGCGGCCGCATCAATTGGAGAAAGCGAATCTGATGTGCGCAAAACACCATATACAGTATATGGCTGGCGCCCAACTTCGGTTGTGATCCACCCTGCAAGCACCGCAATAAATCCCGTTGGCCCCATCACAATGGAAGCGCGATGTAATATTGGCGCCTCATATAATCGCCCCTTAAAACGCGCGACTAAACTCCAAAGCCCAAGTCCAAGCATAGCAAATCCAAGACCAACCATGATACGGAAACTCCAAAATACAATGGCCACAGGCGGCTCTTCATCATCTGGGATCGTATCAAGCCCAGCTAAGGGCGCATCAAGGTGATGTTTGAGAATCAAGCTTGAAAGCTTTGGAATTTGGATTGCATAATCAATACGCTTTTCGGCTTGATTGGGTATCCCAAACAGGATGAGTGGCGCACCATCTGGATGGCTGTCAAAATGCCCTTCCATTGCCATGACTTTCGCAGGTTGGTGCTCAAGCGTATTCAACCCATGCGCATCACCGACCAAAATTTGGATTGGCGTAACGATCACAGCCATCCACATCGCCATAGAAAACATTTTTCGAGCTGCTATATTTCTACGCTCGCGCAAGAGATGTAGGCCACCCACTGCCCCCACAACGAGCGCTGTTGTGAGATATGCAGCGATAACCATATGCGCCAAACGATATGGGAATGATGGATTGAAGACGACTTTCATCCAATCGACAGCAATGAACTGCCCGTCTTCGTTAAAACCATATCCTGCAGGTGTCTGCATCCACGAATTCACCGACAAAATCCATGTGGCTGACATCAATGTGCCAAAGGCCACCATCGCAGTTGCAAACATATGCAAACCATTACCAACTCGATCACGCCCAAAGAGCATGATCCCAAGGAAACCCGCCTCTAAGAAAAAGGCTGACATGACTTCATAGGCCATTAGCGGGCCAATAACAGGCCCTGCCTTATCAGAAAACACCGACCAATTTGTGCCAAATTGATAGGACATCACAATACCCGTCACGACCCCCATACCAAAGGCAACTGCGAAAATCTTCTTCCAGTAATTAAACAAGATCAGATATGTGTCGTCTTTTGTGCGCAGCCATAACCCGTTAAGCACCGCCAGATAACTCGCAAGCCCAATTGAAAATGCAGGAAAGATGATATGGAATGATACAGTAAACGCAAATTGTATACGTGCGAGCATTTCAGCGGTGAAAAAATCAGTCATGTGAAATCCTTTCTGATGCAGAAGTTCATATCACAATTTTGAAATTGGTACATTGCGCAAACTGTCGCGCGTAAAAATGTCGCAGGGCAAGAAAGCTCACAAAATTTGGGTTATGAGTGTAAAGCGACATTGTTCTTTAACTAAGCAAAAAATTTGAGTCATTGATATTATTGTATAAATTTTTATCCGTGACATTGAAGTTTAACTCAATGCTAAATAGGCTAGCTATAAAGGTGTGCTACCTTCTAAACTGCGTAAAAAATAATGAGGGCTGTTTTGTTTATATGTTTGTATAATAACGCTGGACGATTGCCCGAAGCTTCCATCTGGCCCGTTTCACTTAAAATTCCACATGTAAGTATTCTTCTACGGAATGACTTGTGTAAGATTTTTTGGCCTAAAATTATTCCATACGCTTTTTGAAGTGTGCCCAGTGAAAAAGACTCTTCCATTAAATTTACAGGCAAGTCGGTATATAATACTTTTGATCTTAATCGGTTAAAGCTTTGTAAAAGTAAATCATTGTGATCAAATGCAAGATCTATATCTATCAGGCCATTCTTAACAACTGCCCATTTTGTATTTTGCCTAGATTTGTCTTTTTGTAAATCAACAATTCGATGTGGCAGCAATGCAAAATAAAGTGTTGAAACGGACCAGCCACGAGGGTCACGTGATTTGTTTCCGATTGTGCCAACCTGTTCTAAATACGGCGTGGCCACATTGGTTTTTTTAAGTAATTTGCGTTTAAGATCATCATCGTTACACGTATCTACAAATCCACCAACCAGCGACCATTGTTCATTGAATGGATGCTCTGTTCTCTGAGTCAGCAGCACATGAAGTTTTCCATCAAAAATCGTAAATATGGCGGTATCAACCGCCATATTGGGTTTTTCATAAAGAGAAGCATCATACTCGGCTAAGAATTTTGTTTCTTCTGGGTTCTTAGTGGGCATGTTTGGTTCCTTTATATTGCATTTTTTAGGCGACCACGAATAATTTCAAGAGTTACTTCTTGGATCAGTTTTCCATCTTCAAATATAATCTCCAAGGCTCCTTGTTTTTCTTCAAGTTCACTTTGTTGGTCATGTAAGACGTAAGTTCCATCCGCTTCCTCAACACGAAGCAACCCTTTTGCAGACCGTTTTATACCATTATCAGTTTTTGGGTCCTTAAAAATATCACGGCGTTCGCCATTCACAACACCACTAGTTGCTTT
>CANMUM010000010.1 GCA_947501025.1 uncultured Paracoccaceae bacterium | reverse complement strand
GTTGCAAATGTAACCATAGAGCAACTCTATGATGACGTTTCTATCATCTAGCGACTACGAAACTTCTATATGCCTGTTGATAAAACTTCAGGCATATAGAAATAATTGAATTCCGAGCAGCTTGTCCCACATATCAAGGGCAATAGCAGCGCAATTTTACATTGATGCTGCATCTGTAACATATCATTTGTGGAGGAAAAAATGGTAGGCCCGGCAGGACTCGAACCTGCGACCAAAGCGTTATGAGCACTCTGCTCTAACCAACTGAGCTACAGGCCCGCCACGAAGATTGTTTAGTTCAAAATATACATAGTGACAAGTACCTAAATCATTGATTATTGTTGTCAGATGAGTGATTTGAAAAAAATACGAAATATTGGCGACAAAATGGCGTCTATGCTTATCTCCATAGGAATCAGTGATGCTGCCGAGTTGAAAAAGATTGGCGCATATGAAGCTCAATTGCGCTTACTCAGCGCTGGTCTTGCCAATCACCATTTCTATTATCAAGCCCTCAAGCAAGGGCTTCTAGATCGCAAATGGAATGAGCTTGATAAAGATGAGAAAAAGCAAATAGCCTCTGAATTCAAAGAGATACAAAAAGCGGCACAAGCTGTATTTGCGCCATCGACCAATGCCGAGATCCCTGCTCTCTTAAACCGCGCTCTCAAAGAAATCGGCGTCATATAAAAAAGGCGCCCCAAATGGAGCGCCCAAATTTCAAAATATGGCTAAGACTTAACCTACAAGTTCAAGACCTGAGAAGAAGAATGCGATTTCTTCAGCAGCCGTTTCAGGAGCATCTGAACCGTGAACAGAGTTCTCGCCAATTGAAAGCGCGAATTCTTTACGGATTGTGCCTTCAGCCGCATCAGCTGGATTCGTTGCGCCCATAACTTCGCGATTTTTCGCAATCGCGTCTTCGCCTTCAAGAACTTGCACAACGATTGGCTCAGAAATCATGAATTCGCAAAGCTCGCCAAAGAAAGGACGCTCAGAATGTACGCCGTAAAATTGCTGCGCTTGAGCAAGCGTCAATTGAATGCGTTTTGAAGCCACAATGCGAAGACCAGCTTCTTCAAATTTAGCTGCGATTGCACCTGTAAGGTTACGTTTTGTTGCATCTGGTTTGATGATAGAAAAAGTACGTTGAATAGCCATTTTAATCCTCGAATTTGTTTAGGGGTTTGGAATTATGCGCGAACTAACAGTAAATTGTTTTTTTGGCAAGACATCAAGGATGTGAAAGGGGTTGAAACGCGCATCAATGCCATTTAACAATAGCTAATGATTGATATTTTCCTTCTCACCTTTGCAACCATGTTCGTTGTGATTGATCCAATTGGCCTCGCGCCGATCACAGTCAGCTTGCTTAATGGTCATAGTTTTGCATCTAAACGCCGCATAATTATTGGCGCAGGCATTATATCATTCTCGATATTATTGGTATTTGGTCTTGTCGGCGAAGCATTTCTGCACGCCATTGGCATTGGCATGCCAGCATTTCGTATTTCTGGTGGCATCCTTCTTTTCCTCACAGCCGTTGAGATGTTGTTTGAAAAACGTCAAGAACGCCGTGCAAAATCTTCTGATGATACGCAAAACACGCCGCAATCGGACCCCATGGTTTTTCCCTTATCTATGCCGCTTATGGCAGGCCCTGGCGCAATGACATCCATGATTCTACTTGTAGGGAATTATCAAGGCGACATTGCCTCGCAATCGGTTGTTTTTCTAACAATGGCGCTTGTTATTATCATAACCGTCATGTCAGCATTACTTGCGAACCGTTTTGCCCATATTATGGGCGACACAGGAACGCAGCTAATCAATCGCATATTCGGTGTATTGCTTGCAGCGCTTTCGGTGCAGTTCATCGCCGATGGCATTAACGCTTATATCAGTGCGGTAACATGATGGGTGCCAGTGCGATATTCCTCATTTTGCTGCTCGTCTTTGTGGGCGCAGGCGTTTTGCGCACACAATCAGCTTCAAAATCCGTAACGTCCCTACTCATTTGGGCATTCATCATCGTTGCGCTTGTTTTTGGATATGACCAATATGAAAAAATCCGCTTTGCACCGCGCGAAGTTGGCGGCAATACGGTCATTACAGTCCCTATTCACAACATTCACAATGGGTTTGTTGTTGATGTTGCGCTTAATGGAACGACTCGTGAAGCCCTTATTGATACAGGCGCATCGGCAATTGTGCTAAGCTATAATGACGCAAAGTCTATAGGCATTGATGTGACAGCTTTGTCATTTGATCAGCCCGTTTCTACTGCCAATGGTACAACTTATCACGCCTATACACGCCTTGATAGTTTGAGGATTGGCAATATTGAGGTCTTAGTGAATGAACGTGTTCTTGTTGCGGGGCAAGATGAACTCGACATCACATTGCTCGGCATGACATTTCTACAAAAAACTGTGGGATACGAGGTTGCCAATAATTTGATGCGTCTTACGTTTTAGGCTCCGTATTAGCTTCGGCCTTTTTCTCCCAAGCGCCTGTTTCGTTTTCAGCCCAATAGGAAATCTCAATCCCTTTGTTTGAAAATGACTTCCAATCCTCACGTCTTGCATTGACGATATCACTATCAGCCGCGTGAAATACCAAACAGACTCGCTCAAAGCCCGTATCTTCGGGAATTTTAGCATCATCAATGACGAGCAAGATATCACCCTTGGGATCATTTGTTGAAATATTGACCTTACTCAAGCCATCAACCTCACCTACCGAATGCGGCAAAAATTCAGCAACAGACCAAATCGCATTTGAAATCATTTCACTATGGGCATCATCACGGGATAATATCGCAACGGATTGGCCTCTCGACACGATCAAATTCGCCAAGCGCGCCGTGCCAATCGCGCTTGATGATTTTGACAATCTGTAAAATCTTGTGTCCATTAGCTCACAAAATGATCATCAATAAGACGCGTGAGCGAACGCACACCCCAGCCCGAAGCGCCATGAGGTGCATATGGATCGTCACCCTTACGAAGCGCAACGCCCGCAATATCAAGATGGATCCAAGGCGTCCCATCTTTCACAAAGCGACCGATAAAATGCGCAGCCGTGCTTGCGCCAGCTGTGCGCCCACCTGTATTGCCAATATCGGCAAGCGTACGGTCGATTAATTTGTCATAGGCCTTATCAAGAGGCATATGCCAAGCGCCCTCACCCTCAGCTTTTGCCGCTGTTATGAAGTTGGATGTAAAGGCATCATCATTGCCAAATACACCCGCATTTTCATGGCCAAGAGCAACAATAATCGCCCCAGTCAGCGTTGCCAGATCAATAACAGCCTTGGGTTTGAACTGTTCTTGACCATACCAAATGATATCAGCCAAAACCATACGACCTTCAGCGTCAGTGTTCAGCACCTCAATCGTGTCGCCTTTAAGCGACTTCACAATATCACCTGGGCGTTGCGCTTTGCCATCGGGCATATTTTCAACGATGCCAACGATTCCAATGATGTGAGCTTTCGTTTTGCGCTTAGCAACGGAATGCATCGTGCCCACAACAGTCGCAGCACCGCCCATATCCATGGTCATCTCTTCCATGCCAGCAGATGGTTTGATCGAAATGCCGCCCGTATCAAAAACAACACCCTTGCCAACAAGGAGCAATGGATCGCCCTTTGCACCATTCCAATGCATAATAGCCACTTTTGAGCGCATTTCTGATCCTTGGCCAACAGCAAGCAATGAGCGCATCCCTATTTTTGTTAACTCATCTTCATCAAGTATCTGAACCTTAACGCCAATTTTCTCAAGCCCTTGAATGCGCGATGCAAATTCTTGGGTTGATAATGTATTGCTCGGCTCATGAACAAGATCGCGCGTGAAATGCGTCCCCTCAACAATGGCTTGATAAGCATGATGCGCGGCTTCATCAAAAGCGCCATCATGAGCAATTGTGAGATCGGCAATTTCTTTTGGCTTTGTCAAATATCCGCTAAAGCTGTAATTTCGAAGTGCAAAACCATAGGCAAATTCTGCATCCTGCCCCCAAACCGTAACAGCACCTTTTGTAATGGCTGCAAGCTTTGCGCCAAGTTCTCGCACATCATCGGCAGGTTTTGCCAAAAACAAGGATTTGCATGACATTCCGCTTGGATATGCAATTTTCATCCAACCTTTATGATCAGCAAACTCATCACTGGCCCGAAAACGCGCGATTGTGCCCCCAAGAATCGCATCAAGCGCTTTCTCATTGGCGTCATTATCAAGCACAAATGCCAGTTGATCTTTGGTTTCAAGAAATTTATCGAAGCTCGTATTGTTAATTTGCATTTTACACCTATTTAATCACTAGAAATTGATAGAATATTTGCGCATAGTTGACCAGAGCTTTAGAACCGAATACGTCATCACTTGGGAACATTGATGCTACAAAAGATAAATATATATATATTCGGTCAAATCATTCGCGCGATAGCTTTCGCGCTCTTGGCATTGGTTGGTATGTTTTGGATCGGCAAGGCTATCCCCTTAATTGAACTCGTTATCTTGCGCGGTGAAACATCTTCAACATTCTTCCGTCTATCCTCATATCTCCTCCCAAGCATCATTAAAATCATGCTGCCAATAGCAATAATGATTGCTGTTATTTTCACATTGAACCGAATGGCAAATGATGGTGAGATTTTATCGATTCACAATTCTGGCCGCAATCCAATGCGGATCCTCATTCCCATCGCGCAAATTGGTGTATTTTTTGTAATTATTTCAGCGATTATATCCCTTTGGCTGGTGCCTTCAAGTCTTTATGGAATCCGTTCCGATCTTGATCAAATTTCTCAAAATTATTCAAAAAATATTATTACTGCGCAAAAGTTTATGAATCCCGATCAAAACCTATATATCTATGTAGAAGACAGTATTTTAAGCGGCGAAATGATTAATATTTTTATTGATGATCGGCGCTCAGAGGAATCCACACGTACATATTTTGCAGAACGCGCATTGCTCGTGAAGGAAGACGGGCTTTCAAAGCTGGCTCTGATTGTAGGTAATTATCACGAGCGCAATATAAAAACGGGTCAAGTCTCAGTTGGCAATTTTAACCGTTTGGAAATTGGGCTTGATTTAAATGAAGCTGCCTCATCAAATGACGAATATTCGCTCGAAGAAATGCCAACGCAAAACCTAATTGCAAGAATAAAGCAAAAACTCGAAACCCATGAAAAGGACTCTAAAGCCATAGGTGAGCTTGTCGATAGACTGGCTTTTCCGCTCCTTAATTTTCTCATTGGATTAATGTCAGCTCTTGGTTTTTTAGTATCAGCGTTTTCAAGACATGGTTATAAAAAAGCTATTACTTTTGGGGTTATTTCGGGGTTATGTCTTGAAGCTTATACATTTTCCCTCAAAGATGTGATTAGCAATAACTCAGTACTATTATTTTTAATGCTCATACCGTTCATCATTGTTGCTGTAGCCTTGCTCTTTACCAATAGATTTGTAAGTGGGTATAAAAAATGACGATATTTATCTACCTTGCACGCAATTTTTTGAAAACATTTTTTCTGGTTTTATTATTTGTTTTGACTTTAATATTAATCGTTGATGGGATTGATCAATATGGAAGTGTCAAATCATATGGAGCGACGCTTACGGAGTGCATAATCTATGTGATTATTCGTATTCCAACAAATCTTTATCAATTTCTACCTCTCGTCATTTTGATATCGACGCTTTCCTTTTTCCTTAACCTCTCAAAACATTCGGAACTCGTCGCACTGCGCGCATCAGGAATATCAGCAAATCGTATTGTCTTTGTGCCCGTATTGATGTCATTTTTTATTGGAATTTTTACAACTTTCCCATTTGACACTGTTTTGGTTGGAAGCCGCAATATGGCTGAAACATATCTTGATAGTTTTCGCGGCCGCCCATCACAGATTGTGAGGACGCTGAAAGATGGTGTTTGGCTGCGAGAAGTTGTGTCAGGGGAGATTAGATATATTTACATTCCCCAAGTTAAATGGAGTGAGAAATCCTTTCAAGATATTGAAATATTTATTAAAAAACCAGATCAATCCATCATTCACCTTGCCTCAAATATTGCGACGATTGAAAATGGGCAATGGAATTTATTGGATCCAAATATATATCCTGAACCCGATCAATCGGATACAAATCGAGCAGAAACAATTCAACTCATAACAAGCCTGAATTTTGAGAATATTTTTTCAAGTTTTTCTGATCCCAAGCGAATAAAATTAAAAAACCTGCCTGAGTTTATCAATAATCTCGAACGCGATGGCTACGATATAAAAACGGCAAAAACCTACTACTATTCCGAACGCATCATACCGGTTTTCTTTATACTTATGGCGCTAATTGGGTCCATTTTTGCACTCGCGCCTTTGCGTGGCGGCGGCACCAGTTTGCGGGCCGTTTCGGCTATTTCTACAGGCTTTATCTTTTTTGGTGTTGCTAAACTTTGTGAAAGCTTAGCAAAAGCGGGAGACATCCCCATTATATTAGGTGTTTCACTTGTTCCGATTGCTGGAATTCTTTTGGGAACAAGCTTGCTCTTGCACCAAGAAGACGGTTAATACACGCATATGATTATCAATCGATTCATTCATATCATAATAGGTTTTGTCCTTTTTTTACCTATATATTCAACAGTATATGCAGAAACGCCGTTTATTGCAGACGAATTAATTTATGATTCAAACACACAAGAAATCATTGCAAATGGAAATGTAGAAATCGATTCCGACCAAGGTTATTTTTATCTTGAAAAGCTCATCTATGATATTGATAGTGAAACCATAACGGTTGAAGGAAATGTCCGTGGGCAAACCTCTTCAGGTGAGCGTGTGATAAGCGATTTTGCGTTTTTGAATCCCACAACCCAGCAGCTTATTTTACTGAACGCACGTGTTTTATTCCTCAGCAATCTGCAAATTGTTGCAAGCCGTATAAATGAAAGCAATGATGCCACCTATGCTGAAAATGTTCGTGTGACGAGTTGTGAAGTCTGTGTGATTAATCCAGTGCCAATATGGGAAATTAATGCAGACCAAGTTTATAGAGATAAAGAACAATCAAAAATTTATTTCAACAAAGCAACTTTTGAAATGTTTGGCTTTCCGGTTTTATATCTACCCAAAATGCGCATTCCAGATATTGGTGTTGAGCGGATGAGTGGTTTTCTTCGTCCTGAGATCATCATTTCTGATCTTTTTGATTCTGGTATTCGTATTCCCTATTTCCAAATTATTGACGATCACTCTGACTTATTGCTTTCAAGTTATTTAACGACGGCAGAGGTTTATAATTTTGAAATGCGTTACCGAAACAATTTAAAGGGTGGCAAGCTTCAGCTTGATGGCGCTTATTCATTTAATGATGGCGAAGATGAATATGGCAGATATTATTTACAATCTGAATTTACAGGGAATCTGAGTGAGCAAATAGAGCTATATGCAATCTATACAATAAATTCTGATAATGATTTTGCTCCTAGTTTTAGCTACGAAAACGCCGAGAAAAATCAACTACAATTAACTCATACAAATAACAATCAAGATTTATCTCTCAATTTCATTGAATACAGGCCCACATCGATCGCTCTTGAAGACGATAATAATCCACTTGTGATACCTCGGTTAAAGGTAAGATCCAATCAACAGATTGGTCTAGGAAGCGCCGTATTTAGTGATTTTGATATTATGGGATTGGTAAATGATGACGCTGATGACGTCTTCAGAGCAACGGCTATCTTGGGTGTTGATGATGTATATGCATTGCCTTTTGGGGTTACTCTGAAAACGCGCTTTGCAGGTCGTGCACAAGGCTATGCTACAGGTGAATTTGATGACGAAGTTGAGACATCCACAAGAATTTCTCCCGTAGCTTCTCTTGATGCGACCTTGCCATTGTCTAAAACGCATACAAATGGCTCATCTCTTTTGGTGCCGCGCGCTCAAGTCATTTGGAGCGACAATTATGAGTCAGGAGCTGACATCACAAACTCAGATGCTCTATTTTATGAACATGATTATATTACTTTATTCAGTGAAAACCAGTATTCTGGCCAAGACCGTCTTGAAAGTGGGCTTCGTATGAATCTTGGGGCATCATATGTCTATGATTCTAATTTTGGCAGCAGTGTCGATCTGGGTTTTGGCAAGGTTATACGCCTTACCCCAGATGATTCTCTTGATGAATTTGATGGTGCAGCGGATAATGACGAAGAATGGGTCGGCTACATCAATTATGTGTCTTCACAAGATTATTCATTATATGCACGCGCATCTTGGAATGACTCTTTTGTCATATCTCGCGCTGAAATTGGTATCGATTATACACATGATGACTATTCATTTTCTTTTGAAGGTGTTCATCTTGAAGCTGAGCCTGAGATTGGATATGATGACATTCAACAAGAGATTTCTATGGATGGATTTTATCATTTTGCCCCGAATTGGCAGGCGGATTTCAGCTGGCGTTATGATTTGATAAATACATTACCATTAGAAGGCAGTATATCTTTAACATATGGAAATGAATGCATTGAAGCGAGCGCTGGTTTTGTTCAAGACTTCAACCGTGGAGAAGGTATTGACGATGAGACAACTTATGAGTTTTCTGTAAGTTTTATTGGGCTGGGGCAAGCACCAACGCGCGACTGGCCAAGGCGCACATGCAACGCACTTGGAATACTGAATTGAGGATAAAATGAAAAAATATTTAGCAACCCTGATAGCATCACTATTCTTTTTAGGTTTTGCAGCTCCCAGTTATTCGGCCGATTTCTCCGCAGCTTATCGTGTGAATAGTACCGTGATCACCAATTATGAAATTGAACAGATGTCATTAATGCTTCAAGCGACGGGTGCATCATCAGATAGTGCGCATAGCAAAGCCGTTGAGTTTCTTATTAATGATCGCCTCATCCGCAAAGAAGCCGCGCGGATTGGTTTAGATGTCGATTCCAATACCATCGCAAGCACATTGGATACAATGGCTGGCGGGGCTGGAAAAGGCCCTGATTTGAAGGCCGAATTTATTTCAAGAGGCATCGACAGTTCTACTGTAGATACTTACGTGTCATCGCAAATTTTAAAGCGCACCTATGCAGAAATTCGTGGAAAAAGTAATAATGTAACTGCTGAAGAACGCATTCAGAACATTCAAAGCATTCCAGATCAAATTACGAAAACCGTTTCTGTATCTGAAATTGTTATCCCCTATGCTGAATATGGGGGACGCATCCCTGCGCGCTATCAACGCAAACTGATCATGGAGCGTTATCGTTCTGGTGAAAGCTTTGCTCAGCTGGCCCGAGAATTTTCACGTTCTGAAACTGGAAAAAACGGGGGTGCAATACCTGAGATCCCGCTTGAAGGCTTGAATCCTCAGCTAACATCAATCATCTCAGGGTTAAATCCTGGCGCTATTGGTCGTCCAATTGAAACAGAAGGCGCCATCATTCTTATTCGTCTCAATGGATACGGTGAGAATCGTAGGTCTCTTCCACGTGATCCTTTGGTATCTTATATTGATCTCTTCATAAATAATTCCAATGGGCTTAAAGCCTCCTCGCAAGAGGCCGATAATTTATTAGCTGAAGTCCGAACATGTAAGCATGCAAAGGCAAAGATTGGCGTTCTTCCAAACTCAAATTTCTACGAAGATATACCTGTGAGCACGCTCTCAAGTGGTGTTGCGCTTGCGCTTGCTCGTATGGAAACGGGTACATCTGCTAAATTCGAGCGGGAAACTGGGACATCAGTTCTATATCTTTGTGATCGCCAAATTAAGGTTCCTGAAGAATTGCAACAGGCTGTTAATAGCCGAGCTGTAAATGAATCTTTGGAAAGCCAAATGGATGGACTTTTACGTGATCTTCGTGCGAGCGCGAAAATCGTTAAGCTCCAATAATGCAACCCGTCGTCATCACGATGGGTGATCCCGCGGGGATTGGTCCAAAAATTATTTCTGCACTCATTAAGGCGCGCGCGCGGAAAAATATGCTCATTATTGGTGATGCGCGCATGCTTCCAGATGTCAAAAGTATAAATCATATTGATGATTACAAATCAGGGATCGCCATTCTTGATCGGCCATGCCCTAACCTACCCAAATCTGGGATTGGCGACACTAAAAATGCAGCGGCTATAATTGAATGGATTGAAGAAGCTGTCACCTTGGTTAAATCTGGGCATATGGCTGCGATGATCACAGCGCCCATTAACAAGGATATTCTTGCGCGTGGTGCAGCCTTCCCTGACCCAGGTCACACAGAATTCTTAGCGAGGCTTGACGGTGCCAACCATCCGATCATGCTGTTAGCATCACAAGAGCTAAAAGTGGTGCCTGCAACCATTCACATCGCCCTTTCCCAAGTTCCAAAACAACTTACACCTGATTTGTTGAACAAAACTATCGATATTACATATGCCGAATTTATCCGGTTGGGCGTAGAAAATCCTCGAATTGCAATCGCTGGGTTGAATCCGCATGCTGGCGAAAATGGTCGCATGGGAGATGAGGAACTGTCATGGATTAATGATCTTGTTGAAAAACAAAAGGCGAGCGGCAAACTGATAAAAGGTCCCTTGCCCGCTGATACGATGTTTCACAAATCAGCTCGCGCCCAATATGATGTCGCGATTTGTATGTATCATGACCAAGCGCTTATTCCGATAAAAACATTGGCATTTGATACGGGTGTTAATGTGACTTTGGGTTTGAGCTTCTTGCGCACATCTCCAGATCATGGAACGGCCTATGATATCGCAGGCAAAGGCATAGCGAGTGCGAGTTCAATGATTGCAGCCTTTGATTTGGCTGAGCGAGGCAGATTATAATGGACGGCTTGCCATCTTTAAGTGAAGTCATTCGCAACCATGGTTTAACCGCCAAAAAATCTCTTGGACAAAACTTCCTTCTCGATTTGAACATTACGTCAAAAATCGCGCGTCTGGCTGGCGATTTGGGAGGGCATGATGTCATCGAAATTGGTCCTGGCCCTGGTGGCTTAACCCGTGCATTATTGATGAATGGTGCAGATCGAGTGATGGCTTTTGAACGTGATGAGCGTCTTAAACCTATCCTCGAAGAGATCAGCGCACATTATTCTGGTAAGCTTGACATTACATTTACCGATGCGCTTAAAGCGGATATTTTTGTGAATGCAACGCGCCCTGTGCGGATTGTCGCGAATCTACCCTATAATATCGGAACAGAGCTCCTCATTCGTTGGTTAACACAAGAATGGCCCCCTCAATGGGTAAGCCTTACATTGATGTTTCAACAAGAGGTCGCAGAACGGATCACAGCAAAAACGGGCGATAATCATTGGGGGCGCTTGGCTGTGCTCGCCAATTGGCGCGCGAATACCTCGATCGTATACAAGCTTCCGCCTTCGGCTTTCACACCTCCACCAAAAGTCTCATCGGCTGTTGTGCATATTACGCCTTGCGCTCCAAAATTTGATACAAATTTGCGTGACCTTGAGCGCGTTACCGCTGCAGCATTTGGGCAACGTCGTAAGATGTTGCGCGCCGCATTAAAAGCATTGGCACCTGAAGCTGAAGCCAAAATAAAACGCGCTGGAATTGATCCAACGCGCCGTGGTGAAACTCTCACCCTTGAAGAATTTGGGGCGCTTGCCCGTGAATTCTCACCGATTAATCACTAATCACTTTCAAGAAATCAGGTGCATTTTGATCATCAAAGCCCTCTGCAACATCAGCTTTAGGCTTGCGTTGAGATGGTTTGCGGCGTGGTTTTTTCGGTTGTTCTTCGCGTGGATCTGACAATTTATCCTGCTTTTCTGGCTCATCTTGAGATGGCGTCTCGCTTTGATCAGATGCATTTTGATCGCCTTGTTCAGCCTGACGTGCGCGGTTGCGCGCTTCTTGTTCAGCTTGGCGTGCCGCCTGTTCAGCTTGGCGCGCTTCTTGCTCGGCTTGGCGTGCCGCTTGTTCTTTAGCGAGTTCAGCCTGTGCTTCGGCCATCATACGAATATAGTGCTCAGCATGTTGAGAGAAATTTTCGGCTTCAACACGGTCGCCTGACAGCATCGCATCATGAGCGAGTGATTGATATTTCTCAATAATTTGATTTGGGGTGCCGCGCACGCGTCCTTGTGGACCATTGCTATCGAAAACGCGGTTAATCACATTTCCTGCATTATTTTGACGACGATTGTTATTCTTGTTACGCGAACGCGATTTGTTCGGTGATCTCATATGTATTGACCTATGATTATTGTTAGCTACCCAAGGGCTAAGTTACTTATCTGATATATGGGGTAAGCTTGTGACGCAGTTTGCATCAACACTGATTTTGTAAACGACTTAATCATGTATTTCAAGCACTAATCATTAGTTTTTATATGTAACCTTAACTATTCTTGGCTTTTTATTTATATCGATTTGGCCTGCCGCTTCAAATCCCATATTTTTAAAAATTGAAATGACCTCTCCTTGTTGCTGAAATCCATGTTCAAAATATGCAGCCCCATTTTGAGAAAGAAATGCCCGCAAATTCTTTGAAATAATGTGATAAGATGCAAGGCCGTCTCCACCGGGAGTTAAAGCTAAAGGAGGTTCTAAACAAACTTCTGGCGATAAATTTTGCATCTCATCTTCTGTAATGTAAGGCGGATTGCATAATACAAGGTTAAATTCTCCCGCAACATTGGAAAACCAATCACTTTTTATAAAACGTGATCGATGATCAAAACCAAGCTGTTTCGCGTTTTTTTCGGCGATATTCAAAGCGGCTTGAGAAATATCCACAAAAACGCAATCAGCATCTGGAAACTCACGTAGCGCCGACAAACCAAGCGCCCCAGAACCACATCCCAAATCCAGAATATGTTTTGGTGGCTCTCCTTCAAGCGCAAGCTCGATAAAAAGTTCACTATCGGGTCGTGGATCAAGTACATCTTTTGTCACAATAAAGCGATCTCGCCAAAAATCTCGATAACCCAGAATATGTGACATCGGTTCACGCGCCATACGGCGTTTTATGGCATTTTCAAGTTCATCACCCGAAAAATGCTCCGCTAATTTGCGCGCATCAAAATCTGCCCCTTCAATACCAGAATCAAATAAGCGCGCCGCAATCTCTCTCAAAGACCAAGCTCCGCTAATCTCTCGGCTTGATCCGCTGACATCAATGCACTGATAAACTCGCTTAAATCTCCACCGAGAACTTGATCAAGCTTATATAAAGTTAGGTTGATACGGTGATCGGAGACGCGGCCTTGCGGGAAATTATATGTCCGTATCCGCTCTGAGCGATCGCCCGACCCGACCTGTGATTTGCGCGCATCAGAACGCTCATCATCAAGGGCTTGACGCTGTTGATCATAAAGGCGCGCCTTGAGAACATTCATCGCAATTTCGCGGTTCTGGTGTTGAGATTTTTCTGAACTTGTTACCACAAGTCCAGTTGGAATATGGGTGATGCGCACAGCCGAATCTGTTGTATTCACGTGCTGACCACCTGCCCCTGATGAGCGATATGTATCAATGCGAATATCTGTGGGGTTGATCACAATATCCACCTCTTCAGCCTCAGGCAGTACAGCAACCGTGGCCGCAGATGTATGAATGCGCCCACCTGATTCTGTGACGGGAACGCGTTGAACACGATGGACACCGCTTTCAAATTTGAGATTTGCAAATACCCCATCACCAGAAATATTCATAACCGCTTGCTTAATGCCGCCAAGCTCGTTTTCTGAACGCTCAATCATAGATGTTTTCCAACCTTGGCCTTGGGCATAACGCGTATACATTTCCAAGAGGTCACCCGCAAAAAGAGCCGCCTCATCACCGCCCGTACCCGCACGAATTTCCATAATCGCCGAACGTGTATCAGCCGCATCCTTTGGCAAAAGCGCGATTTTCACATCATGTTCAAGTGCCGGAAGCTTTTCCTTGAGGTCATAATATTCCAACTCTGCAAGCTCCTTCATATCGGGATCTTTGAGCATGGCTTCGGCTTCGGCCAATTCGACATTCATAGCTTGATAACTGCGGATTGTGTCGACCACATCTTTTAGTTCCGCATATTCACGACCAAGTTTCACAAGTTCTTCACCTGATAGCTGGGTGTTCATCTTGGCTTCAACAAATTCGAAACGTTCGATAATTTTCTGGAGTTGCTCTTCGGCGATCATTGCGCATTCTCCTGATTATTTAATAATTCTGCGCGCTCTTCCACAAGATCGACAATATGATCGATCATGCCCTCATTGCCCAGTTTATGATGCGCTTTTCCCGCAAGATAAACCATGCCAGAACCCGCTCCGCCGCCAGTGAAACCCACATCGGTCATAAGCGCTTCACCGGGGCCATTCACGACACATCCAATAATGCTCAATGAAATCGGCGCTTTGATATGGGATAGCCGATCTTCAAGTTTTTCAACTGTTTTGATAACGTCAAACCCTTGGCGCGCGCAGCTTGGGCAAGAAATAATATTCACACCATGGTGACGCAAACCGAGTGATTTAAGAATCTCAAAGCCAACTTTGATCTCTTCTACAGGGTCGGCGGAGAGCGAAACGCGCAATGTATCTCCGATACCAGACCAAAGCAAATTGCCCATTCCAATTGCCGATTTAACCGTGCCGCCCCTAAGTGCCCCTGCTTCGGTAATGCCTAGATGGATCGGGGCATCGGTGGCTTCTGAAAGCGCCTGATAAGCGGCAACCGACATAAACACATCAGATGCTTTCACCGAGATTTTAAATTCGTGGAAATCATGGTCTTGCAAAATGCGGATATGCTCAAGGCCACTTTCGACCATCGCATCAGGACAAGGCTCGCCATATTTATCAAGCAAATGCTTTTCCAAGGAACCCGCATTCACACCAATACGCATCGAACATCCATGATCTTTTGCCGCTTGAACCACTTCAGCAACGCGATCAGGCGAACCAATATTTCCAGGGTTAATGCGCAAACAGGCCGCCCCCGCTTTTGCCGCCTCAATTCCACGTTTATAATGAAAATGAATATCTGCAATTATCGGCACAGGGCTCTCTTTGCAAATCTCAATGAGCGCTGCGCTAGATTCCTCATCAGGTACAGAAACGCGCATCATATCAGCACCCGCCTCATGGCATGCAATGATTTGATCGAGAGTCGCACTCACATCTGTTGTCGGAGTGTTGGTCATCGACTGCACAGCAATCGGCGCATCGCCTCCAATAAGCACATTACCTACAGATATTTGACGTGATTTGCGGCGCTCAATACTGCGCCATGGTCTAACTTGTGTATGATCGTGCATAAACGCTCCTGATTTGGTTGCGTTTTACCACCCTCAAGCGGCGTTGAAAAGCGTTACTGCTCTTCTAGTCTTGCCAAATATGAAGTTTCTACAGATTGAAGAGCGGCAAGCCTTTCGGGCGTAACTGATTCAAAGTTAACCTTCAGCTCGGTTGGTAACATGGGCACATTGCGCACGACTGATGTGCCGTCTTGACCAATTGGACCAAAGACCTCACCATTCACACGGACATAAAGCTGCGTGGCATTGCCCGCTTTCAAAAAGTTCACAGCCCCCTCAATCGGAACAGGAACAACTTCACCAGGTTTCAGAAGTTTTTCGAACAATGTGTCGCCTGCATCCGTGCTGAGTTGAACCCAAGCCTCGCCCATGGGAAGCAAATCCACTTTTGGGATAATTGGCCCAACAGAAACCATTGGTTCACTTACTGGTTCAATTTGCGCAACTTCTACTGCAATTTCGCCGTCGGCAGATGTGGTTTGTGTCGTTGCGATCTCTGCAATCGGCCCATCTCGCAAAGTGATCACAGGAACGCTGAGTGCTTGGCGCGCATAAAGTTCATCATAGTTGATTGTCGGCGCTTCTGTATAATTGACTTGAGCAATAGCATCCGTTGCATCTATCTGCGCAACAGTTGCAAATGATGGCTGGGATTCTGTTGGAACAACTTGCAATTCCTGCATTGAGGTAAAAAATTTAAATCCGAAGAAAACGGCCGTAGCGCCCCCACCAATGAGCAGAGCTAAAGGTGCAATTGACAAGGCGCCTTGAAATAGCGTCCGTAAAAATGTTGAAATCGGTGAGCGTCTCGGCGCATTATAGTAACCGATATTCATAGCTGTATTTTTATGGCGCAGTTTTGGGGGCACTTTTGAAGGTGTCACAGAAACAGCTTTCAAGCCATTTTTTTCACGATAAATATCTAAAACCTCTTTCGGGTCAAGATCAAGATATCGAGCGTAAGTTCGAATGGATCCAGATGCAAATTCGGGCCGATCAATATTCGCAACATTATTCGCCTCAATCGCCTCGATATCACTTTTGCGAATTTTGAGATCATTGGAAACGTCATCTAATGTTTTTCCAAGCGTCAGTCTTTCACCATGAAGGATGCCACCAATGCTGTTTCCTTCTTCGATGAGTTCTTGGATATTAATATTGCTGCCCATTGCTAAAAAAGATCTTTCTCAGTATTTTTCTTATATACTTGTTTTTATTGCCTCAAAACAAATATTTCATATAATTATTTAGATAGCTCCAGAGCTTTAAGCTATAACTTAATCATTTTGAACATTAGCTTGGCATAAATCCGCTGATATTCACAGTAAATTGAACCCTAAATAAGAGTTTTTAAGAACTGGACTGTAAATATTAAGGCTTTTTAAACGGCAATATCAGCGCGATTGAGCTCACAACGCGCCCAAAGCGAATCAAGGGCATGGATAAGATGTGCTATATCTGCCTCAGAATGCACCGGGCTTGGCGTAAATCTCAGGCGCTCCGTGCCTCGAGGAACGGTCGGATAATTGATCGGTTGAACATATATCCCAAACTCTTCGAGCAGCATATCAGAAATACGTTTGCATATTTTTGGATCACCAACATGAAGCGGCACGATATGACTTGGGCTTTCCATTAGCGGCAATCCAAGATTTCGAATGCGCACCTTCAAATAGGCTGCAGATTCTTGATGTTTTTGACGAAGCTCTGGGCTATTTTTCAATATACGCACTGATTTAGCGCCTGCGGCGGCAATCGCTGGGGGCAATGATGTTGTAAAAATAAACCCTGGTGCAAATGAACGTACTGCATCACAAATCTCACGGCTGGCAGCAATATACCCACCAAATACACCAAAGGCTTTCCCAAGAGTCCCATTAAAAATATCGATCTGATCAAGCAAACCGAGTTCTTCCGCAACGCCACCACCACGGGGACCATAAAGCCCCACAGCATGAACCTCATCGAGATATGTCATGGCATTGTATTTTTTGGCCAAAGCCACAACCTCTTTTAGTGGGCCAAAATCACCATCCATCGAGTAAACACTCTCAAATGCGATCAATTTTGGGGCCTCAGGGTCAGATGCCTTTAAAAGCTCTTCAAGGTGCTCAACATCATTATGGCGCCAAATACGCTTTTCACATTTACCTCGGCGAACACCTTCAATCATGGAAGCATGGTTGAGCTCATCTGAGAAAATAATCAAACCAGGTAATAACTTAGGGAGAACGCTTAATGTCGCGTCATTGGCGATATATGCTGAAGAAAACACAAGTGCCGCGTCTTTGCCATGCAAATCGCTCAACTCTGCCTCGAGCTCTTTGTGATAAATTGTCGTTCCTGAAATATTTCGAGTGCCGCCAGAACCAGTTCCCGCGACCTCGGCAACTTCTTTCATGCGGGCAAGAACATCTTCGTTTTGCCCCATTCCGAGGTAATCATTGCCACACCATACGCTGATTTCGCTCTGTGTGCCGTCATCTTTATGCCAAGTTGCTTTTGGAAAAGAACCTCTTTCACGCCGAATATCTAAAAATATACGGTAACGGCCTTCGCCTTTTATGGAAGCCAATGCATCCTTGAAATAATGTTCATAATCCATGCGGTTCCTATGCGCCAGTTTGCCGAGAGAGATTGCAATTATGCGCACTCAAATCAATTCGTTTTGGCTTCATAATGACTTGCTACGCATATGCCAATACGAAATCACCTTAACGATATTGGTTATCTAGCTGAAAATAAAAATTCTGGCAACCAAACATATGGAATATCTAACTTGATGGGATGATTTGTCGCAGTTTAATATATGAAACGGATTTGATCTGACCAATAACGCTCCATCAACATGAGATTGTCGCGTGTGGCTCGACAATCGCTAAGTGTCCACATATCCTTTTGTATCAATTCCGTATATAATCGTTTAAAAAGGCCCTGGAGCACATTATGGACAGCCTCCCCTTTTTCAGAAAGCCCTACACGCACCGAACGTCGATCATTTTCGCTCCGTGTGTAAACCATAAACTCTCCATCGACGAGCTTCTTCAAATTATATGACACATTGCTGCCTTGATAATATCCACGTGTCCGCAATTCTCCCGCAGAAACTTCGGATTCACCAATATTATAGAGCAATAATCCTTGGACTGGATTAATTTCCATAATTTTCAATCGTGTAAACTCATCCTTGATCACGTCAAGCAATAGCCTGTGCATCCGTTCCACCTGCGCAACAACCTCAAAATAGGTCGTCATGCCCTGCTTTATAGATGCCTCTTTTATGAATGCTGCATCCGCTTGTGGATCAACCACTGGTTGTGCGGTATTTAATATCTCTGTCATATCTTAACTCCTGTATTGGAGCTATTGTGACAATATATAGAAAACAAAAACTTAAAATTTAACGGTTTTGTGTAAATTATTATAGATGGAGTTCAAGTGCAAATTTTTGGAGGCGCTCAAGCCAATCTTTATGCTCTGGCATAATATCTTGATGCCCCGTAATCATTGCATAAAGCGCCTGATCGTTTTCAGCCATCATGAGTTCCAGTGAATCTATATCTTCAAATGAAAAATATTGCGCATTTGCTCGAACAAAGCGCCCCAAGATAATATCCATCTCTTTAATACCGCGATGTTCGGCACGCATAATTAAACGCTTGCGAAGATTCTCTAAATTGTCATCTGCTGCCATTTGCGCCCCTTTATTTCGCTAAAAAATCATTGCTATACAATTGTCGCCCACAAATTGTTGACCCAAAATTAACATTTTTTCTTTTTCATGTCTTTACGTAATCAAAAATCATCATTCAAGACCGTTTATTTATCCCGCCCCTACTTGAAATTCTTATAAGTAAAGGACTACAAGTTAAGAAAAAAGGTTGTGCATGTACAATTCAAAATTTTATTTTAGAGCCCGCGAAGGCAATGCAAATATTTACCGAATTTCGGCAGATAACCGTAAATCACGCGATCTCTATGATCATATTGGCACAGTTATTATTCAAAATGGCAAAATAAAACTTCAAGATGACGCAACCATAACAAAAGAAGAAGAAGGCATCATTTTAGAATGGGTTGCCAAACATAAAAATCGCCTCAACAAACTTCAAAAAGCGAAAATGGAAGAGCTTATTTTGGATGTGAACCAAGCCGCGCATTTTATTCAAACAAATGCCAGTGATGCCGATATTCACCGTGTTTTTGAAGATCTGGTTTTGGCCATTCATGATTTGCGCCAAACAGCTGTGCGCAGATATGCAAAAGCTCTCGAAAATGGCGTAGGCGATTCTTAATCCGCCAGCTACAACTCCAATTTATTTACGGATATTACATTGCATAATATACAATTCATACGCGAAAACCCTTCCGAATTTGATGCACTTTTGGGCAAGCGCGGTTTAGAACCATGCGCAGAATCTATTATAGAGATCGATAAAAAACGCCGCGAAATCATACATAGTGCAGAGACGGCCAAAGCTGAACAAAACGCCGCTTCAAAAGAAGTCGGCGCAGCAAAAGCGCGCGGTGATGAAGAGGAGTTTCAACGTTTGCGCGCACTTGTCGGTGAAAAAAAGGCTGAAATCGCTCAAGCCGAAATTGATGCCAAAACAGCGGATGATGAACTGCGCAATTTGCTCATGAGCATCCCGAATTTGCCATTTGAAGATGTACCGAATGGTGCCGATGAAAATGATAATGTCGAAATCCGCAAATGGGGCATCCCTGCAGCACTTAATTTTGACGCCAAAGAGCATTTTGAAATTGCGTCAATTGCTCAGCATTTTGATTTTGAGCGTGCGGCTCGGCTTTCAGGCTCGCGTTTTGTTATCTTGCGCGGTGCAATTGCGCGCCTCCACCGTGCTCTCGGTCAATTCATGATTGATTTGCATGTGAATGAGCATGAGCTGGATGAAGTTTTCACCCCTGTTCTTGTGCGCGATGAAGCCCTTTATGGCACGGGACAACTTCCCAAATTTGCAGAGGATTCTTACAAGGTTGATGGGGAGCATTGGCTGATTCCAACGGCTGAAGTCACCCTTACAAATATGGTCTATGGCGAGATTGTTGATGGAGCCGAATTGCCGATGCGCATGGTCGCACAAACGCAATGTTTCCGTTCAGAGGCGGGTTCTGCGGGTCGTGATACAACGGGTATGCTGCGCCAGCATCAATTTGAAAAAGTTGAGATGGTAACAATTTGTGACCCTAACACAAGCCACGAAGAACTTGAGCGCATGACCAAATGTGCTGAAACTATTTTGCAAAAACTAGAGCTGCCCTACCGCACAGTTGCGCTTTGTACGGGCGATATGGGTTTTGGCGCGCGCAGAACCTATGATATTGAAGTTTGGCTTCCGGGGCAGAACACTTACCGTGAAATTTCAAGCTGCTCAAATTGTGGCGATTTTCAAGCGCGGCGCATGAATTCACGATTTAGAGCGGACGACAGCAAACCTGAGTTTTTACACACTTTGAACGGCTCTGGTCTAGCTATTGGTCGTTGCTTGATTGCTGTTGTTGAGAATGGTCAACAAGCAGATGGTTCCGTCAATTTACCGGAGGTTCTCCATAAATATCTTGGTGGTGCAACAAAAATCGATATATCGGGAAAACTGATCTAAATATCAATTTAAAAACTAAGCGACAAACTAAGGCCAAGTGAGTAATCTTGTAGGTCGCTTGGTTCTTTTATGATGGTTTGTATACTGCTGGCCAATAAAGCAGACTTACTCATACTGCTAAGTGAATCTATTGATGGTTCGTTAGATGAAGTGCTCGCAAAATCAAAATTAAATGAGAGCTTCAAATTCGTAAAATTAATTCCAGATGCTGGCTTAATTTCCTCTATAGGTTGAAAACATGTCAAATTTTTGCAACGATTCTCCAAGTCAGAATCTTCAAAAACAAAGCTTTTTTGTGTATCCTGCAATGCATATATTTCAAGGCTTTCTGAAATCTCAAATGAAAACACATCGGCGTCCACAGCAATCCCCTCCGAATAGACAGGGCTTGCAAGCGCCATAATGAACATTAAGCTCATCATATTTTTAAATTGAGACAACATATTTTGATTCTCTTTTTATATTCTTCGTAAACATAACGTGCGATTTGTATAAAAATTGTTAACTCTGACATGAAATTATCAAAGCTCTGCTTGTTCTTGATTGTTGATCGGGTTACAAATTGGCTTTATTGGTGAGGTGAATATGTTAATACTGGTCACAAATGACGATGGCTATGATGCTGCTGGATTATGGGTTGCATATGATCTTGCATATAAAATTGCAGGAAAAAATGGCCGCATAGCTGTTGTCGCACCAAGTTCTGAGCAATCTGGCGTTGGTCATGCCATGAGCTACACCAAACCAATCGCAACAACTAAGCGCCGAGATATGCATTTCACCGTGGATGGCACCCCTACCGATTGCATTTTGCTCACAGAACAATTGATTGGCGAAAAACCTGACTTGGTCATTTCGGGCGTAAATCGTGGCCATAACCTTGGGCCTGACCTCCTTTATTCAGGTACAGTTGGCGCAGCAATCGAAGCGACAGCGCAGGGCATACCCGCAATCGCACTTAGTCAGTATTACAATCAACATTCTGATCCTGATATATTGTTCGAAACAGCGCGTGAATTTGGCCCAAAGGCCATTTCAACGGTACTTAAAGCCTATCTTGAAAACTGGCCAGCAGGTCGTTTTGTGAATATTAATTTCCCTGCTTGCAGTAAGGATAAAGTCAAATCCATCAAACTTTGCGCGGCAGAAGTGCTTTCAAAAAGCAATGTCATAGCAAACAAGCAAGAAGCTCCGAATGGTCGTACTTATTTTTGGCTCGGGCATCCTGGGCCTATTCAAGCCCAATCACCTTCCAAGGATGTTGGACTTGTAAAAGACAATCATGTTACGGTGAGTTTTTGTCATTTGAATTTATCTGATGACGCTTTTAACAAGGAAGCATCACATTTATTTGAGGACACCAATGAGCACCGTTGAAGAAAGAGCGCGTCTCGTTTTCTCATTAAGGCAATCAGGAATCACAGATATACATATCCATAGCGTTATGGAGAGCATTGATCGCGCGGATTTCATTGATGGGCATTTTAAAAACCGTGCATATGAAGATGTGCCGCTTCCTATAGAATCTGGCCAAACAATTTCCGCGCCTACAATTGTCGCCAAAATGACGCAAGCTCTTGAATTAAATAAAAAATGCAAAGTGCTTGAAGTGGGAACTGGCTCTGGATATCAGGCCGCAATTTTATCAAAACTGGCACGCAGAGTTTATACAATCGAGCGCATTAAAGCTCTTGCAAAAATTGCTGAGCAACGTATTTCACAATATAATATCACAAATATCGTGATCACGGCAGGCGATGGATCTTTAGGGCTTCCCCATCAAGCCCCCTTTGATCGCATATTGCTAACGGCTGCCGCTGAGGATGCGCCTTCAACTTTACTTGCGCAATTAAAAACTGGTGGTATTATGGTTTTACCCGTTGGGCAAAGTGATGCGACGCAGATATTATTGCGCATACGCAAAACCGAAGATGGGCTTGATTACGAGGAATTGGGAAATGTGCGATTTGTTCCACTTCTTCCAGGTAAAGAATAGATATGAAGAGAGTGGTCACTATGAATAGCAAAGCAAAGAATAGCAAAGCAAATTTTCTAAAACGTTCACAAATAATATCTCTTGGTGTGGTTGCGCTTTTGAGCATTTCAGCATGTGAATCATCAAATTTGGGTTCAGGTGGGAGCCTTCCTAATTTGAGCCTAAAGAACCCACTTATTCCTGAAGCAAGCACTGGCCAAGTTGTAAGCTCTCCTACAAATACGGGTATTGTTGATCGTGGCTTGTACAGTGCCGTCATCGCAGGACCAGGCGATACAATGGCAACACTTGGGGCGCGTGCGGGTGTCACTGGAGAACAATTGGCCATACATAATGGCTTGCCTGTGTCTTACACACCACGAAACGGACAAGAATTCGCCATACCTTCTGCTGTCGCCCTTGAAGCTATCCAATTATCAACAACCGATACACTACCAGATGATAGCATTGAGGCAAGCTCTCTTGGTAATGAAAACACGGGCATCACAACACACCGCGTGAAAGCGGGCGAAACGGCCTATTCTATTGCCCGCCTTTATGGTGTTTCTGTCACCTCGCTTGCAAGTTGGAATAAGCTTGGCCCTGAACTCAGTGTGACCGAAGGTACTGAGCTTATCATTCCATCGGCGAACACTCCAACTCAGACAGCACAAATTCCATCCGAAACAGCAAATGATGCATCACCATCAACAGGATTCCAAAAACCTGTCAATGGAACTGTGTCTACAGCCTATGATCCATCAAATGGAAGCCAAGGCGTCGTATATTCAACGGGCGGACAAGCTTCCGTAAAGGCAAGTTCTGGAGGCAAAGTTGTATTGGTTTCTGAATCGACAGGTGCGAATGGCACAATTGTAATGGTTCAGCATCCAAACGGATTGATAAGTGTGTATGGAAAGCTTGGTTCAGCAAATGTTGCAAAAGGTGAAGAAGTTACCGCTGGCCAAACCATCGGCACAACCTCAGGGTCGCAGCTGCTCTTCCAACTTCGCAAAGGAACAGCCAGTGTTGATCCGAGTGATTACGTGTAATTTGCTTTCAAAATATTGAAGATGAAATCACCAGCTACGGCTGGTGTTTTTTGCCCATATCAAATTCCAAATCTGAACCATTTTAGGGATTTCATAGGCCTAATTGCGTGCAATAAAATCAATCACAAATTGCCAAGCAACGCGACCAGAGCGCCCGCCCCTTGTCATTGTCCACTCAATCGCTTCTGCTATCCAATCATCATCTTTTGCAGATGACCCAAAATGGGCGAGATAGCGGCGGATCATCTCAAAATAATCATCTTGATCTGCACCATAAAAACCAAGCCAAAGACCAAAGCGATCCGAAAGTGAAATCTTCTCTTCGGCGGCTTCACCATCATGAATGGCAGCTTGGCGTTCATTGTCGATCATATCACGCGCCATGAGATGCCTGCGGTTGGAGCTTGCATAAAAAATAACATTTTCGGGACGGCCAGCAATGCCGCCATCCAGTGCGGCTTTCAGTGATTTATAAACGCCCTCATCATATTCAAAGGACAGATCGTCACAAAAGATAATCACACGCTCATCAGCGCTGCGCAATAGGCGCATGATCAGGCCAAGATCGGCTAAATCCTCGCGGGATATTTCAATCAAAGTGATTGGGTGTTTTGAACGAACGTCTACATATACGGACTTGATAAGACTGGATTTTCCCATACCACGCGCGCCCCATAAAAGCGCATTATTGGCAGCCTTACCCTGGGCAAATTGATAAGTGTTGGCAAGAAGCGTATCGCGCGAACGATCAATCCCAACCAAACAATCAATCGGCGGGGTTTGAATGTTTTCAACAGCCTCAAAAGCTCGAATATCCGAACGCCAAATATAAGCCATAGCCGTAAAATCGGGTAAAACTGCCTCTTTGGGTGAGAGGCGCTCAACTGCGTCAGCAATCCTTTTAAGCGTTTGTTTTTTGCTCATCTTCGTCATCATATTTTGGCTGAACCCAACCCACAAGTTGAACGGAAGCTTCATAAAGACCATACACAACAGTGAACAAAATAATCTGTGTAATGACATCTGGTGGCGTCACGATCGCAGATGTAAACATAATCCCAACAATAGCATATTTGCGCGCAGCACGCAGGCCATCCGCAGAAACAAGTCCGACTTTACCAAGGAGCGTAAGCGCCACAGGCAACTGAAAACAAAGCCCGAATGCGAAGATAAGCTTTAATGTAATATCAAGAACCTGATCAAGCTTCCCGTCAAATTGTATTAAAAAATCACCCGCATCTGGTGCTGATTTAGCCCCTACTAAAACATCAACCACATCACTAAATCCAATGAAAAAACTCATCGCCAGTGGAGATACGATAAAATGCGAAAAGAGCGAGCCGATAATGAACATAAAGGGGGCAGCAATAATAAATGGTAGCGCAGCACCCTTTTCATTTTGATATAGCCCTGGTGCCACAAAAGACCAAAGTTGATAGGCAACAACGGGAAATGTGACCAAAAATCCACCGAGCATGGAAACGCGGATTTGAGTGAAAAATTCTTCTTGTGGGGCAGTCGTTTGCAAAATGGGCGGCAAACCACGCTCGACCATCGCTTCGATCACAGGGCGCAAGATGATGCGCAACAATTCATCCGCAAATGGAAAAAGGATCATAAAACCAATAAAAAACGCGGCAATGCACCACATAATGCGTTTGCGTAGCTCGGTGAGATGTTCAATCAAGCTCATTGCACTATCGTCGGGCGTACTCATTTATTGGCTTTCTTTACAGTCTTGGCCTTTGCATCAGGGGCTTTCGTTTTTTTAACGACTTTGGCCTTAACAGCAGTTTTTTTTGTAGATTTTTTGACAGGCGTTTTTTTCGGCTTTAAGTCTGTTTTAAGATCTGGTTCAATATCCGCAACATTCTCATTTATATCGTTAAACTTAGTGAAATCTTGAGCATCACGCCCCATCTCATCGAAATCGGCTTTCATTTGTTTGACACCTACATCATCAGCAGCCGATTCCATGGTACGACGAAAATCATCCGCCAAACCCCGCATACGTCCGACAAATTGTCCCGTTTTACGGAACATATTCGGCAAATCTTTTGGGCCAACCACGATCAAGGCCACGACCCCGATCACGACCATCTCGCCGCCACCAATGTTAAACATGCATATGCCTTAAATTAAGCTTTTGTTTTGGCTTTTTTCTTTGGGGGAGTGATGTCTTCAGCCATTTCAGCCTTTTCATCTTCGAGCGCCTCTTTGCCCTCTTGAACGCCTTTTTTGAATGAACTCATTCCCTTGCCCATTTCGCCCATGAGGCCTGCAATGCGGCCACGGCCAAAAAGAACCAAAACAAGAACTGCGATAATTAACCAACCAAATGGCGGGACATTTCCAAGCATATTTTTCTCCACAAATTAAGATAACTTACATATAGGGGCTTTTGCGTCGATTTTCAAAGGGTATTCGACAAAAAGCGGGGTTTGTTAACGTATATTACCCACAGCGCACTTTGGCCACGCGGTTTTTCGGATCAATATAAATATTCAACCGAGTTTCTGAGAAATCCATGGTCACAGGCATATTGGGCATGATCACACGTAAATTTTTAGGAAGCCCTTCAACGGCGTCTATATCCGTTGCATCAGAGCCAACCAAATACTGAAGCGCCGATGCACCACATGGATCATTTTCATTGCTCGCCATCATTTCCTCACATCCTGCAAGTGCAATCAAACCAGCCCAAATTGTTAATATTTTCATATTATTCTCACATTTTTGATCACATTAGTCTGCTCGTCACTCTGGTTCAAGCCCATTTCTATCATGGCAATTATTCGCTTGTCACTTGTAGGCATTTTAGAATTTCAGTACAGATATAAAAACGAGGCAAGATATATGACAGGCACATCAACTCCCCATCGCCCCAGAAGATTGCGCGCAAATGCGTGGGTACGCGATATTGTGCGTGAGAATAGGGTATCAGCAAATGATTTGATTTGGCCAATATTTGTGCGCGAAGGCGAGAATATTAGGGAGCCGATTGCATCCCTTCCTGGTGTCGATCGGCTATCTATTGATTTGGTTGTAAAGGCTGCAAAAGAAGCCCGCGATCTGGGCATCAAGGTCATCGCCCTGTTTCCCTATACCGAAATGAAAATGCGCAATGCTGAAGGTTCCGAAGCTTTCAATCCAGATAATCTGGTCAACCGCGCAACCCGCGCGATTAAAAAAGCCGTGCCCGATATTGGGGTTATGCTCGATGTGGCACTCGACCCTTATTCAGATCATGGACATGATGGCATTCTGGTTGGCGATGACATTGATAACGACCTGACCATTGAAGCGCTTGTGAAGCAATCATTGGTTCAAGCTGAGGCCGGCGCTGATATCTTGGGGCCTTCAGATATGATGGATGGTCGTGTTGCAGCCATTCGTGCATCTCTTGAGCTTAATGGTCATAAAAACGTTCTGATCATGGCGTATTCTGCAAAATTCGCGAGCGCCTATTATGGCCCGTTTCGTGATGCAGTTGGCGCAAGCGGCGTTCTTAAAGGTGATAAAAAAACGTATCAAATTGATCCTGCCAACAGCCAAATGGCGCTCAATATGATCGAACGTGATCTCATAGAGGGCGCCGATATGGTTATGGTGAAGCCTGGCTTGCCCTATTTGGATATCTGTTCACAAGCAAGCGCACAGTTTTCAGCGCCCGTTTTTGCCTATCAAGTCTCAGGAGAATATGCGATGCTTGAAAATGCCATTCGCGCAAATCTATTTGACGAAAAAACCATCATTATGGAAAGCATGATGGCGTTTAAACGTGCTCAATGCGCAGGTGTACTCACATATTTTGCACCGCGCATTGCGAAGTTTTTACAATCATAAACTCTAAAAAATGGAGAAAACTATGTCGAGCAAAAATCATATCAACAAAATACCAAGACGCGGCCTCATTGCAGGCGCTGCGGCCCTTCCCATCGCAAGTTCATGCGGTTTTTTGGGCACATCTAGCAATCTTGATCAACGAGCGCTTGCCGTTCGCGAGCAGGTTTTTCAAAAATATCCATCAGCCGCGCAAGCGAGCCAACAAGCCTCAGCCACATTGCTATTCCCTGAAATCGTCAAAGCAGGATTTGCGGTTGGTGGCAGTCATGGCGATGGCGTGATGTATGTGAATAATGAAATTGTGGCACGTTATAATTTGACGGCCGCTTCATTTGGCATTCAAGCGGGCATTGAGAGCTTTTCAATGATGACATTATTGATGACACCGCTTTCCGTTCAAAGATTTCAGCAAACGCTCGGTTTTGATGTCGGCGCTGATGTGGAATATGCCCTACCACGTGAAGGTGTGAATTATGGAACAACCGCGAATTCAATCATCCATGATGTCTATGTGCTCATTTTCAATCAAGCGGGCCTAATGGTTGGAGCGACCGTTCAAGGCGCGAAATATACACAAATCTAATTTTGACAATAAAAAACTGCCGGTGGAATTTCGGCAGTTTTTGCAATTGATAATGATATGAGTGGCGCTACATGCCAAGAGCGTCGCGATACACTTCCAAAATCGCCTCTTCTTCTGCAAGATCCGTTGGATCTTTTTTGCGAAGTGAAATCAATTTGCGCAGCACTTTTGTATCATAACCGCGCGATTTGGCTTCCGACATCACTTCACGGCCCGCATCAGCAAGCGCCTTTTTCTCCGCATCAATATGCTCAATACGTTCAATAAAACTGCGCAATTCACCAACGGCTACACGATGTGTACTTACTTCATCATTCATGTGTCATTCTCCTATTTTGATGTCCTTTTGACAAAATTAAATGAAAATGAAAAGCATCAATTGAACATATTATCGATGAGATATATGGCTTTGTAAAAACAATGGAACCCAGATGATAAGTATTTTTGAAGCTGCAGCCCTCCTCACCGCTGTTTTCTGGGCGCTTGGAACAATGCTATCCGCCAAAGCGGCGTTTCACATGGGCAGCTTTGCTTTTAATCGCCTTCGTCTTGCCATAGCCAGCCTCATGCTTGGCATAATCGTGTTCATATTTGGATTTTGGCGCGGATATGATATGAGTCTTGTTCCGCTTGTCCTCCTTTCTGGATTTATCGGGATATTTTTAGGTGATGCCGTCCTTTTTGCTGCTATCCGTAGATTGGGCGCGCGCAGAGGCTCCGTGATTTTTGCCATGAACGCGCCAATCACAGCTGTTTTGGGATATCTATTCTTAAATGAAAACCTCAGCATATATGAAATTTTAGGGATATTGATTGCCATCACTGGTGTCGTTTTGGCCATTTTATATGGCAAACGCAAAAGCCAAAAATCCCATGTTGATAATATCATTCCACCACTTTATTATGGTGTCATCCTTGGCCTTCTTGGCGCGCTCGGCCAATCCATTGGCTCCATCCTCATTCGCCCCGTTATGGAATCGGGTGCAAATCCATTAATGACATCATTTTTGCGTGTGAGCATTGCCGCCATCGCTTTCATATGTATATCAGCAGCATTACCCAAGGCCACAAAACCTGAAAATCCCATCACGAAGACGATTTTCGTTTATGTATCTCTCACGGCACTTGTTGGGATGGTGATCGGTATGAGCTTGATTTTGTTTGCATTTAGCGGCGCAAATGCAGGCATCGTTGCGACATTAAGCGCCACAACCCCTGTTTTGGTATTGCCAATGTTATGGCTCACAACCCGCCAAGCCCCTGCACTTGGGGCTTGGATCGGCGCTATATTGGTTGTAATCGGTTCATCCTTGATATTTATGGCATAAGCCCCTTCATTTGACAAAGTTAACCATTGGGCATAAAAACCACATCGAAGGATTTGAGCATAGGGCTCTTATCAGACCGTGGGATATTTGGCGGTCAACTGAAAACGACCACCTCCGTTTCGGGTTTCCGAAATAAATTGGGCACAGCCCTTCTCGCGCCAAATGCGCCAAAATTATGGTTCTTATGACTAAATTTACCGATCTACAACTTCTTCCAGCCGTCCAACAAGCCATCACCGATGCGGGATATGAAAGCCCAACCCCGATCCAAGCGCAAGCCATTCCCCCTGCCCTTGAGGGCAAGGATGTTTTGGGGATCGCTCAAACGGGTACGGGCAAAACCGCGTCATTCACCCTGCCTATGATTTCGGTTCTGGCCAAAGGCCGCGCCAAGGCTCGTATGCCGCGCTCATTAGTGCTCTGCCCGACACGTGAACTGGCCGCTCAAGTGGCTGAAAACTTTGATATATATGCCAAACATGTGAAGCTGACGAAAGCGCTTCTTATTGGTGGTGTATCCATGAAAGAGCAAGAAAAAATCATTGATCGCGGCGTCGATGTTCTGATTGCCACACCTGGTCGTTTGCTCGATCATTTTGAGCGCGGGCGTTTGCTCCTTGGTGATGTGAAAATCATGGTGATTGATGAGGCTGATCGTATGCTCGACATGGGCTTTATTCCTGATATTGAACGCATTTTCAAAATGACGCCATTTACACGCCAAACCCTGTTTTTCTCAGCAACCATGGCTCCTGAAATTGAGCGGATTACAAACGAATTTCTTCACGCGCCAACACGTATCGAAATTGCGCGAGAATCAACGACATCAAAAACAATCACACAGCTTTTGTGCAAGTTTTCCTCAAGTCATAAAACAAAATCCGACAGTGAAAAGCGCGATACACTTCGCAAGCTGATTTCAAGTGAAAAAGAACTCACAAATGCAATCGTGTTCTGCAACCGCAAACGCGATGTTGATATTGTTTGCAAATCCTTACAAAGCCACAAGATGAGCGCAGGCGCTATTCATGGTGATATGGATCAACGCTCCCGCATGGCGACACTTGAAGGCTTCAAAAACAATGAGGTGAAGATATTGGTGGCATCAGATGTGGCAGCGCGCGGGCTTGATGTGCCTTCTGTCAGTCACGTTTTTAACTACGATGTTCCTATCCATGCCGAAGATTACGTGCATCGAATTGGCCGCACGGGTCGCGCTGGTAGGCTTGGGCGTTCCATTACCATTGTCGATGAAAAACGTGATGAAAAATATTGGGATGCGGTCCAATCCCTGATCAAAATGGACCTTGAAGAAATCACCGTGGACATATCAAAGAAAGATGCGTCATCAAAAAAACCAAAGGCTGAAAAAACTCATGCAGATGAGAAAACAAAAAGCCGCCGCGCTCCCAAATCTGCAAAAAAGAATGACAATACCGAGAATAAGAGCGGTGAAAAGCAAGAGCATAAGGCAGCCATTTATGGACTTGGCGATGAACCACCAAGCTTTTTTAATCTCAAATTCTAAATCACCTAAACTTCATCATTTTAAGGTAACGCGATTTTAATGATTATCGGGTCTTTTGCCCCTAACTTTAAAACATTGCAGGTGGAGATAGCATTGAAACGGGTAAAGAAAATCTCATTATTGAAGATTAGCGCCCAAAAATTGCATGTCTCCGATATAAATTTTGGGCTATTTGATATTCACATTCTTGCGGTGACTATATATAGTTATGAACAACGTGAAGGGTAATAGATGTTTTCTGATGATTTTACTTATGTTGCGATTGCACTTCTCATTTTATTCGCAATTGATCATTTGTTTTGGAATGGCTCTGTTCTCAATTACCTATTCAATCTTATCATATATATCAGCGCAGGAATTGCGAACTGGATATCAGCAAAATTAGGGTAAAATATGAAATATATTAAGAATATAGACCTTCAAAACAAGATCGTTCTTTTGCGCGTTGACATCAATGTGCCTCTTCAAAATGGAAAAATTTCGGATGCAACGCGTATCGAGCGCATCCGCCCGACCCTTGATCATATCATCTCAAAAGGTGGCAAGCCCGTTTTGCTTGCACATTTTGGAAGACCAAAAGGCAAAGTCGTTGCTGAAATGAGCCTTGCGCCCGTTGCAACATCCATGTCGGATATTGTTGGCCATAAGGTTTTGTTCTCGGAAACATCAATTGGTCAAACCGCACAAAAAGCAGTCTCAAATCTCAACGCAGGTGAAATTTTGGTTCTTGAAAATACCCGTTTTCATGCTGGCGAAGAGCAAAATGATATTGAGCTTGCAAAAGAATGGGCAAAACTTGGGGATATTTATTGCAATGATGCATTTTCTGCCGCTCATCGTGCGCACGCCTCAACCGAAAGCATTGCCAAATTGATGCCAAGCTGTGTTGGATTGTCTATGGAAATGGAGCTTAACGCACTTGAAAAAGCGCTTAGTTCCCCAGAGCGCCCCGTGATTGCCATCGTTGGTGGAGCCAAAATTTCGAGCAAGCTTGATCTTTTGTCCAATCTAATCGAAAAAACCGATCATATCGTTATCGGTGGCGGTATGGCCAATACATTTTTGGCCGCAAATGGTCACTCGGTGGGCAAATCACTTTGCGAGCATGATCTGTTGGACACGGCGCGTGCAATTCTTGCAAAAGCCAAATCATCAAATTGCGACATCTATTTGCCAACAGATGTCGTTGTTGCCCGTGAGTTTAAAGCAGGTGCAGAATCCGAAGTTTGTGATGCATCAAGCTGCCCTGATGATGCGATGATATTGGATGCAGGCCCAAAATCAGTTGCAGAAATCAATGCATTATTTGAAAATTCCAAAACATTGGTGTGGAATGGGCCACTCGGAGCCTTTGAAATTCCGCCCTTTGATACAGCCACAAATGCATGCGCACAATTTGCAGCAAAATTAACCATATCCGATAAACTCATTTCAATTGCAGGTGGCGGTGATACAGTCTCTGCATTAAATGCTTCACATAGCGCCGACAGCTTCACATATATATCAACAGCTGGCGGAGCTTTTTTAGAGTGGATGGAAGGCAAAACTCTTCCAGGGGTCGCCGCTTTAGATTAACAACTCTTTACGAAACCCTAGGCCCAACCTAGTTAGCATAAGGAAAACACAATGAAATACACAGGTACAGTTCGCAAAATTCTAGCCAATTATGAAACCGATAATGCAGGCGTCAAAACCAAGCTTGCACATATTCTCGGTTCAGGTCGACTTGGCGGCACGGGAAAAATGCTGATTTTGCCCGTTGATCAAGGTTTTGAGCATGGGCCTGCGCGTTCATTTGCACCAAATCCAGATGCCTATGACCCCCATTACCACTACAAGCTTGCCATTGATGCAGGGCTGAATGCCTATGCAGCGCCTCTTGGTATGCTTGAAGCTGGCGCGGATACATTTGCGGGGCAAATACCGACAATTCTGAAAGTTAACTCTGCAAATTCATTGATCCCGAATGCAGCTTCAAAAGATCAAGCGATTACTGCAAGTGTGGATGATGCATTGCGCTTGGGTTGTTCAGCAATTGGCTTCACTATCTATCCGGGTTCATCTTGTGGGCTTGATATGTTTGAAGAAATTTCAGCTATGCGCGAAGAAGCGGCATCAAAAGGCATCGCAACGGTTATCTGGTCATACCCTCGCGGCGAAGATCTTGATAGCGTTGGTGAAACGGCACTTGATATTGCTGCATATGCCGCGCAGATCGCGGCCCTCATCGGCGCTCATATCATTAAAGTAAAGCTGCCAAGCGAAGAGCTATACTTACCAGCAGCCAAAAAAGTATATGAAGACGAAAAAATTGTTAAAGCAACACAAGCTGAGCGTGTTGCCCATATTATGCAGAGCGCATTTGCCGGGCGCCGCTTGGTCGTCTTCTCTGGTGGTGCGAAAAAAGGTGAAGACAATGTCTTTGATGATGCACGTGCAATTCTTGCGGGCGGCGGCAATGGTTCAATTATTGGTCGCAACACATTCCAGCGCCCTCGTGAGGAAGCTCTTGAAATGCTCGCAAAAGTTATCGATATTTATCGTGATAAAGAGCCTGCACCAGAAGCATAAAATTGCTTAAATATATTATCAATATCTAAGGGGGATTCACTTCTCCCTTTTTTTCTGCTAATCTTCTGGATAATTAAAAAAGTAGCAGCATGCAGGCATTAATAAACCAAATCAAACAATATTGGGCAGTGACATTGCTTGCCCTATTTATTCTGTATTTTTTACTTGCCGCCCTGCAAGGCAATTCGGGATTATTCCGACTATTTCAGCTCAATGCCCAAATCGAAGCTGCAACATTAGAGCGCGACACACTCCTTTCTGAACGCTATGAACTTGAAAATCTTACCAAGCGGCTATCTGATAATTATCTCGATCTCGATTTATTAGATGAACAGGCGCGAAAACGATTAGGTCTTATTCGCCAAGACGAAATTATTATTCGATAAGCCTCTATCTTGCCTACGATTATTGCTTTTTTTAACGATTCAAAAAAAGCGCGTGCATCTCCTGATAAATTGCCTTATAATATAGTTTAACGTTAAACTATATTTTGGGAGGTCTCATGGCCGCGAAGAAAGCGACTGGCAAAAAGCCAAATATTTCCGTCGACGAATTGAAAGAATACTACCGCGAGATGCTATTGATCCGCCGCTTTGAAGAAAAAGCAGGGCAGCTTTACGGCATGGGCGCAATTGGTGGTTTCTGTCACTTATATATCGGCCAAGAAGCGGTTGTTGTTGGGCTTGAAGCAACAGCGATTGAAGGCGATCAGCGGATCACATCTTACCGCGATCACGGGCATATGCTCGCATGTGGCATGGACCCAAATGGTGTTATGGCTGAGTTGACTGGGCGTGAAGGTGGATATTCACGCGGTAAAGGTGGGTCAATGCATATGTTCTCAGAAGAGAAAAAATTCTATGGCGGGCACGGCATTGTGGCAGCCCAAGTTCCACTCGGAACAGGTCTAGCATTTGCGAACTGGTACCGCGAAAATGATAATGTATCCTATATCTATTTTGGAGATGGCGCTGCAAACCAAGGGCAAGTTTATGAAAGCTTGAACATGGCATCGCTTTGGAAGCTCCCTGCCATTTTTGTGATTGAAAATAACCAATATGCAATGGGCACAAGCCTTGCACGCGCATCGTCAACCCCTGCTCTATATACACGCGGTGAAGCTTTTGGTGTACCCGGTGAAGCCGTTGATGGTATGGATGTTATGGCCGTTAAAGCGGCTGGTGAGAAAGCGGCGGCGCATTGCCGCGCTGGCAAAGGCCCTTATATTTTAGAAATGAACACATATCGTTACCGCGGACACTCAATGTCGGATCCTGCAAAATATCGCACACGTGAAGAAGTTCAAAAAATGAAAGATACGCGTGACCCAATCGAGCATGTTCGTGAAATGTTGATTGATAGTGGATCGATAAAAGAAGAAGATTTGAAAGCCATCGATAAAGACATCAAGGCGATTGTAAATGAAAGCGCGCGCTTTGCTCAAGAGAGCCCAGAGCCTGCTCTTTCTGAACTTTATACAGACATCACATTGGAGGCAAACTAATGGCTATCGAAATTCTTATGCCCGCCCTATCTCCAACAATGGAAGAAGGCACTCTCGCCAAATGGCTCGTTGCTGAAGGTGACGAGGTTCAGTCTGGACAAATCATCGCTGAAATTGAAACCGATAAAGCCACAATGGAATTTGAAGCTGTCGATGAAGGCAAGATCGGCAAGCTGTTGATCGCAGAAGGCACTGCAAATGTAAAAGTGAATACTGCAATTGCTTTATTGCTTGAAGATGGCGACAGCGCTGATGCGGTTGCAACTCCTTCTGCGCAAGCGCCTACCCCTGTGGCTGAGACCGCTCCTTCTGCTCCAGCAACAGCGGCGGCGCCTATTACAAGCGCGCCAGAGGAAATGGATCTTCCTGAAGGCACCACATTCAAACAACAAACCGTTCGCGAAGCGCTTCGTGATGGAATGTCTGAAGAAATGCGCAGCAATAAAGACGTGTTTTTGATGGGTGAAGAAGTTGGCGAATATCAAGGCGCCTACAAGATTTCACAAGGCATGTTGGATGAATTCGGCGCGAAACGCGTCATCGACACACCAATCACTGAGATGGGCTTTACAGGTCTTGCAACCGGTGCGGCGCTTTCAGGCCTACGCCCTATTGTGGAATTCATGACCTTTAACTTTGCGATGCAAGCTATTGATCATATTATCAATTCCGCAGCAAAAACATTGTATATGTCAGGTGGCCAGATGGGTTGCCCGATCGTTTTCCGTGGTGCGAATGGTGCGGCCGCCCGCGTTGGCGCTCAACATTCTCAATGTTTTGCGGCATGGTATGCGCAAATCCCTGGCCTTAAAGTTGTGATGCCTTATTCGGCTGATGACTATAAAGGATTGATGAAATCTGCGATTCGTGATCCGAACCCTGTTGTCTTCCTTGAAAACGAAATCCTATACGGTAAATCATTCGACGTTCCTGAAATTGAAGACTATATGGTCCCTATTGGAAAGGCGCGTATTCGCCGCACAGGTAGCGATGTGACACTTGTGTCATTTGGTATTAGTGTTGGATATTGTTTGGAGGCTGCAGATGCGCTTGCTGAGCAAGGTATTTCGGCAGAAGTTGTTGATTTGCGCTCATTGCGCCCAATCGATTATGATACAGTCTTGAATTCAGTAATGAAAACAAATCGCTGTGTGACCGTTGAAGAAGGCTGGCCAGTGGCATCTATCGGCAATCATATCGGTTCGGTTGTGATGCAACGTGCATTTGATCATCTCGATGCGCCAGTGATCAGTGTTTGTGGCAAGGATGTTCCAATGCCATATGCGGCTAATCTTGAAAAACTTGCACTTGTCACCACTGACGACATTATCGATGCCGTTAAATCCGTAACTTATCGCTAAGGGGAATATCATGCCAATTGAAATCTTAATGCCCGCACTTAGCCCGACCATGGAGGAAGGCACGCTCGCCAAATGGCTTGTGAAAGAGGGCGACACTGTTAACTCAGGTGATATTATGGCCGAAATCGAAACAGACAAGGCCACGATGGAATTTGAAGCCGTTGATGAGGGCGTGATCGGCAAAATCGTTATCGCTGAAGGCACAGCTGGTGTCAAAGTTAACTCTGTGATCGCTGTTTTGCTTGAAGATGGTGAGAGCGCGTCTGATATTGGAACAACGACTGCAGCACCAGTTGCGGCAGTTGAAACAGCATCTAATGAAACGGCTCCAGCAACAAATGCAAGCCCTGCCCCTGTGGCTGCTCCCATTGCAAAAGGTGACCGTGTATTTGCAACACCTTTGGCTCGTAAAATTGCAGCAGATAAAGGACTGGACTTAAAATCGATCAAAGGCTCTGGCCCACACGGCCGCATTGTGAAATCAGATGTTGAAAATGCTCAAGCAGGTTCAAAACCAGCAGCTGCGGCATCAACAAGCATGGCACCTTCAATGTCATCTGAAACCGTTCTCAACATGTATGCAGATCGTGAATTTGAAGAAGTGGCACTTGATGGTATGCGCAAAACAATTGCGGCGCGCTTAACAGAAGCCAAGCAAACCATTCCGCATTTTTATCTGCGCCGTGATATTCATCTCGATAAGCTGTTGAAATTCCGTGGAGAAATGAACAAAGGCCTTGAGGCGCGTGGTATCAAGCTTTCTGTCAATGACTTTGTGATCAAAGCATCTGCAATGGCGCTCCAATCCGTTCCAAACTGTAATGCCGTATGGGCTGGCGATCGCATTTTGAAGCTCAAACCATCCGATGTAGCCGTTGCTGTCGCGATTGAAGGTGGCTTGTTTACACCTGTTCTACGTGACGCAGATACAAAATCGATATCGACACTTTCAGCCGAAATGAAAGATCTCGCTAGCCGTGCCCGCAACAAAAAACTTGCTCCGCACGAATATCAAGGCGGTTCATTCGCAATATCAAATCTTGGTATGATGGGTATTGAAAACTTCGACGCTGTTATTAATCCGCCACATGGCTCTATCTTAGCTGTTGGTGCGGGCATCAAAAAACCAGTTGTGAATTCTGATGGTGACCTTGCGGTTGCGACTGTAATGAGTGTGACCTTGAGCGTTGATCATCGTGTGATTGATGGCGCACTCGGGGCACAATTCATAGATGCATTCAAAAATGCAATCGAGAACCCAGCAAGCATGCTCGCATAAACAAGTGGGTGCTCATATCAATGAGCACCTATCCGTCGCATATGGCCGTATTTTATTTTACGAAAAATTGATCCATTGATCCCGCTGGATCGGCACAGCCCGCCTCGCCTACAATGCGTGCAGGAATTCCAGCAACAGTTGAGTTTGCTGGAATATCGTCAAGAACGACAGAACCTGCAGCGATACGCGAACAATGCCCAACTTTCACATTCCCAAGCACTTTAGCACCTGCACCAATCATCACGCCTGAACCAATTTTGGGATGGCGATCACCATCATCTTTGCCCGTGCCGCCCAGTGTAACTGAATGCAAAATAGAAACATTATCTTCAACGACAGCCGTCTCTCCAATGACTATAGAATGCGCATGGTCAAACATGACACCGCCACCAATAAGCGCAGCTGGATGACTATCAAATGTAAAGACTTCAGAATTGCGCATCTGAAGCAAGCGCGCCAAATCATGCCGCCCATTTTTCCAATAAAAATGCGTTAAGCGATGCACTTGAAGTGCCTGAAAACCTTTAAAAAACATAAATGGCTCAAGATAACGATTGCATGATGGGTCACGATCAACTGTCGCAATAATATCTTGTGACGCACGCTCTAAAATTTTGTCTTCCGTTTGAAAAGCCTCTCTTGCGATGCTTTCAATTTGCGCCCAACCCAAATCATCAAAAACCAATTTTCCTGCCAAACGATGTGCAAGTGCAGCTCCAAAATTCTCAAATTTTAAAATTGCATTCTCAAAGCTTGGACGCAAAAATATGTCATTGCGAACAGCCTCTTCCGCCTCAATTTTAATTTGCTTCCATAAGTTGTCCAAAACATGCTCCTTAAACGCAAGAAATCTTCCCTTTATTGGGAAGATTAAACCTTTAATACATATTTTGAAAGATGAAAACTAGACTTCTGGGGGCAAAGTCAATTCAGCGTGGTGAATATAAATACGAACCTTTCCAGCTGTAAAACTCCCCTGATCTGGTGTGATGACCAATGACTTATCAGCCCAGTATGTTTGTGGAGACCCTGTTAGCCCTCTAGACCAACCATTCACACCTAACCAAAGCCCACTGCCATACCGATTCTCAGCCCCTGCAATCCCAATAGACCATGAAGTCACATCCGTTCCTGTTATTTCCTCTATTACGCGCGCTGTGACTCCAAACACAGGAGATTTTTCGGGTAAAATTTTTGATGTTGTTACTTTTTCTCCACTCAGCTCCTGATCAAGGCTCGTAATCTTTACGCTGCATTCGGCAGAACCTGAACTACCACTTGCTACCGCACTCCACTGAGAACCATCAAAAACCACTTGGGAACCCGTATCAGCAACATAAGCATGCCATCCTATTTTTGGCGTAATAAATATATATCCCCCATTGTCATAGATAGCAATTTTGCCACCCTGATCTCCAAAATTTGGATCTGTACTGCGGACTGCATAGCAGGCACCTTCACTTGCTGTAAAAGGAATATCCTGAGAAATTGAAACCAATATGAGCTGCGAAAGCGTATCTAGCCTCACAAGAGCATCGTTGACTGTTAAATGCTTTTGGCTTTGAGCGGCTTCAAGATAATTAAATTCAGCATTCCTAGATTTAGACATTCATGATTTCCTTTACAAATTGGCTCTTGAAATTGCTATTTATGATGGATCTAACTTGAACTTCGATTTCATTTCCTGAATATTCGAATTCATGACGGGTCTCAGCACCAATATAACTAAATATCTTTTGTGAATCTGCGTAAACGTCCAGCTCAAAAACTTGGTCATCGACATCTGTTTGCAAGCCATTTCGCCAATTATCTTTGTCCATTCGCAGTCTTGGCAAAAATGAAACCAATATCCCATTTTCATTTCGGACAGCATTTATTCGGCATGGCGCAATTGGTTTCGAATATGCATCAGGATTATCTATTGTCATATCTTGCCAAAACGACAGATCCATTTGCGGGCCATATGCAATATTGTGCTGGTCTGAATCAGAAAGTTGTTCTGATGAGATGAAATTTATGCGCTCATCTAAAACAATTACATTTGTTCCTGCAGGCCATGTGTTTATGATATCCTCTGTGCCATAAGCCCCTCGATAAAGCCCCCTTATGAGATATGTCTTGTCTCCCATTGGTTCTATTTCTTTATAGCCTAGAAGTTCCCATTTTCCATTCGGATCAGGTCCGATTGCCAAACAAGCATTAGATAAATTATCATGGACACCACCGTGATTTATCATTTCACCAGATGTAAGTTTCACCCATGCGGTAACGGGCTGTAATCGGCTTGCTATTCCTAATGGCATTTCACTTTCAAGCCGTCCAATCGTTGAGGAATAAGGCACGGAGAGTAGATTTTGTGTTGAATAATCATGTGTTTCAACAACACTCACATCCCCGACCCAAGGGCTTGCGCCAAAAGCAACATGTAAGCCATTGTTGGTTCCAACTGGAATATCTAAATATTGTGCGTAAACAGATCTCGGCTGTGAAAGGGTAACTTGTTTATATTCCTCAACAGCTTCTGTTGATTTGAGTTCATATGCTTCTAAGCATGTCGCTTCAATTTCTAGAAAAAGAGATTCCATAATTCTATCAATCCTAAATAATTTGCGCCCCTTGCTTTCAGGCAAATTTATAATGTCTCCCACATTATATGGCCGACCAATTTTTGCGATATTAAAATGAATTTTTTCTTCACTTTGCCGACTTTGCCATACATAATATTCCAAAAGATCTTTTGCCGTTTGTTGTGACAAGACGACTGGTAGATTAAACATTATTCTATCATCTGAGTTTCGTTCCGCGACATATGACTGAACGGTGGCAGGCAAATACCCGCCTTGACCATCAATATAATGAAGTTCGAATCGCCCGCTCCTTTTATTAGGATTCGCAAAATTCGTGGTAACAGTTTTCCCATCACCAGTGCTTACAAATAATTCTTCATCTACAACCCGATAATTTACAAAATCACGGCTTTTGAACGTGATAACACCATCTCGAGTGAATGTATCAAATTGATAGGCCCGCATAAGCGTTTCAATTTTTTCCCTGGCTGTTTCATCACCCGCGAACATTATTCCATCGACAAAACCATATAGTTTAGAAACATCAATATCTCGAAACCCAGCTTGAAAACAAATCTCAAATATTACATTTGCCAAACTCACTGAATTCACACGAGATGAGAGCCAGTGGCCCTTTGCGAATACCGCCCCATCTGCCCAAACATCCGTTCGGGTTGGAAATTCTGGCCAAGGCCTTGCATCCCAAGTCCAACAATATGATTTATCAGATTCCACCATTTGTCTGCCGTCAATTGGTGATATTGGGTTGTTGTTTTTATCATTCCAAAATTCATTAAATGCTCTCGTGTAACATGACTGAATATAGCTATCTTGAGATGCGTCTGAATAATATGGAAGACTTGATTCCGAAGAGTGAAGATCTAAAAACTTATTGGGTTGATTTGTAGAGAGATCAATTGCCGCCGCGCCATATTCTGTAAAGCGTATTGGCTTTGAATAGGGTTTCCAATTTGTAGGCGTGCTTTCACGCACTCCATTGGGCCGGTTGTAATGTGGTTGTGACCACCAGTTCTGAATATCCTTATTTCGCCATACCCATGGCTCGCCACGCCCATCAGTTATAGGAGTTCTGATTTGATTGTCACGATCTTCCTGACTAGCATAGAACCAATCATAACCTTCGCCACCGAGAATATTCGATTTGAGATAGTCTATATTATATATAGAGCCGAACGCTAAATCTGTATGGTCGGCACCATGCCTCCAATCAGAGATCGGCATGTAATTATCTATACCAACAAAATCAATATTTGAATCTGACCATAAATCATCCAAGTGAAAATAAGCGGCTCCGGGTTCTTGCTGTGGATGATATCCAAAATATTCAGACCAATCAGCAGCATAACTAATTTTGGTGCCAGAACCTAAAACAACCCTTACATCGGCTGCCAAATCTATTAAATGTTGAACAAATGGGAATTTATTTTGGTGATCTCTTACTGTTGAGAGGCCAACAAATTCAGACCCAATAATAAACTCAGCTACACCTCCAGCTAAAGCGCATAAATGTGCGTAATGCAAAATGAATCTACGGTAACCCCATATTTGCTCTCCATTATAGGATATATTTCCAGCACTTGATGAAAAATCAGCGACTGACGCATTACCAAAAAAAGCGTCAATCTCAGATTGAGCATTCTCAGTACCATCTGTACTTGAAGCAATCCCTGGAGCTTTTGACGTTGTAATGCGCCCACGCCAAGGATTTGCCTCCTGAAACCCGATTGTTTTCCATGGATCTTGTAATAAATTATCACCTGGAATATCCATCAAAACAAAAGGATAAAACATCACTTCTATGTCAGCATCTTTCAGTTTTTGTATGGCATTGACTACAGATGAATCTGAAGGTGTTCCTCCATAAACAGAATTGCCCTCTAATCTTGAGACAACTGAAGCCTCTTCACGCGAAATTCCATTCACACTCCAAGGCAAATTTGCGTCATAGTCCACTTGCTCAACCTTAGGCATAATTTGACAATGCGCACATCTCAAATCATCACCGAACCAACTAACTACAAGTGAGGATGATTGTACATTTGGTGAATCTGTCTGCAGTTGCTCGATAGCATGATCAAAATCTGTTAATGAGCCCGCCCTGTGCACATTCACTACAGAGCCTTCTCCATAGCCTTGATCGATTTCAACTTTTTCACTTTCAAGTGCATACTCACCTGTGCCAGGTATGATCGACACCGCGGTTACGTGATCCTTCATTTCCAAATGAGCTTTATTTTTTGAGTGCCTAAAAACTTCAAACTCAAAATTAGGTATACTATTGCCAAATGGCGCAAGGTCTAAATTATCAAAAACAATATAGCACACCCCCCTAAAAGCAGGTGTTCTATATTCACCGAGATCATCTAAAATTAGCGGATCTTGTTCTTGTCTATTTGAACCAGAATAGAATCTATATGTTGATGTATCCATGTTTACGATTTGGTTATTCGCCCAGATACGGCCTATGCGGTGAACCTCGCCTTCACATAAGGCCACGGCAAAACTAGAAAAATAATCATAGCCTGTTTCTTTATTTGCTTTTGCAATTATCTGCTTGGCCCAAATAATCTGTCCTGCGAGCCGACTTCTTCCATATACTTGCGGTACAGATTTTCCTATATAAGAATTCGTAAATCTAAGTTTTTCGCGTGGATCGGATTTTGTAGGCTCCATATCTGATCCAAACAACATTTGGTCAACACGATTTCCAAGGTAAGCTCCAGCGGCCTTACCCAATGAGGCCCCAATAGTATTACCTAAGACACCACCTAAAAGTGAGCCACCTATACTTGAACCAATGGCCGAAAATGCTAAACTTGCCAAATTAAACCTCCATTAGTCGAAACATTTTAAATGTTTTTGACTTCCAAAACTGCGAATAGGATTCTTCTACGACGCCTAATTTCACTCTAGAATGCACAAGCATTTCAATTTCATTTTTTTGCGTATAAAAAGACAAATGAAATTGTTGTTTTGATAGTTGGCAGCAAATAACATCACCATTTTTTCTTTTCGAAATCGGAATTCTCTTTGAGATATCATCAAAACTCATTTCAATATTTTTGTGGTTTAATTGAAGATTAGGCGGTGCGGCATAATCCAGTTCATAATCATAATGTGTATTATTCACCATTTCCCATGCTCCCAACACCAGACCTAAACAATCTGCCCCAATACCCTTTTTCCGCGCATTATGAAAAAATGGTGTCCCCTTCCAAGACATAGCTTCAGAAACCAGACGATCACCAAATTTAGAAGAAAAATTCAATTGTCTTGTTGCACATTAATCCAGTCATCATTTGGAATATTTGGGAACCCTCTAAAATTAATAGCATTGCCAAATTTCTGGCAACAACAATCTATAGACTTATCGCAACCAATATATAAATTAATATTATCGGCTGCTGTTTGATTTGAGTTCAAATTATTCCAGAAAGTAATTTGGCGTGTTTCCTCCGTGAGGACATCTGACTTAATCGATAACTTAGAAATCACCCGTTCATTTGCAATTAATTCTGCTGTACCATTCTGGAAGCGCCCCTCAGCTATACCCACTATACTCGAAATTTCGATTCCGTTTTCTAAAAATTTTATAATATTTGGAGTAAATTTATAACTTGGTAAATTTATATCAATTCCACAATTCTCATCACCAAGATCTGCATCGCATGTCAAATGAAAACCTCTTCCAAAAACATGGCCAAGCTTACCAAATGCAGATTGCGCCTCCACACTAAATCGATCATCCCCATAAGAATAAGATGAAAATAGACCTTGGAATAAAACGCGATTCTTAGTTTTTAAAACCCAATCAAATTCAAATACCACAATTTTAGCTTGATCAAAAAGACCATTTTCAATATCTGTTTCAACTATACTTTCATGATGAAATGTTCCTGAAATTTCTACATTATCGGTATCTAAGCCAATATTTTTTTCCAGTGAACTCATGTTCAATGGAGAAACAGAGCTGTATGTGTCATTATCAAACATAATATCTTCGTTATGATCTGTAAAACAAAATGATTGGCCATCGCTACGTAAAATTTTCCAGCACCTTGCAAGTGATGTTTTCAATTCGGCACCCATCAAATCAGCTCCTTCACATCGATATTTTGTATTTCACCGGCATCAAAATGCGTTAATGAAATTGATATTGTGTCAACATCAAAACGAACGGGCACATCAAACTCAAAACCAGCTGTTATTGAAGCGCCCTCACTTGGCGGATTTTGAAAAACAACTAAACCTGTTTGATAATCAACTGTAAAGTCATCCATCTCTTGCACAAGATTCTCATCAACGGCTATCAAAATGCTTCTCTCTTTTGGTTTTGTAATTTTTCGCAAATACGCATATTCTCCAAATCCATATTGTTTGGTCAACTGAAATTTTGACTTTATCCCATCACCAACTCCGATTAATTGATCTAGCGATGAAGGGGTTTCAATAGGAATTGAACTTTTAAAATCCGTCCAATCCTTCCATCTAAACCCGATTTCAGATCCATTGCAAAATTCAAAAAAGTCAATAATTTGGCTTAATTGATCAATTGATTTTACACCCGTTGATACATTGTATTTTCGGATGGAATTATCCCATGGAGAGTTTATATGTTCTCTTCCATTTGCAAGTTGTACAATTTCAGATCTACGCTCTGGTCCACCTTCGGCACCAAACGAAATATCTTCAGGAAATCTAATTTCATGAAACTTCATATTGCCCTTTCAAAAAAACTTAGCCCAATTGATTGAGAGTACGCTTCAACTTTGAAGTGATTTGATTTTGTGACTGCTTGAAACTATTGGCATCATTCGTTGTAATATTCATCACTATATTAACTGAACGCCCTCCAGATTCAGATGCGACACCAAGCTTACCATCTGGGCCTCGAGTTAGCGGCATAATGGCCTCTGGCCCTGCTTCCCCCATAAGACCTACCCCACCTCCCATTGGAAAATGGGTTGGCGAATTCACAACACCACCCTTTGCAAAAGCCTGAACTTGACCTCCCGCACCACCAGCTCCACTACCAAAAGGCAAACTTGCTGCAATTGTTGAGCCAGCCCAACCCGAAAATGTATCAACCAAAGGCCCAATAGATGAATTCATCGTATTCTTAGCTATAGAAAGTGCTAAATTACCAAATGTATCGCTTAAACTACCACCGTCAATAATCACACTTTTCATTGCCGTGGATATATCTTTTGATAACGTTTTTGAAAGTAATTCGCTTGTCTGGCTTGCAGATTGGAATTCTTCTTTAAGGTCCCTGAGATCAATTGATAAAGAACCAGCACCATTTGATAAGCTTGAAAAAAGTTCATTCAGTTCATCAACGCTCTGTAATAGATCATCCATCTTTACTGTCTCCATCAGCTTGCTGAAATTTAGTTATGAGTTCACTTAACGATGTACGGTTCATAATATTACCATTTTTCACGCCCAATTTAATTGAAACCAAGAATTGAAATTCTGCTGGTGTTAATTCCCAAAACTCTATGTCGGTGCCTAAATGTAATTGGTGCCAGCACCTTCTCAAAATTGGTATACTAGGAACCACTTTCCACTCCATCAAAGGCAAGCTTTAAGAGCAAGACTGCAGCGAACGCCGCAGCCTTTACACCACCATCTATTTCAGAATCTTTGAAATCCATGTATTTTCGATTAGCTCCGAAATAACCAGATTCCAGAACACTAATGATGTCCTGAGCTGAATATTTTTGCTCCGCAAATCTCTCTATCAACTGAGGTAATGATTTCGACCCCATTTTTGCTTCTAAACAAGAAATGGCATTAAAATTCATTCGTAATAATGCAGGCTTACCATTAACGTTAAGAGAAACCTCACCACGATACTGATTTGCACACATAAACTAGACCAAAGATAATTGTGTGAATGTCAGCTCACCAGCCGATGTGAATGAAAAATCATAATTGGCTTCACCATCATAATTGCCTGAAAACTCCATTGATGTAATTTGAAATTTTCCAATAATATCGCCAAAATTTGGTAATCTCATACGTAGTCTAGGCGTTTTTCCATCGAAAAACTGCTGCTGAACACGCGCTTCAGTTGCATCATCTATGAATACGCCTGAACCACCAATAGTTGCAGATCTGATTCCAGCACCTTCTATCAATTCACGCCATCGCCCAGGGGAGCTTAAATTAGTTGCGTTAACCGACTGTGCATTAAACGAAATTTTACTTGCCCTTAGCCCAGCAATAGTCTCAAACTCATCCACCCCATTCATTTCAATTTGGATTAAGACATCTTGTCCTGCTTGTGCTGTCATGATGGTACCTCTACAGTTGTTGGAATTTCAATTAACGCCTTGAACCAAAGTTTTATTTGCCTAAGATTCCCGCTTGAAAGACGGTATGTCTGTGATTTCACAAACCAGATGCCTATTAGTTTTTCATTATTGAAATTGAGTTTATCTTTAGTCAACTCTTGCGAGATTAATGAGCTTAAATGTTTGGCTGCAATAAATCCTTGATGTTGTGAAAAAATTGAAATTTCAAAAATAGCTTCACTTATTGAATTGGTTTTTGATGATCTATTTTTAATTTGCTCATCGCCTATACGAACATAAATTTCTGGGAGATCTTGGGATGTTGGAACATGGTCAAATATAGCACCTTCAGTTTTTTCATATATTTGCGCATTCGCATTTAAAGCCTCAAAAACAGATGTTTGAATTTCATTTGGATAATCAATAGACATTTATTTCAAACTCCTCAATGAAACCTGTGTGATGTTCTTATTTGATCTAAAAATACGAGTAACTTCATAATTGACGCCTTCACATTCTAATCTCCAACCAATTGATATTCCTGAGTTATTTGCATCAAATAAATCTACATTATATGATTTGAATTGTAGTTTACTGCCTTGGTATGATCCTGACATTCCTGAACTGTTTTTAAATTTGCCCCAAATAAAGCCCATATCAACCCAGTCGCGGCTATACCCACCAGAATCATCCGCTTGATCAATTGCTTGCTGCATCAAAAATTTTAAGCGCATAAAATAACCTCGCTATATTCTTATTGTACGATGTTTTTCAATCAACGCTTCAACTAACTTTGGCATTCCAATATTAGATTTGGATTGGTCGTATCTTTGCTCATAATAATACGCCGAGAGTGTTATGACCGCCATCTTTAAGTCCGCAACAACATCATCCCAATGTTGTTGGCCAACAGAGAGCCTAACCACTACATCTTCAGCTTTTGCTGGGACGCTTATCTCAAGTTTCGAGGTTGAATTTGATGGTAAATATATGTATTCATCTTCAGTCAAATAACTCGGTTCTTCCAAATCAAAATAGACCTGATTGATTTGCACATTATCAGCTTTGCCAATATTAAAATTTATACACGGTTTGTATTTTGTTTTGATCTCAATATTTTTTTGCAACAAAAATCTTCCCGTACGTGATTCAACTTCATGCAAAGCTGCTTTTAATGAGCTATCGAGATGCTGATTTTGACGTACCGCCCCCGTTGCATCCGACTGCAATTGAAGATAGTCGGCAAGTTCTGCGCTCGGCAAATCAGCATTTGAAACAGTAGTGATATCTTCAAAATGCATTTAAAATCCTTCTAAAAGTTATCATCATCCCTCACTCACTCGGTTAGAGGCTGGACAAGTGAGGGAATCCGAATTCTAAATTATGTATCAAAGCTCAACAGTTTGATCGCAGCAAAGTCACTGACATCACCGCCAACACGCTTGGTTGCATAAAATAGAACATGAGGTTTAGCAGAGTATGGGTCTCTAAGTATGCGTAAATCTGGGCGTTCTGCGATTGTATATCCTGCACTAAAATTACCAAAAGCGATCGCATTCGATCCTTCCGAAATATCTGGCATATCTTCACAAATGAGAACTTTATAACCCATCAAGCGAGCAGGTTCTTCTGATGCCAACCCATCACTCCAAAGGAAACGTCCATCGGCATCTTTCATTTTACGTACAGCGCCCGCAGTTTTTGAATTCATAACAAAATTTGCTCCAAGCCGGTAGCGCGACGGAAGTGCGTAAACCAAATCAACAATTGCGTCAGCAGGATTACTTGCATCAAAATCACCATTTACGCCAGTTTTCACAATACCGATTTTACCCCATTCCCAAAGGTCATTTTCGACACATTGATGCGACAAGAACCCCTTGGGCTTATCAATTCCATCACCCGAAATAAAAGCAGCGCTTTCCGAGCGAGAAAATTTATCTGCAATGCGTGTAGCAAGCCATTCCTCAACATTAAATGCGGCATCGTCCAGCAATCTCTGGCTAGACTTAGGCAATGCGGATAACTCATATAATGGGATTGAAATGCGATCAAATTGAGTATTACTCGTTTCGATTGAAGGTGTGTTTTCATCCGCCCATCCCGCTTCAAATTCACCATGATCAACCAAAACATCATATGCAGATGCTTCCACCTGTACAACATTGGCCACAGAGCGCAGACTTGAAGCGCCGTATAAAGCCGATGTGATTTTTTCAGCAGTCATCGGATCGACAAGGAACCCGCCGTCAGCATTTACACTCATTGACATTGATTTACCTTCCAGCGCGACCTCTCGAAGCTCCACTTCATCACCGCGGCGCACATAAGCATCAATTGCTTTTTGGTGGATGTCATCCGTATTTGCCTTTGCAGATAATGCTGGACGGGTATGATTTTCAATATGTGTGTGCATTTGTTTCTTTTTCTCTTTCGCTTGTGTTGCTAATGTCGATTTAAGTTCTGTAATTTCGTGATTGAGCTCTAAACAAAGTGTATTTATGTCAGGGTCGTTCATTGTATTCTCCATTTAAAATTGAGTATTTGAAATTTTAGAACGAAGCTCACGCAAATTACCGATCAAGCCCGTCACTACATTTTGTTCATTTTTTACTTCTGAAATACTGACTTTTGCATCCTGCAACATCGGAAAGGTAACCAATGAAACTTCCCAAAGCTCCACAGATTTTAATAACCGCCGACCCATTTTATCTTTTTGGGAAATCAGTGTCTTATAGCCTATTGATAATCCATCAATTGCACCTGCCCTTATCAAACTCAATGCTTGAGCGCCCTGTGGAACATCTTCAAGAATATAACCACGCACATAAAGGCCGTGTTCATCTTCATAAACCTCATCCCAAACACCAATAGGCTGTGATGGATCATGTTGCCAAAGCATTTTAATTTTTGATCCACGTTCCTTTAGACGGCTTAAGCCTGTCTCAAACGCACCTTTCTGAACCACATCTTTTGATTGGTCTGGCAATCCAAATATCGAAGCATAACCTGATATAGTATTACCTTCAGTTATGACCTGATCCATTTGCCCAGACATGAGCTTTGTCTCAAGCCCATAATTTGCTTCCTTCATCATTCACTCCTAAGTTGTGACTGTCGATAACATTTGATAAATTCGATCACCTGCAAACAATGTTGCAGCCCCATATACGGCTAACCAGATACGACGTTCTTGTCGCTCAAGCATTGTCTCTATACCATCCAAGCGGCGCTCAAGTGCGATCCAGCGCTCTTGTGAAACTTTTTCATGGGTTTCAATGCGTGCATTTGCAGCATCAAATGGGTCATACAAAAAACGAGACCCCCCTGAACGCACTACGGACATCTAAGATTCGATCTCCGCAGGGAAACCAAGCATTGTTCGTTTCTCTGAGTCGCTCAAAAAATCAGCTGAGGAAATACGTCGCCAATCTTGCTCTCGTTCACTAGCAAGAGCTGGAAGCTTATCCATATCAACACGAAGTTCGATATCCTCTTCTGATATATCAGAGCGATTCAACCAGTGTGAAAGTGCCGATGCTAAGTGGCTTACTAATGGCAAAATTGTTAACCTGAAAAAAGCGCGATTAGCTTCTTGGTAATTTGCGTAAGTATTATCACCAGGAAGCCCAAGCAACATTGGGGGAACCCCAAGGGCTAGTGATATTTCACGTGCGGCGCTTGCTTTTGTTTGGTGAAACTCCATATCAGAAGGACTAAAGCCCATTTGCTTCCAATCCAAGCCACCCTCAAGCAACATAGGCCGCCCAGCATTTTTGGCACCTTGATGATTGCTCTCAAGTTCATCAACCAGTCTGGAATATTGATCATTTGACATAGAGCCGTTTCCGTCCACTCCTTTATACACTATAGCTCCAGAAGGACGGGCAGCATTATCTAGCAAAGCTTTTGACCATTGGCTTGCAGCATTATGAACATCAATTGCACTTGCTGCAGCCATTAATGGTGACAAACCATAATGATCATCTTGTGGGTGAAAACTTTTTACATGCAAAATACGAGGGAACACCTCATCAAGTGGAAAGCGGCATTTCGATTTTCCAACTTTGTATTCATATGCAACTGGCCAACCATCTCGACCAGGAACAGCGCTCATGCGATCTGAGCGCAAGACATGCAATGCAACTGGGACCCCATCCTCATTGGTAACAGCTTCAATATAGCCATTTCCAGTTAGCAAGATTTGCCCATAAAACTCTTCAAGAAAGCTTGCACCACCTTGGTGAGCATTGGGTCTGTTGATCAGCGAAAGGATGGGGTGAGATGAGTATCGCATTTGATCATCTTGTAGCACCCAATCTAATGCAGCAGAACTCTCAGCAATGAGCTTTATACAACGAAAACCAATCGGATTATTTAGAAACCCCGTTCGCGTTAAAGATGCTGCTGATCGGCCGCTCCAAATTGCATTCACTGGCCCTGTAAATTCAACAACACCCATCGGTATCCCTGCTTTCTTTTCAGGCACAGGCTCTGACTTGGCAAATAGCTTAAACGCCATAGACCACTCCTTATCTATTTGAATTAATTATAAACCGCGAATTTTTGGTTCGAATTTAACGACCGTTTTATTAACCATTAACTCATTGATCGCCCATACCATCGCATCAAGCCGATCTGGACTTCCTCCGCCATGAAAACCAGTGGTTGTCATCAACAGCATTTGATCTTCAAGAGATTCAAAAATATCGACATGTTTAACTCGGCCTTGTGCATAAAGTGCTGCAATAGGTTCAGCGCGAATACTTTTGCCATGTGTCGCTCTTGCTGCTCGAAAAGCTGTGGATGGGTCAACTTGCTTAATTAAGCTCTCTACCATGTTCCCGCCTTGATTGACTTCAGCAAGAACACAATCAGCACCAAATTCATGATAGCCAGCAACTGCTCGAGCAGCCCATTCTTCAGGCCTTGCTTGTTTCATCGATAAATCTGCCAACACATATGCACGCCAATTACGCTGGTCCTGCCCGTCAAAAACAGCTCCTGCGACAATAATACCGCATTCATCTGATTTGGAATGGTGACTTGCTGGTGGATCAACCGCGACAATGATGCGGTCAAACTTTTCTGGCGCATCCTCTCTGCAACGTTCAATCATCTCATATGTAAATAAAGCACCATCAACATCGGTGATCATCTCACCGTCAATTTCTTGGCGACCAAGTCGTGTTCCTGCATATTGCGTTTCAATGGCTTCTAAAAAACCAGGTGCCAAATTCGCACGATTTGCATCCGTTGGTGCGTGTGTTTGAACCGTATCTGGGTCATCCATAAGTTTTTTTAAGATGCCCACAGTCCGAGGTGTTGTTGTAATTAATATTTTTGGATCATCGCCTAAACGAAGACCAAATTGCAGCATTTCCCATGTATCTTTGGCTTTTTTCCACTTTCCAAATTCATCAAGCCAAGCTGCATCAAATTGTGGCCCCCGTAAACTTTCAGGCTCAGAGCCAGAAAAAATCTGTGCCGTAGCGCCATTTGGCCATTCAAGCATTTTGCGTGTTGCAACCCATTTAGGCCTACGATCTGGCGGCGTACATGCAAGAATTCCGCTTTCTCCAAAAATCATAACTTCCCGCGCTTGGTCTATTGTGTCAGCGACCAATGCAATCCGTTTATATTGTCCTGCCTCTGAGGGTGTAGAGCCCTCGACAAGACTACGTATCCACTCGGCGCCAGCGCGGGTTTTCCCCGCGCCGCGTCCCCCAAGAAGAAGCCAATTACGCCAATTACCTTCTGGAGGTGTTTGGTGCGGCAATGCCCAGATATCAAATAACCAAGGCATTGCAGCAATCGTATTTGGCGATAGACTGTTTAAAAAGTCGTCAAGCTCATGAGGCTGAGCGGATGCGAGATAGTCTTTCAACAATTTCGCTTCTTGCGGCATCAAGGTCGATTTCGACTGTTTTGGATTCTGGCTGACCTGCATTAAGTCCTCCTGTAAGTTTCATCAAATTGTCCAGCATTTTATTATGCATGGCCAAATTCTTCTCAAGCACCAAGAGAGTTTTCTCGTCAGCACCCTCAACCGCTTCTTCAACGCGGTTTGCAGATCTGTTAATCGCACGTTTTGCCCGATTATACGTATCTTTTGTAAGCTCGATTTCAAGCTCGTTTGATGTTGTCGTCGTTTCCATTTGTGTTTGTATTGCTCGTGTCATTTTATCGATCCCTTTCTAAAATGATCCGAGTAAAGATAAATAAAACAGCTTCAGGATTATTCCTTCGTCGTTTTGTCCATCTCGTCCAGCATGTAATAGTTATACTTTACAGCGTTCGTAAAGTCAATAAAAACAGACCCTTACAAAGGGTTAACGGAATTTTTCTAAGTTTTTCAAAGCTCTAGAACCGTACGGTACAATGGAAAATTCCAAGCTGCGATAGGCTAGAGGTATCATCGCTCATATATTCTCAATCATTATAGATAAATTAATTCGCTTCGGATTCTAATCTTCTATAATTAGCTACATTCGCATTATGTTCATCAAGTGTTTTTGCAAACACATGTCCATCACGAGGACTTAACGTTTTAGCGACAAAATAAATAAACTCAGTATCAGCAGGATTAGCCACGGCTTGCAAAGCCGCCTTACCTGGATTTGCAATTGGCGTTGGTGGAAGACCTGGGATGACATATGTATTATAGGGAGTCTCACGATTAAGTTCTGAGCGGCGCAAACCGCGGCCAAGACCACCTTCACCCAATGTAATGCCATAGATCACTGTCGGATCGGTTTGTAATTTGATACCTTGATTTAATCGATTAACAAATACAGATGCAACAATCGGGCGCTCTTCAGCATTGCCCGTTTCACGCTCAACGATACTTGCCAAGATCAATAATTCCTCTGGAGAGTTCAGCGGCAAACCTTCGGCACGATTTTCCCAAGCTTGTGCGAGAGTCTCGATCTGATCTTCTTGCATACGATCAATAATCAATTGACGGTCATCTCCACGCAAGAATGAATATGTATTTGGTGCGAGCGACCCCTCAGCGGGTATCTCCGTTATCTCACCAGTCAGTTCAGGCACGGCGTTAAGCCTTTGAACAAATTGCCATGACGTCAACCCTTCTGGGAGCGTGACGCTCAACTGAATGGCTTTGCCTTCCGTCAAAATGTCTTGAATATCCGCCATAGACGCATGTGCTGGGATTTCATATTCACCAAATTTCCAGTCGCTCTCAATGCCTTGATAATATGCGGCGACCTTAAAAAAGGTTGCATTCGCGATCAAATCCCGATCTTCCAATATTTTGGTGACAGCATTAAGACCCGAACCTTGTGGGACATCAATCACCACAACCTCACTGTGATGACCTGCCCTCACAAAATATTCTTTCACAAGATAGGCAGCTACAAGTGCTAAAACAAGCATAAAGACCAAAAGATTGACAAGCATAGAAAGTCGTGAGAAACGCTTTTTCGGCTTGGCTAGCGCTTTCTCTTCTGTCTTAGGCTTCTTGCTCATTAAGGCGCCTTACCCATCAGCAAGCTGGCATTGGTTCCGCCAAACCCAAAACTATTGGACATAGCAACATCAATTTTGCGTTTTTGAGCATTATTTGCAGCCAAATTCAATTTTGGTTCCACAGCTGGATTATCAAGATTAATTGTTGGTGGTGCAATTTGATCGCGCAATGCAAGAACGCAGAAAATCGCCTCAACCGCTCCAGCAGCTCCCAAAAGATGACCAATGCTCGATTTTGTGGATGACATCGTCACATTTTTTGCATGATCACCAAGCAATCGCTCAACCGCCCCAAGCTCAATCGTATCGGCCATTGTAGATGTCCCATGTGCATTGACATAATCAACCGCATCCGGCTCAAGCCCCGCACGTTTGAGCGCAGCCGCCATAGCTCGATAACCACCATCGCCATCTTCTGCGGGTGCGGTGATATGATAAGCATCGCCCGAAAGACCATAACCCAATATCTCTGCATATATTTTGGCACCGCGTGCTTTCGCGTGCTCATATTCTTCAAGTACCACAATACCAGCGCCCTCACCCATCACAAAACCATCACGGTCATTATCATAAGGGCGCGAAGCTTTGGTTGGGTCTTCATCCCATTTTGTCGAGAGAGCCTTACACGCATTAAAACCTGCAATCCCAACACGTCCAATCGGGCTTTCTGTGCCGCCTGCAATCATGACATCCGCATCATCAAACGCAATCAACCGCGCCGCATCACCAATCGCATGCGCACCTGTTGAACATGCCGTCACCACCGAGTGATTTGGTCCTTTAAAGCCATATTTAATTGACACTTGGCCAGATACGAGATTGATCAACGCCCCTGGGATAAAAAACGGACTCACGCGTGACGGGCCTTTTTCATTCATCATCACCGCTGTGTCTGCAATCGAATTCAACCCGCCAATTCCCGAACCAATCATCACACCAGTGCGCAACTTGGCTTCTTCATCTTCAGGCATCCAAGCCGCATCCTCAACCGCTTGCGCAGCCGCAGCCATGCCGTAAATGATAAAATCATCAACCTTGCGCTGTTCTTTACCCGTCATGAAATCATCTGGATTGAATGTTCCATCCGTGCCATCACCGCGGCGAATTTGGCAAGCATATTTCGTTTTGAGATCAGAGGTTTCAAAACCTTCCATCATGCGCGCCGCAGATTTCCCCGCCAAAATACGTTCCCATGTCGCATCAACCCCCGTTGCAAGCGGTGAAACCATTCCTAATCCTGTAACGACGACTCTGCGCATATTGCCTCCTTGCATTCTGCCTATGATTATCAATCTGCCCATTTTTTGAACGGGCCTTAAATAATATCACCGTCAAATTAATGACCCGCGCCCGCGCCTGCAAGTAAAAAGCGGATTCTGGCGATAAAAATTAACATTTTGGCTCGAAAATCAGATTTTATGTACATTTTTTCAATATCTTGAACACCACAAACCACACAATCATAGCTTGCATAACCCGCGCAAGGCGATAAACTTCCCTCAAACACAATAAAGAAACACATATGGCCAATAAAGAACATCTCGCAAAACTCCACGAAGGCCCCGAAGCATGGAACAAATGGCAAAGAAAACAAGGAAGGCACTTTAGGCCAGACCTTCAAGGCGCGGATCTTATTGATTTTAATCTCCAAGGCGCGATGCTTTGGAATGCGAATCTTGAAGGCGCGGTGCTTTTAGGAGCCGATCTCAAGCGCACGGCATTTGGCTGGGCCAATCTACAAAGCGCTGATATGTCTTTCAGCAATCTACGAAACACGGGCTTTTGGAGGGCAAATCTTCAGAGCGCAGATCTTTTTGAGGCTGATCTTCAAGGTACCAATCTGCAGGGTGCCCACTATTGGCAAGCCAATTTTTGGAATGATCAAGACCAGCAAAAACATGAGCCATTCGAACCCATCGCAATTTCTTCCGTTTCTGAATTTCTAGATAATGAAGACATTCAAAAGCTCATCAAAACATCTGACCAGCCCTATTTCCGTGGGGAAAGTGATATAAATTACAAGCTCGCGCCCGTGATCAATCGCTATGACAAAGTCCGCAAAGCCTTTCGCCATCAGCGCTATGAGGCTGACATCATGACAGATATGATGACCCGCAATCCCGCAAGTTTTGAACAAAGCTCGCATTTCGCCAAAATGGTCACTGCCCGCCATCACGGCCTCCCCAATCGTCTCCTCGACGTCACCCGAAATCCCCTCGTCGCCTTATTCAACGCAAGCGGCGGCAATCAGGCAGTCATGGCCATGTACATATTTTTCTGCCAAGCAAAGGAATGATCAAACCCTTTAATTCCGATACCATCTCCATCCTTGCCAATTTTACAAGGCTCTCATTTCGTGAACAATGCACAATGCTTGGCCGCGACAAAAGCGGATCGTTTCATAGCGCACGAGATAAGCTCCTCAATTATATTCAGGAAGAAAAACCGCATTTTCAAGAGCGTTTCAATTATGGCGATTTCCTCCGCCCCTTTATCGTCGAGCCAGAGCGCCGCATTGAGCGCGTCAAAGCGCAATCAGGCGCATTCATCATCTCCGCCCTTCATAGCCGCTATGAACGTGACAAAATTCTCAAACTCAATCCCAATATCCCCTGCTATGGTCATGCCCGCTTTATTGTCCCAGGAGAGGCAAAAGAGCAAATGCGCCGCGAGCTTGAAATGCTCAATGTCACCGAAGAAACCCTCATGGCCGATCTCGACAGCTCCGCCGCTGCGATAACTCAAAAATACAGCAAAGCTGAACGGATTGATTAATCAAAACCATACCGACCTATTACGGGCTGATTACCGTGCGATTACGGTACATGAATATTGGGTTCATTTGGCAATTCGTAAATAGAAAAAATCTCTTGACCGAAGTCTTTTTTGGGCGCAAATTCATATCATCAAATGGGCTTGTGATGGCGTCACAAAAATCCCCCAAATGACCGCATATATATGCGCATAACCGTCCTGCACGCCCGGCTTATTGTAGGAGACATTATGTCAAATCACACAGAAAACCAGCTCAATTCTTTTCGTAAAAATGAGTTTTTTACCTATCATAATGGCGAGAAAGCCATTTTGCCATTTCTCCAAAACGAATATGAAACGCGCCTTGCAGGCCTTCGCAAAATCATGAAAAAACAAGGGCTTGAAGCTATTATTATGACCTCCATGCACAATATTGGTTATTATTCGGGCTTTATGTATTGCAGCTTTGGTCGTCCCTATGGCCTTGTTGTGACCCATGACAAAGCCACAACCGTCACAGCCAATATCGATGGCGGGCAACCTTGGCGCCGAGGGGCATTTGAAAATGTGATCTATACCGACTGGAAGCGAGACAATTTCTATCGCGCAATCGCTCATCTTATTGGCAATGCCCGCAAGATAGGATTTGAGGGCGACCATGTGACTGGCGCGATGCAAAAAAAGTTTACAGACTGCATTAATGATTTGAAATCATTTGATATTTCCTCCGATACAATGGCGCAGCGCATGGTCAAATCAGATGCCGAAATCGCGCTTATACGTGAAGGTTCGCGTGTGGCAGATATCGGGGGCTTCGCCATTCATGAAGCCATCAAAGAAGGTGCAAGCGAGATTGAAATCGCAATGGCTGGGCGCAATGCCTTGGAGATCGAAATTACCCGCTCACATCCTCATTCCGAACTGCGCGATAATTGGGTATGGTTTCAATCTGGTATCAACACAGATGGCGCCCATAATCCCGTCACAACGCGCAAGCTTAAAAAAGGTGACATTCTCAGCCTCAACACATTTCCAATGATTTCAGGATATTACACCGCGCTTGAACGCACATTATTCCTTGGTGAACCCGACGCTAAATCTCTTAAAATTTGGGAAGCGAATGTCGCCGCGCATGAACTCGGCATATCGCTCATCAAACCTGGGATAAAATGCTCGGATCTTTGTGCGGAGATCAACGAATTTTTTGCATCACGTGATTTGCTTCAATATCGCTCATTTGGCTATGGGCATAGCTTTGGTGTACTGTCTCATTATTACGGCCGCGAGGCAGGCCTTGAGTTCCGTGAGGATATCGACACTGTATTAAGTGAAAATATGGTGGTTTCAATGGAGCCAATGCTTTGGATACCAGAAGGCAATGCTGGCGCTGGCGGGTATAGGGAGCATGATATTTTGGTCATTGGCAAATATGGCGCGGAAAACATCACCAAATTCCCCTATGGCCCCGAACATAATATAATTAACGAATAAACCCATAGGCATAAAAAAAAGGCGCCTCAATCGGGCGCCTTCTTTATACATTTCAAAGCGACTTAAGCAGAAGCTTCTGTGATGAAGTTAACTGCATCACCAAATGTTTGAATTTTTTCAGCTGCATCATCAGGAATTTCGATACCGAACTCTTCTTCAAATGCCATAACCAATTCAACTGTGTCGAGGCTGTCTGCGCCCAGATCGTCGATAAAGTTTGCTGTTTCTGTGATTTTGCCTTCATCAGCATCTAGGTGCTCGATGACGATTTTTTTTACACGATCTGATACGTCGCTCATATTGATTTCCTCTTTTTGTTACGAGAGCTTGCGCCCTACCTCTTTGACATAGTGACCTAAGGTCACATTTGCAAGGTTGAGAATCCTGTAAACTCTCTACACTTGCGCGCCTATAGCACGAATCCGCTTTTTGGCAAACAAAAAATTAATATTTAGGGCATGTACGACATTGCGGACAGCTCCCGATAGCACTAATCTCAACGCCAAATAAGTACGGAAAATAGATATGATGAAATCACTGCCAAACTTAGATACCGATATATCACCGCTAACTCTTGGGACGATGACATATGGCACCCAGACCCCAGAGAGCGATGCTTTTGCACAAATGGATTTCGCATTGCAAAACGGCATAAATGCTTTTGATACCGCCGAACTCTACCCTGTAAATCCCATTTCCAGAGAAACTCAAGGCGAAAGTGAACGCATCATTGGTCGATATTTTCAAAGCCGTGGTGATCGCGAGAATGTGATATTGATGAGCAAGATCGTAGGGATCGGCAATATGAGCGCTCGCAATGGTGAACCCATTGATAAGAAGCAGCTAATCAAGGCGCTTGAGCGTTCATTACAAAACTTGCAGACCGATACTATCGATCTCTATCAACTTCATTGGACAAACCGAGGCGCTTATCATTTCAGAGCCCTATGGGGATATGAAGTCAGCCAGCACAGTACATCAGAAATTGAAGATAATCTATTGGAAACATTAGAAACTCTTGATAATTTCAAACGTGAAGGCAAAATTCTTGCCTATGGCACATCCAATGATACGGCTTGGGGTGTAATGAAAATGCAGGAACTATCCAAGGCCAACAACATCATCAAAATGTCGACAACTCAGCATGAATACTCCCTGCTTCACCGTATTTACGAACCTGATCTCAGCGAAATTAGCCAGCGTGAAAATATTGGCCTTTTGACCTATTCATCGCTAGCCTGTGGGATTTTAACGGGAAAATATGGTAAAGATGGCAGCCAAACACCCATTCCGTCACGCAGGCATTTGAACCCCGATTTAAGTGGCCGTGCGTCATCACCACAGGTTTGGAATGCCACACGCGGATATTTAGAAATCGCTGAGAAATATGGTATTGACCCTGTTGAGTTTGCTTATCGTTTTTGTTTATCTCAGCCTTTTGTCGCCTCCGTCATTATTGGCGCGACTGATATCGGGCAACTCAAACATATTTTTAAGGGATCACAAAGCCCACTTCCAAAAGAAGCACTCATAGATATCGAAAATGTAAGGCGTCTTTTTCCAATCCCGATGTAAGGATTGCTTAATCTTAACCTGATACTGATTCCTTTGATAAAATAATTCAAAGGTCTCTCCTATGCGAAATCAAATGACCCCCCTTCTTACACTATTTGCGCTTTTAGCTTCGTGCGGCTCATCAAGCGATAGCAACACAAGCGAAGATAGTTTGTCAAACACCACTATACCAGATTCGTGGACGAGTTCAGGAACAGACATATCAATTGACGGAGATACATATTCAGCAGAGGTCAATGGTGTCGAATTTGAATCAACCACAATCTATCTTGGCGACTATACGGGGCAACCGATCTTACAACAAAGTATTTCAGACGATGAAAGCAAAGCCTATATCGCTATTGACGGAGATTATGTTGCGGGTTTTGCTGGATCATATTCAAACAGTGAAGACGATATTGAAAACTTTGCATTTTATGGCTTAGTCGGCGAGGAAAGCCAATCAACACTGAGCGGCAGCGTCCAATATAATGGTGCATATATGACAGCTGATTCAACCAGTCCAAATAATCCAAACTATGTCTATGAGGCCATCGTTGTGGTTGATTTTGATTCAGGAGGTATTTTAGGCCGCACACTTAGCACTGGCACCTCCGATTCAAATGTGGTGATCTCAGGCACGTTAGATGGAACAAGCGTCAATTTAACGATTAATGATCAATATGGTGAACACGAAGCCGTTGGCGGATTATATGGGCCTGACTCTGAAGAGATTGCAGCCGGATTTGACGACGGTGAAATTGCTGGCCTACTCTATGGACACAACTAATTTTGTATTTATTGCAGTTTGCAAAACGACAAAAACTGAAACTAAATTGACCAATCCTGAGCAAATAAGCAATTCGAACCATTTCTGAAAGCTTTTCATTTATTGTATCTTTTAACTAAGCGAGGTCTTAAATACACGATCTGATCAATTAAATCGATCCAACAATCTTGAACCTTACACAGAGATGATCTAAATGTGCCTGCAAGCGGGTGCAACGAGCTTGTGCCTACCTTCAAACGGACGTGTCGTAGTCGTCAAACCGAAAGGATCATCATGACACAGATCACAATAACGCTCCCTGATGGAGCCAAGCGCACATATTCAGCTGGCATCACTGGCCTAGAAATTGCCGCGGATATTTCAAAATCACTCGCAAAAGCCGCAATCGCCTGTTCTCATAATGGCGAGCTGGTTGATCTCTCTCGCCCTATCGAAAGCGATATTGAATTTGCCATCCATTCGGCAAAAGATGAAGCGATCGCGCTTGAACTCATTCGCCATGACTGCGCCCATATTATGGCGCGCGCGGTTCAAGAATTATGGCCAGAAACCAAAGTCACAATCGGCCCAGTCATTGATAATGGCTGGTATTACGATTTTGATCGTGATGAGGCATTCACACCAGAAGACCTTGCGGTGATTGAAAAACGCATGCGCTCAATTATTGAAAAACGTGATCCAGTTCGAACAGAAGTCTGGTCACGTCCCGATGCCATTGCGCATTATAAAAAGAACAACGAACCCTTCAAAGTTGAGCTGATCGAAAGCATCCCTGGCGATGAGGATTTGCGCATGTATTGGCATGGGGATTGGCAAGATCTCTGCCGCGGTCCCCATTTGGCACATACGGGTCAAGTTCCAGCCGATGCTTTCAAATTGATGAACATCGCTGGAGCTTATTGGCGCGGGGACAGCAATAATAAGCAACTTCAGCGCATTTACGGCACAGCTTGGCGCAACAAGAATGAGCTAAAAGACTATCTCCACCGTTTGGAGCAAGCCGCGCTACGCGATCACCGCAAATTGGGCCGTGAAATGAACTTATTTCACATGCAAGAAGAAGCGCCGGGGCAAATCTTCTGGCATCCAAATGGCTGGAAAATTTATACAATTTTGCAAGATTATATGCGCCGCCAACAATATGCAGACGGATATGTCGAAGTGAACACGCCTCAAGTTGTGAACCGCAAATTATGGGAGGCTTCTGGTCACTGGGAAAGCTACCAAGAAAATATGTTTATTGTTGAGGTGGATGAAGATCACGCCCGTGCAAAAACAATAAATGCCCTTAAACCCATGAACTGCCCATGCCATATTCAGGTATTCAATCACGGTTTAAAATCCTATCGTGACCTGCCCCTACGCATGGCAGAGTTTGGATCATGTAATCGCTATGAGCCATCTGGTGCACTTCATGGCATTATGCGTGTGCGTGGCTTTACTCAAGATGACGGACATATTTTCTGCGCTGAAGATCAGATCGAGATGGAAACCAAAAAATTCATCGACTTTATATCTAAAATCTACGCTGAGCTTGGTTTCACAAAATGGCGTATTAAATTATCAGACCGCCCTGAAAAACGTATTGGTTCTGATGAAAGCTGGGATTTGGTTGAAAAAGCACTTGGAAATGCTTGTAAAGCAGCAGGTCACGAATTTGAACTCAATCCTGGCGAAGGTGCATTTTATGGCCCAAAACTTGAGTTCGTTCTGACAGATGCCATTGGACGCGATTGGCAATGTGGCACTTTGCAAGTTGACCCCAACATGCCAGAACGCTTGGGAGCTTCTTATATAGGTGCCGATGGAGAAAAGCACCGCCCTATTATGTTGCACCGTGCAGCCCTTGGATCGTTTGAGCGCTTTATTGGGATTTTGATCGAAGAGCATGCGGGCAAATTCCCATTATGGCTTGCACCACGTCAAGTGGTCGTTGCAACCATTACAACCGAAGCCAATGATCGGGCTTTAGAAATTGTTGAAGAGCTTAAAGCTGCGGGCATTCGCGCAGAAGCCGATATTCGCAATGAAAAAATCAATTATAAAGTCCGCGAGCATTCACTCGGCAAAGTTCCTGTGATTTTAGCTATTGGCGCGCGTGAAGTCGAAGAAGGAACTGTCTCTGTGCGCAGACTTGGGTCTAATCAGAGTAAAGTCTCTGATTTCAAAGAGATTATCAAAAGCTTAACTGATGAAAGCACACCGCCAGACTTAAGATTATAAATTTATAAAAGCTATAATTCATCTTTACACATTGTTGATTCTCATTCGATATTTTTATTGTGAACAACTGCATTGCACGCTATTGTTTGTAAATTGGATATGGGAAAAGGCATGATCAAGCTATCAAAATTTGCGTTATTAGCGGCAAGCACTTCAATTTTAATTGCATGTGGCGGTGGTGGTGGTAATGGTAGTGATGAAGGTGGCGACGATAATGTCGATATTCCATGGGGCTCATCAACGGATCCTACAGAAGTTAATTGGGTATCGTTTTCGATAGGAGCTGATTACGCGGCAGAAACCGGCATAACCGGTGAAGGTTCTACCGTTGCGATAATTGATACGGGCATAGACTGGACGCATGAGGCATTACAAAATGCGAATATTGCAGGAAACTACGGAGCCAACGGTATTGAAATCAGTGATGACCATGGGCATGGCACAGCAATGGCGTCTACAATTGTCGGCGTTTACTCTGATGGCACAATTTTCGGAGTTGCTCCAGAAACCTCAATATTGAATATTGATGCTTCCGATAGTCAATATGGATATTTTTATGATAATGATTTGGCTGATGGAATTGAGTATGCAGTTGCAAATGGTGCAGATATTATTTCGATGAGCCTTGGGGCCGATTGGTCACAAACAATTGGATATGGTTACACGCTAGAGGAAATGGCCGAAGGCGAAGATGTTCAAGCTATCTCCGCTGCAACATCACAAGGTGTTATTGTAGTTATGGCATCGGGAAATAGCAGTGAAAGCAATGCTGGATTCCCCGCTTATTTTGCAGGCAGCGAAATGTATAACGGTCTTGGAATCGCCGTTGTTGCGCTCGATGCAAATAACGAAATTACATATTTTTCGAATGGTTGTAATACTGTTGATCCGACATATTGTTTAGCTGCACCTGGTGAAGATGTTACAATTGCAGATGCCGATGGTGGCTACAATCTTGATAGTGACGGAACATCTCAAGCGACAGCTATTGTTTCAGGGTCATTCGCGCTCCTACGTGAGTATTTTCCAGATCTCAGTTCTGAAGATATCGTTCAAATCATGTTAATGACCGCAGATGATCTCGGTGAAGAAGGCGTCGATGAGATATATGGCTCTGGGGCTATAAATCTTGAGCAAGCCTTGCAACCTATTGGCACAACGACCTTAGCCAATGGTCAAAATACAACTGAATTTGAAGAGACCCAAGTCACAACATCCTCTGCGATGAATGGCGCATTTTCAAATGTAGCCGCCCTCCAATCATTGCCCGTATATGATATATTTAATCGTGAATATGCGATCAATTTTAGCAATGTTGGCCAAAACCAAACCTCATCCATTCAAAAGGTAACGACCACGGATCGCTATTTACTCAACACAGAACTGACTTCCGAAGCATTCAACCAGTTAATGACATTCGAATTGGCTTATGGCGATTTGACCGATTGGAGCTCATTTGATGACGCGCTTCTTAACGTCAACACATCTATTGAAAGCAACCCATTTCTATCTATAGCTGATTTTAATGGTGCCGTAAAAGCAAGCCGAGCAGATTCCAGCAGTCATTCGAGCCTCACATTCTTTGGGGATAGCGATGACGATCAAACTCTCGCCATGGTTTCACATACCCAATATTTTGGTAATTTTGATATTGGCCTCGGCTTTTCTCGCATGAACGAAGACGGGCAAGTTCTTGGAACTGTGTTCAATGGCGGATTTGGTGATATAGATAAATCCACAACAGATTCCGTACATTTTGGCTTTGGCTGGTCAAATCACAAATACGGCTTTGATGCGCGTGGCAATATTTCCAAAACAAATGTGGAAATGGCCAATACGGGCTTGATCACAGGCTTTGATGAGATCACTTCAAATTCTTGGGCGATCGGTGCTCATGTCAACAACATTATACGCGATGGCGATCGTCTTGATTTTGGTGTCGGTCAGTCAATTGTCGTCAGTGAGGGCAATGCCAATCTCGATGCGGATGCCCTTGAAGATGGGGCGTCAAATGTTGTTTCACTTGCGCCAAGCGGCAAAGAAACGACATATGAGCTTGGTTACCGCGCGCCTATTGCCGAAAATATCGCTCTATTACTGAATGCAAGCCTTCTCACCGAAAGCGATAATGATGCGGATGCCGAGGATGAAGGCAGTATTGGAATGCGTGTAGAATTTACGTTTTAAATAAGATAAAGTTATATCTAAATAATATTATCAGCACTGACATCATAACCAGCCGCTTTCAATTCTTTAACCAATTTAATTTTCCAACTGTCATTAGCGTCGATTTCCTCATAAACGATACCTAAGATATCTGTGGGGACCTCTACATTCTGCTCCTTCAAGACGCAAACACACTCACGACCAAGCTTTCCAAAGAAATAGCCAAGCTCAAGCAGAACATTTTGCCGAGCGCGAGGAGTCAAGTTTCCTACTGAAACGTCCGAATTCGACCCACCCTGATCATCGGCTGTCATTAACACAACGGCAAAACCAGCTTTCGACTCTTTTTCAAACTTTTCTATGATTGTTTTGCCACCATTGGGCTGATCACTCAAAATTATTGGTTCTAAACCCAGTTGTTCAAGTGTTCTTGCAACTTTTTGCTTCACAGCTTCATCGTGACCATGCACGATGAAAACACGGTTATTTTGTAGATTATTTATAGGCATGTTGTCTGGAAGAGTTGCTTCTACTTTTTCTAGATCACTAATAAATAATTTTAAAAACTTCATAGCCCTTTGTTTGTCAAAAGCATATTTAGACACTGTAAAATTTTTAGAGAAAAAACCCATAGGACTATAATCAGCCTTTGAATCAGACCAAAAATTATCGGCGAATTCATTTTCTCTTATACTATTAAGCAAATAGTCCTTTGTACGCTGACCCCATTTATATAGGGACTCCAACTCTGACAGGTCTTCAGCCTCTGAAATAATATCTTTTATGTGCCTTTCTATATCGTTCTTAGGGAGTAATAATTCCATAAACTACCCCTTCAAGCTTGCCTCAAACTCTCGCCATTCTCCAGCTGACATCCCGACATCCTCGGCGGTGACTTTTTCACCTTTAACCATTTTGCGCAATGCATCCATGCCTTGCTTTGAAAACTGTCCTGCTCCAAGGCGATAATCTTCAAATGCTTCATAAGCAAGCGGCGCCCAGTCCTTCACAATATCACAAATGATATCGGCATAAACACGGATTTCATATTGCGCATGGCTATCAGCACGCAAACGCAAGAAGTGGAGAAGATTATGCAAATCAACTTTCCAATACCATTGCGTATAGGTGTTCATTGGCAGATTCATGCGCGCAAGTTCCCGCGCGAGACCGTCTTGGCCATCTTGGCTGAGCATATCTTCATAGTGATCAAAACTACGGCCTGCATCCGATTTAAGGATTTCGAGTACACGAGCAGCCTCTTCACCTTGTAATAATGCACCGCGACCTTGGTTATTTATGCTTGATTGTGCCGCCAATTGTTCGGGCTGTGGAATATAAAACTCACGATCCAAAATTGAATAACGAGCCGAATACTCATTCACATTGGCCGTGCGGTGACGTATCCATTGACGCGCAACAAAAACGGGCAATTTAACGTGCAATTTCAATTCACACATTTCAAATGGTGTCGAATGCCAATGGCGCATCAAATAACGGATCAAGCCGCGATCGTTTTGAACATGCTTCGTCCCTTCGCCATAAGACACACGAGCTGCCTGAACAATCGCACTGTCATCGCCCATATAATCAATGACGCGAACCAATCCATGATCAAGAACCTCGTGGGCTTTGTAGAGACGCTCTTCCATCGCTGGAACAGTTGGTCGCATAGTTGTGTTGGATTGCCCGCGCTGCGCCTCAATCTCTGCTTGTTGCTCTTTGGTTATCGCCATAAAAAGTCCTCCACTTGGGAAAAGTTTTACAACGCATAATCAGAAAGTAAAAGCCGAAAGTTGAGACGTAAGAATACACAAAGAGTGAGCTGAGCTACCCCCGATTTACTAGACACTTTACTTGGTAAAATGGAATTAAAGAAGCTATACAAATGCCGCAGGGAATTAGATATTCAGAAGACTTTAAACGTGATTCTGTGGGGCCAATTATTGACCCTGGTTACAGCGTTCAGGACGTCTCGGACAGGCTTGGGATCACAACCAAATCACTATACGCTTGGAAGGTCAAGTTTTCGCAACCGAAGGCACAAACGGATCAAGATATTGAAGTTCGGAAGTTTAAAGCAGAGCTTGTAGGCGGCACTGAGGAGCGCGACATCTTAAACTTGGAGGGATCAAAAAGGATTCTGTTCATCATTTTTCTCGAACAAGGCCACGGTGCGCTGACCGACAGGGTATTGCGCAGCAATGTCCCGAGAGGTTACTCCGCGAAAGATGCAAAATGAAGTATACCTCTATGGAGGTGGATCCGCCATTGTTTCGCGTTCGTTCCATGTGTCGTGTTCTGAAAGTGCCTTCGCGCAGGTTTTACACTTGGCTCAAACGGCCGCTGAGCAATCGTGACCAGCAAGATCATCGTCAAATGGTGATGTTGAAAGAATCTTGGGAAGAAAGCGGCAAAGTCTATGGCTACCGCAAGCTTCATCGGGCTTAATCGTACTGAGCGATTAACGCGTCCGGCAGCCATCAAAGCTCAAACCGGCTATAAACGCCGTCCTGGCCACTATGGTGGCAAAGCTGCAATCGTTGCGGGCAATCAATTGGATCGCCAGTTCAACCCAGAAATGCCCGATAGGATCTGGGTCA